>NZ_CP046128.1:0-600602 GCF_038738535.1 Bacillus pumilus | reverse complement strand
TTTTGCGAAGAACTCTTCTACTTCACGTGTTTCACTCTTTTGAAGTCCACGAATTTCAACAGCAAATTTCTCAATGCTTGTTGCGACGAGTGCAAGAGTAGCCATGTAATCTGCATGACGATCACGCTGCAAGGTTTGGGTTGAAATTGGTGCAGCTTTGATGCCAAGCTTCTCACATACATATTGCTCAACAAACGGGTCGATGTTCGCATATGTGCCAACAGCTCCAGAAATTTTGCCGTATTCGATGCCAGCTTTTGCTTGTTTAAAACGTTCTAGGTTACGCTTCATTTCTTCGTACCAAAGACCAAGCTTCAGGCCAAATGTTGTCGGTTCAGCGTGTACACCATGTGTACGGCCCATCATGACGGTATATTTGTGCTCTTTTGCTTTTTCTTTTAGGATGTCAACAAATCTCTCAATGTCCTTGAGCAAGATATCGTTCGCCTGCTTTAATAAATATGAAAGCGCCGTATCCACTACGTCTGTAGATGTTAACCCGTAATGAACCCACTTTCTTTCTTCTCCTAGAGATTCAGATACAGCACGCGTAAAGGCAACCACGTCGTGGCGCGTGTCTTGTTCAATCTCTAGAATACGATCAATATCAAAGCTTGCATTCTTGCGCATGGTCACAACGTCTTCTTTCGGAATAACGCCAAGCTCTGCCCAAGCTTCACAAGCGAGAATTTCTACTTCAAGCCATGCATTAAATTTGTTTTCCTCTGTCCAGATTGCTGACATTTCTGGTCGTGCGTAACGTTCGATCATTTCCCGTTTCCTCCATCTCTTTCAGTCCATATCTTTGTGATGTTTGTCATCCATTCATCATCAAGCTGTTTCATAAATGTCATGTGACCCATTTTGCGGCCGGCTTTTACTTCATGCTTTCCATATAGATAAAGCTTCGCTTCTTTGAGAAGCTCAGGATGCTCTGTTGGGATGTCCACTTCATCGCCTAATAAGTTCACCATCATGCCCTCTGAGAAAAGGGCTGTACCGCCAAGCGGCAAACCACATATCGCGCGAACGTGCTGTTCAAACTGACTCGTCTCACATAAATCGAGCGTATAATGACCAGAATTATGCGGGCGAGGCGCCAGTTCATTGACGAGCAGCTCTCCCTCGTTTGTCAGGAACAGTTCTACAGCAAGTGTACCGACTAGCCCCAGCTTTTCAGCCAGTGTCGTTGCCAGCTCTTTTGCCTTCTCCTGAATGCGTTCCTCTACCCTTGCAGGCACAATGCTTTGGAACAAAATGTTGTGCTTATGAATGTTCTCAGCGACTGGGAATACCGCAATCTCCCCATGAATAGAACGAGTGACGATCACCGAGAGCTCCATTTGAAATGGGACCCAGCTTTCTAAAATACAAGTTCCATGTGTGAGCAATGCTGCTGCTTCATGAAGCTGTCCTTTTTCCTTGATCACATACTGCCCTTTTCCGTCGTAGCCGCCTCTGCATGTTTTCAGCACGGCTGGCAAACCAAGCACGGCCACTGCGTCTTCCAGCTCTTTTTCATCATGAATGATGCGATAAGGCGCGACTTCACAGCCTGCGTCTACAATCCCTTTTTTCTCCGTTTCACGATTTTGAGTTAAAAGAAGAAGTTCACTTCCTTGCGGTAAATTGGCTTCTTCCTTCAATTGATTAAGTGCATCATAATCAATATTTTCAAATTCATATGTCACGACATCGCTGATTTCTGCCAGCTGTCGAATCGCTTCGAGGTCACTATATGCAGCTGTGATTTCTGTATCAGCAACCTGTCCACAAGGAGATTGTGCGACTGGATCTAACACAGCTGCCCGGTATCCCATTTGCTTTGCGCTGACGGCCATATATCTGCCAAGCTGTCCTCCGCCGATAATACCGATGGTTGCGTTTGGAAAAATGGTCTGCTTAGACAAGCTGATCACTGCTTTCTAGTACAGTCTGTTTTGTTTGCTCTCTTCTTTCTTCAAGGCGAGCAGCGATTGTTTCATCAAATGCTGAAATCATTTGCGCGGCAAGAAGCCCTGCATTTGTTGCACCGGCTTTGCCAATCGCCACTGTCGCAACCGGTACACCGCCTGGCATTTGAACGATGGATAATAAGGAATCCAGCCCATTTAGTGCTTTTGATTGTACGGGCACACCAATGACCGGCAGTGTCGTTTTCGCTGCGACCATCCCCGGTAAATGTGCTGCGCCTCCAGCACCGGCAATGATGACTTTTAGTCCTTTACCTCTTGCTTCTGCCGCATATTCAAACATCAAGTCAGGTGTCCGATGTGCGGATACCACCTGTTTTTCATACGGAATGTCTAATTCCTCTAAGATATCGCACGCATTTTTCATTGTTTCCCAATCAGATGTACTTCCCATGATGACACCTACAAGCGGCTTCATTTTGTCCCCACCTTTAAGCTGATATTCGATTTTGTATCGTTTGACACGCTTCCCAAACCTAAGCAGCTTGTCAAACGCCGAACAAAAAGGCCCGATTTGCATTGCATTGTTAGGAAGCAACACAAACCGGGCCATGGTAAGCGCTGTTCGCTTTTGAAACGCCATGTCAGTTTTGTTCACTATCCTGCATAGTCCAGTCATTTACGGTAACTGGGTAGAAACTTATGGGCCATATTCCCAAGATTATATGAGGCTCGTGTTTTGATTTCATGTTTATCTTAACAACGGATGTTCATGATGTCAACGGATTTATCGAACAATCTATGAAGTCGTCGTTTTAATGTTCGGATTTAGACTATTTTTCCTTCAAATACGATTTTTTTCCCAATCGGAATGATCTGAATCGACCCATTTTCCTTCTTTTCCTGAAAAATGGGCTCCTCCATTCGTCGGACAGGCGAGTAGCCTTCCGCTGCCATCTGGGACAACACTTGATCGATCGTCATGTTGTCTTCCACATAGAATTTCTTCTTCTTTGGTTTTGCGGTCATTCTTTAATTCTCCTTTTCTTCACAGCCTTCACCCAGAAGCCGCCGTGAATCGATTTGGGCTCATACGAAATGATAAACGCCTTTGAATCCAGCGTTTTAATCGTTTCATATAATTGCAGTTCATATTTTCTCGGTGTTAAAATTTGCAATGCTGTCCGGTCTCCTTCAAGACCGCCTGCTACCCAGCTGGTGACACCATATCCTTTTTCTCTCAATTGTCTTGGGAGATCGACATCCAATTCTTTTGTGATCACGTTAACAGTTGTGTAGCCAAGTGCCAGCTTCTCTTCAATTTTCATCCCGACAATGATTCCCATCCCATAACCTAGCGCATACGCAATGACATTTTGTATTTGATCTAAGTTATCAAGTACGATACTTAACCCAATGACATAGATAAGCATTTCAATCGTACCAGCAAAAGCAGCTGCGTACCGTCTGCCTTTCATTGTTAAAATCAAACGCATAGTGGAAAAAGAAACATAGACAATATTAATCACTAAAATGATCAAAACCATGGTGAACGCATTGGATAAAAGTTGTTGAAGCACGATTCGAACCCCCTGCACTAAAAATCAAATAAAGCACCCCATATTCTACTAGAGAACATACCTTGATACAATCAAATTTGCGCGAGAAAAACACATATATCTTTCGACAACAAAGGTGGTCTTTGTTACCAAGAGTTTACCCGTTTTTTCCTCTTCTCAACATGAAAGCCTCCTTTTTTAAAAAAGGAGGCTTTCAGTGTGTTTATCCAAATCGAACAGGAACAAGTGATGGAATCAAATACTCTCCGACAATGCTCCAGAGTAGTGCAATGATGACAAGCTCCACCAATAAAAAGATCCAGCCCGCATACATCAAATCACCGCGCACCGCTTCATGCTCCGATTGAATCGAGCGAAAGAGAACGACCGCAATCAACTGGAGACCAAAAAACATCATCACAGATAAAATGACCGTCACATATGGAATATTCATCATGGCAAATACAAGCCAAAGGATGGATAAAACCAAAACCGGCACAAGGGCGGCACCAAACTTCATGATCACTTCTTTCAGTGATATGTTTCCTTTTAGCATGTACTTTCCGAGTAACCAGACGGTAAGCATCATCAATGTCAACAGGATGAGTGTAAAGACCGCTATCCTCAAAAAGGCGTCACCAAAAGAGTAATGAATGCCAAAGCCTAATAAACGGGTCTTTGACGCCTTTAATTGAACATAGTTGCCTAAAGCAAAAAACACGCTGCATAACACAATCGAAATCCAGGCGTACTTCATCCGTAATGTTTCCGCTTGATTGATGGCCCGGCTCGGTGATTTTAACATCGCAAGTCCATATGAGCCATAGCGCTTAAACGCGCCTCCTACACCTTGCAGCATACGCTGAATGGCAGAACGCTCATCAGCCGCTGCTGCTTTTGCTTTCGAGGTTCTTCTACGTTTTGCGGCGCTTCTGCTGAGGCGGGATTGCCTCGTTTCTTGATCTATTGATGGCTCTTCATTTTTTAAGTCTGATGTACTTTGCTCTTCATCTTTTTCTAACATCTCATATCAACTCCTATCCAGCACAATCCAAACAGGCTCATACGAATGTCCTGTTCCGATGACTCCTCTTAAAGTAGCGGAGTCTCTCTGTTCAGTCAAGATGCCTTGACGTTCATACGAATAGACGGATAAAGGGCAGCAGAGGTTTTAAAATGGCAAGAAAATTAGACAAAACAAAAAAACAGCAGCTTCCATGAGCTGCTGTTTTGATTGCACAATTAATGATTTAAGAAAGCAAAGTAAAGAATAAAGATCACAAACAATCCGTACATAATCGGATGTACTTCTTTGGCTTTCCCTTTAAAGATCATCGTAATCGGGTAGAAAATAAAGCCAACCGCAATCCCTGTTGCAATACTGTATGTGAGTGGCATCATAATCATCGTTAAGAAGGCTGGTACGGCAATTTCAAAACGATCCCAGGCAATCTTCGCAAGCGGAGCGACCATCAGTGCACCGACAATGATTAAAGCAGGTGCTGTCACATTCGATGTAACGATGGATAATAGCGGCGAGAAGAACATCGCAAGTAAGAAGAAAATACCTGTTACGACAGCTGCAAATCCAGAACGCGCACCAGCAGCTACACCTGAGCTGGATTCAACATAAGATGTCGTTGTGGATGTTCCAAGGACAGAACCTACAACGATTGAAGATGAATCCGCCAGAAGTGCTCTTCCTGCACGCGGCAGCTCATTATTTTTCATTAAACCAGCTTGGGTTGCAACAGCCACAAGCGTTCCTGCTGTATCAAAGAACCCAACGAATAAGAACGTTAAAATCACGACAAGCATTTGAATTGAGAAAATTTCTGGTAAATGAATCAAGGCTTGGCCAAAGGTTGGAGATAAGCTTGGAATACTTCCCACAATTTGCGTCGGTACTGGTACAAGACCAACGATCATTCCTGCAATAGCTGTCACAAGCATCCCGATGAAGACACCTGCATTCACTCGAAGAACCATTAAAATGACAGTCACAACGATACCAAACACCGTTAATAAGACAGGGCCACTGTGAATGTTTCCAATCGAAACGAGCGTATTATCATTATTGGCGATAATGCCAGAGCCTTGCAGACCGACAAACGTAATGAACAAACCAATACCCGCACCAACCGCCAGCTTCAGCTCAGCCGGAATGGCATTGATGATTTTTTCACGGAAACCTGTTAAAGAAAGGGCAACAAAGATCATTCCTGAAACAAACACACCAGAAAGTGCTGCTTCCCATGTGATGCCCATGCCAAGAACAACCGAGAAGGCGAAGAAGGCATTCAAACCCATACCTGGTGCAATCGCAATCGGATACCTGGCAATCAACCCCATCAGAATACACCCTGCGGCAGAGGCTAACGCCGTCGCTGTAAAGACAGCGCCCTGATCAATTCGTAATTTATCTGGAAAATCCGGTACGGACACTAAAGCAAGTGTGATCGGATTGACAAACAAAATGTAAGCCATCGACAAAAATGTGGTTAAACCACCGATGATTTCTCTGCGGTAATTCGTTCCTAACTCATCAAACTGAAAAAACTGTTTCAAAGCCAACTGACTCCCTTCATGTCCTTTTGCTTTAGTCTGTCCCATTCACAAGTCAAATAAAAAACGCCCCAACAGTTTTGGGACGCTTGACTACAAGTGTGAATTCAGACCGTGACATAAAACAAGAACAATGCATGATTTATATCAAACGAGTGTGAATTGACGTAGTCAAGCCATTTACGGTAGCTTGGTAGAAACTTGCGGGCCATATCCCCGCGATTATACGACTTCTATCTATTTGATTTCTGTGTCTATTGTACCAACTTCATTTTTAAAACACAATACGAAAAGCGAACAATTTTCAAAGAAATGTCCGCTTCATTCGTCTTATTACACGAATTTGGAAAATCACATCTAGTTCTTTATACACCCTTCTCTAAATCCTTCTCTTTTACAAAAACCGTTTCGGCCACATGGAAAAACTCTTTCACTGCCGGAGAAGCTTGGGAGAGAGAAGGACAGGCGAGCGCAACCTCACGATGATGAGACACATTCAGCTGACGAATGTGCACAAGCTGCTGCGTTTTTAAAAACAACTCAGGGCCTATCGTGACACCAAGTCCTTCCCCGACCATACGAGCAATAGTCGTACAATCATGTACTTCAAATAAAGTAGCCGGCTTCAATTGGGCCTCAGAAAAAATATCCTCTACATGTGATTGATACATGCCAGTCGGCATAATAAAAGGTTCATCCGCCAAATCTGTTATGTCTACAATGGGCTGCTGGTGGAATCGATGATGAGGATGATAAGCGACCACCATCTCATCTTTGATCAGCGGCAGCAAGTCGAAGGCTTCATCCGCATGGCCTTTCACAACAAATCCAACATCAATAATGCCAGAATCCAGCCACTCCAATATTTCTTCATACGTCCCCTCATAAAATTTAAATTCGATTTTCGGATGCTTTTTCTGATAGCTTACAAGCAGCTTAGGCAATAAACAAGCAGATGCACTGGCAAATGTACCGATACGAATCAAGCCTGTTTCAATATTTTTCGTTAACGCAATTTCTTGCTGGATCTTCTCCATCCTATTTAACACTTCTCTAATATGCGGGAGAAGAGTTTGACCGATGTCCGTCAGCATAATGCCCTTTTTTCGGTCGCGAATGAATAAAGACACACCCCACTCCGTTTCTAAACTTGCCACTGCATGACTCACGGCGGACTGCGTCATATTTAATGCTTCAGCTGCTGCGGTAAAACTGCCAAGCTCCACCACTTTTGCGATAATATCAAAGCGAACAAAGCTCATGAGTATTCACTCATCCCCTTCATGAAAAACATCAATTTTACTTATGTTAGCACGGAATTTAAACTAAATACAACGTATCAAAATGAAGGAAGGGTTCAAAAATGAAAAACACATCTCATCAGCTATTGATTATTCTTTTAGCTGTCGGTTCATTTGTCACAGGCACTTCAGAATTCGTCGTGTCTGGCATTCTAGATATAATTGCAGTTGATTTACACATCTCCATTCCTGCTGCCGGGCAGCTTATCACCGTTTACTCTCTATTTTATGCAGTAGGCGCTCTCTTTTTAGTCATGGCAACATCGAAATTGAACCGAAAAAAGGTTCTGTTATCGGCTATTTTTGTGTTTATTTTAGGCAATGTGGTCGCCTTTTTTAGCCATCACTTTGTGCTGCTCCTGCTATCTCGAGTCATCATGGCCATGAGCGGCGGCTTATATATTGTGGTCGCCACGAATTATGCAGCGCAGATCGCCCCTCCCGAAAAAAAGGGAAGTGCGATGGCAACGGTCATTACTGGTTTTACAGTTTCACTCGTACTTGGTGTCCCTATTGGCACATTTCTATCAGGTCATGTGGATTGGCACTATATTTTTCTCATCATTGCGCTAGGTACTGCTTGTCTTTTATTACTGCTTTATCAATTACTGCCACACATGGAGGGACATTCACATCTGCCATTGAAGCAGCAATTACATCTCCTTCAAGATAGCAGGGTGATCAGCGGCTTAGCCACGACCGTCTTTTGGATCTTAGGCTACACAATGGTATTCGCTTATATCTCGCCTTTATTACGACAGACTGCTGGTTTTTCTCTTGAAATGACAAGTATCGCCTTACTCATTTTAGGAATCGCTGCTTTTATAGGCTCACGATTTGGCGGCTTCGCCGTTGATCAATGGGGGCCAAACCGAACCATCTCGATCAGTATCATGATCCAGATGTTCGCTCTCTTCACCTTATTTTTCACACAATTCTCTACAATTAGTGTCTTGATCACACTAGCCATATGGGGCATCGCAACATGGACGACAACTCCAGCAAAGCAGTTTTACCTCATCTCTCTAAAACCCCAAGCATCAGAAACCGTGCTGAGTTTTAATACAGCGATTATGAATATCGGCATGATGCTCGGATCGTCAATCGGCGGTGTGATTATACAGTATACAAACGTAACGAATCTAAGCTGGATTGGCGGTTTAGCCAGTTTTGTCGCATTCATGTTGATTCGGTACTCGTTCTATCGTAATCGGCTGGTCCAAAAGCAGACAAAAAGCGAACATGTATAACCATGTTCGCTCTTTTATTTATTGACTAGCTTTTGATGCCGGGACATTCCCTTTTTGTGCTTTTTTAATTAGACGCACATGCTTCATCTCACTCACACCTCCTACACCTGTTAGAGCAAGCTTTCTCTCAAACGGTTTCAACAAACGGAAATTTCTTTTACTTAGCATATGTCGGACAAAAATAGAAAAAGTGAAGAATGGAGTCGAAAGAATAAGTTGGATATTTGATATAATGGAAGAAATATCTACAAAAAGGAGTATGTCGATTGTTTCGATTCGAAGAACCCACGTGTGCTAGCTGTCAGAAAAAAATAGAAGGAAACGAAGAAGTGTACGTCAAGCTGGTCTATCCAAAGAGAAAAGGAATGACAGAGGTGAAGGCTTGGCTGAGGAATGAAGGGGTTTTTTATTGTAAGGCATGTACAGAACAAAAGACATCGCATGGAGGATAACCAAATGAACAAAATCACCTTTCCACAATCATTTCCAACAATACATACCGAAAGACTGATCTTAAAACAAGCAACGATCAAAGATGCTGAGGATATGCATATCTATTTATCCAATGAAACCGTGTGCCGATACATGGGCATTGATGCACATGAAACCATCGAGGACACAAAAGGAGAAATCAAGTGGTATGACAATATCTTCAAAGAACAAACAGGCATCCGGTGGGGCATTTCTTTAAAAGATGATTCTGCGATCATCGGCAGCTGTGGATTTCTTAATTTGGAAAAACAGCACTGCCGCACGGAAATCGGCTATGAATTACATCACGATCATTGGAGAAAAGGGATTATGAGTGAAGCGATCGCTGCGGTGTTACGATATGGATTTCAGGAGATGAACCTGAATCGGATTGAAGCCATCATTGATCCAGCAAATACGTCTTCTGTTCAATTATTAGAGAAGATTGATTTTGTGAGAGAGGGTTTATTAAGAGAGTATGAATTGGGTCAAAAGGGATTCGATGATGTGTATATGTATTCGATTTTGAAGAGAGATTTTGAAACAAAATAGAATTCATTAAGTCTTGCATATTCATTTGATCATACTATATAAAGTCATAACGGACCAAGGAAAAACAAATACTTTTTTCATTCAAAATCACAACCCGAATATGCTCCGTCACATTTACGAGCTAAACCCATATATTGAAAACTTGTCTAGCAAATTGAACATTCAGCACCCTTTCTCCCTCGGAAAGATTCGGAGAAGAAAGGTGTGCTAAAGTGCTATTACAACGAAATTTTATATATAAAAAGTGTCTATAGAATGATAAAACCCTAAAGTAACAAATGTCTCCAATACTGAATGGCATGTAACCTATATAAGTAAATAATCGAGAAATAAACCAGTAGCAAAACATACACGTTCATATCAATCAGAAATATAAAGTAGTTCTTGTCATCGGTTCGAGGAGTGTGATTCAACAGCTTGGAGAATCACTAGAGTCAAGAAAAAGGGCGTCATTGGGAGATTTCAAGAACTATTTTGTAACTTCAAGTGATTTTGAACTACTTCCTTAATTCACTAAATATTTTTTTATATGAGGAGAAAATAGAGTATACAATTATTTTTCTTTTCAACCAAGCTGTAAACTGTGTTTTTATTGAATAATTTGGAATATCTAATTTAACCTCGTTATCTTTGATTATTTTTGAAGTTATATCATTATTTAATAAAAGGTTTTCATAATCTTCTCCGCCGTAATACGAGCATGCAACTAAATTCTTATATTCCATTGGGTATTCTTCTTTAATTAATTTTCTATAAATAGATTTTGCTTTCAATTTATTTTTCGTTATTTTTCTATTAATTAATAAACCACCTATAATATAAGATATTGTAAATGCAGTTATTCCTAAACTTATCATTGAAGTCAACTGACTCGAAACTTCTTTCAACAAAAAGTGATTAATCACATCTACTAGATCAGGATTATCCAAAATAATGTTTTTTAATGTATCCGAGATGTCAGTCTCTTTTTTTACAGTTTCAATAGTTAATAAATATTTTCCGGATTTGATATAACTAGAAAAATAGAACAACAAAATTGGACTTAACAGTGCAGCTGAAATTGTTGTAAATGAACTAATTAATACTGTCTTTCCATTTAATTTCCTTAAAATATGAACTGGAAAAGCATATGTTAACGCAGAATACAGTATCACTGTAGTAAATAAGTAAGTCAAAAATCCAACGAAATAAGGTAAAGAATTAATTATTGGATGCAAAAAGAAAAAGTAGATGAAAGCATTAATAATTGGTATCAAAACATATGTAGCTGTTGTATATTTATAAACTAAACCTGCTATTATACCCCCATAACCAATAATTAATACAAAACTGATGCTGATGATAGTGAATAAATTCACAATTTCTGATTTACCTAAAAAATGTTCAAGTAAACTTCGTATTGCTATGATGTTAACTAATGAAATAAAAAATGTCCCCACCGCTGCATCACGGAATAAATTAAAGATATACTGTCTCTTCTCTAAATCAATATATTTATTATCATCTGTAATATAATAATATTTTAATTGATTTAACTTTTTCAGCTCAACAAAGAGAGTATTGATGTTTCTAGTAATGGGTTTTCTATTCACCCAAATTAGCCATAAACTAATTAATACAACATAAATACTAGACAACAAATACAATTTTTTTGACAATAAAAAAATTAGTATACACAAATAAATAAAAAGAATTAATGTATTGAATGAATTTCCAGCTCTACTTTCTCTTTTCATATAAATTCCTCCTACTAATACTAATTAAAATATAAAGCAAAAAGTAAATACTTCTCCATTTATTTTATCGACTACTCTTTTTTATGTTCAAGAAAGATTTCTTAGTGTAAATCGCATCCGCTTCCCGTACGATTTCAAGTTCTTCTTCAGAAATTCCACCCAGTACGCGGATACCTAGTCCTGAACCCACGACTAAAAGGTCAGTTCTAAAATCGCAACACAGCACAAAAAGTCAAGTTTCCTAAAGAGCATTTCCGCTATACTAAACTCGTAAGGCAAGGAGGTGCTCGATTGTCCTATCAAGAACATGAAAAAACGATTCAAGAAACTTTAAATTATATTGAACAACACCTGAAAGATGATTTGCCGCTTCAAACTCTAGCGAAACACGCTGGTTATTCTAGGTTTCACTTTCACCGTGTGTTCAAAAAAGTGATTAAGAAGTCAGTTGTTGATTATATACGGGAACGACGGATGACCCAAGCGGCGAAGGATTTAATTCATACGGACCAACGGGCGATTGATATCGCATTGCAGTATCGATTTAGTTCACAGGAATCCTTCACTAGAGCCTTTAAGAAGATATATGACATGTCACCCGCACGTTATCGGAAATTATTAAGGAATGTCATTGATGAGGAGGAAACAAATATGGCTGCAAATAAAAACACACCTACTGGCTGGATTATGACGGGGGACACCCCATCTGACTATGAAACAGGTTTGGATGACAGAATTGTACACAGTGGTACTTACTCCGCTTATCTGAAATCAAAAGATGAAAAAGCTCGAGGTTTCGCGACATTGATGCAGCAAATTAAGTCTGAGCGTTACCGAGGGGAACGCCTTCAATTTTCTGCTTTTGTCAAAAGCGAAGATGTGAAAGGCTCAGCTGGTTTATGGATGAGAATGGACCATTCTTCAGGTGAAGTTCTTGCGTTTGACAATATGATGAACCGTCCAATTACAGGAACAAACGGATGGAATCATTTTAGTGTAGTACTAGATGTTCCAGTAAAAAGTGAAGTCATTGCGTTTGGCATTTTACTACAAGGTCCAGGTCAAATTTGGATGGACGAACTTAGTTTTAAAACTGTAGATGAAAGTGTGCCAGTGACAGAACAAAATACTGTGGATGATTTAGAGGATGAACCAGTCAATTTAAATTTTGAGGGCTATAGCAGACTGAAGTTAGGAGGAAATTGATTGCCATGAAAAAGATTGGTGCAATTTTATTGTACGCTGTTAATTCACTCACCTTTATTTGGGGCCTTGGATTTTTATTTGGTGAAGATAAAGAGGATACCACATTAAATCAGAAGTAAAATCACATAAAGAAAAAACCCTACCGAAATTCTGGTAGGGTTTTTTGGTGGGGGAGTGTATATTTCAAAATGGTTTTATCTTTTTTTCAAAAGGTTAAACCCTTATCCATCAACGTTCCAAGTACAAATGTAGTAATAAAGTCCTACTCCCACTCAATCGTAGCAGGCGGCTTACTCGTAATATCATACACCACGCGGTTAACATGCTTCACTTCATTCACGATACGAGTTGAGATCTTTTCAAGCACATCCCAAGGGATTCTTGCCCAGTCACTCGTCATACCATCAATAGACGTAACAGCACGGATGCCGATTGTGTAGTCATATGTTCTTGCGTCACCCATAACACCTACGCTGCGGATGTCTGGGAGAACCGTGAAGTATTGCCAGATGTCGCGCTCAAGGCCGAAGTTGGCAATTTCTTCGCGTAGAATCGCATCCGATTCACGGACGATTTCTAGTTTTTCTTCAGAAATTTCACCTAGTACACGGATACCTAGTCCTGGACCTGGGAATGGCTGTCTCCAGACGATGTCGTCAGGAATGCCCAGCTCTGAACCTAGGGCACGGACTTCATCCTTGAATAGTGTATTCAAAGGCTCAATCAATTCGAACTGCATGTCTTCTGGAAGACCGCCTACGTTGTGGTGAGATTTGATTGTTTGTGCCGTTGCTGTTCCGCTCTCAATGATGTCTGTATAAAGTGTTCCTTGTGCTAAGTAGTCGATTCCTTTTAGCTTGTCCGATTCATCATCGAATACATAGATGAATTCGTTACCGATGATTTTACGTTTTTGCTCAGGATCAGATACACCTTTTAGCTTATTTAAGAAACGATCTTTCGCATCTACTTTAATCACGTTCATGTTGAAACCTTCGCTAAATGTTTTCATAACCCCTTCTGCTTCGCCTTTGCGAAGAAGACCGTGGTCAACGAAAATACATGTCAGCTGATCGCCGATTGCTTTGTGGATCAATACCGCCACAACAGATGAATCCACACCGCCGCTTAGTGCGCACAATACTTGCTTGTCGCCTACTGTTTCACGGATTTTCTGCATTTCGATTTCAATGAAGTTCTCCATTGACCATTTGCCATCGCAGTCACACACGCCGAAGACAAAGTTTTTCAATAGGTCATTTCCGTACTCAGAGTGACGAACCTCTGGGTGGAACTGAACACCATAAAAATTCTTCTCAGCTAAGCTCATCGCTGAGTTTGGACAATGTGCACTTGTTGCATCAACTGTAAAGCCTTCTGGTACTTCAACAACGAGGTCACCATGGCTCATCCAAACGACTTGATCAGTCGGAAGGTCTTTGAATAAAGCAGGCGTTCCATTAATGTGGATATCTGCTTTTCCATATTCACGCTGGCTTGCTGCTTCTACTTTCCCGCCTAAATAGTGAGTCATGAGCTGCATGCCGTAGCAAATGCCTAGAACCGGAATGTCTAGATCAAAAATCTTTTCATCACAGCGGAAAGATCCTTCATCATAAACACTGTTCGGTCCGCCAGAAAGGATGATTCCTTTAGGCGCCATTTCTTTAATTTCTTCAGCAGTTAAAGTGTGCGGATGAAGCTCACTGTACACACCAAATTCACGAATACGGCGTGTGATCAGCTGATTGTACTGACTGCCGAAATCTAGAACCAAAATCATTTCATTTACTAAATTTGTCATGGTGTCACCTCTATGTCCAATATAGTTTTTTATAAACGCACAGAAAAAATGAGAGGAGAAAACCTGCTCTCAGTGTGAATCACGCTTTTGAAGCGCCCAGACTCACATCCGAACGCTTCAATTTCATGTATTTTAGAAGGTTTTAATATTCACCTATTCTAACAACAGGAAGGTACGGGGTCAAGACTATCTCCTGTTTATTAAATTTTCCCATAACTTTGCCGATTGCCGCCAAAGCACCGAAGCATCCTCTCGTCGATAGAGTGCCCGCTCATAGAGCTGCGTCAGTTCTGACATGCGATGATCTCCATCCTTGTCATCGATCAAAGAAGCGAATTCTCTTAGCGTCATGCCTGGGCTTTTCTCAATCCCCCTGCGCTTCAGCTGCTTTAATAGAGCCGCATACGCATAGAAGAATGCTTCCTCCTCTGGCAGACGTTTCACCTTTCTCACAATAAAGAATGGCAGCCACCTTGCTCTTAATCGATAAAGCAGCCAGCTCATCAATCCAAGAAGGACCATAGCTCCTGCCGCATAACCCAAGATTGAACCAACATGCACCATACTTGGCTTTGCTTGTGCTGTTTGTTTCTTTGGTTCTGCCGGCTGATCTGTCTCCTGCTGCTGCGGCTGTTCTGCCGGCTGATCTTCGCGTGCATCAGAGCTAGGCTGATCTTCTTCCTTTTGATCATCCGTTTGATCGCTTGAAACGGCTTCATTCGTAAATGTCTGTGGGTTCGTAAATCCTTTTGTCGGTTCGAAGGTGACCCAGCCTCTGTTTGGAAAATACACCTCTACCCATGAATGCGCATTGTTATTGGTCACTTCATACACATTGTTTCCATCCATCTGTGTTTCATATAACTGACCTGCCGTATATCCTTTCACCCATCTCGCCGGAATCCCGATCGAACGAAGCATCACTATCATAGAGGATGAAAAATTATCACAGTAGCCGATCATCGTATCAAATAAAAATTGGTCTACATAATCTTCATTACGACCAGGCACAGCGACATTTTGCGTTTCATATGAAAACTTCGCAGATCCTAAATAATCCTCGATCGCTTTGGCTTTATCATACATATTATCCTTCGTTTCCGTTAAGCTGTTTGCTAGCGTCTTCACACGCTCTGGCAATGAGGAAGGAAGCTGCAAGTATTCACGCCCAACCTGCTGATTTACCTGCTTCTTTGTCGGTACTTTGATCCTCTGCAAATCCTCAAGGATAAATGTAGGCGATAAGAAGCTGACTTGGTAGTTCCCTAAATTTTTCGGCGGATTTTGACTGGATGGGACAATTTTCTCCGTTTTCCCCATCATTTGCAGCGGAATATTTTCCATTGGCATCAGTGTGATCGTCCCAATTGGATAGACGGCATGATTAAATCGATAGTCAGATTCCATATCGACTCTCGTTTCGTGCACCTCTGTTTTTACACGCTCGGTAAACCACCGATTCGGCACATCGTCGTCCTTTAGCCGAGTAGGCTTTGTATCATTTGAGGCATCCTCCCAGCCCTTTCCTGTGTAGATGCTTTTTGTTTCGACACGAAAGTAAGATGGCTTCTTTCCGCTCCATTTAAAGACCGGTGTGCGATCCTCACTAAACGGTCCGCCAAGCGATGAATCATCTGAACTATATCCCACCTTATTCTGCCCGGCTGCGTTATCTTGATTCGTCACCGCCTTAAAAAACGGGACAGGATCAGGCCATTTCGGATCAGACTTTGGCAAAGAAGCGCCGAGTGCCGCTGATAGGAGGACAAGCGCCAGCATGGGCAAAAACCACTTTAGACGCGCCTTCTGTGACACCCGAATGCCTTCAGCCGAACGCAGTCGATCGAAATACAGCAACCCAAGCAAACAAAAGCCAAACACCATAATGCGAACGATTGCAAAGGTCGCATCATATGGCGTAAATGTATCAAGAATCGTGACATACACAATCGTCATGAGTAAAAAGAAAAAGATACGCTGCTGATAGACCACCCAATAATGAAGCAAGTAGACAAGCAGCCATAGCAAAATATAAAACAATAATGTGCGGAAGGACGGGTACATGTCACTCCACATGCCTGTGCTCATGAAGGTGATATTATCTTTGATATCAGCAAATAATGCAGCCGGATAGCTTGGCTCTGCTTGATAAAAGATCAAATATAAGGCGAGCAAGATCATGCCAGTACAAATAGGAAACGTCACATACCACTTCAAACGAAAGAATGTAAACAAACACGTAAGCCCTATAAAAATGATGAAATAAGACGTATGACTCGTCTCTGTAAAGTCTTGAAGCGGACGAAGCCACTCCCAAAGCAGCAGAAATGCTATAGCATAATAGATGAACAACTCAAAACGGCTTTGCCGCTGATGCGTATCCAGCATAAATGTTTGTCACCTCACAGTTCTTTCGTGCAGCCGGTCTTCAAATAAAAGGGTCGTGCGTATTCCAGATGCCTTGAGCCGGTCTACAAGCTGTTTTTCTTTTGTCGTGAAGCGATCCAAAGCTCTCTTCACTAAAAGAACAGTGATGTTCTTTCTGTTTCGATTTCCAAAGAGGCTTGCAGCAAGCTCTTCTTGCAGCTGACCCGTGACGACATATTTTCCAGAGTGCTGGTACTCACTCGCTGCTAACGCCTTATATTCTTGTGCGCGAGAAGGTTGATGCTGCACCCTTGTTAAATAATAGAGCATGTCCTGTAAATGAATTTCTCCTTGATCCACTCGAAAGGCATGCTGATTTCCTAGAGGTACAAGACCTGAAGGCAACCCTTTTTTCACTGCCGATTGTAGGACAGAAGCTGTAATAGACACGACGGTCTCAAAAACCGCTTCATCTGTAAAATCAGCAAACACGACAAGATCCTTTGTTTGATTCTGTTCAAATTCCTTCGTCATCAGCTGACCCCTTCTAGCCGTCGTCTTCCAGTCCACCCAAGCAAAACGGTCTCCTTGCTGGTATTCCCGTACGCCTGTTGTCACATGGGTCGGTTCATTTAACCACGAGTGAACCGCTTTGCCTCCATTTTCATTCACTGACTCAGCAGACTCCACCTGAAGATCGAGCATTTTGGGATAGACAAGCAGCTTTTTTTCTAACGGAATGATCACTTCTTTCTCCACAAAACCAAACATATCGCCCGTTTTGATTCGAACCGCTGACAAATGATGTTCCCCGCGCTTGACATCATTCAATTGATAGGAAAAACGCCACGTTTTCCGAAACCAAGGAAACAGCATTTGCTTCATTTCAATTTGTTCCTGTAAATGAAAGGTGTCCGGCGGATCATCCTCAATCAAGACGTAAACGTATGGAAATGGATTTGTCCGCTTGATTTCAAGGTCAACGGACAGCACGTCTCCCGCCTTCAATCGGGTTTGCTGTAATGTCCTTTTGACTGTCGCTCGCAGCGGAACGAGCGCAAACAGCAAAGCATACAAAGTATATGGTAAAAATGCATAAAAAAGGAACCAACTCACAAACCCTCCCTGAAACATGGCATAACAAAAGACTGCCGCAGTGAGGATGATGAGCATCATTACCCGTAACCATAATAAAACAGCCAAACGATGACGTGACTTCATTGAGTCATCGACTTTTGAACTGGCACGCCAATTTGCTCAAGCATTTGTCGCAGCAGTGTCTCCGCCTTCTTCCCTTCATACGTCGCTTCTGATGTCAAAATCATTCGATGCGGCAATGTATATGGCGCCAAATACTGTACATCATCAGGAATCACATAATCTCGCTGATTCAACAGTGCATACGCCTGAGCCGCTTTCATGAGGGCGATCGATCCCCTTGGACTCACACCTAAATAAACAGATGGATGCTGTCGCGTCGTTTGAGCGATTTCCACAATATATTCTTTAATGGATGCATCCACATGAATGGTCTGAACAGCTTGCTGCAACGCATGGATATGATCCTTTGTCATCACTGCTTGGAGCGTATCAATCGGGGACTGCTTTTCCTGCAAATTGAGCACCTCCAGCTCCTCCAGCATGGTCGGATACCCCATTTGCAGCTTGAATAAAAACCGGTCCATTTGCGCTTCTGGGAGCGGATAGGTCCCTTCATATTCCACTGGATTCTGCGTCGCCATGACGAAAAAAGGATCCGCAAGCGGCATTGTTTCTCCGTCCACTGTGACACTGCCTTCCTCCATCGCTTCGAGCAATGCCGACTGTGTTTTAGGAGAGGTCCGGTTGATCTCATCAGCCAAAATAATCTGCCCCATAATCGGTCCTTGCCTAAATTCAAATTCATTTGTCTTTTTATTATAAATCGACACACCTGTTACATCTGAAGGCAAAAGGTCAGGAGTGAATTGGATTCGCTTAAACTCACAGCCAATGGATTTTGCCAAAGCACGAACCATCATCGTCTTCCCAACACCAGGCACATCCTCTAGTAGCACATGCCCCTTCGCCAAAATCGCAACAAGGCTTAATATCGCAATGTCTTTTTTCCCAACCATGACTTTATTGATGTTATCTACGATTTTTTGTAAATCTGAATGCATCGGTTCATCAAATGCCATCCTGATCCTCCTATCACGTTTCCGTTAAATTTCATATAGTCTAACTTTACCATACAACGCGCATTTGCATAAAACATCAGCATGTAGAAAAAAAGAAGCCTTCTCACGATGGAAAAGACTTCTTCTCTTCTTTTGTCTCACCTGCTGGCTCCATATGAACATGAGAGTGTAAAATATCATGTTCCTTCTTCATTCTACGTTCGATCTCATCTGCAATATCATGGCTTTCTGCAATGTTCAAGTGCGGCTCGACCTCCACTACTACATCCACATGGACCGTACTTCCGAGATACCGTGCCTTAATATCTTTCAAATCGCCCACTCCAGGTGTTGCTTCAATGGTCTCTTTATATTTGGACATATCTTTTATATGAAAACCGTCCGTTAACGAATGAGAGGCATCTCTGAAAATCTCCCACGCCGTTTTACAAATAATGAGGCCAATGACAAACGCTGCAAGCGTATCAATCCATGCCAGCTGAAATTGAGAGGCGATAATCCCTACAAATGTTCCAATACTCACATACGCATCTGATTTATTATCAGCTGCTGCTGCATGAAGAGCCTGGCTATTGATCCGTTTGGACAGATTGCGGTTGTAAATATACACGCCGTACATCACCACAGCACTTCCTGCTGCCGTCCAAGCTGCGATCATATCGGGCGTTTGATGCTCAGATGAGAAGAGCGACCGGCCCGCACTCAGCAGAACCTGAAGTCCAACAAGCATCATAATAAAGGACGCCACAAGAGACGCAATATTCTCTGCTCGAAAATGACCGTATGGATGATCTTCATCAGGCGGCTTTTGAGAAATACGCAGCCCAATCAACACAGCAAGGGATGCAATAATATCCGTCGTATTATTCAATCCATCTGCCGAAAGAGCCTCTGAATGAAACACATACCCAATTAGAAGTTTCACCGCTGATAAAATCACATAGGCAATGATGCTGACCCAAGCACCTGTTTCACCTTCTCTTAATTCGTTATAGCGCTCCATGTCGAACCGCGCCTCCTCACACATCACTTTTCTATTATTTATCTTACAAAGCAAAGCCCGTGTGGGTCTACAGCAACATGATTCGCTTGTGTCAGCAAAATAGGATACATAGAAATGTGTTGACCTAAGTAAACTTATTTTTATAAGGTCAATTGACCTCAAGACCTACTCCCATCAACCTTTTTCCAATTCACTCTGTGATGATCATATGGGCAATATCACTCTTTCTAGAAAATTGTCAGAATAATTTTATTTTGAGACACAACTTCTCCCCATCCTATCTTATGCTATTTTTAAGAATGAACAGAGGAAAAAGAGGGAACATAATCTCTCAAATCCTTTATACTTTTTAACATCATGTTAAGAGGTTTGAAATGTCAGTTTGATAACCTGTCCAATGCTGAATGACAATTCAGTATGATAAAATTTAAAATATTCTAAAAACAATTTCTCTATGAAGAGAAATGTTTGGAGGTAAAGACATGTCCAACATGACAAACGGTCTTCAAAAAAATCTGAAAACAAGACATATTTCAATGATCTCCATTGCTGGGGTTATTGGCGCAGGGCTATTTGTTGGTAGCGGCGCTGTCATTCATTCTGCAGGGCCTGGAGCCATTCTTTCCTATTCTTTTGCCGGACTTCTAGTGATCTTTATTATGAGAATGCTTGGAGAAATGGCATGCGCTTATCCGACAAGCGGTTCCTTCTCACAATATGCGAGCGATGCCATCGGTCCTTGGGCCGGGTTTACAATCGGCTGGCTTTACTGGTTCTTCTGGGTCATCGTCATCGCCATCGAAGCCATTGCCGGTGCTGCCATTATTCAGTATTGGTATGGAGATGCACCTGTTTGGCTCACAAGTCTTATCCTCACTATCCTCTTAACATTAACGAATATCTTTTCTGTTAAATCTTTTGGCGAATTTGAATACTGGTTCTCATTAATAAAAGTCGTCAGCATTATTCTCTTTCTACTCATCGGTTTTGCATTTATCTTTGGTTTTGGCGGTCATCATACTGCAGGTCTTGCCAATTTAACGGGGAACGGCGGTTTCCTTCCAAATGGATTCAGCTCTGTTTTACTCGGAATTGTCGTCGTCATCTTTTCCTTCATGGGAACCGAGATTGTGGCAATAGCAGCCGGAGAATCAGCAGACCCAGTCAAGTCTGTGACAACAGCTACCCGCTCTGTTGTATGGCGTATCATCGTGTTCTATGTCGGATCCATCGCTGTCGTTGTGACCTTGCTTCCATGGAATTCAGCGAGTATTTTAACAAGCCCGTTCGTTGCGGTATTAGAATACATCGGCGTCCCATCAGCAGCTCAAGTCATGAACGTCATTGTTTTAACAGCCGTTCTATCTTGCTTAAACTCCGGTTTGTACACAACGTCCAGAATGCTTTATTCATTAGCGGAAAGAGGCGAAGCACCGAAACGCTTTATGAAAATCAGCAAACGTGGTGTTCCTGTAGCGGCTACAGTCGCAGGCACCTTCTTTTCCTACATTGCCGTCATGATGAACTACTTTTATCCTGAAACCATCTTTTTGTTCTTAGTCAATGCATCCGGCGCCATTGCCCTTCTTGTCTACTTGGTCATTGCTGTTTCACAATTAAGAATGCGCCGTAAAATCGAAAAAGAAAATCCAGAGCAGCTCAAAATCAAAATGTGGCTGTTCCCATATCTCACGTACTTTACCATTTTGGTCATTTGCGCCATCTTGGCATCGATGCTGTTTATCGAATCAATGAGACCACAGCTCATTTTGACAAGTATCATTACCTTCGGTGTGCTTGCCGCTTATTTCGTCTTTAAACCGAATAAAAAAGTGCCTGCAAATGCAGCGCTTGAAAATAAACATCCGTAATGCTCCCGCTGAAAAGCGGGTTTTTTTATTTTATTCACCTATTTTCATGTCCGCACTTATACTGTATCAAATTGGATTTTAAGTGAGGATTAGACAACATGAACCTAGAAAAATTTGTTGACGAGCTGCCAATCCCAGAAGTCGCGGAGCCCGTCAAAAAGAACCCAAGACAAACGTATTATGAAATCGCTATGGAGGAGGTATTTCTAAAAGTTCATAGAGACCTGCCCCCAACCAAGCTATGGACCTATAATGGCAGTTTGCCTGGTCCCACCATTCAAGCGAATCGAAATGAAAAAGTCAAAGTGAAATGGATGAACAAATTGCCGTTGAAGCATTTCCTGCCGGTCGATCACACCATTCATGCCGGCCATCATGATGAACCAGAAGTCAAAACGGTCGTTCATCTGCATGGCGGCGTCACACCAGCAAGCAGTGACGGCTATCCAGAGGCTTGGTTTTCACGAGACTTTGAAGCAACCGGCCCCTTCTTTGAACGAGAGGTATACGTATACCCAAATCATCAGCAAGCCTGCACATTGTGGTATCACGATCATGCGATGGCATTGACACGATTAAATGTGTACGCCGGCTTAGCTGGGTTTTATTTGATCTCTGATGCGTTTGAAAAATCGCTAGAATTACCGAAAGATGAGTATGACATTCCTTTAATGATCATGGACCGTACGTTTCAGGAGGATGGCGCACTGTTTTATCCAAGCAGACCAAACAACACGCCAGAAGACAGTGACATACCAGATCCGTCCATCGTACCCTTCTTTTGCGGAGAAACCATTTTGGTTAATGGAAAAGTATGGCCGTATTTAGAAGTAGAACCGCGTAAATATCGCTTTCGTATTTTAAATGCGTCCAATACAAGAACTTACGAGCTGCATCTAGACAACGATGCTACGATTTTGCAAATTGGATCTGATGGCGGCTTTTTGCCAAGACCTGTTCACCATCAATCCTTTAGCATTGCTCCTGCTGAACGGTTTGATGTCATCATCGATTTTTCAGCTTACGAAAACAAAACGATCATCCTTAAAAATAAAGCGGGCTGCGGACAGGAAGTGAATCCTGAAACAGATGCAAACATCATGCAATTTAAAGTCACACGGCCGCTAAAAGGGAGAGCACCTAAAACATTACGGCCTATTTTCAAACCGCTTCCACCGCTTCGGCCTAGTCGAGCTGATAAAGAGCGTACGCTCACTCTTACCGGTACACAGGATAAATACGGCCGCCCCATTTTATTGCTGGATAACCAATTTTGGAATGACCCCGTCACGGAAAATCCTCGGCTTGGCAGTGTAGAGGTTTGGTCCATCGTCAATCCAACAAGGGGCACACATCCCATTCATTTACATCTTGTTCAATTTAGGGTGATAGACAGAAGACCATTTGATACAGAGGTCTATCAATCGACAGGGGAAATTGTGTATACAGGACCGAACGAAGCCCCTCCTTTACATGAACAAGGCTACAAGGACACCATTCAAGCGCATGCCGGTGAAGTCATTCGGATCATCGCTCGCTTTGTTCCATACAGCGGCAGGTATGTGTGGCATTGTCATATATTAGAGCACGAGGATTATGACATGATGCGGCCGATGGATATCATCTAGTAAAATGAAATTAATCTCCCGTCACATGCGTAAACACATGTATTGAGTAAATCATTGCGAAGGGCTAACAGACAGCGATATATTAGCCCTTTATTTCCTTTTCGTTGAATTATTCTAAAATAAAACAAAGCATGACTTGAAATGGCATTTATTTGTACATTCAATACTTAAAAAGTTGACGCAGCAAACCGATAATACTACTATATACCCATTGCATCTATCAAAAGGCACATAAGCCACAATGAACGAACAAATGGAAAATTGCGATAAAAAACGGAGGAGTTCAATTTGAATGAAGAAAAAGAGACTTGCCAGGTCACACAAGAAACAGCGGCAGGTAACATAGAGAAGCTTTCAATTCAGGAAAACGAGAGCATTTGGTCAAATATTGAACAGCTAACAATTGAACTCGGTGAACAAAAAGAATTCAACCACTTCATTTTAGATGAAAAACAAAAGGCCATCAGCACATTATCTGCCCTCATTACAAAAGGCGATTGTGATGAAGAATTAAAGACTCATTTTGAACAAGCATTACATATCGGACTTTCTGTCATAGAGATCATGGAGATTATTAAGCACTGTACAAAAGTTGCTGGATTCCCTCACTCCATTAATGCCCTGTTTATCTTTCAAAATTTATTAGACAATAACACCAAATAAATCAGTGAAAACGAGAAGTCATCTGTCCTCTCGTTTTTTATGTACACTCATATTACTCTCTTTCTTTTCCTCTGTCACATAAGCAAAATACGAAAATACCACACGTTTCCTGCTTAAAAATTGCTTTCCCTTCCATGAATTCCTCAATTTCACCATCATTTCAAGCGGCAAAATAAAAAAACGTCCAGTTATATCAAATAACTGAACGTACCCTTTATCGATTGACAGTGAAATTGTTAACAATTCCGCCATCCTTCTCCCAAGCGGCTTCCACTGTTTTCTTCTTGATATTGTATTCAAATATCGTTCTTACCTTTGCTTTTCGTCCGGTGTCATCCTTTAATTCCTTTGCGTTTTTAGCAACACCTAAGAAATAAACAGAAGATCCGCCCGTAGAAAATTGCGGCTGTGCGGCACTTAAAATATGCATATCCTCACTGTTCTTAACGAGTGTCGTCGTTTTTCCGGTTTCTACATCAAGCATCTTAATAGAGGATACTTCTTTTTCGTTTCGCACCTTCACTTCTGTATAAATCAATGTCTTATGATCTGGTGAAAATGAAATATCATTGATCGTTTGCGAGATACGTGTAATACGCTTCCCCTTCGCACCTGTTTGAAGGGTGATCTTCATGGTCGTTGGTTCAGGGTCTCTTCCCTTTTCATTCGCTTCATCGGTTTTCTTGTAATCTTCTTTTAAGGAATAATGCTGGATTGCCAGAAGGTTTGACGCCGGATCATAAGCAAAAGAACTCACCGTATCATCCTTGCTTTTTTCTGGATATAACACCTTCATTTTTTGTGTATTCAAATCATAAGAAGCGACATAAAATTGTTCGCCAGAATCCTTGTTATACCTGAGATATAACTGTTTCCCGTCTCCAGACAGCCTCATACTGTCGATGGAATCATCACTCGTAAATAGCGTTTTTTCTTCATCTGTTTTCACATTCAATTCTCGAATACTCACTTTTTGCGTGTCTTCATCCGTATACGTGTAATATAAAAGCTGTTTCGTAGAATCATAAGCAATCGAAGGATATGCTGTCAGTTTCTCCGTATGAAGCGCCCGGTCATGCAGGTAATACGTATTGTTTAACTGTTGATCTGTAAATGAAACGAGTAATTCGTCTTTTGCATCTTGATTCGTTTTCACTTTTCCTGCATGTTTCGCCTCTTGCGCCGGCTTCATCATGAAGAAAATGACTGCCGCAATCACTGCGACTCCGATGACCGTGATGATCCACCATGTTGATTTTTTCATTGCCTTTCAGACCCTCTCTACAAGAAAAGAAGCCAGAAAATAAACTTTTCCCGCTTCTCTGCATGCCTATGTATTAATAAGTGTAATGCCCTTTTACGACACCTTTACTTGTTTTATACCCTAGTGCTTTGAATGCTTTTGGACTGACGTCTAATACAGCGTTTGGCATTCTGCCTACATCATATTTATATACTGTAATCACTTTATGTGGTTTCGCTTTTGTTGTCACTCTAAGTTTTGTACCTTTTTTCGGTACGTCAAATCCCATTTTAGTTGCTGCATCCCAATGACCGAGTTTTTTTCCATCTGCGCCCTTTTTACCGACACCATTATACCAAGTAATATTGCCGCTTACTTTTTTTGCACTTGCTCCATGTGAGAAACTAAACGCCAAAAATAAACTAGCTACTGTTACGATTGTCGCGATAAGCTTTTTATTCATTAAAAAATCCTCCGTATTTGGTTTCTGCACTTATTATACATGAAGATGCCCCCAGTTATTTTACAGTCACATTACAATTCGAATACAAGTTGACCACTTTATGACCGATTTTGTTCACAAAAAATACCAAAATCGGCCAGAAGAATGTAAGTAGCCCCTCTCTTTCATTTTATATAATAAAAGTGAATCCAATTTAAGGAGGAATTTTTATGAAAAAGTGGTTCATCGTTTTGAGTGTAAGTTTGGCCTTCGTTTTGATGCTATCAAGTATCCCTGCCTCAGCAGCTGGTCCTCGTCACGGCGCGATTGTGACACAAACGGATGAGGCAAAATGGTCAGGTATCTCTGCTGATATTGTGCTGCCGAAAACAGCCACTATTAAAAATGGCTATGCAGACTGGTACCTCGGTCTCGGCTCTGCCGTTGTAGAGAGCGGTATTTCAAAAACGTCTTCTGGCTATAAGGTCTTTCTTGGCAGCGGCTCACAAGGCGGCAGTCAATACTGGAACAGTGAGTACGATAAGAGCATTACGGATGGTGCACGTGTCAACTTAAAGCTCATCAACAATGGTGATGGCACAGTGTCACTATACGTCAATGGGAAATTGCGCTATAAGCAGCCTGTTTTCAACCCTAGTCGTCTGAAAAACCTCGATGTCGTCAAAATGGTTCACGGCGTCCAAGATAATGGAACAAACAGCTACTCACAAGCAAGTTTCTCGAATGTACAGCTTCGTGCGAATACTTCAGGAAGTGTCTATAAAAAATGGGATGGAACAATCAAATCATCGCTTTTACGTAAAAATTTAGAGTCTGGTGCTGCGGCTCCTAAATTCACCGTCATTTCTTCTGTTCCATTAAGTACAAGCCTTTCAGCACAATAAGAAAAAAGCGCCCTATTTTGGGTGCTTTTTATTGTTCACAGCTTATCAACACTTCTCTTTTAATCAAAACAAGGATTCGTGGTAACATAAACATACATACTTCGCAGAAAAAAGGAGAACGAACGTGAGAAAAAGTCTACTTGTTTTCATGAGCCTAGTTGCAAGTCTCTTCATTCTAGCAGCTTGCTCGAATACGACGAAAGAACAAAAAACAGAATCTAAGGCACTTCCAACGATTAATGACCGCATTCAAAATGAAACGAAAGAAGTCATGGAGCAGTCTAAACTCATAAAAGATACTGACATCACCGTTGATCAAAAGAAAAAAGTCATTTCTTTAAACGTGACCGCTTCATCTGATACCAATAGTGATTACGCTGAAGTCATCGGTTTAAACTTTGCCAAGACGCTGGCCATTGGGGCATCAACTGAAAAAGAAAACAACCTGCACAAACCAGAAAATGACAGCCTTGGCGCCCTCTATTCCTTTTACGACCTAAACATCACCGTGAAACAAGAAAACGGCAAAGTACTGGCAAAAGGAAAGAAAAAAACAAATGAAACAAAAATCACGTGGGAAAGAGCCCAGTAATTTATGGTTTTTTACGATGAAAAAAGCTTGTAGAGGACCTCTCTACAAGCCTTTTTTCATGTTTATTCAGTCAAATCGTCTCTCATCGCATCAACTAGTGTGTGAATATCTGAGTGAGTCCTTGATGCTAATCGTACCAACAAATCATCTATACACTCATACAAATGATGTTCCCTCAAAATATACTCCTTATAAAATGGAATGACAAAGAAATAGAGCAAATCAGCAAATTCAAGTGCAACGTTATCTTCATCCTCATCTTCTAACGCCTGTCCAACACTTTCAATCAACCAAATCAAATCTGCTTTCTTTTCAATCGGGACATACATCAGTAAATGAATATCATCCGTATCCTTCGTTTGTAAAATCCGCTCAGCCGCTTCCTTTGACAGCGCCCCAATTTCTGTAGAAGATATATTAACAACCGCTAATTCATCCTCTGATCTCACTTGATTCATTTGCAGCAAGTTTTGGTCCATCTCGACTCACTCCCCATTCTCAGATACCTTTATTATAAGGAATTGATCTGATTTTTTATGGAAATAGTGGATTTTTTTATGTAATTTTAAAGAAAATGTGACATTATAAGCCAAGATATCTCATTTCTCTCAAAACAAAAAAAAGCACTCTTGATCATAAGAGTGCTTTTCTCATACATCCTTTACTCTCTTTTTCATCGCCTCAGCCATTTCCACGTCACCCTCTGCTTCCAACTTTTCAATGATGTGAGCATAATCCCTTTCATGGCGATTTTGGCTTAGTTTAAAAGCAGCCTGAACTTCATCAATGATGATTTTAAAGCCCACAATCCCTTTCATTTGTTTCTCTAACAGTTCATCAGACAATGTATCCCATAAAACAGGCTGTTCTCTGTGGCTTTCGTATGTTTCCAGCATCGTGGTTAATTCTTTTACCAGTTCCCCTTTTTCTAACAGCACAGCCTTTCCATATACATGGACAGCCTGATAATTCCATGTCGGTACGGCTTCTTTTTCATACCATGAAGAGGATATATAGGCATGTGGTCCTTGAAAGATGACGAGCACCTTCTCATTTTCTTCAAACGTTTTCCACTGAGGATTTCCAATCGCCATATGCCCTGTAATCACATACGAATCTTCAACTTGATGAAAACTCACTGGAATATGTGTCGCAATGGGCTTCTCATCTGTTGTGGTCACAACTGTAGCAAATGAATTTGATTGAATAAATGATTTGATTTTCTCCATATCTTTCACTTGAAAAAATGATGGAACATGCATGTTCTCTTCCCCCTTTTAGATCAGCTCAGTGTTTTGGTCATAATGAGATCCATTTGCTCTTCGTCCCCCATAAGGAATGCGTGCACCCCTGTTTGAACAAACCCAAGCTTTTGATAAAATGCGATGGCCGCTTTGTTGTGCTCCCACACCCCAAGCCAAACATCACGTTTATGATATTTCTTCGCGATCTCAAAGGCTTGATTGATTAAATATCGGCCTAATCCTTGTTTTTGAAAGGACTGCTTAATATAAATTCTTTCAATCTCTAACGCTTCACTTCCCATCTCTTCTGACTGCGCATCATCCATATTGACCTTCAAATAACCAGCAACTTCGCCATTCACTTGAACAAAATAGAACTGTGAAGATGGATGATGTAATTCTTTTAACAGCTGGTTCGGATGAAAGGCTGTCTTTACGTAAGCATCGATATGTTCCGCTTTGTTTTGATTCTGAAAGGTTTCTATAAATGTGTCGATACCGACTTTTTGCAGCTCTTCTATATGCTGTTCATTACATGGAATAAAAGTGACGGTCATTGAAGTCATCTCTCCTTATCATTTAGTAGCGTCTCTTATTTCCTTTTTTCACATAATCCCAATCTTTTTCGATATTTTTTCTCACCCTTAGAAGATACTCATATATCTGTTCTGCTTCCTCTTCAGAAAATCCATCCAGCGCTACTTGATTCGAATAATCATTTTCTCGTTTGATCATTGGATATACCGCTTCCCCTTTATCAGTGGGAAACAGCTTTTTGATTTTTTTATTCACTCGATCATCTTTCTTCTCAATAAAACCATGCAGTTCTAATTTTTTGATAGCACGAGCAGCCGTTGTTCGATCCACCTTGATCATTTCCGCCAGCTTTTCCTGAATGATGCCAGGCTCTTCACAGATACGCACAAGATACAAATACTGCCCCTTCGTTAAATCGTACTCTTTAAATTCAATATTACTTATAGAATCAAGCGCCCGAGCGATGACGCCAATCTCTCGCAAAATCTCTCTCATTTATCACGACTCCTTTTGTTGCATTTACAACATAAAACATAACAACATTATAGTTTATTTTTGTTGTAAACACAATAAAAAAACACCTTCATTGAGAAAGTGTTTTTTTCATTTTCTTTATTTCGCTCGTTTCTTTAATAGTGGTAATCGTTACAAAAAATAACGATCTCTGATCATCGCGAACGAAGGTGGTTAGGCAATGGGAAAAAGAAGAAGAGAGCCTCATAATATGCCACTACATTTTATCATATATATTCGTTGCTAGAAGATAATTTCCCTTTATGCAACCGCTCTTTTTATAACATAATCTCTCCAGTTTTATTAGCCATTATTCGTTAGAGTCCACATAGATTAAAATTAGAATTTTACCTTTAACAACCATCATTAAAATGATGAATATAATGGTTTAATTTAGGAACTATAAAAAGGTGACCAATCGTCAAGAAAGGAAGGTCGCTTAATGAATATTTTACAATTAGGGAGGATGACAATGGGAATTTTAAGTGGAAATCCAACGGATGAACCTATGCACTATGGTGAAGTGTTTGGTACATGGTCTTACTTGATGGTAGCTAAAGGTTTAGTTGCTGGTTATCAAACCCACTTAAACCATGCAGGTGACGAAGACTTACAAAAATTAATTGAAGAAGCTATTCAGGGTGGGCAACAAGAAATCAAAGAAATTGAAACTTTATTAAAAGAAAATGGAATTGGCTTACCTCCAACACCTCCTGAACGACCTAAAGCTTGTATAGACGATATTCCAGTAGGGGCACGTTTTCAAGATCCAGAAATAGCCGCTGGTCTTTCGGCGAACATTGCGGCAGGCTTAGTATCGTGTAGCACAATTATGGGGCAATCCATTCGAGAAGACATAGCTATGATGTTTGGACAGTTTCATGTTCAAAAGACAGCACTTGGAGCAAAAGTCCTTAGACTTAACAAAGAAAAAGGATGGTTAATTCCACCACCTCTTCATCATAGCAAAGCAGAAGATTGCTAATCATAAGATGATTAAACATTAAAGAGTAGACCTTTAGGGTTTACTCTTTTCTTGCTAAGCTTTAAACTTTCTACAAATTGAAAACTCTCCTTCACTCTCTTTACAGTCACTATATTTTGCCATTCCCATCGATTGCCTTTGAGCCAACATCATCAGCACTAGAAGATCAATTCCTTTAATATACCTAAAAATATCTTCCTCAGATTTAAAAGCTCCTATTACTATAGGTTCTTTAAACATTGATAGCAACTAACCAGTGGTAAAAACTTCGAGAGTAACCTTTCTCTATTATAGTCCTTGCAATTGCAGCATAAAGTCGGGCCCGTTCCGAGGTTCCATTTAATCAACAAGGTTGCTCATACCATACTGCTTGAGATCGAATCGTCATTAATGAAAAACAATAGCGTAGTGGACATAAAGGTTAGTCATACTACAAGGAATATCTATGCTCATATGACTGTTAATATGGAAGAAAAGGCCTCCCAACAGTTTTGCAAACTGATGAAAGGCCTTCTTCTATAGTTAGCTTATTTGTCACAGGTTGCCTTGTGTTTAATAACACAAGGACAAATACGACGACAAGAAAAGCATATTATTATTTCAGACGTTGATATAACAAGGTTTTGAAACCCTGATTACATCATGCCGCCCATACCACCCATGCCGCCCATATCCGGCATTCCGCCGCCTGAGCCGCCTTCTTCTGGTTTGTCAGCAACGACTGCTTCAGTTGTTAGAAGCATTGCTGCAACAGAAGCTGCGTTTTGAAGTGCAGAGCGAGTTACTTTTGTTGGGTCAACGATTCCTTTTTCGATCATGTTTACCCATTCGTTTGTTGCTGCGTTGAAGCCTACGCCAATTTCTTCGTTTTTCAAGCGCTCAACGATGACGGATCCTTCAAGACCTGCGTTGTGAGCGATTTGACGGATTGGCTCTTCAAGAGAACGTAGAACGATGTTTACACCTGTTTGAACGTCACCATCTGCTTCGATTGAAGCGACTTTTTTGTATACATTCACAAGTGCTGTACCACCACCGGATACAATACCTTCTTCAACTGCTGCACGAGTTGAGTTCAGTGCATCCTCGATGCGCAGTTTACGCTCTTTTAGTTCTGTTTCAGTTGCAGCACCAACTTTGATGACAGCGACGCCGCCAGCTAGTTTTGCAAGACGTTCTTGTAATTTTTCTTTATCGAATTCAGAAGTTGTTTCTTCTACTTGCGCACGGATTTGGTTAACGCGTGCTGCGATTTGAGCAGAATCTCCTGAGCCTTCTACGATGGTTGTGTTTTCTTTTGTCACAACAACTTTAGACGCGCGGCCAAGCTGACCGATTTCGGTTGATTTCAGGTCAAGTCCTAGGTCTTCTGTGATTAACTCTCCGCCAGTTAGAACAGAGATGTCTTCAAGCATTGCTTTACGACGGTCACCGAATCCAGGTGCTTTGACTGCCACTGCGTTGAATGTTCCACGAAGTTTGTTCACAACAAGTGTTGCAAGTGCTTCGCCTTCTACATCTTCAGCAATGATCAATAATGGTTTTCCTTGTTGTACAACTTGCTCAAGTACAGGAAGGATTTCTTGAATGTTTGTGATCTTTTTATCAGTGATTAAGATGTAAGGATTTTCAAGAACCGCTTCCATCTTATCAGAATCAGTCACCATGTATGGTGAAGCATATCCGCGGTCAAACTGCATTCCTTCAACCACTTCAAGCTCAGTTGTGAACCCTTTAGATTCTTCGATTGTGATCACGCCGTCGTTACCTACACGCTCCATTGCTTCAGCGATTAGGCTGCCTACTTCTTCATCTGCTGCAGAAATAGACGCAACTTGAGCAATTGATTCTTTGCCTTCGATTGGTTTAGAAATCTCGTGCAAGCCTTCAAGTGCTACTTTCACTGCTTCTTCGATCCCTTTACGAACGCCAACAGGGTTTGCACCAGCTGTTACGTTTTTAAGACCTTCACGGATCATTGCCTGAGCTAGAACCGTTGCAGTTGTTGTACCATCACCAGCTACGTCGTTTGTTTTGCTTGCAACTTCAGCCACAAGTTTTGCACCCATGTTTTCAAATGCATCTTCTAATTCGATTTCTTTTGCAATCGTTACACCATCATTTGTGATAAGTGGAGAACCGAATTTTTTCTCAAGAACCACGTTACGTCCTTTAGGTCCTAAAGTTACTTTTACAGCATCTGCAAGTGCATCTACACCACGTAACATCGCGCGACGTGCTTCTTCACTGAACTTAATATCTTTTGCCATAATAACGAAACCTCCTCAGTCTTTTTAAAAATATATCTCAATGTTTTTTTATGTGATTAACCAATAACAGCTAAAATGTCGCTCTCACGAAGGATTAAATATTCTTTGCCTTCATATTTCACTTCAGTGCCTGCATATTTTGAGAAGATAATGCGGTCGCCTGTGTTTACTTCTAACGCAACGCGCTCACCACTTTCAAGTACACGGCCTGAACCTGCTGCAACAATTTTACCTTCTTGCGGTTTTTCTTTTGCAGAATCCGGTAACACAATACCGCTAGCGGTTTTTTCCTCAGATTCAACGAGTTCAATGATTACGCGATCGCCTAATGGCTTTAACATAAGAAACAACCTCCTCAATTTTTATATGTAGTCTTTTTTAGCACTCATCACTAGTGAGTGCTAACACATTTATTATAATAAAGAATGTCTTCTGTAATTTCAAGTAAAAACCTTTAAAAATTTTTACGCTTTCATGATCTTTTTTCAACTCAGATTCTTTCCTTTTCATCGAAGAAGAAGACTTGTGTTACAATAAATCTAGTTCTTTTAGTAAAGGGGTTTTCGTTACTTGAAAAAACAATATTGGTACATCATCTTAACGTATATATTGGTACAGGTTTCTGCAATTCCTTATGTGATCATTATGAAATGGTTAGGATTCATTCAAACACCGATGACACAAGCAGAGCTCTCTAAATTGTCAGGAACATGGACAATCATCAGCTTCTGTATCGGATTAATCATTATTCTGCTCATTCTTCGGACTGTACCAAAAGCTTCACTTCGAAATGAAGCACCGGTTTCAGTCGGTTTAGCTATCGCCTGGATCATTGGCGGTTTCTTTCTTTCCCTCTTTGCACAATCGATTGCAGGAGCGATTGAACAATATGCATTTGGCATTGGCCGTGAATCCGAAAATACTCAAGCCATCTTATCCATTATGGATGCAGTTCCATGGCTTGTAATTGTCATCGCCCTGATTGGACCGATATTAGAGGAAATCATTTTCCGAAAAATCATTTTTGGTGTGATTTATGAAAAAACGAACTTCTTTATTGGAGCGCTTGTCAGTTCAGTGGTATTCGCAGCTGTACACAATGATTTTGCTCATATCTTACTTTATACCGCGATGGGCTTTACCTTTGCCTTTTTATATGCGAAAACAAAACGTATCATTGTTCCAATCGGTGCACATATGCTGATGAACTCGCTCGTCATTCTTGTGCAGATTGAGCCAGTAAGAAAAATGATTGAAGAACAATCTCAAACAATGCAAATGATTATTGGAGGCTTTTTCTCATGAGAAACCCTGTCGTATGGGGCGTCATTTATTTTGCCGTAGGTGTTGCTTTCACCTATATGGCCATTCAAAATCCAGGTGACATGTGGTCATTTTACAGCATTTTGCTGATGGTGTTTGCGGCCTATAATATCAATATCGCGTTTAAAATGTTTGCCTTCTCTGTCAAACTCAAAAAACAGCAGCAAAAATAAATCAAAAACCATTTTCTAATCTCTGGAAAATGGTTTTTTTATGGAGGACAAGTTTTCATGAAACAAGAAAAACTGAACATCTTAAATGAGCAGCATGAAGCGATTGGAGTTGCACCCCGTTCAGATGTCCACGCCCAAGGTCTTTGGCATGAAACCTTTCATTTCTGGCTTCTCAAAAAGGAACATGACACCGTGTATCTCTATTTTCAGCTAAGAAGCCCCGCAAAAAAAGATTTTCCTGCTCTGTTTGATATCACAGCAGCAGGCCACCTTCTTGCAAATGAACAGCCTTCTGACGGTATGAGAGAGGTAGAAGAAGAGCTTGGTCTTACTGTCCCTTTTGAAGATCTATCCTTTGCAGGTGTTATACAGGATGAAATTCATCTACCCGATTTTACTGATCGTGAATTTTGCCATGTCTATCTTTACGTCCATCAAGAAGAGCAGATGAACATTCAATTACAAAAAGAAGAAGTCGCTGGACTTTACAGAGCAAAGCTAATGGATGCACAGCAGCTTTTCACAAGAAAATGTGAAAACATGCAGCTTGATGGCTTTGAAGTTGATGAATCCGGAGAACGATGTGAAGAAAGCAGAGTAGTCTGTATACAAGATTTTGTACCGCATGAGCCTGCCTATTATCAGCATCTATTTCAAGCGATCAATCAATTCCTTTTACAATAGAAAAAGCATCGTGACCCTTATTCGGATCACGATGCTTTTTTATGAGACATCATAATTTTTTTTCTCCTCTGTCTCTGTTTGCTGCATTTTGCGATAGGTCACTCTTGAAATGACAATACTCACTTCATACAAAACGAGCATCGGCAAGGTGACCATGAGGTGAGAAACAAGCTCTGGCGGTGTAATGAGTGCGGCAATGACAAGGAGGACAAAATAGGCATACTTCCGTATTTTTGATAAAAACATCGGTGTGATGATGCCAAGTCTTGTGAGAAACATCAACACAACGGGCATCTGAAACAAAAAGCCAAATGGAAGTGTTAACTGCATCAGAAATGTAAAATACTCATGAATCCCAATGACTTGCTCTACATTTAAATCATTCGACATCCGCATCATAAAATCAACGACAAACGGAAACAAAATAAAATAAGAGAAAGCCACACCGCTCAAAAATAAAAGCAGTGCAATCGGAATATAAGCAAGTGTCACCTTTCTCTCTTTTTCATATAAGCCGGGGCTGACAAACGCCCAAAGCTGATATAAAATCACGGGACACGTCAAAACCAAAGCAATGACAAATGCGAACTGCATAAACACGTACAGCGGATCTGTGAGCTTAAATGCATTCAGTGTCAGTGTGGCCGCTTCATCGGTATTTTGTAAATACACAATGACCGGCTTAGCAAGAAAAAAACCAGCCACCATAAAGGCGACAAAAAACATCGCAATGATCACTAAACGTTTTCGCAGTTCCACAATATGCTCCATAAGCGGCATATCTTTGACATTCATGAAGCTCATCCTATTCTACTGATCTTCTTTTTTCTTTTTTTCTTCCTGATCATCAGCTAAACCTTTTGTGGCATTTTTGAATTCACGTAATGTATCTCCTGCTGCTCTTCCTAATTCAGGAAGCTTTTTCGGCCCAAAAATAATGAGCGCAACAATCGCAATCAGAACCAAGCTTCCAGGACCGATCGGACCCATTTGCTCCACCCCCTTTACCCCTTTTCGTCAATCCTCCTGTGTAACAGAGTAATGCTTTAAGAAATACACAAGAGACTGAAGTTCAACCGCCAAATCTATATGATGAATTCGAATGTGTTCCGGCACATTCAATCGAGCCGGCGTAAAGTTAAGGATTCCTTTGATGCCAAGGGCAATCAAACGATCTGTAATGGATTGAGCTGCTACGGCAGGTACTGTCAAAATGGCAACAGGAATATCTCCTACCTCTTGAACATGCTCTTCAAGCTTATCCAAATCATAGACAGGCACGCCGCCTATCTCACTTCCTATTTTACTCTCATTGACGTCAAAAGCCATTGAAATTTTTGTATTATTATTTTTGATGAAATTATAGTGTAAAAAAGCAGTCCCTAAATTCCCGACACCGATGAGCATGACATTGGTCATTTCATCTTGGTCAAGTGTCTTTCTGAAGAAGGTCAAGAGGTAATCGACATTATAGCCATACCCTTTCTTCCCAAGTGCACCAAAGTACGAAAAATCTCGGCGAATGGTGGCAGAATCCACTTTGACTGCATCACTAAGCTCTGCCGATGACACCCTTTGTTTTCCTGATGCATGCAGATTTTTTAAAAAACGGTAATATAGCGGCAAACGTTTGGCTGTCGCTTGTGGAATTTTTGACTGATCTATATTCATATAAGGTCCTCCAACTTAAATATCAGATGCTCTGTGAAAATCACCGTTTTTCCCGCCTGTCTTTTCAATTAAATAGGTAGGACCGATGATCATGCCTTTATCAATCGCTTTGCACATGTCGTAAACGGTCAGTGCACATACTGAAGCAGAAGTGAGCGCTTCCATCTCCACACCCGTACTTCCTTTTGTTTTCACCTGTACTTGTATGTTCAGAATGTGCGCATTTCCGTCTTCCTCCCAATCAAAGGAGATATCCACGCCTTTTAGTGCAAGCGGATGACACATTGGAATGATGGTAGATGTTTGCTTTGCTGCCATGATGCCAGCAACCTGTGCAACAGACAGCACATCCCCTTTTCCAATTTCACGTTGTTGTATTTTATGAAACACTTCTTTTATCATACGAACGCTTGAAGCAGCAACGGCGGTTCTCACTGTAGACGATTTGTCACTAATGTCGACCATCTTTGCTCTTCCCTGTTCGTTAAAGTGGCTAAATTGACTCATCTTTCAACGCTCCCTCACTCAAATGATACACTATTTTTTCCTATCTGTCTTTCATTTGAATATGGCGATTGTATGTAACATTTGCCGGTTTACTGCTGATAAGCTACACTTAACATATTATAGCAGAGGTGAAGTTACATGATGATTCTACAAGTGAATCAGCTGTCCAAATCATTTGGTGCTGATACCGTTTTAACGAATATAAAATTGGAAGTCAAAGCAAGGGATCGGATTGCCATTGTAGGTCGTAACGGCGCAGGCAAATCCACCCTTTTGAAAATCATTGCCGGTCAATTGTCTTACGAGCAAGGTGAGATCATCAAACCGAAAGACCTATCGATCGGCTATTTAGCACAGCATACCGATGTGACGTCTACACGTAAGTTAAAAGACGAATTATTATCGGTTTTTGATCATTTAAAAAGGATGGAACAAGAGATGAGAACCATTGAGGAGAAAATGGCTTCCTCCACAGGTTCTGAGCTGGATTCCCTCATGAAAACCTATGACAGACTGCAGCAGGAATTTAAAGATCAAGGCGGCTATCAATACGAAGCTGATGTCCGCTCCATTCTTCATGGGCTGGGCTTTAGTCACTTTGAAGATGAGACAACCGTTCAATCCTTAAGCGGCGGCCAGAAAACCCGTCTAGCGCTTGGAAAGCTCTTATTAATGAAACCAGAACTCTTAATTCTGGACGAGCCGACCAACCATTTAGATATTGATACCTTATCATGGCTGGAGCAGTATTTGCAAAATTATACAGGCGCCATTCTGATCGTGTCCCATGACCGCTACTTCTTAGACAAAGTGGTGAACCATGTATATGAAGTCTCAAGAACTGCCATGAAAAAGTTCGCAGGCAACTATAGTAAGTATCTTGAACTGAAAGCTGAGCAGCTAGAGCGTGATATGAAGCTCTACGAAAAGCAGCAAGAAGAAATCTCAAAGCTCCAAGACTTCGTAGATCGCAACCTGGCAAGAGCCTCAACCACAAAGCGCGCTCAGAGCAGACGCAAGCAGCTGGAACGGATGGATCGTTTAGATAAGCCATTAGGTGATGAAAAATCCGCAAACTTTCATTTTGATATTACGAGACAAAGCGGCAATGATGTGCTGAAGGTACATGATCTCGACATTCGTTATGATGAAAAAACACCACTCCTATCCTCCCTTTCTTTTCAGATCAAACGTGAGGATAGCGTGGCACTCATTGGTCCTAACGGGATCGGGAAATCAACCCTTTTAAAAACGTTAACGAACACATTAACGCCTGTAAAAGGCGACATCACCTTTGGATCTCATGTCACGATCGGCTACTATGACCAAGAACAAGCCAAACTGACATCATCCAAAAAAGTGCTCAATGAGCTTTGGGATGACTATCCTCATATGAATGAAAAAGAAATTCGGACATGTTTAGGGAATTTCCTTTTTTCTGGTGATGACGTCTTAAAGCCCGTTCATGCATTAAGCGGTGGAGAAAAAGCCCGGCTTGCCCTGGCAAAGCTGATGCTCCAAAAAGCCAATTTCCTGATACTTGATGAGCCTACGAACCATTTGGACTTAGATAGTAAGGAAATTTTAGAGAATTCGCTGATCGATTATCCAGGAACCATCTTATTTGTCTCGCATGACCGTTATTTTATTAATCGACTAGCAACGAAAGTATTCGAGCTGTCGCGAGCGGAAACAAAAGAATACCTTGGTGACTATGACTACTACCTTGAAAAGAAAAATGAACAATTAGAGCTTGAGGCGCTTCAAGAAAATGAACCGCTTAAAAAACAAGCAGCAAAGCCAGTAGAAACAGCAAAGCTTTCTTATGCGGAAGAAAAAGAACTGAAAAAGAAAGAAAGACAAAAGCAGCGCAGAATCGAGGAAATTGAAAAGCGGATTGCTGTCATTGAAGAGAAACTTGGTGAAAATGAAGAGCTTCTATGTGATCCTGCTATTTTCCAAAATCATGAGAAGGTCCAAGACATTCAAACAGAAAATGATACACTTAATCAAGAGCTTGAATCACTTTTCGCGGAGTGGGAAGAGCTATCCGAATCTTAAAGAGTGCCCAAATGGGTGCTCTTTTTTCTTTCAGTGAAAATTTATTATCCACATTAATATCCACAAAAACTTCTTTGTTATTCTTAAAAATTTTGGACTTATCCACTTTATTCACAGGTTTTTAATCACATATCCACACAAAATTTCTTTTTTATACACATTCTCTTCATTTTAAAACAAAATTTTCAAATAATTGTGGATATATAACGTTTACATGTGAATAAATCGCTTTCATTGAAAATGAAAAAAACCTGTGTATCCACAGGAGTTTTCATTCATATGAGACAAGCGGTAAGCCCGGCTGGCCATTCATCGCCATATCGCCTCTTATTCCCTTTTCAAACGCAATGGTTCCAGCAGCAGCGATCATGGCTGCATTGTCTGTGCAAAGAGATAACGGCGGAATAATGACCTTCACGTCAGGTAGCTTTGTGAATGCTGTCGTCAAAGCTTCTCTCAGTCCTTTATTGGCAGCGACTCCACCAGCTAGGACAACCTGCTTTACGCCATAGGCCTCAGCCGCTTTTAATGTTTTCCCAACAAGCACCTCAATGACGCTTGCTTGAAAACTTGCTGCCAAATTCTCTGGAGCAATTGTTTCTCCCTTTTGAGATGCATTGTGTAATGTGTTAATTACAGCTGATTTTAATCCACTAAAGCTAAAGTGATAGGAACCTTCTTCAAGCCATGCACGAGGAAGTTTAATCGTTGGCTCTCCTTCATGTGCTAACCGATCAATATGAGGTCCACCTGGATACGGGAGACCCATCGTCCGAGCCACTTTATCGTAGGCTTCTCCAGCCGCATCATCTAATGTTTCTCCAATGACCTCAAAAGATCCATGCTCCTTCATTAGCACAAGCTCAGTATGTCCACCAGAGACAACAAGAGCCAAACATGGAAACTGTAATTCATCTACAAGCTGGTTTGCATAAATATGCCCAGCAATATGATGTACACCAACAAGAGGAATCTGATGAGCAAAGCTCAGTGCCTTGGCTGCGTTGACACCGATCAGAAGGGCACCGACTAAGCCCGGTCCTTCTGTGACAGCAATGGCATCTAAATCCTGAAAGCTCATATTGGCCTGTGTCATCACTTCTTCCAATACGATGGTAACTTGTTCCACGTGATGTCTTGAAGCGATTTCTGGTACAACACCGCCAAATCGTTTATGACTTTCTATTTGCGAGGCCACAACATTCGCCACAATTTCTTTCCCATTTTTTACAATGGATGCAGCTGTTTCATCACAGCTTGTCTCTATACCTAATATGAATCGATCTGTTTGTTCACTCATTTATATTCACCCACATGACCAATGCATCTTCCCCATTATCCGTATAATAATTCTTTCGAATAGAAGCTGGTCTGAAACCAAGCTTTTCATAAAGGGATTGTGCAGGTGTATTCGAAACCCGCACCTCTAAAGAAAGATGATCTGTCTTTTTTTCTTTGCAAAATTCCATGACATATCGCAGCAATGCTTCCCCGTAGCCCTTTCCTCTATGCTCAGGGAGAATCGCAATGTTCGTAATTTGTGCATCGTCCATGACGATCCAGACCCCGCAATACCCAACAGGCTGTTTATCTTCTTCAATGAGGAAATAATGGCTGTACTGGTTATGGAGAATCTCATAGACAAATGATTCTTTTTTCCAAGGTGCAGTAAACGAATGCACTTCAATCGTATACACCTCTGGAATGTCCGCTACCGTCATTTTTCGAATCTCTGTTATGTTGAGATTATTTTTGTCCTTCAAGCCATTTCACTTCCGCTTCTGCCAAACGAATATAGTTAGGAACAAGCTGATGAACATCTTCAGCAGGACGATCTGTCCCTAAAAACGCAAGCATTGAAGGTCTTGGGTTATGAAAAGCTCCCTCTGCTATCACAGCAGTTTCTCCTAAAATGGAGCGAATGCTCTCTTCATGAAGATGCACATCCTGCCCAAGAAATAGGACAGGCTTTCCTGTCTGCTTCAGCTCATGAAGCCAATCCGTGAGCAAGATATTTTGGTCTGGTTTGATCTCTTTGATTTTTCCTTCTTCAAACGTATATAGCCCAGTATAAACTTGTCCTCTTCTCGCATCAAATAGTGGCGAGATCCATCCATCAAAATATTGACCATTTGCCGCAAGTGTTTCTAAACTTGAAACAGCCGATATCGGGATAGACAGCGTCCACGCGAGTGTTTTTGCAATGGTCACACCAATTCGGACACCAGTGTAGGAACCAGGTCCTTTCGCTACAACGATTTTACTTAGTTCACTTGGCGCTACACCACATTCTTTCATTAATGCCTCAACAGTCGGCATCGCTCGGACGGAATGGTTCTTTTTTAAATACGTGATGCTCTCACCAATCACTGTGGAATCTTTTACAAGGGCAATTCCTAGTGTATGGTTAGACGTATCAATTGCCAGTATGGTCAAATTCTTTCATCTCCTTACAAAGGGTCTTATAGCGTTCCCCTTTTGCACTAAACGTGAGATGACGTTCTTCTTCACGTTCTGTTCTCAGCATTTCTATTTTCAAATAGGTGGAAGGCAATTGAGGTCCAATGAGATGTGCCCACTCAACCAAGCATACACCTTCGCCCTCAAAATATTCTTCGAGCCCAATATCTTCTTCCGCATCTTCCATGCGGTACACGTCCATATGATAAAGTGGCAGTCTGCCATCGGTATATTCTTTAATAATCGTAAAGGTAGGGCTGTTGACGATACGGGTAATCCCTAAGCCTTCTGCAAAACCTTTTGAAAAAGTAGTTTTGCCTGCACCTAAATCCCCTTCTAATGTCAAAACATCGCCTGGCATCACAAGTTTGGCCAAAGCAGCGGCAATTCGTTTCGTCTCATCCGCACCTTTTGTCGTCCATGTTAATTTCACAGTTATGTCACCTCATTTCTTAAAATGATTATATCCTTTTTTCATTAACATTGTTTGCTGTTCATTGTCTTTTAATATAACGCTTGCTGCTTGATCACCTTTGACTTGTCCAATGCGTTTGACTTGAATGTCTTCTTTTCTACATTGCATTTCAAAGCTTTCCCAATCAGCCTCTGGAATCGTACCAGTTAATACAAAGTCTTCCCCGCCAAATAACACCCATTCCAGCCAGTCTTTACGCAGCACTGGTAAATCTGGATGTGCGGGGAGCTTGTTTGCTTCTATCTCAATCGTCACATGACTCGCTTCGGCTATCTCATTCAGCTCACTCGCTAATCCATCACTCACATCATTCAAGGTGACCCGTGGGAAGCTTGAGCAAATATGTCCAGCAGCAATGTGAGGCTGAGGCTTTTTATGACGCTCAAGAAAAAAGGCTTTGTCGACTGCCTTGGTAGGGGTTACTTCGTTCATTAAAAGTGATAAGCCAGCAGCTGATGAACCAAGCTCACCTGTGACAAAGACGACGTCTCCTGTCTGAGCACTGTGACGATAACAAGCTGTTCCCTTGGGAACCTCGCCAATGACCGTCACTGTAATGACAAAGTCACTGCGAGTGGCGACCGTATCTCCACCAATTAAATCCATATGATAGGTGTCAGCCAATGCTTTCATTCCCTCGTAAAGAGCTGAGACGATCGTCTCATCACCATGAGGGGGGATCGCAATCGATACAAGATAATACTTTGGGGTTCCTCCCATTGCGGCAATATCACTGACATTGACCGCTAGTGCTTTAAAGCCAATCTCAAAAGGTGTGGAAAAATCAAAACGAAAATGAACATACTCCACCATTGTATCAACACAAACGACCTCTTCACAATGTGAATGAGGTTGATAAACACTTGCATCATCACCGATGCCCATAACCAAAGAACGCTGATGTGTTTCTTTTGGTGTAATTCGGCGAATAAGATCAAATTCATCCATAAAAAGCAGCCCCTTCATGCAATCAATTGATTGAGTAGACACGATGTCAGACATAATTAGTATTAGTGTAAGCCAATATGAGTTTCAATTCCAATTAAAAATGATATAAAGAAAGCCTGGTATGAAAAAACCAGGCTGGGTTGAAGTGATCTATCTTTTTCTTTTCACATAACGTGTAGCCAAACACAAACCAATTCATTGCATCTTGGATACGTACGAAAAGAAAAAGACATAAAAAAAAACGAAACTATACGTTTTCGTTTACAAGTCATAAAAATGGCGGTCCGGACGGGACTCGAACCCGCGACCTCCTGCGTGACAGGCAGGCATTCTAACCAACTGAACTACCGGACCATTTTGGTTGCGGGGGCAGGATTTGAACCTGCGACCTTCGGGTTATGAGCCCGACGAGCTACCGAACTGCTCCACCCCGCGATGATATAAATATGACAAGCTTGGCGGCGTCCTACTCTCACAGGGGGAGACCCCCAACTACCATCAGCGCTGAAGAGCTTAACTTCCGTGTTCGGTATGGGAACGGGTGTGACCTCTTCGCTATCGCCACCAAACCTGATGGAGAGAATGTTCTCTCAAAACTAGATAACAATGTTCAAGCTTCACATTAGAATATAGGTTAAGTCCTCGATCTATTAGTATCTGTCAGCTCCACGTGTCACCACGCTTCCACCTCAGACCTATCAACCTGATCATCTTTCAGGGATCTTACTTCCTTGCGGAATGGGAAATCTCATCTTGAGGGGGGCTTCATGCTTAGATGCTTTCAGCACTTATCCCGTCCGCACATAGCTACCCAGCGATGCCCTTGGCAGAACAACTGGTACACCAGCGGTGCGTCCATCCCGGTCCTCTCGTACTAAGGACAGCTCCTCTCAAATTTCCTGCGCCCGCGACGGATAGGGACCGAACTGTCTCACGACGTTCTGAACCCAGCTCGCGTACCGCTTTAATGGGCGAACAGCCCAACCCTTGGGACCGACTACAGCCCCAGGATGCGATGAGCCGACATCGAGGTGCCAAACCTCCCCGTCGATGTGGACTCTTGGGGGAGATAAGCCTGTTATCCCCGGGGTAGCTTTTATCCGTTGAGCGATGGCCCTTCCATGCGGAACCACCGGATCACTAAGCCCGACTTTCGTCCCTGCTCGACTTGTAGGTCTCGCAGTCAAGCTCCCTTGTGCCTTTACACTCTGCGAATGATTTCCAACCATTCTGAGGGAACCTTTGGGCGCCTCCGTTACATTTTAGGAGGCGACCGCCCCAGTCAAACTGCCCACCTGACACTGTCTCCCTGCCCGATAAGGGCAGCGGGTTAGAAGGTCAATACAGCCAGGGTAGTATCCCACCGATGCCTCCACCGAAGCTAGCGCTCCGGTTTCCAAGGCTCCTACCTATCCTGTACAAGCTGTACCAACATTCAATATCAGGCTGCAGTAAAGCTCCACGGGGTCTTTCCGTCCTGTCGCGGGTAACCTGCATCTTCACAGGTACTATAATTTCACCGAGTCTCTCGTTGAGACAGTGCCCAGATCGTTGCGCCTTTCGTGCGGGTCGGAACTTACCCGACAAGGAATTTCGCTACCTTAGGACCGTTATAGTTACGGCCGCCGTTTACTGGGGCTTCAATTCGCACCTTCGCTTACGCTAAGCGCTCCTCTTAACCTTCCAGCACCGGGCAGGCGTCAGCCCCTATACTTCGCCTTACGGCTTCGCAGAGACCTGTGTTTTTGCTAAACAGTCGCCTGGGCCTATTCACTGCGGCTTCTCGGGGCTTTAACACCCTAAGAAGCACCCCTTCTCCCGAAGTTACGGGGTCATTTTGCCGAGTTCCTTAACGAGAGTTCTCTCGATCACCTTAGGATTCTCTCCTCGCCTACCTGTGTCGGTTTGCGGTACGGGCACCTCTCACCTCGCTAGAGGCTTTTCTTGGCAGTGTGGAATCAGGAACTTCGCTACTAAATTTCGCTCGCCATCACAGCTCAGCCTTTACGGGAAACGGATTTGCCTATTTCCCAGCCTAACTGCTTGGACGCGGATATCCAATACCGCGCTTACCCTATCCTCCTGCGTCCCCCCATTGCTCAAATGGTGAGGAGGTGGTACAGGAATATCAACCTGTTGTCCATCGCCTACGCCTTTCGGCCTCGGCTTAGGTCCCGACTAACCCTGAGCGGACGAGCCTTCCTCAGGAAACCTTAGGCATTCGGTGGACGGGATTCTCACCCGTCTTTCGCTACTCATACCGGCATTCTCACTTCTAAGCGCTCCACCAGTCCTTCCGGTCTGACTTCACAGCACTTAGAACGCTCTCCTACCACTGTTCGTCAGAACAGTCCGCAGCTTCGGTGATACGTTTAGCCCCGGTACATTTTCGGCGCAGAGTCACTCGACCAGTGAGCTATTACGCACTCTTTAAATGGTGGCTGCTTCTAAGCCAACATCCTGGTTGTCTAAGCAACTCCACATCCTTTTCCACTTAACGTATACTTTGGGACCTTAGCTGGCGGTCTGGGCTGTTTCCCTTTCGACTACGGATCTTATCACTCGCAGTCTGACTCCCAAGGATAAGTCATCGGCATTCGGAGTTTGACTGAATTCGGTAACCCGGTAGGGGCCCCTAGTCCAATCAGTGCTCTACCTCCGAGACTCTTACCTTGAGGCTAGCCCTAAAGCTATTTCGGAGAGAACCAGCTATCTCCAGGTTCGATTGGCATTTCACCCCTACCCACACCTCATCCCCGCACTTTTCAACGTGCGTGGGTTCGGGCCTCCATTCAGTGTTACCTGAACTTCACCCTGGACATGGGTAGATCACCTGGTTTCGGGTCTACGACCACGTACTCATGCGCCCTATTCAGACTCGCTTTCGCTGCGGCTCCGCATCTTCTGCTTAACCTTGCACGGGATCGTAACTCGCCGGTTCATTCTACAAAAGGCACGCCATCACCCATTAACGGGCTCTGACTACTTGTAGGCACACGGTTTCAGGATCTATTTCACTCCCCTTCCGGGGTGCTTTTCACCTTTCCCTCACGGTACTGGTTCACTATCGGTCACTAGGGAGTATTTAGCCTTGGGAGATGGTCCTCCCGGATTCCGACGGAATTTCACGTGTTCCGCCGTACTCAGGATCCACTCTGGAGAGAACAACATTTCAGTTACAGGGCTGTTACCTTCTTTGGCGGGCCTTTCCAGACCTCTTCGCTTATATCGTTCCTTTGTAACTCCGTATAGAGTGTCCTACAACCCCAAGAGGCAAGCCTCTTGGTTTGGGCTGTTCCCGTTTCGCTCGCCGCTACTCAGGGAATCGCATTTGCTTTCTCTTCCTCCGGGTACTTAGATGTTTCAGTTCCCCGGGTATGCCTTCTCATACTCTATGTATTCAAGTATGGATACTACTCCATTACGAGCAGTGGGTTTCCCCATTCGGAAATCTCCGGATCAAAGCTTGCTTACAGCTCCCCGAAGCATATCGGTGTTCGTCCCGTCCTTCATCGGCTCCTAGTGCCAAGGCATCCACCGTGCGCCCTTTCTAACTTAACCATTTCTTACTTTAGAAAGAATCACTATGTGTGATGAACTTTGCATTGCATTCAATGTGAATGTATTACTTATTGTTATCTAGTTTTCAAAGAACAATCCTGTCTCGCTAGAGACATATCTTGAAGGAATGATCCTTCAAAACTAAACAAGACGAAAACGCACACTGCTCCATATATCCTTAGAAAGGAGGTGATCCAGCCGCACCTTCCGATACGGCTACCTTGTTACGACTTCACCCCAATCATCTGCCCCACCTTCGGCGGCTGGCTCCATAAAGGTTACCTCACCGACTTCGGGTGTTGCAAACTCTCGTGGTGTGACGGGCGGTGTGTACAAGGCCCGGGAACGTATTCACCGCGGCATGCTGATCCGCGATTACTAGCGATTCCAGCTTCACGCAGTCGAGTTGCAGACTGCGATCCGAACTGAGAACAGATTTATGGGATTGGCTAAACCTTGCGGTCTCGCAGCCCTTTGTTCTGTCCATTGTAGCACGTGTGTAGCCCAGGTCATAAGGGGCATGATGATTTGACGTCATCCCCACCTTCCTCCGGTTTGTCACCGGCAGTCACCTTAGAGTGCCCAACTAAATGCTGGCAACTAAGATCAAGGGTTGCGCTCGTTGCGGGACTTAACCCAACATCTCACGACACGAGCTGACGACAACCATGCACCACCTGTCACTCTGTCCCCGAAGGGAAAGCCCTATCTCTAGGGTTGTCAGAGGATGTCAAGACCTGGTAAGGTTCTTCGCGTTGCTTCGAATTAAACCACATGCTCCACCGCTTGTGCGGGCCCCCGTCAATTCCTTTGAGTTTCAGTCTTGCGACCGTACTCCCCAGGCGGAGTGCTTAATGCGTTAGCTGCAGCACTAAGGGGCGGAAACCCCCTAACACTTAGCACTCATCGTTTACGGCGTGGACTACCAGGGTATCTAATCCTGTTCGCTCCCCACGCTTTCGCTCCTCAGCGTCAGTTACAGACCAGAGAGTCGCCTTCGCCACTGGTGTTCCTCCACATCTCTACGCATTTCACCGCTACACGTGGAATTCCACTCTCCTCTTCTGCACTCAAGTTTCCCAGTTTCCAATGACCCTCCCCGGTTGAGCCGGGGGCTTTCACATCAGACTTAAGAAACCGCCTGCGAGCCCTTTACGCCCAATAATTCCGGACAACGCTTGCCACCTACGTATTACCGCGGCTGCTGGCACGTAGTTAGCCGTGGCTTTCTGGTTAGGTACCGTCAAGGTGCGAGCAGTTACTCTCGCACTTGTTCTTCCCTAACAACAGAGCTTTACGATCCGAAAACCTTCATCACTCACGCGGCGTTGCTCCGTCAGACTTTCGTCCATTGCGGAAGATTCCCTACTGCTGCCTCCCGTAGGAGTCTGGGCCGTGTCTCAGTCCCAGTGTGGCCGATCACCCTCTCAGGTCGGCTACGCATCGTCGCCTTGGTGAGCCATTACCCCACCAACTAGCTAATGCGCCGCGGGTCCATCTGTAAGTGACAGCCGAAACCGTCTTTCATCCTTGAACCATGCGGTTCAAGGAACTATCCGGTATTAGCTCCGGTTTCCCGGAGTTATCCCAGTCTTACAGGCAGGTTACCCACGTGTTACTCACCCGTCCGCCGCTAACATCCGGGAGCAAGCTCCCTTCTGTCCGCTCGACTTGCATGTATTAGGCACGCCGCCAGCGTTCGTCCTGAGCCAGGATCAAACTCTCCGAGGTATGCAGGATGCATATCACACATGCGTTGCTACACGATGTAGCGAACTTAGCATGTGATCATTTCCTGCCTCGTCAGTGTTTGACTGACTACCTATGATATATCATAGGATTTTTTTATAAAAACTCGAATTAACAGGTACGTTTTGTCTTGTTTAGTTTTCAAAGATCACGTTTCAAAATGGAGCGGGTGATGAGAATCGAACTCACGACATCAGCTTGGAAGGCTGAGGTTTTACCACTAAACTACACCCGCGTGATTTGTATTGGCGCGCCCGAGAGGAGTCGAACCCCTAACCTTTTGATCCGTAGTCAAACGCTCTATCCAATTGAGCTACGGGCGCTTAATCAGGCGACTTAATTATCTTAACATGTCGTTTTTATCAAGTCAACATCTTTTTAAAATTTGTTTGTCGCATGTGTTTGAATGGCTTTGTTTCAAATACGTCATCAGCGACGAATAAAAATATACCATGGATCACATAAATGGGTCAATACATTTTTCTAAAAAAGTTTCATATTTTTTAAGAAGTGGTTTTTTCTTAGATAAATAGAGATGCAATAGCCCTATTTTCTTCTCTTTCTTCATAATTCTAATGATTCTTAAATAAAATCTTTCTAAATCCAAAGGAGGACAAAACATGGTCACATAGAATTTTTATTTATTGGAAAATTCTTAATATTTTCCAAGCATTTAAAGGAGGTAGGAGATGATGAAAAAGTTCGTCGCTTTTCAAATCATGATCGCTTTGGTGATAGGAGCTCTTATCGGCCATTTCTTTCCTGACTTCGGGATGGCACTGCGGCCAATTGGAGATGGATTCATCAGATTGATTAAAATGATCGTTGTTCCTATCGTTTTCTCTACCATTGTTATTGGTGCAGCTGGCAGTGGCGGTATGAAGAAAATGGGCAGCCTAGGATTAAAGACGATCATTTGGTTTGAGGTCATCACAACCATCGTTCTAGGAATTGGTCTATTGCTGGCTAATGTTCTAAAGCCTGGCGTTGGCCTTGATTTCTCTAAATTAGCTAAGAAAGATATTGGTGAATTAGATGGCTATACGCAGAAAGTCGTTGACTTTAAACAAATGGTACTCGATATCATTCCAACGAATATCGTCGATGTCATGGCTCAGAATGATTTACTTGCTGTCATTTTCTTCGCCATATTATTTGGTGTAGCCGCAAGCGGCATCGGTAAAGCATCCGCTCCTGTTCTCACCTTCTTTGAATCAGTGGCACAAATTATGTTTAAGCTAACGCAGATGGTCATGGTGACAGCACCTATTGGAGTTCTTGCATTAATGGCCGCTTCCGTTGGCCAATATGGCATTGTTTTATTAATCCCAATGATGAAGCTTGTCGGGACTGTATTTTTAGGATTATTCATTATTCTCTTTGCTTTGTTCCCTCTGGTCGCACTGATCTTCCGTTTTAACTACTTCGAAGTTTTAAAAATGATTTGGGATTTGTTCTTAGTTGCCTTCTCTACTACAAGTACAGAAACTGTCCTTCCTCAGCTTATGTCACGAATGGAAAAATACGGGTGTCCAAAAAGAATCGTCTCCTTTGTCATTCCATCTGGTCTTTCTCTCAATTGTGATGGGTCCAGTTTATATTTATCGGTATCCTGTGTGTTTCTTGCACAAGCGTTTGGTGTCGACATGAGTCTGTCACAGCAGCTTTTGATGATGCTTGTTCTTGTGTTAACGAGTAAAGGGATTGCAGCAGTGCCATCCGGTTCACTCGTCGTTCTTTTAGCAACCGCCCATGCAGTAGGTCTTCCAGCAGAAGGCGTCGCCATTATAGCCGGTGTTGATCGAATTATGGATATGGCACGAACAGGTGTGAATGTTCCAGGGCATGCCGTTGCATGTATTGTCGTATCGAAATGGGAAAAAGTATTCCGTGAGTCCGCATGGGAAGTTCCAAAAGCAGGTGAGGAAACAAAAGGGATGTAATGTTATATGAAGGAAAGGGGTTCCCCTTTCCTTTTCTTATAATAAAAATGCTTGCTTTAGGACCGCTTTGCCTTGAGGTTGCAGCTGCACTTCTGCATATGCGCCATTAATCAGCGTCATTTGTGGCGGGACATGCCCACAATCTATATCGTAGAAAATGGGGATTTGTAATTCCTTTTGTAATTCTTCATATACGTCCCGATATTGATACCCTTCTACAGGCACATCAACTGCACTTCGCCCAAACATGATACCTGAACAGTGGTCAAACCACCCTGCTAGTTTTAATTGAACAAGTGATCTCTTCATGCTGGTAGCATTTAATGCGCAGTTTTCGAAGTACCAGAGAATCGGTTCACCTTTTATGAATGTTTCCTGAAAAGCTTTAACGTCTCCAAAAGGTGTCCCCGCTAAGTGACGTATGATATCAATGCAGCCTCCCATCAGTCTCCCCTTCACCGCCTTCTCCTGCGGATGAACCGTGCGCCATCTTGTAGGCTCTGTTAAATGAAAGACATGTTGACTCGGGGTGTCATGCTGCCATTCCTTTTGATACTTATATGAAGAAAACTGAGTAATGTCCATCTCCTCTTCTGTGGAAAGCACTTTTTCCCACATAGCAGTCGTTTGATCAGACTCTTCCCCTCGTAAATCCACTAAGTTTGGGCCATGTGCTGTAGCAATGCCTGTTTTTAATGTAAATGCCAGCAAGAGTGCACTCGTATCTGAGTAACCAAGAATCCACTTTTTGTGCATAGTTGAGAAATCAAGGTGCTCTAGCACTTCCATCAAAAGCTGTCCTCCCCATGGCGGGATGATGTGGTCAATCTCATTGCACGTCATCATATACTGAAGCTCGTTTGCTCGTTCTATGGCAGGCGCTGATTTTGCCTTTTCCTGGTGCCATACCGTCTCTCCACATATGACATCATAGCCTTTTTTTTTCATTCGTTCGCATGAGAGCTGAAACATGTCATGCAAGGATGGCTGTACACCTGAGGAAGGTGCTGTGACACCAATCGTTTGTCCTTTTTGTAAATGCGGAAATTGTATCATTCTGTTTCCCCCACCCTCTCTCAATCTCTCAAGCCTACCCATTTTAAAGAAGATGCCCCTTTTACAAGGGACATCTTCTCTTATTCCTTTTGACGCAGCACAGTATAGACACCTGCAAATATACATAGAATTCCAATGAATGAGCGTAATCCCATTTCTTCTCCCAAAAGCAGCCATCCAAGAATGGCACCTACGATCGGTTGAAAGAAAAAGAATAGACCTCCGCTTGAGGCATCCATCAATTGAAGCCCTCTATTCCACAAAAAGAATGCTAAAGCTGTTGAAATGATGCCTAGATAAAGAATACCGCCCCAAATCTCTGGCCTTGCCATCTGCTCCACATCTAGGTGAGGTAAACGAAATAATACTGGCGGTGTTAAAACAATGAATGCAATGATGATCGCATATGTGGTTGTCACCACCTGAGGGTATTTTCCTGGAACTCGTTTTAGCAAAACAGACATAAGCGCCCATGTTAAAGCAGCGATGACCAATGAAAGACCGCCAACAAATTCATCTGTTTGCACTGCGACTGGTCCAATCATGAGCAATACACCTGCTGTAGCAAGCAGGATGGATGCGCACTTTCGAACAGTCATGGCTTCTTTTAATAGAAAGAACGCAAACAGCACCATAAACGCAGGTGTTGCAGATGTGATAACGGCCCCCATTTGTGCAGACGTATACATCGTCCCGATTTCTTGGGTCACGATTGAAAGAAAATTTCCGATCAGCCCAATCACCACTATAAGCGGGATATCTTTTTTATCTAATCGAAAGGAATAGCCCAAGCGCCAAATGGTGAACACCAAAACGACTCCTGCTACAGCATATCTCATCCAAACGAGCTCAAGTGGTGGAACAACCGCTACTGTTACTTTGACAACAACGTACATGCCGCCCCAAATACTTGCAGCGATTGCTAGGTAAAGGGCGCCTATATATTTTTCATTCATCTTTTTCCCTCCGTTACTGGATATTTTGATGACCATATCCACAAACGGAGATCACTCTCCGTTATGGACGGAGGGCATTTGGAACATCATGTTCAAACAAAGGCTTCCATAGCATTGCCGTCACTCCAATTATTTTTATTTTCTGATACTTTATAACAAATTCTGGTTGACTTCAATCCTTTTTTGTCACCTTTTTTCTTCATATAATAGAAGATAAGCGGCTATTGACATGCTGAATTCGTTTTCATATAGTAAGTAAAACTATAGGTGGTCACGCAGAAAAGGAGTAGAGGTCGTTGGATATTGAAGCTAGAAAACACATTCCCAGCACGGAACATGAACCATTTCTCGAGGGAATAAAAGATTGTGTGCCAACCCTGCTTGGTTATATGAGTATTGGGTTTGCCTTCGGAATTGTTGGAATTAGCGCACAGTTGAGCTTATGGGACATTGCGCTTCTATCAATCTTTATTTATGCAGGTGCTTCACAGTTTATTATCTGTGCACTGCTTGTCACTGGAAGTCCCCTTTCCGCTATTATTCTCACTACATTTATTGTGAATCTGCGTCATTTATTGCTCAGCCTGACGCTGGCTCCTCATTTTACACGCTACTCTGTGAAACAAAACATTGGATTCGGTCTATTGCTGACTGATGAATCCTTTGGCGTAGCCATGAATAAATTAGCTCAGCAAGGAAAGCTGAATAATCGGTGGATGCATGGGCTAAACATAACGGCTTATTTGTGCTGGATTGCTGCCTGTATACTTGGCGGCATTTTTGGACACTGGATTTCAAATCCTGAAGCCCTTGGTCTTGATTTTGCCCTTTCCGCTATGTTTGCTGCGCTGTTGGTTCTTTCTTTGCAAACTGTGCCTAAAAGTAAGTTAACCCATCGCCTGTCACTTGTTTTGTATATGGTCGTTGCAATGTTTGTTCTGCTTCATTTTGTTCCCTCACACGTGGCTGTTCTGTTAGCCACCATGATTGTCGCAACCATTGGGGTGGTGACAGATAAATGATCAGCAGTTTTATGATATGGCTGATTCTCGGCTGTATGATTGTAACCGTCATTCCAAGGGTCGTTCCCTTTTTATTTGTACGAAGTATCGAGCTGCCTGAAGTGGTGCTTAAGTGGTTATCGTTTATTCCCATTTGTATCTTTACAGCTTTGATTGCAGAGCATCTGTTCATTCATACCACAACAGGCGTCACCATTCACTGGATGTACCTTGCTGTCTTAGTTCCGACCGTACTGATCGCTATTTGGACAAAAAGCTTGTCACTTACTGTTCTTGTAGGCGTCATGCTGATGGGAACTGCTAGATGGTTTTTCTAAAAGAAAAAGCTTAACCGCATGTGGTTAAGCTTTTTTCTTATCAGGAATTCATCATCAGGGCATGCCTTAAATGGTTTATGTAGCTTTCTGAAAGCTACTCGTTTAGTTTATTCTTCACATCCCCTTTTTTATCTTGAAGCTTTCCTTTGGCTTGATCCTTTTTCCCTTCTGCTTTCAGGTTTTGATGATCTGTTGCTTCGCCAAGCTTTTCTTTCACTTGACCTTTGACTTGATTTGTTTTTCCTTTCGCTTTATCCATATGTCCTTTTTCTTCACTCATTTGTTCCACCTCCACGTTTGATACTATTCATTTAGCCTTTTTGAGAGATACAAAACATCTGAGTGTGCGATCCAAGAAACTACAGCAACATGAAAATCCAGCCAAGGTCGGCTGGATTAAAAATAATGATCTATAAGATAGACTTAAAAGCTTTAACCTGTTTTACTCTGATCGTATTCAACCAGATCACCTAGAATTTCGTCAATCTGATTCATCATCGCAGTTTCAATTTTCACCTCAGATGCTAAAGCATTCTCCCTCACCTGTTCTGGACTAGAAGCACCGATAATTGCTGCAGAAACGTTCTGGTTTTGCAGTACCCATGCTATCGCAAGCTGAGCGAGAGTAAGATCAACCTCTTGTGCGACGGGCTTAAGCTTTTGTATCGCCTCTAAGGTGTTATTATTCATCCAGCGTTGAGCAAGGTTTTTAAAAAAAGGTTTTCCAGCAGATGAGTTAGCACGCGAATTAGTCGGAAGTGATTTTCCTGGGAGATACTTTCCAGTAAGGATCCCCTGGGCCAAAGGAGACCATACTACCTGGCCAAGTCCTTCACGCTGGCAGGTCGGTATTACATCACTTTCAATTATTCTCCATAACATGGAGTATTGAGGTTGGCTGGCGATAAGGGGGACATTTAGCTCTCGTGCAAGCGCTGCCCCTCGAGTAATTTGTTCTGCTGTCCACTCACTTACACCAATATAGTTCACTTTACCCTGTCTTACTAGATCTGCGAAAGCTAACATCGTTTCTTCCAGAGGTGTAGTTGGGTCAAACCTGTGTGCATAGTAAATATCAATATAATCCGTTTGTAAACGTCGCAAAGAGGCATGACAGTTTTCCAAAATATGCTTGCGTGATAATCCTCTATCGTTTTTCCCAGTACCAGTTGGATGACATACTTTTGTACAAAGTTCAATACTCTCCCGCCGGATCCCTTTTAAAGACCTGCCTAGTATCTCTTCAGCCTTGGTGTCTGAATAAACATCAGCAGTATCAAACGTCGTAATACCAACATCAAGAGCAGCTTTCACACAATCATGGGCAGTTTCTTCATTTATCTTACCACCATGATTAATCCAGTTTCCGTAAGCAAGTTTACTAATTGTTAATCCACTAGATCCAAGTTTACTATATTCCATAACAATGCCCTCCTTTTGAAAGAATACTTTCATTATAAAAAGAGGACGTTAATATGTATAATATATATATTCAGATAAATATATATATATTTTATATAATTAAAAATATTTCCATTAAAAAAGCGCAAAACTGTTTAATAACAATCCTTCGTAATCATTTTACACAATAAGCAAGTATGAAATTTATAGGGGGGGCATAAAAAATGGATCTGAGACAAATACGTTATTTTATCATGGTTGCTGAAGAACTAAATTTTAGCCGGGCAGCTGAACGTCTTAAAATGGCACAGCCTCCATTAAGTCAAGAAATTCGTAAATTAGAAGAAGAGTTAGGTGTTACGCTTTTTCATAGAACGAAAAGACAGGTTAAACTTTCAGATTCTGGGAGAGTATTTTTAGAAGAAGCCCGCCGTACGCTTCTTCAAGTAGATAGAACGATTAAAGCAACACAACTTGCAGATGACGGAAGGATCGGTCAGTTAACGATCGGTTTCGTAGATTCTACTGATATTGTGATCGATATTATTAAAAGGTTTCGAGAAAATTTCCCTAACATCCATCTTGTCTTATGTGAAATGGCTACAGAACAGCAGTTAAAAGCACTATATAAGAAAGAAATTCAAATAGGATTTATTCGTTCTAACCAAAATAATAAGATACTTACCTCAGAAATTTGTTGTGAGGAATCATTAAGCTTGGTTTTGCCAGAAAATCATCCTTTAGCTTCATTTCCCAAAGTTCCAATTCATTTATTAGCCAATGAACCATTTATCATGTTTCCACGTCATCTAGGTCCAGCATTTTATGATTTAATTATCAGCTACTTTTGGGAAAATAGCATAAGTTTAAACGTAGTTCAGGAAGCTATTCAAATGCATACGATTGTTAATTTAGTTGCTGCAGGAATGGGAATCTCTGTGGTTCCATCCTCAGTAGAAAGCGTAAAACGCGCAGGGGTTGTTTATAGAAAAATCCAAGAAACTACACCAAAAGTAAATTTATATGTTTCATGGAGACAAGATGATACATCAACCGTCGCTGACCACTTTTTAACAGTTGTGAGAGAAGCTTATTTAAGTTCTCAGTCTAAATCATGAAGATCCAGCCAGGGTCAGCTGGATTAAAAAATACTTATCTATAAGACAGGCTTAAAAGCTTTAACCTGCTATGTACACGTTTCAGGTATGATAGACATAATGGAAAGAAAGGTTGGTGCTCTGTTCAATGATCATCTCTGAAAACTTATTCACCGTTCGTGACTTGACCTATCGTATTCGTTCTGCTGCAATTGGCGATGCCAAGCAGTTATCAGCTCTCAGACTGAAAATTGATGGTGAAACAGAATATTTAGACCGTGAACCAGGCGAAGCCTTTCTTCATGAAAAAGATTTTGAGGTTTTGATTCAAGAGGATGCCAAACAAAGCAGGCATTTATTTTTGGTCGCTGATATTGAAGGAGAGATTGTCGGTTTCTCTAGATGTGAGGGACATTCACTCAAGCGCTCTGCTCACAAAGTGACATTTGGCATCGCCATACAAAAGGATGCCTGGGGCTATCACATTGGCAAAGAGCTTTTAGCCGCTTCTATTGACTGGGCTGATCAGCAAGGCATCCAGAAGATGTCACTTCACGTGCTGGAAACCAACCAAAAAGCCATTCGGTTATATGAGCGCCATGGCTTTCTGATTGAAGGGGTATTAAAAAATGATAAACGGCTGGCAGATGGACTTTATTACAATACTGTTGTGATGGGCAGGCAGAGGCCAAGCTTCTGACTACTTACATCACATAGCCCCATACCATTGAAATCGCACTGTATATCAGAAGCAGCCCCATGACAAACTGGAACGGTTTTTCGTAAGCAGTCAAAAAGCGCTTATATAAAGAGCCAAATAGGCTCCAGCTGAATGTACCGAGAAAGCCAATAAGTGCGAGAATCAATGTCCATATCACATAATGCATATTAGATTGTCCATATGGCAAAACAAAGGTTGAAATCACGGTCAACCCATACAAGATCGCTTTTGGGTTGATAAATTGCAGCATCATACCAGGAACAAAATGATTGTAGCGGTCAAGGGTTTCGTCATCCCCGCCTTTACTTTTCATGATTTTGACAGCTAAATAAATCATGTATGCGGCTCCGATGAACGCCATGACCCAGCCTATTTTCGGCATCACTTGATAAAGAATGATATTAAAGAAGCAACTCAAACACAAAATGACGAGAAATCCGATACCCACACCTAAACAAAATCGAAATGTTTGCTTGACCCCATACTTATTCGTAAAGACCATGGCCATGATGTTGTTTGGCCCCGGGGTAAAGCTGCTCACAAAAGCATAGATCAACATAGAAAGAATCAAGTTGCCGCCTCCCTCGTGCGTTATTAAGACTTTAATTACTTTATTGCGTATGTTACGTTTTATTGTAACGTTTGGTCTTTATAAAGTAAATAGAGAAAGGAGTTTTTTCATGGAAGATGTACAATCGATTATTTCTAAAAATGTGAGGCTTCTTAGAGATCAAAAAAAATTAAGCCTAGAAAAGATGGCAGAATTAACTGGTGTCAGTAAAACCATGATTGGACAAATTGAAAGAGGAGAATCAACCCCTACCATCACGACTTTGTGGAAAATCGCCAACGGATTAAAGGTGTCTTTTAGTGAGCTCATTTACGCACCACAGCCTGAAATCAAGGTGGTACGCAAGGAAGATGCACAGATTTTAACGGAAGATGACGGGAGATATCGTGTGTATACGACTTTTCCCTTTGATGACCGGGGAAAATTTGAAGTGTACCGAGTAGAAATTGATCCTGGCGGGTCGCTGCATGCGAATGAACATATTGGCGGAACAGAGGAATTGATCACTGTTTTTGAGGGAGCGCTTGATATATCCATTGGTGATGAGCAATACAGCTTAAAGGCCGGCGACTCCATTCGTTTTAAAGCGGACCGTTCGCATGCATATAAACAAACCGGAGAACAAATGGTCCGGCTGCAAATGATTCTTTATTATCCTCATGAAAAAAGCTGACAGGCTTGTCCACCTGTCAGCTTTGCGTTTTATTTAATTAAATCCCGGATCACGTACAACCGTTCCAGTAAATGTGACTCTGTATTTTCCTAATCCTAATTCTTCAATAGAGGTTTGTTTTAAAATACCGACCCAGCCATCCTTTGCATAGACAATACTTTCTGGGATGTTCGAGGTCGTATACGTTCTTGTTTCTGAGACAGTTCGACTCGCCTGAACGGTTATTTCACTTTTTGTTTGCTCCTTTGCTTCCACTGGAGCAGCTGTGACCCCGGCACCTGTTAAGACAATTGCTCCAACCAAAACAGAAGACATGACCTTTTTCATAAAAAAATCCCTCCCTTTTTTTGTTGAACATATTAACCATACCATAATTTAGTCCTTTTATAAGTTATTTTTTCATTTTTTTGAAAATTATGATATGATTGTCTTATGTTGGATAGAGAGTGTTCTATACTTCTATGCTTTTATCCTCATCTCATTCCGTCAAACAATTGTGAACGGAGGTGATTTCATGAAAAAATGGCTCATCTGTTTTCAACTTGTTTTCCTCTTCACCTTGACGACCACACCACTTGCTTCTGCTGCTTCATGCCCTACAGTGAAACCTTGTGTCATTGATCCTTAAGCATAAGAAAGGTCGATCAAGCCTATTCACTTGATCGACCTTTTTCGTTATGCTTGCTCTGCTTCCCAGCGGGCAACCTCTTCTCTTACTTTAGGAGCGACTTCTTTTCCAAATAACTCAATGGCTTTTAATACTTGATCATGCGGCATTGAACCAACCGGTACATGAAGCATAAAGCGCGTGATTCCTACATTTTTTCTAAGGTGAATCACTTTCTCTGCCACTGCATCTGGATCTCCTACATACAGCGCGCCTTCTAACGTTCTCGCTGCATCAAATGTAGAACGAGTATATGGACCCCAGCCTCGCTCTCTTGCTAACGTGTTCATCACATGCTGTGTGGAAGGGAAGAATTGGTCTGCTGCAAGATCTGTTTCTTCCGCAACAAATCCATGCGAATGTGACGCTACGGTTAATTTCTCTGGGTCATGTCCAGCGTGCACTGCCGCTTGCTTGTACAGCTGTACAAGCGGTGCGAACTGTCTAGGACTCCCGCCAATGATGGCAAGTACTAGCGGCAGCCCCAATAATCCAGCACGTACAACAGATTCACGGTTTCCCCCACTGCCGATCCAGATTGGAAGCGGATCTTGAACGGGTCTTGGATATACCCCAACATCTTGAATAGATGGGCGATGCTTTCCGCTCCATGTTACACGCTCGGACTGCTGTAATTTGAGCAGCAAATCAAGCTTTTCTTCAAATAATTCTTCATAATCATTCAGGTCATAGCCAAAGAGCGGAAATGATTCAATAAATGAACCACGACCTGCCATGATCTCTGCACGCCCGTTTGATAGTCCATCTAATGTTGCAAAATCCTGAAAGACACGAACAGGATCTGCTGATGAAAGGACTGTCACTGCACTTGTCAGGCGGATATTCTTTGTTTGTGTTGCCGCAGCCGCTAAGACGACAGCTGGATTCGATGCAGCGAAATCTTGTCGATGATGCTCACCCACTCCAAATACATCAAGGCCGACTTGATCTGCTAAAATAATTTCTTCGACTACTTCTCGAATACGCTGTGCGTGACTGACTGTTTTTCCTGTTTGAAAATCAGGTGTTGTTTCTACAAATGTACTTATTCCTAGTTCCATGAGTGGAACCCCCTATCTTATAAGTATGTTACGAATTCAGAGACTGGCTTTCTGTAGCCTCTCGCTTGTCTGCTCTCTACTTTTTCTTTTCCGAGTGTGATCATTAACACAGGAACCAAATCCGACTCGATATTTAACACCTTTTTCATGACATCAGGGTCAAAACCGATCATTGGGCACGTGTCCCATCCCTTGTTTTTGGCGGAGAGCATAAACAGCATCGCAGATAATGAAGCATTGCGGATCGCCTCTTCTTTCTGAAAATCCGCTTCTCTCTGTTCATAAAAGGTCATCGTCTCTCTGACCATTTCTTCGTATTGCTGCGTGTTTAAAATGCCAAGCATTTTCAGACCTTCATAGATGTTCCCCGCTTGCTGATAAGCATTTGGGTCTCCAAGTACAATAATTGCTGCTGAGGCGGAATGCACTTTATATTGTCCAAATGCAGCTTCTCTTACTTGTTCTTTGAGACCTTCTGTTTGGACGACGACATATTGTGTGTGCTGTAAGTTAAAAGCAGATGGTGCCATTTTGACTTCTTCAAATATGCTGTTAAGCTCTTCTCTCGAAATCGAGATATTTGGCAAAAAATTTGATGCGGATCGTCTTTCACGTACCAATGTATCAAAGCTGAGTGTCATCTTGTTTCCCCTTTTCGTGAAGTTGTTTTGCACCTAAACCGACTTTTTTTAGTAATTCAATGAGCTGTTCTTTTTCTTCTTTTTCAATAAAGGATAGGTTTAGCGAAATGACATCTGTGTGTTTAGGAAAAATGTCATCAAACAATTGCTTTCCTTTTTCCGTCAGCAATACATGAAATACACGTTTATCAGAGGGTGCACATTGCCTTTTCACCAGCTCTTGTTTTTCTAGTTTGTTCACGACATATGTCATGCTTCCACTTGGGATTGACAGGATGTCGCTGATCTTTTGGACAGGATGCGGCCCCTTACTATAGAGCAATTCAAGGATCTGAAAGTTCTCAAATCCGATATCATACCGTTCAATGTCTTTTTGGATATTTGTAAAAAGAGCTTGATAGGCTTTCATCCACACGCGGAATAGCCTTAAGTCTAATTCATGTTCATGCTGCACCATGGCAACTACTCCTTTTTTCAATAAATCCTAAAACTAGGATAAATTTATCCTAACACTAGGATATTTTATTGTCAACGAGTTTGTTTCATAAAAAAAAGACCACCTCAGGTCAGTGATCCTCTTCTTTTAAGACAAAATGCATTTCAGCTATCTGCTTGTATTGTTGTACTTCTTTTAATGAAAACCTGGATTCCATATCCGCTGGGGAAAACAGAGGAATGCCTCTCCCAATCATGACAGGTGCGATTTGAAGGTAAAGCTCATCAACCAATCCTGCTTTTATGAAAGACTGAAGCAGTTCCCCGCCGCCGACAATCCAGATATGCTGACCTGGTACATCTTTTAATTTTTTCACAAATGATAAGATATCTTCTCGAATGATATGAGTTCCTTTCAGACTGTCTTGTAAAGTTCGTGACATGATATAACAAGTCTTTCCTTCGTAAGGAAACTCATCTGGTGACAGCTGAAGAACCTGCTCATATGTATTTCGCCCCATGATCAGCGTATCAACTGACGCATAAAAGTCATCATAGCTCGTTTCTTCCTCGCCCTCTGTTCCTATTAGCCAATCGAGCCGGTGATCCTCTCTCGCTAAATAGCCATCGATACTCATCGCCCCATAAAAAAGCAGCTTCCTTTTCTGACTCAATCCCATCACTCCTTACCCTAAATAAGAACATATATTCTATCCCCATTGTATCAGAAAGGAAAGACAAAGGATACATGGGTTTGCCATCTTCCATTTTCATGTCTTCAAAACCGTGATTCAATAAGGTATCCTCTTCAGGTAATGATATAATAAAATCAGTTCAATCAATGATCATACTTGGAGGAGAGACTGATGATACGACGACTTGATCATATCGTGTTGACTGTACAACATATGGAGGACACCATTCGCTTTTATACAAACGTATTAGGAATGAAGGAAGAAACCTTTGGAGAAGGCCGTAAAGCGCTTCGTTTTGGTTTACAGAAGATCAACCTTCATGAAGCTGGTCATGAATTTGAACGGGCAGCGGCTCACCCACTTCCTGGCTCTAGTGATTTGTGCTTTATCACCGATTTAGATATGGATAGTCTGCTGCTGCACCTTCGCAAGCAAGTGGTTCCTATTGAAGAAGGGCCAGTCAGGCGCACAGGTACATTAGGTCCGATTGAATCTGTTTATATCCGTGATCCTGATCTGAATTTAATTGAAATTTCTCGATATATAGAGGAGGGTGATCCGTCATGACCCGCTTATTTTTGAGACCGATTGAAGAGCAGGATTATCCTGGTATTCAAAGAGGATGCCAGCATGCAGAAACTCTTTATATGACTGGCACACGCAAAACGTTCACACTAGAAGAGATTCGTTCAGCCTATACCCGATTTTTACAAGATGACAGCAGACGAGATTTCGCCATTTGTCTGCTAGACACGAAAGAAATGATTGGGGATGCGGCGATTGTGGACATTGATCCAATTAATCATACGGCAAGCTTCCGCATTGCGCTTCATGGACCAGAACATTTCCAAAAGGGCTATGGTACAGAAGCTGTCCGGATGGTTCAAGCATTCGCCTTTGATACATTAGAACTCAATCGTCTTGAGCTCGAAGTCTTTTCCCATAATCCAAGAGCCTTCAGAAGCTATGAGAAAGCCGGATTTCAATATGAAGGGAAAAGACGCCAAGCACTCTATTTCAATGAAACCTACTCAGATGTGATCATCATGGGCATCCTTCGTGAAGAATACAATCAGATGAACAGTGGAGATGCCCCCGCTTAAGAAGGGTCATCTTTTTTAAAAAATTGAATCGCTGTGACGATGATCAAACAAATCATGGAAGAGAGAACGATAGAGATGCTTGATATACTAAGCGCCATGCCTTCCCATCTGCCAATGAAGAAACTGAATATCAATAAAACCAATCCAAATAGAATGAAGCATATAGGGAGGATTAGCCCCGCATGACGGTGTCTGCGTCTTTTCCCTGCCCACCATGAGAGACACAATACAACGATTGTAAAAATAGCGGTTTGCAGCCAAAACATGTTGTTTCAACTCCCATTCTCTTTTTTATCTTATAACAATGGAGGTACTTCCAATGAACATTAGACCCATTGAGCAAAAAGACAATCCGTATATCGCAGCGATTATCCGCCAGTCACTAGAATCGGCGAATTTGGCGATTGAAGGAACTGCCTACACTGATCCCCACCTTGACCAGCTTTTCGAATACTATCAATCATTGACTCATGCAGCCTATTGGATTGCTGAAGAGAATGGTGACATTGTAGGCGGCGTAGGCATTGCTCCATTTACAAACGACATCTGTGAATTACAAAAGCTTTATTTAAGTCCAAAGGCACAAGGAAAAGGTGCGGGCAAAAAACTGATGGATACGGCGCTGCAATATGCCTCTACATACTACGAAGCATGTTATTTAGAAACCCGCCAGGAATTAACTGCAGCCACCGGCCTTTATCAGCGATATGGCTTTTCTCTTCTCTCTGAACCGATTGATGGCTCTGAGCATTCTGCGATGGATGCTTGGTATCTCAAAACCTTCTCATCATGAGCCATAAAACACTCGATAGGTTTTTGTCCGCTGAAAGCCTAGCTTCTCTGCCAGTTTGATCGAAGCTAGGTGATGGACATCGCAATCCCAATGCGGTGTCCTCTTATTTTCAAGACAGCTCCTGATCATATGCTGACCTGCCAGCTGCGCCAAACCTTTCCCCCGGCAGGCTTCTTCTGTCCAAATATCTATCTCCACACGATCTTCACTTGAAAAAATGGAGACACATTCACTCACCACGTTCTCTCCATCTAAGATGGCAACTCCGATTCCTTTTGATAGAAAGCGCGCCGCTCTCCCCCAATAGGCTTCGTAATAGCTAGGAGGAAAAGCCCTGCTTGCATTGATCACCTGTTCATTTGTCCGCTCTACTCTATAGCCCGGATGAGGCACATCGACATAAGAATGTGCCTGCGGAAAAACGTACGCATGTCTTTCCATCTCATTCAGATGTGAACCAAGACATTTTTTCATCATCACATCTGTTGATTGATTCGCTGAAAATACGGTAAACCGGCCGTTTTGTCTTCTCTGTCTTTCGTAAACATCCACAATGAAGGCCAAGCAGCGTGACAGCTCCGCTTCTCTCTTGCCTGCAACATAATAAATGCCGCATGCAGCTTCAAGAAAAAAAACAAGAGGGTGCACTGCATCATCTACATACAGATGTCCTTGTATGAAACCATCCATGACCGCATCTACAAACACTGGATATGCCGGGTCGATCTGGCGAATTCCTTCTTTCATCGATGGTGACCTTTGCTTCTCCAAGAGATGCACAGTGCTCCCTCCTTTCACGAACATGTTCTTTCCTTCCATTATAAATAAAAAGCTGTGCGCATGCAGTGACTCTTTTTACCCTTTACTGTGGAACTACTTTACCATTCCTGCACCTGTCAACATTCTCATCTCCACCGCCATCAATTTAGCCTTTCAATTAGGGGCGGTCGCGTTATATTCGACTGCTTTACTGCAATTGATTATGTTATTTCATCGGCATTGCCTTTCTGACACTGACTGGTCATATCATCGCCTTTCTGTTTTACAAAAAGCATCAAAATCAAAAAATGGCAGAAGCATTGAATCGTCTGAAGCCACAGTCATAAAAAAAGAGACCTCAATAAAGGTCTCTTGTCTGTTATTCTGCCGCAGGCTCTTCTGCCTTCCCCTTCCAAATAAGGGTTAAGCCTAACCCAAGAAATAAGACAACACCTGCGAATAGAAATGGGAAATGTATATTTTGATCGAATAAAATGCCGCCAAGTGCTGGGCCAAAAATCGTACCTAGGCTTGTGTAGGTGGAGTTCATTCCTGCGACAAATCCTTGCTGGTTTCCAGCGATTTTGGATAAGAAGGTCGTTAATGCTGGTCGCAATAAATCAAACGCAAGGAAAATGACACATGTGACAATCAGTACAACCAAAAAGCCTGAAACGACTGTCGAAACGAAAGCAAGGACCGCTCCGACAATCAGGCATAGCTGAATGACTCTTTTCTCCCCTAGGGCATTAACCAGTTTACCAAACACAAGTACTTGGATGATGACCGCCACAATCGAGCTGACGGTAATGATGACGGCAATATCTTTTGGTCCAAATCCAAACTTATGATTTGTAAACAAGCTAAAGACTGTTTCATACGCAGATAGTCCAAAAGCGAGGACAAACACAATGATAAAGGCGATGAGATAGCTTGGATGAATCGATTTTTTCAAATCTTTAAAGAAAGTAGATTCCTTCACTTGACCCATTTGTTTCGCTCGCTCTTCTTTTGTTAATGGCTCCTTCAGCATAAACATAGACGAAATGACGGCAATAAACGCAATCCCTGCTGCAAAGAAGAATGGCAGGCGTACGCCATATTCTGCGATAAATCCGCCAATGCCCGGGCCAATAATAAAACCGGTACTAATGGCCGCTGACACATAGCCCATTGCCTTTGATCTTTCTTGAACGGTCGTGATATCTGCGACATAAGCAGTGACAGCCGGCATGATAAATGCCGCACTAATGCCGCCTAGCAGCCTTGCAAAATACAGCACATACACGTGTGTCCCAAGACCGAAGACGAGTTCTGATAACGCAAATAGAAACAGCCCTGACACAATCATAATCTTTCTTCCGTAGCGGTCTACCCATCTCCCTGCAATAGGTGAAGCAATGAGCTGAGCCACAGCAAACGCCGCCACAAGGTATCCCATCGTACTTCCTGTTAGATGCATCACGTTCATGAATAGCGGCATGACAGGAATGATGAGACCGATGCCTAAAAACGCAATAAATATATTACTTAATAAAATAACGAGTACAGCTTTTTGCTCACTAATCGGTTTTTGCATGATGTTTGTTTCTCCTTTACTGACTCACTTGTTACTCATGATGGTTGATTCCGTGAATAAACAATGAGATCGCCTCTTTTTGTAACTCTTTCTTCTGTTGGATGGTGTCACTTTTATATAACACGTCTAATCCGTAAAAAACGGAAAGTAATATTTTCACTTTTGACTCCACATGCTGAATTGACCAGCTGCCATCTTCGTTTCCTTCAAGTAAGATGTCTCTCATCACATCATCAAAGTCGGCATCAATCTTGTTCAGCCGTTCCATGACCTCGTCTGATGTAAAGGCACTTGCACAGAATTCCTCACTCGCTCTCATTAATGGGTAGTTAATCCCCATTTGACTGAGCAGCTCTGCAAATCCGGCGAGCTTATCAATGGCCCGGTGCATCGTTTGTTTCTCCTGATGCCACGTCTCCATCATCAAACGGTGATCCTCTTCCATGATATGAAGGAACAAGAACTCTTTTCCTTTAAAATGGTGATAGAGATTGCCTTTACTAACCTCAGCAGCCTCTAGAATATCCCGCACGGATGTTTCTGAATATCCTTTTTTCGCAAATAAATCACGAGAAGCGGTGACGATTTTTTGCTTCGTCTTCTCGCTCTTTCCAGCCCCGCTTTGTGTACTTGTCATCTTTCACAATCCCTTCTACCTTGCTTTTCTTTGCAAGGACAAATCAAAACCGACCAGTTGGTTTATTTTTTTATTATAAATGGATCTTTTTCAAAATACAATGAAAAAGTCATCGAATTCATAAGGAGTGAATCATGTGAAAACAAACAATACGGTCATTTATGCCCTCTCATCATTTAATAATTCTTAATATTTAACTTCACTTAACAATAAGGATTGCCTATAATAGAATAGAGGTGATGTCATTGGATGAGGAAATCATTCATTACGGTAAAAAAATCATTGAATACTCGAATGCACTAGGCTCTATCTATGTAGAAGAGTATCAACGATTTTTAAAACATGAGTATGCAGATTTATCAGCCAAACAAGAGCTGACACTTGAATTATTACGGACAAAAACGAGAACAATCAACGAACTAGCTGATTACTTTTCAATTTCGGCAAGTGCCGCTAGCCAGCTTGTCTCAAAGCTTGAGCAGCTTGGCTATGTCAAACGAGAAATTAATCCACATAACCGAAGAGAAATCATTGTTGATTTTGCTCAAAAGGGTCATGACTATCACAAGAATACGGAAGAAATTCAATTGCACCTTATTCAAAAATACTATGCAAAGCTTCCAAAAGAAGATTTAAAAACATTATTATCTCTATACGAAAAAATCTATCAGATTGCGAAAGAAGCGCCTTAATCCGGTGTTTTTCTCCAACATTTAAGTTAGATAAACTATTAAGGGGATGAAAATATGGGTAGGATTCATTTACAAGATGGACGTCATATTGGTTTGTGTGAATACGGTGATCTTGAAGGGTTTCCAGTATTCTTTTTTCACGGAACACCTGGATCAAGAGTCATGTTTTTAGATGATGACCCAATCTCTAAAGAGCTCGGTGTTCGCCTCATCTGTTTAGACAGACCTGGATTTGGTTTATCTACCCCTCAACCTGACCGTACGATTTTAGACTGGGCAAAAGACGTGCTGGAAGTAGCAGATCATTTAGGCATTCAGCATTTTTCAGTGATGGGTGTATCTGGAGGCGGCGCATTCGCTGCTGGCTGTGCTTATCAATTGCCGAATCGAGTCCTTTCAGCCGCTCTGATCTCAAGTACAACGCCATTTCAGGACGGAAAACCGCCTAAGAGTATGCTCAAAGAGAACAAATTGGCTTTTTTCCTCAGTAAGAAGTTCCCTTGGCTATTGAAAGCAAGCTATCGTTCCCAGAAAAAAATGATTGAGAAAAAACCAGAGAAATTTAAGAAGCTGGCCAAAAATGGGAACAAACATTTACATCCATGGGACCGTCAATTCCTTCAAACCGATGAGCAGCTCGAGATGATGATGACGCATTTACACGAAGCCACTCGTCAATCGGTGGATGAATGTATTCATGAACCATATTTGCTCTCGCAGCCATGGGCATTCGATATGAAAGATATACAAATCCCTGTTGATGTATGGCATGGAAAAGAGGATACGATGGCTCCATTTGTAGAAATAGAAAAAATGGCTCCTAGTATTCCAAACGTCAAAACCTATTATATAGATCAAGCGGGACATTTTCTTACAGATGTGGACGATATATGGCGAGATATTTTACTCTCTTTAAAAACACGTGCTGAAAAGTATCATCAGGAACATGCATAAAAAAAGACCCGAAGCTTCGGGTCCCTTTCTTCATTAATATTTTTCATAATATGTCTGTACTTTATCTGGATCTTTTGTCTTCGTTAGAGCGAGCATAAGCAGAATGCGCGCTTTTTGTGGATTTAATGAATCCGATGACACAAAGTGATGTTCATCATCCATTTTTTCGTGGGTCACAATTCCATTTCCCGCACGGCTTGACCTCACGAGGACCACATCTTTCTTCACTGCATCTGTTGCCCCTTTGATGGCTTCTGTTGACATCGTTCCATTTCCTGCTGCGGCAACGACAATGCCTTTCGCTCCTGCTTTTACAGCTGCATCATACACATATTTTTGATCATTTTGATAGCCATATAAAATATCGACTTGTGGCAATTCTTTTATTTTCGATACATCAAATTCACTATCAGTTGTATGTTTTCTTGTCGTTTCGTTATAGAAGGAAACAACTTCACCAGCAATTTCTCCAATGTAGCCTTGCTCAAGTGACTTGAAGGAATCGGTTGTGGTCGTGTTTGTCTTTGTAATAAATCGAGCTGAGGCAATTCGGTCATTTAACGTGACCATGACACCTTTGCCTTTTGCTTCTTTTATAGAGGCAATTTTGACAGCATGATACAAGTTCAGCGGACCATCCGCACTGATAGCAGACGCTGGTCTCATTGAGCCAACGACCACAACTGGCTTATCACTTTTGACAACCAGATGTAGAAAGTAAGCTGTTTCTTCAAGTGTGTCTGTTCCATGCGTGATGACTATGCCATCCACCTGATCATCATTTAAGAGTTGATTCACTCGTTTGGCTAATTTTAAAAGAAGGGCATTATCAACATTTTCACTGCCAACATTCGCTACCTGCTCACCGGTAACGTTTGCAATATCCTTTAGCTGAGGAACTGAAGCAATGACTTTATCGATGCCAAGTGAACCGGATTTATATCCTGTCGTATCTGTATCACTGTCCGAACTGCCAGCAATCGTCCCGCCTGTCGCTAATACCTTAATATTAGATAAGGACTTATTCCCTGTTTCTACGGCTGTCGTTTTGTCCTTTGATTCATTAGTTGCGCTTTCTTTTTCGCTTTGATTTTTCTCTTGGGTACTTGTATTGGCACAAGCTGCTGTCGACAGTAATAAAGCAGAAAGAAGGACAGCACCTAACCATTTTGTTACGTTCATTCGATCATCTCTCTTCTTAAATGTGATGGATTCAAAGCTAGATCTCTTTCTATAGGGTTTACTTTATACCATTCCTTCATTCATCGGCATGAGGCGAAAGATACAGAACCAAATAAAGGAAAAATGGTCATTATCACAATCATTTATTTACATCTAAATACCTAACTTTACTTTTAAAAGAGGAGATATTGAGGTTGTTCAATCAATAAAAGTAAACAATACTAGATCATCAATTTATGATAAAATATAGTAAATTTTACAAAAAAGAAGTATACGTATTGCAAATGCTTCAATCATTTCACAAAATCCTAATAACACTATTCCTTAGTTCGATTTTACTCAGTCTGTTCGTATGCTTCTATCCACCGATTCAGGGAGAGCCTGCGTTCCTGGTATTTTACATTCCCATCTTTTTTGTTTATTATTTCGTTTTTGCGGTTCCTTTGCAGTTGTTGTTTTCTTTGCAGCCAAAGGCTTTCCATCCTCTTTATTTAGCTGCTTATTTACTGATTGCAATGGTTGTCATGCTTTTTGTCATTGATGGTATTGGGAGCTCGGCATCTGTGCCTATCGTCATCATGAGCAGTCTCATCTACTGGGTCTCTGATTCTTTGCTTTATCAAAGAACATATGAACAAAACACCTAATGTGAAGGTGTTTTTTTCATCAAATAATTGTTATCCATTTTGAGTTTGAGCGGATTTCGCAGGGCGGACGAGTTCCTGTTCTATATAATGACGAGCGTATACTTTGTGATGTTTAATAGCTTACATACTTCTCCACTTGTTACATACGTCACTAGATTCCCTCCTTGTGTACACATTCTAAACCATGTGGTTACCACACAGTCAATCATGCCATAAAAAAATCACCGAGGAAATCTGCCCTCAGTGATGTGTCATTTCTATTTCATACTTGGACCAGCATGTGAAAAAATCGGATCTTTCAATTCAAAGTCGAATGTCTTGCCGTCAACAATACCGACTGTTTTTTCATGATCATAAAGCTCGAGCAGACAACCTGCCATTTCTTTTGATGTATGATATTTCTTGATATTGCCTTCATATTCAAATTGGTCTACATCTAATGAACGCTTTGCAAATTCTGATTCTGTCGCGGAAGGCGCTAATACTTTTGCCTGTAAGTTAGCTCCTTTTTCTTTCAACTCTAGTGCCAGTCCTTCTGTAAAGGCACTCACGTAAAACTTCGTGGCTGAATAGGTGACGGCATTGCCGACGACTGTATAGCCCGCTCTTGAAGAAATGTTGATCAGCTGAGCCCCTTCTACTTGCTCATAATCACGAACAAATAAAGTGGATAAAATCGTTAAGGCTTCGATATTCAGATGAAGCATATCCCCAATTTTACTTACATCCTGTTCTCCTATTGAACCGAAATGGCCAAACCCTGCATTATTAATGAAGGTGTCAAGCTCATATTCAGCCAACGATTCATAAAATGAATACACTTGCTCCATGTCGGTTAAATCGACAGACTGTATGTTTACTTTGATCTCGGGATATTGATCAAGAATCTCTTTCTTCAGTTCTTGGAGTTTCTCGAGCCGTCGTGCAGCTAAAATAAGGTTTTTGCCTCGTGCCGCAAAGGCTAGCGCCGCCTCATACCCAATACCTGAACTTGCTCCTGTAATGACTGTATAGCTCAATTATATCCCCCTATTAACGTCTTCTAACTGGTTAAATTATAACGACAGCACTTCGCTCTAGTCAATTTTGAAGAGAATCACAGGGTTTATTAACTTGTCTCACTTCATTCATCATGTTGGAGGATGTCATGTTGAGTTTTTTTTGTTAATTTGTGAAAAACCAATTGGTAGGAATGTTCGATTAACTCCTCTACAAATGAAGATGGAATGTCCGCATCAAGGTAAATCGAATTCCAATGAGTCTTATTCATATAATAGCCCGGAATAATCCCCTCATGCGCCTCTCTTAGTTCTTCAGCACGTTGAGGGTCACATTTTAAAGTGATGACAGGTTTTCGATTCGCATCTCCGCCCATCATAGCAAACATCTTTCCACCAATATGATAACGATCTGCCTGCCATTCTGGCTGATAATCATGGGTTACTCCTTTTAAAGAAAGACAAAATGCCTGTAGTTTCTCTTTTTCCATTAGATTCGCTCCTTTTTTAAGTCGTCTTCTATTCTTTCTATTATATCGACAATGAAGGCAGATATCTGATCTTTTGTAACCCACTTCTTTCTTAAGCAACAATAAAAGCACAGTCCCGCTGGGCTCTGTGCTTTAACATCACTGTTCCTTTCTTATTCAAATGCCTTCTTCAATTGATCACTCATCAGATGCCAAGCCTCTTCAGCTATTGCTAAATCTCCGGCATGCGTGAAGGCGTGAGGGACTCCTTTAAACTGTCTGTACGTGACGTCTACCCCTGCTTCTTTTAACTTGTCCGCATATTGCTCGGCTTCTTGAGCTAGCGAATCTCTCTCAGCTGTGATGACGAGAGCTGGTGGCATTTGTGCCAAGGATGAACGATCAGCAAAGATCGGAGAAACGAGCGGATTGTGCGGATCTTGGCCTTGCAGATAGAAGGCATTAAAGAGTCTCGCCATTTCAACTGGGATCGCTTCTTCAAACGCTGGCTTTTGTGCTGGATCAGTGGCTAAATCAAGCGGCGGATAATCAAGCACTTGATAGACAATAGGAAGTTGGTGCCCTTTTTGAATATTTAAGAGACAAGCAGCCGTTGCCAAGTTTCCTCCTGCGCTATGTCCGCCAATGGCTATTGCTTTGGGATCTATTTGAAGCTCATCAGGGTGTTCATACAGCCACTTCAGCACATCGTAGCATTCATGAAGAGCGGCCGGGAAAGGGTGCTCTGGAGCAAGCTGATACTCCACATTGACGACGATACATTGCGCTCGGTCTGCAATGACCGGACACCAATGGTTATCCATTTCAGCACTGCCTAGGATAAATCCTCCGCCATGTAAATTCACAAAAACAGGAAGCGGCTGCTTTGATGTGTTGACCGGCTTAAATACCCATACCTTTGTTTCGCCAGCACTTGTTGGAATGTCATATTCCATTTTGTTTACTTCAGGAGGATGGACTGGTTTTAGTTCCGATTGACTCGGTAATGAACCTTCAGCTGGTTGACGTAATGACGCAGCGATTTTGATTTGTTCTTCTAAGTTCATGATCTCAGTCTCCTATCTTATTCATTTCTTCTAACTCATTCGTTCCTTTTTCCTCTTTTCCTTCTACTGAATCAGCAGCACATTCTCATTGGTTCACTTTTTATCTATCTCCCCATTTTCGCTCTCTTTGAAACAAGCATTGGGCAAATAAAAAAGCACTGCGGCGCTAGGTCCTCAGTACTTTTCATCTATTTTATGAAACTTGCTGTTCTACTTTCACTCGTTTAATGAAGAAAGCGATGATCAAACCAATGACGGTCATGATCACAGCAAAGATAAATGCATGCTGGACGCCATTTGTAAAGGCGAGCAGCTGGTTCATCGGATTTGCGGGATCAGCCACATTTTCCATAAAGCTGCGGGTCCCTGATGAAAGGATCGAAATACCGACCGCAGTACCAATAGCTCCTGACACCTGCTGCAATGTATTCATAATCGCTGTACCATGCGGATATAGCTCTGGCGGCAGCTGATTTAATCCATTTGTTTGTGCAGGCATCATGATCATCGCGATTCCGACCATTAACGTAATATGAAGGGTCACAATGTATCCAATCGATGTATTCACACTTAAATTCGTGAAGCCAAACATCGTCGCTGCGACAATGACAAGCCCTGGAATCACAAGCCATTTTGGCCCAAACTTATCAAATAGCCCACCCATGATTGGAGATAGCAGACCGTTGATAATTCCACCAGGCAATAGCATTAAACCTGCTGTAAATGTAGTTAGTGCCAAGGATGTTTGCAGATACAATGGCAAAATCATCATAGCAGACAGCATCACCATCATACACACTAAGATCAGCAGTAACCCAATGACAAACATCGGATATTTAAACGGGCTTAAGTTCAACATCGGTTCCTTCATATTCAACTGTCTGAGAGAGAATACAAGAATCCCAATGACACCTACTACAATTGCAACGATCACATGCATACTGCTCCAGCCGCCGCCTTCACCGGCACTGCTAAAGCCATACACAATTCCTCCGAAACCAATGGTTGAAAGCACAATCGATAAAATGTCGATTTTTGGTCTTGTTGGCTCCGTAATATTTTGCATAAAGATAAAACCAAAGACGAGTGCAGCTATTAATAACGGAAGTGAAATCCAGAAAATCCAATGCCAAGTCAGCGATTTCAAAATAAGACCAGAGACTGTTGGACCAACAGCTGGTGCAAACATGATCACAAGACCTATAATCCCCATTGATCTGCCTCGTTTATGAGGCGGGATGATCACCAAAATCGTATTGAACATCAATGGAAGAAGCAATGCTGTACCGACTGCCTGTACGACACGTGCCACCATTAAAATACTAAAGACTGGCGCAACCGCCGCAATAAATGTTCCAATGATCGAAAAGATGAGCGACGTAATGAAAAGCTGTCTTGTTGTAAACCATTGAAGAATGAGTCCTGAAATTGGTACCAGAATACCAAGTGTTAATAAATATCCTGTTGTCAGCCACTGAGCTGTCGTTGCTTCAATACCAAAGTCTAACGTTAAGCTTCTCAGCGCCATATTTAGTGCTGTTTCACTGAACAGGCCAATAAAACCAGCTGTGATAAATGAGATAATAATGGGCAGCGTTCGAATATGAGAAGCTGCTGCTTGCTGTTTGTTCATAGTAGGTTGGCTCCTTTTCTTTTTCAATTTAGATCAATCATAGGAAGTCAGGCTGGTCAGAAATGAGCCACTTCAATGTCTATTGAAAACAGATAAAATCTGTTTCTCTGCAGCGAATTGAGCGATTTTTTCGATTGAATAACCAGATTCACAAATATAAAACATCAGTTCAGGCGTCATCGGAGAGGACATACATAATGTCGTCAGCTCAATATCCTGTATGTTCGCTTCCCCTTTTTCTTCTGCTTCCTCCAGCAAATCACGAATGATTTGTTTAAGCGATTGACTGTAATGACAATCATACACTTTACTTGTCTGTTCTAAATTCCCAGAGATTGTAAGCATCCGAATCCAGTCTAAATGATGACCGACGATGAGATGAATTTCTTCGAGCACATAACGCAAACGTTCACGAACCGGCTGGTCACTGATTTTGCTCAAGTAAAGATGCAAAGCAGGGATCAGCTGTTCAAATCTTTCTCCAAGGATAGAAAGGCACAAATCACTTTTATTGGCATAGCGGCGGTAAAGAGTGCCCTGCCCAACACCAGCTGTTTTGGCAATTTTATGCATGCTGACATTTTCCACGCCAAATTCCTGAAACAAAGAAAAAGCGACCTCTTCAATTTCCTTTCCAATATCCTTTTCCATGATGCCTCACCTTCTTTACCTTCATCCATATTGCACTTATCTCTATGTGTTAAATCTCATCTCTTTTGATTCTCATTAGGACAATTGTCCCGATATTATCTTACGGACAACTGTCCGCTTTGTCAATCATTCTTTATTAAATGGCATGAAAAATATCAAAAACTCAATTTTAACGAATGAGTTTTTGATGACCTTTTGCTGTTTATACCATTTTCTTTAGTAACTTCCTATGAAATAAGAGAAGAATCTAGCAAAAAATCCTCTTTAATATCATATATTAGACCGATTTTCCATTTTGAGAGAATCATGTATGATCAATTAAGAAAACGCTTTCAAAAAAGGAGAGGGGAATGCCTACATGTCTTACCGTGTGAAACGAATGTTGATGCTGCTTGTCACTGGAATAGTCTTGAGTTTGTCCACATTTACTGCGGGTGCCTCGGCACAAACAGGCGGGTCGTTTTACGAGCCTTTTAACAACTATAATACGGGGTTATGGCAAAAAGCCGATGGGTACTCGAATGGAAACATGTTTAACTGTACGTGGCGTGCAAATAATGTCTCCATGACGTCATTAGGTGAAATGCGATTATCGCTCACAAGTCCCTCCTATAATAAGTTTGACTGCGGAGAAAACCGCTCCACTCAAACATATGGCTACGGTCTATATGAAGTCAGCATGAAACCAGCCAAAAATGTAGGGATCGTGTCTTCGTTCTTTACTTATACGGGACCGACTGATGGTACGCCTTGGGATGAAATTGATATCGAATTTCTAGGAAAAGATACGACAAAGGTTCAGTTTAACTACTATACCAATGGTGTAGGAAATCATGAAAAGATCGTCAACCTTGGTTTTGATGCAGCAAACTCTTATCACACGTATGCATTTGACTGGCAGCCTAACTCGATTAAATGGTATGTAGATGGACAATTAAAACATACTGCCACTACTCAAATCCCTCAAACTCCAGGAAAGATTATGATGAACCTCTGGAATGGTGCAGGTGTCGATGAATGGCTCGGCTCCTATAACGGTGTTACACCGCTCCACGCACATTATAACTGGGTGCGTTACACAAAAAGATAACCACATCACAAAACCTGTGAAAAGTCACAGGTTTTTCTTCATTTAAATTAAGCTGGTTTTTAGTTGATGAACCAGCTTTTGTTCATAGCTGTGGATAATATCTTCATAACTTTCTATCTTGTAATCTAACCGCTTAATCGTCTCTTCGATTTCCTTTTGTTTTTCTACAAGTCTTTCTCTCTCATTGACCAAAATACTTTTCCGCGAGGACAGGGTACGATCCTCGCCCTCGATAAATAAAGCCGTATATTCTCTAAGTGCATCAATTGAGAGACCCGCATTTCTCATACATTTGATAAATTCAATCCACTGAATATCTTCTTCTGCATAATCACGAACACCGTTTTCATCACGCCGGATCGGTCGAATTAAACCAATATTCTCGTAGTATCTGAGCGTGGCAGTAGATAAATCGAGCTGCTTGGCGGCTTGTGCTATTTTCATTGTTTTCACCCTTCTCTTCTTCTCTCACCTTATGAAAAATGAAATTCCTTCTTCTCATCATCTCCAATTTGATAGAGAACGCAAGATGCTTTTGGCTCAATTCTTTATTTAAGGATGTTGAAAAGCTTGAAGAGGGTTCTCTATTGACTTAGAGTTCACTTTAAGACGTACAGTATAGAAGTAAAGAATCTTACTTTTGAAAGGATGATCAAGAATGTGTCAGACGCACCATTCAAACGTTTTAAGTGTTTCACATGCAAAAGCGAGCTTTGAACGGACAACCATTGAACGAAGAGCGCTTCGTCCACATGATATTTTAATCGATATTCAATTTAGCGGGATCTGTCATTCAGATATCCACAGTGCCTTTGATGAATGGGGCGGCGGTATTTTCCCAATGGTTCCGGGTCATGAGATCACTGGAGTCGTTGCCGCTGTTGGTGATGATGTGACGAAATTTCAGATCGGAGACCGTGTAGGTGTTGGCTGCTTTGTTGATTCCTGCGGCACCTGTGAATATTGCCAAAATGGAGACGAGCAATATTGCACGAAAGGGGTCGTCCAAACCTATAATAACCTCGATTATGACGGGGAACCGACTTACGGCGGCTATAGTCAGAAGATTGTCGTGACAGAGCGCTTTGTCGTCAGCATTCCAGATCAACTATCCCTTGATGCCGCAAGTCCTCTTCTCTGCGCTGGAATCACAACTTATTCACCGTTAAAGCACTGGAAAGCAGGGCCAGGTAAAAAAGTTGCCATCGTCGGGATGGGCGGACTCGGTCACGTGGCCATTCAATTCGCACGTGCACTTGGCGCTGAAGTCACGGTATTGAGCCGCTCTTTGAATAAAAAAGAAGAGGCGCTGTCATTTGGTGCAAAAGATTATTTTGCTACAAGTGATCCTCATACCTTTCAGTCACTAGCCGGTCAGTATGACCTCATTCTCAACACAGTTTCTGCCAATATCAATATAGACGCCTATTTGTCCCTACTTCGTGTGGATGGAACCTTGGTGAACGTCGGTGCACCACCTGAGCCAGATCAATTCCACGTCTTTTCATTGATTACTGGCCGCCGCAGCATTGCCGGTTCACTCGTTGGAGGCATACAAGAAACACAAGAAATGCTCGATTTCGCAGCTGCTCACAATATCGCACCACAAATTGAAGTGATCAACGCAAGTCAAGTTGATGAAGCGTATGAACGTGTGCTGAAAAGTGATGTGCGTTATCGGTTTGTCATTGATATTTCGACATTATGATCGGATTCTATTTTGAAAGACTAGCTCAATGGCTGGTCTTTTTTAATGGTGGATATCCTGTTTTTCTTATAGCGAGGATTCTAGAGGATATGTTCAAAAATCATGGATAATAAAAAAAAAATCACACCCAAAATTCCTTCAAAATAATCTCTCTTTTTTAGAACTAAATTTATTGACAAAAAATAAATAAACATGTTATTATTAAAAATTTGATTATTTCGGATCGATTTGTGGTACCCTTATAGTAGGTACTTAATATGGAGGTGGATGATATGTTTCAAATTGGTGATAACATTGTGTATCCAATGCATGGAGCAGGTATAATTGAAGCCATAGAAGAAAAAGAATTTTCTGATGAAAAACAACAGTATTATGTGATTAATATGTCAATCAGTCATATGAAAGTGATGATTCCAACACGGAAAATGTCGGGTTCACGTATTAGACCTGTTACAGATATACTGGCATTAAACAGTGTGATACACATTTTCCAGCATGGCAAATCAGATCAAATACTGACATGGAAAGAACGGCATACAATTAATACAAACAAAATAAAAACGGGTAGCATCCAAGACGGTGCTGAAGTTGTACGTGACCTGATGCGTATGAAGAAAGAGAAAGCACTAAATGCAAGTGAAAAGAAAATGCTAGATGATGCCCATGAATTTTTGCTAAGTGAATTAGAAGTCATCAAAGGGATTACAGAAAAGCAAATAAAAAGTTTCTGTTAAGAACTCTGCCGCTCTTTTGGGCATCCCTCACCATTTTTGAATACATGTTCTCTAAGAACCTATCCACCCTTCAACTTATGAAAGAAAAAAGAATTTATTTAGGCAAATTCCGCATATTGTAAATCCAATATGCTATACTGTTGATAAACCTTTGAAGCATGAATTTTTTTACGATTACCTTGTAACATCTCCCTACTTGTACGCTGAGTAGGGTTTTTTATTGAAGAAATAATTGGAAACACAAAAAAACAGGCTCTCTACAGAGAACCTGTTTTTAAAAATGAAGATTAAGCAGTTTTTTGAACGTTAGCAGCTTGAGCTCCACGAGAACCTTGCTCTACGTCAAATGTTACTTTTTGACCTTCGTCTAAAGATTTGAATCCGTCACCTTGGATAGCTGAGAAATGTACGAATACATCGTCGCCTTCTTCACGTTCGATAAATCCAAAACCTTTTTCTGCGTTAAACCATTTTACTGTACCTTGTTCCATGTTTGTTGCCTCCTAGTGCGTTACCACACAATGTATTATACTATCCTTGCCCAAAGTATCCTCAAGACGAAAAGTCTTTCTTCATGCTATCCTTTACGCCGAACAAAAATAATTATTCTTATTGTAACATGAATCGGAAATAATTGCAATTTAGGATTTAAAAGAGCACCAAACGTGATATAGTGACACAAATAAGACAGGGGTTTAATGATGAAACGAATAAACAAATTTCATATCCCTCACCCTTGTTAATTTAGCTATGTTAAAGAATAATGTTGATTTTGGTTAAAAAGAAGAAACTCCCCTTTGTAGCGAGTCCACTTGTGCATAAAATCAGTTAGTTTGATCACCAAAAGAGAGAATCTTTTCTAAATTCTCTCTAAAATCGACTGAACAAAGTCAGTTTTCCCCTCTGCATATTTGTGTTTTTCATTTTTATTTAAAATTGATAGGTTCAGTTTGAGCTGCTCGTACTCACTTCTTACTAGTTCGTTACTTCTTAAATAATCCCTGAAATTTAACTGTTCGAGTAAATACCTATTGCCTGTTTGATACATATGGATTTGGTGTGTACGTGGTTCTCCTTTGTTGAAATAGTGTCTTTCAGGTAAAACATTGGTTCCTTTATATGAATAACCTAGCCCTTCCAAAGCTGTTACGCACTGTTCTCCGTCAAGAAAATCATCTATTTCAATTGCAATATCAATAATTGGCTTCGCACTTAAACCCTTTACTGCTGTACTTCCAATATGGTGGACATTCACTGTGTACTGACCGATAACCTCTACTATTCGTTTCTTTTCCATTTCAAATTCTTTGACCCATTCAACAGACCAAGGAACTAAAAAACCTCCCCTCTTGGTAATCCAAGCATTTACTCAACCCGCCTTATGATTGTTTAGTTAGACTTTTTTAACATAGGTCAAATCGGTAGAAAACATATAAATCTTACTAATAGTTGAAGCATTTCGATGGATAGCAAAAAAACCTTTCAAACGGTATGGGGATGATTGGACTGCATTATATAAAAATATTATTCTCAAACAAAAACGTCCACTTACTTAAGATGAGTGGACAGTCATTTAGAGAAAAACTACTTAACATTTTCAGACTCAAGTCTGTTTAACCAGTTATGGACTAATGAGTTAAATACATCGGGTTGTTCAATTTGCAGGTTGTGGCCAGCCATATCAAGCACTGCAAAAGTTACCCTTGGATAATCTAGTTTTCTTTTTATATTCATTTTATTTTGATTTTTCTAATTGGTTTTCGCCCCATAAAAGAAGTTGTTCAAATATAGGGATCAGCTCTAGTCCTGCCCCAGTCAATGAATATTCTACTCTTGATGGAACTTCATTATACTGAACTCGTTGAACAATTCCGTTTTCAATCAAATCCTTTAATGATTGATTGAGCATTGTTCCTGTAATTCCATACACTTTACGCTTTAACTCATTATATCGAATATCATTGTAACTACATAGTACAGCTAAGATTTTTAAATTCCATTTTCCCGCTAATATATTTAAGGCATAACTTGCTGGAGCTATCGCTTTATTTAGCTCACTTTCAGTCATATTTTATCCACTCCTTAGTCAGTTTTTCCTTACTTAGTCAGTTTATATTGAGTACTTGTTAAATCAATTCCATTTATTATAATCAAATATGTAAACCATGTCACCCATGTATTAGAGAGCTAAATTGATTTTAAAACCCTTCAAGTTCATACTTTTTCTAGGAGATGGAGTGAGTAAATGAAAAATGAAAAGATGCGTGCTGCACAATATACTAAATATGGATCACCGAATGTTCTTTTTGAAGATTCTATATCAAAACCTGTTATAGAAACTGGAGAAGTACTCATTCGTGTACATGGGTCGAGTGTAAACTCTATGGATACGCTTTTTCGATCAGGCAAGATGAAACTATTAACGGGTAATCAATTCCCTAAAGGAACAGGGGCAGACTTTTCTGGTGAGGTTGTTGAGGTAGGATCGAACGTAAAAAATTATCAATTAGGTGATAGAGTGTGGGGAGTTCTTCCTATGAAATTAAGGAGCCAAATTGGTAGTGCCGCTGAATATGTAGCTATATCACCTGAGAAAATATCTAAAATTCCTACAAAGGTTGATCTCTTACAAGCTGCGGCATTGCCTGGCGTAGGTGCTACTGCAATTATTGCTTTAAAATATAAAACTAAACTTAGAAAAGGCGAAAAGTTACTTGTACGTGGTGCAAGTGGAGGAGTCGGAAGCATTGCGATTCAAATTGGCAAAATGTTGGGTGCTCATGTAACTGCTCTTGCAAACGAAAAACATCTTACTTTTCTTCAAGAGCTAGGTGCAGACGAAGTATTTGATTATAAAAAAACATCTCCTACTGATCTTAAAAAGTTTGATGTAGTCATGGACACAGTGGGAACTGACCTCAAACATTATAGGCGCTTGCTTGCAAAGAACGGTAGAATGGTTACTATTGGATTTCCTAGTTTTTCGTCCTTAATATATATATTAGCTTCAACTACTTTCGGTTCTCGTAGAGTTCGCACATTCAGTGCAAATCCCAAAAATGAACTTCTAAAAGAATTAGCATCTTATGTAGATTCCAACAAGGTCAGACCAGTTATTGATAGCATTTATTTTTTATCTGATGTTGCCAAAGCTCATCATTCCTTAGAAGCTGGAGGTGGACGAGGAAAACGCATCATAAATTTACTTGATAAAAAATAAGCCATCATTTTAGGATAAAATGGCCGCTAGTTTCTTGTAAAATGCGTGCCCCATTTGCGGCGTTATCAGGCTTGGCTTTAGATGCATTGAGATCAACTCAATTTGCTGATGCATTCAGGACTTTAGCCGCTAAAATATAGATCGTCTTTTCACCAGTACCAAGACTAGCTATTGGAGGTACATATAAGTTTGTTTCCAAATTAATCAGAGACTATAACTCTTTCAGTAGGATATACTAGATCTAAATCCTATGACATAGCGTTTGATTATGCTAAAAGATATTATGAAAAAAAACCGTTACTACTTTACTAGCAATATTCAATATTTCTGCTGTAAAAAGTGCATGGTTTTGGTAAGCAAGTCTTCTCCCATAGCTGTATTTTCCGCACAAAAAAAATAATACCAAAGGTGGTTAAACCCTTGGTATTATTGGGATGCGGCCGAGAGGACTTGAACCTCCACGGGTTATTCACCCACTAGGCCCTCAACCTAGCGCGTCTGCCATTCCGCCACGACCGCGTGTATGATGTGCTCTTATATTCATAAGTGCACTGTTTGAAAAAACAATGCGGGTGAAGGGACTTGAACCCCCACGTCATAAAGACACTAGATCCTAAGTCTAGCGCGTCTGCCAATTCCGCCACACCCGCGTGACAATGGTGAGCCATGAAGGACTCGAACCTTCGACCCTCTGATTAAAAGTCAGATGCTCTACCAACTGAGCTAATGGCTCATCTGCTATGCAGAAAAACATATATAAAAAATGGCTGGGCTAGCTGGATTCGAACCAACGCATGACGGAGTCAAAGTCCGTTGCCTTACCGCTTGGCTATAGCCCAACGAATCAAAAAACAAAACATGACCCGTACGGGATTCGAACCCGTGTTACCGCCGTGAAAGGGCGGTGTCTTAACCGCTTGACCAACGGGCCATACAATAATGGCGGAGAAGGAGGGATTTGAACCCTCGCGCCGCTTACGCGACCTACACCCTTAGCAGGGGCGCCTCTTCAGCCACTTGAGTACTTCTCCATTATGGCTCCGCAGGTAGGACTCGAACCTACGACCGATCGGTTAACAGCCGATAGCTCTACCACTGAGCTACTGCGGAATAATAAGACATGTTTCATTATATATATGCCAGAAAAATGTGTCAAGAATTTTTAAGCGTTTCATTCCTGCCCCATTTGCGACGACTTTTATAATTTAACATATACTAATATAACAGTCAAGCCTTTTTCCATGCCATTTGTTTAACTTGGCAGAAAGCCCCCGACCTCTTAACGTAGACCAAGGGCCTTGATGCAGCCTTCCTCAGGAGGCTAAGACAGCTTAAACTTTCGCATCCACTTATAAAAAGTACTTCTTGGCACCCCTGCTAACTTCGCTGCTTCTGACACATGACCTTTCGTATTATGCAGTGCTTCTATCACTGTTTGCTTTTGAATGCGCTCCCTAAACGTGAGTTCTTTTGGAATCTCGGTACACTCTTCTGGATGCAGCTTCTGCTTTTTCTGATCAATCGTCTCTAATACTGAAGCATATTGCGATTCACCAATCCATCCGCCTTTAGGAAAGAGGACCCTTAGATGTTCAAACAGATTAAAAAGCTCTCGTATGTTTCCCGGCCAGTGGTATTCCTGCAATGTCTGAAAAAATGATTCAGGAAACGCCGCATTCCAGTGGTGCTTCTTTTGGTAATAACGATATAAATCATGAATGTCTTCTTTTCTTTCTCTAAGCGGCGGGATGTTGATCGGATAGACATGAAGACGGTAATACAAGTCTTCTCGTATTTTTCCTTCCTTCAGCAGTTCGTTCATATTACGGTGTGTTGCTGTAATGATTCGAATATCCAAAGGGATTTCGTGTGTCCCGCCGAGCGGAACGACTTTCCTTTCTTCTATCACCCGAAGAAGTGCTACTTGCATCGCATATGGGATTTCGCCAATTTCGTCTAAAAAGAGTGTTCCTTTATGAGCTTGTTCAAATTTCCCTTTAGCTCCGTGACGTTTTGCCCCTGTAAAAGCCCCTTCAGCATAGCCGAATAATTCGCTTTCTAACAGGCTTTCAGGAATGGCTCCGCAATTAACAGCAATAAACGGTCCTCTATGCCTTTCACTGGCTGAGTGAATAGCTCTAGCGGCCAGTTCCTTCCCTGTACCTGTTTCGCCCCAAATATATACATTGGCATCTGTTTGTGCCGCTCTCTTCATCTCACTGAGCGTCTGTTGAAACACCTTACTTGTTCCAGATTCCCCGGGAAATTGAGCAAAAGAAACGGTTATGCTGCTTTTCGCTGCTTCTTCAAGGGAAAGGGATATACCTAGCATCTTTCCATCTTGCTCTGATTGAATGATCTGCTTTCCTCTGATAACAAATGGATGATCCTTAAGCCGCTCGACATCCATTCCATACCAGTCTGAAAATCGTTCTCTAATCGACCTGCTGGCAGAAACAATTTGCTTTTTTTCATTACAGACCACATACGGTTCGTCTGCTTCCACCTGCTGGAGACAGTGAGTGATTAGCTCCATCTCCCTCCTTTTTTGCTGGACTTGAATTTCTCTCTCGATGGCATAAGCAACCGTTGAAGCCATTCCAAGCATAAAAGGGTGCTTGTTATCCGTCATACAGGAGATGTCAATCACCCCTATGATTGTACCGTCTGCATCGCGAATAGGAGCGGCTGAACAACTCCAATGGTGAGAGGCGATAGAAAAATGCTCAGTTCCATTGATCGTCACCGCTTCTCCGATGACGAGTGCCGTTCCGATCGCATTTGTCCCTACATCAGTTTCGGTCCAGCGCGAACCCTCCATAAAATTAATTCTTCTTGCTTCCACCATCGTTCTTTCGCTTCCTGTCAGACTTAGCACATAACCGTCTGCATCGATGAGTAAGGCCAGCATGTCAGATTCTTTTAATTGCTGACTAATTTTATTTAAGTAAGGGAGAGCCGCATTTAGGAATAATGAATATTTCTTTTTTTGGGCACTGAATCTTTCCTTTTCTAACAACGACTGTCCTTTATCTAAATACGGATTCACATTTGCCTGTTTACACCTGTGCCATGATTCCACCACTCTCTTATTCAGACGAGACTGATCAAGCAAACCTTCACGAACAAAACGTTTCCACGTATTTAAATAACAAGGCGTCGGATTCATTCCATCCTCTCCTCTAGGGGCTTTTTATTCATTATAGATAATTATAAAAGCGCTTTCAATTATCATTAGCTAACCCAAGAAGTCAATCGGATAGAATAGAAGCCTTTTTCAGCAGTGCACCGCTCGTCCAATGGTTTGCAGCAAGGCTTCGTGTATCGCCTCTGAAAGTGTCGGATGTGCCGCAATAAACTGCTCTAATGTATCAGCGGTCAGCTCTGTATGCATCATCACCGCCGCTTGTCCAATCAGTTCTGTTGCATTCGGTCCAATGATTGATACACCTAAAATTTCTTGATATTGCGGTTCTACAATGACCTTTACTTGACCGGCTGGTTGATTTAAGATTAATGCTTTTCCATTTGCAGAAAATGCACATGTCCCTATCCGAATCTCCTCATATTGTTTTCTAGCACTCTCTTCATTTAAACCAACACTGGCGATTTCTGGAGAGGTGTAGATGCATCTTGGAATCACTTGTTCATTGACTTTTACATGTTCACCTGATGCATGGGATGCCGCAACCGTTCCTTCATGAAAAGCAGTATGAGCAAGCTGGACCCCACCTGTCACATCACCGCACGCATAGATATGCGGGAGATTGGTTTGCATATGTTCATTGACGTAGATTCCGTTTCTGTCAAATTCAATGCCGACCTGATCAAGATTCAACTCTCCAAGCTGCGGAGTTCTGCCAATTGCCACTAAGCAACGATCAGACTGGATTTCACACTGCTCTCCTTGATTTTTCTCTACCACTACTTTTCTTGAAGAAGAATCAAACTGTTTGACTGCGGCGGACGTCAAAATGTCTACACCCGTTTCTTCGAGTTGCTCGTGAAGACATTGTGCTATATCACAATCTTCTTCAGGTAAAATGTGCACTGCCCGCTCAACCATGACAACTTTTGTCCCCATTCTGCTAAATATGCTTGCAAACTCACAGCCGATCACCCCTCCCCCAATAATACAAAGCGAATCTGGTATCGAAGAAAGTGACATGGCATCCTTGCTGTGAATGATCCATTCCCCATCAAAAGGTGCAAAAGGTAAAGCAGCAGGCGCTGCCCCTGATGCAATAATGATTTGTTTTGCTTGAATGATTTCAGACTTCCCTTCACTTTCTATCAATAGCTCATGTGCCGATAGAAATGATGCCTTCCCATTCACCACGCTGACTTTGTTTTTATTCATCAAGTAGCGAACACCATCAGTCAGCTGTTTGACGACAGACTGTTTCCGTTTTTGGACGGCATCCCATTGGATGATAGGATCATGTCCTGGAAGCTCAATTCCAAAATGTACAGCCGATTTCACATGCTCATACATATCGGCGCTTTGCAAAAGTGCTTTCGTCGGAATACAGCCTTCATTGAGGCAGGTACCCCCCAGCTGACCTTGATCAATTAACACAACCTTCCTGCCAAAACGGGCAGCTGTTATGGCCGCCACATAACCTGCTGGTCCGCCTCCTATAATGACCAGTGTCATGATACGTTCACCTTCTTCCTATAAAAGAATGGATATTGGTTCTTCTAAATATGCTTTGACCGTTGATAAAAATGCGGATGCCGGCGCTCCGTCCAGCACGCGGTGATCAAACGTAAGACTGAGTGGCAGGATGGTCCCTTTGCACAATTCATCCTCTCGATAAACAGGGGTTTCATACATTGTTCCAACGCCAAGGATACCGGCTTCCGGCGGATTCAAAATCGGAGTGAAATGCTCTACACCATATGCACCTAGGTTGGTGATCGTAAAGGTAGAGCCTTCGATTTCATCGTGAAGAAGTTTGCCTTCACGTGCTTTTTTGCCATACAATTTGATGGTCTTCGCTAGCTCAATGAGCTCTAGTCTCTCCGCATGTCGAATAACTGGCACAGCTAAGCCGTTTTCTAAAGCAGCAGCTATCCCAAGATGAACATACTCAAAAGTTTCCACTCTTTCATTTTGATATTGACTGTTCATCGCAGGGTGTTCGAGTAATGAAAGGATCGTTGCTTTGGCTACAAAATCGGTCATGGTCAATTTTGTATCGTGACGGGCTATGGCTGTTTCATTCAGCTGTTGTTGTAAGTTTGTAAGTTTTGTCACGTCCGCTTTCATCGTAATGGTTAATTGTGCACTTGTTTGCAGGCTTTCCATCATTCTTGAGGCAATTGTTTTCCGCATCGTGTTAACAGGTTGATGCTCTGTCTCATTTTGTTTTTTCTCTGCCCGTTCAGGAAGCGCATGAAGCACATCCGCTTTCGTAATTCTTCCCCCCGGTCCTGTCCCCACCAGCGTATCAATGTCTAGGTTTGCGCTATTCGCAATTTTACGAGCAACAGGGGAGATTTTCTTTCTCTCTTTTTTTGGTTTTGACTGGACGTCTCTTTCTTTCTTTTCCTCCACCTGTTCATTTCCTTCACCGATATAGCAAATGACCGTGCCAGGCGGTACACCTTCTCCCTCAGACACTTTTATATCCAATATGGTTCCTTCAGCAGGTGATTCGATCTCCATTTCAATTTTTTCAGAGTTGATGCTTGCAATGCTTTCCCCTTTATTTACGGTCTCACCGACCTCCTTATTCCAGACAGATACCGTTCCTTCTTTCATCGACATACCCAATTTAGGCATCACAACTTCGACAGCCATCTCCCTCTCTCCTTTCTTTAGTTCAAGATCTTGTCATGACTCTTGCCAATCATCTCTAATACGGTGTTCACAACCTTATCAGGTGTCGGCAGATATATATCTTCAAGAGGTGGTGAAAATGGTACTGGTGTATGAGGAGCCGTCACTTTTTTGATTGGAGCGTCAAGTAAATCGAATCCTTTATCTGCAATCAAAGAAGAGATATCTGCGGCAATTCCGCACCTTGGATTTGCTTCATCCACAATGACAAGCCGATTTGTTTTTTCTACCGAAGTCAGAATGGCCTCATCATCGAGCGGCGACAAGCTTCTTGGGTCAATCACTTCCGCTTCAATACCTTGAGCAGCTAACTCTTCTGCCGCTTCGAGTGCTGTATGCACTTGTTTGCCTACTGCAAAGATGGTTACATCAGAACCCTCTCTCTTCACATCTGCTTTACCAAGCGGCAGTGTGTAATACCTCTCCGGCACATCTCCTGTGATATTGTAAAGCGTCTTGTCTTCAAAAAAGATGACAGGGTCCTGATCCTCGATTGCTGCCAGCAGCAGCCCTTTGGCATCATAAGGTGAAGAAGGCACAACTACTTTCAATCCAGGAATGCTTGTAAATAACGCATACAAACTTTGCGAATGCTGGGCTGCTGCTCTAAAACCCGCCCCATGTGTCGTTCTAATCGTGATCGGCACCTCTGCTTTTCCGCCAAACATGTATCGAAATTTTGCGCCTTGATTCAGCACTTGGTCCAGACAAGTACCGATAAAATCATTAAACATAAGTTCCGCAATTGGTCTTAGCCCTGTTGAAGCAGCTGCCATAGCCGCGCCTACATAGCCAGCTTCACTAATCGGTGTGTCTAGGACACGCTCACGTCCAAACTCCTGTACGATTCCTTTTGTTACTCCAAGAACTCCGCCCCATGCTTCATCATCCTGTAAGTGATCTACATGAGCGCCTCCCGCAACATCTTCCCCCATTAAAATGACATCTTCGTCTCTTCTCATTGCCAGTTTAATCGCTTCATTCAAAGCACTAGACATGCTGATTTCTCTTGTCATTTTCCTCTCCCCTTTCTGATTTATTGATACGAAACATACACATCGGTCAGTAATTCGGTATGATCTGGATATTCACTTTCTTCACTGAATCTAACGGCTTCATCTATCGCTTCTGCTACAGCCGCTTCAATACTTGATATCTCTTGATTCGTCAGCAGCTGCTTCTTTAATAATTCATTTTTAAAAAGAGCGATGGCATCTTTCTCTTCTTGGTGTTCTGTTTTTTCTTGATTTGTTTTGTAGCGCTGAGCGTCTCCTTCAAAATGACCATAATTCCGATATGTCATGCATTCAATCAATGTCGGACCTTCACCATTTTTTGCTCGTTCTATCGCTTGTTCTGCTGCTTGATAAACGGCTGTCACATCTTTTCCATCTACTTGAATACCCGGAATGCCATAACTGGCGGCTCGATCCACGATCGATTTGCAGCTTGAAGCATAGGAAAATGGCGTCGCTTCCCCGTAACCATTGTTTTCTGCGATGAAAATGACAGGCAGTTTCCAGATGGCGGCGAGATTGATTCCTTCGTGAAAAGTCCCTTGATTGTTTGCACCATCCCCAAAAAAGCAAACGCTTACATTATTTGTCTTTTTATATTTAGCCGTGAGGGCTGCCCCGCACGCAAGTGGAAAGCCGCCTCCAACAATTCCGTTAGCACCGAGCATTCCTTTATCAAAATCTGCAATGTGCATGGATCCACCTTTTCCTTTACAAAGACCTGTGGCTTTTCCATAGATTTCTGCCATCATTCCTTTTAGATCACAGCCCTTAGCGATACAATGGCCGTGGCCGCGGTGTGTACTTGTAATACTGTCTTGTTCATTCAGGTGAGCACAGACTCCTACAGCAACAGCTTCTTCGCCAGCATAAAGATGGACAAAGCCCGGCAAGATCCCTTTTGTAAAAAGCGTGTGTACTTGATCTTCAAATTGGCGGATTTCCTGCATTTTTTGATACATCCAAACGGCTTTTTCTTTTGTGAGTGCCATTTCCATATGGTAAAACCTCCTATCTTTTTTTGCTTGCACTTATATACAAGCAAAAAACGTGCCAACATCATGGCACTTGAAAACTTAGGTTTTGAACGATTCACACCGATCAAAAAAGAGACAAAATGAGATTTGCGTCTCTATTTGTCTCAATATGTCTACTTCATCTCCTACATATCACGATGATCAGTTTCATTGGCCACAAAAAAAAGCATCCCATAAAGGAATGCTTTTCACTCTGAATCGATTGTACGCCGCCATTTTAATTTTCCTTTGCAGACGCCGCACACATAACGAGAGGTATCAAATCGTCTTTTCCTGATAAAATACTGACCGCATCCTGTGCAGACATATTCATGCCGTTTCTGTACACGCCGTTTATTTTGTACGGTCTTTAGCGGTGTACAAAAACGCGGGGCTCCTACTTGTTTTAATAACTCTTTAAAATCCCGATCACGATGCTGATAGCCCTTCCCCTCAAGGTGCAGATGATAATGACACAGTTCATGCTTGATGATCCCAATCAATTCAGCTCTTCCATGCTCCTCTAAATATCGGCGATTTAACTCAATATTGTGTGTACCAAGCAAATATCTTCCGCCTGTCGTTTTGAGACGGTCATTAAAAACAGCTTGATGGCGGAATGCCTTACCAAAGAACTGCTCAGAAATATGCTCTGTTAACTGCTGTAACTCTCTCTCCTTCAATCAAGATCGTTCCTTTCTATAAAAACCTCGAACGGGACAATTTCCCCTTTGCATACATTGAAGGTACACCCACTGTTTCGATCAAAGGAGGAATGGGCGATGCCCAACTGGCTGAAAAATCAGATGCAGAAGGCATTTTTTGAAAAAAATCATTACCAAATCAAATTGCTGAATCAATGCTGGTACTTCTACAGAAAAAAACATTCAGTCACATCAAGGCACACCCCATCCTAAGGTGCGCCTCGTTTTTTGTTTACTCTGGTTTCAGCATGGAGAGGGCAACGCGGCCTTTTGCCTGGTCAACGGAGTCCACCCATACAGTTACAATGTCACCAACTGATACAACGTCAAGCGGATGCTTCACAAAACGGTTGCTTAGCTTTGAAATATGTACAAGCCCGTCCTGCTTTACACCAATATCAACGAATGCGCCGAAGTCTACGACGTTTCGCACCGTTCCTTGCAGCTCCATTCCTTGCTTCAAGTCCTCCAATTTCAACACATCTGTTTTCAAAAGAGGTTTTGGGACTTCATCGCGCGGATCACGCTCAGGTCTTGTCAGCTGATCGATGATATCCTGAAGTGTAATGATACCAATATCAAGCTGCTCTGCTGCTTCGTCCAGTTTGACCTCTGCAATTTTCTCCTTTAACAGCTCTGTGCCAAGATCATCTGGCGTCATCTTGATCATGCGTAAGAATTGTTTTGTTTCTTTATAGCTCTCTGGGTGAATGCCTGTACGATCAAGTGGATCTTGTCCGTCTGCGATGCGCAGGAAGCCGATACACTGCTCATAAGTCTTAGCACCAAGTCTTGGAATATCCTTGAGCTCTTTTCTGCTTGTGAATCTCCCAATCTCTTCGCGGCGCTTGATGATATTTCCTGCGACGGCTTTTGAAAGGCCTGACACATATTGCAGCAGCGCCTGTGAGGCCGTATTGACGTTCACACCGACTTGGTTGACGACAGTCTCCACCACGAAGGTTAACGAGCTGTTTAATTGCTTTTGGCTCACGTCATGCTGGTATTGGCCCACCCCGACAGACTTCGGATCAATTTTCACAAGCTCTGCTAAAGGATCTTGTAATCTTCTAGCAATTGATATGGCACTTCGTTCTTCGACTTGCAGGTCTGGAAACTCTTCTCGCGCCAGTGCAGACGCAGAGTATACACTTGCCCCTGCTTCATTCACGATTAAATAGGACACCGGCTGATCCAGCTCTTGAATCAGGTCTGCGATGAATTGTTCGGTCTCTCTTGAGGCTGTTCCATTTCCAATCGCAATGACTTCAATATTTGATGATTGAATGATCTCTTTCACTTTTTGTTTGGCTTCCGCTTTTTTCTGCACAGGCGGGTGCGGGTAAATGACGCCAATATGATGGACTTTGCCCGTATCATCCACGACGGCTAACTTACAGCCTGTACGAAATGCAGGGTCGACTCCTAGTACACGCTTCCCTTTCATCGGGGGCTGAAGAAGCAGTTTTCTTAAGTTTTCAGCAAAAATATGAATCGCTTGCTCTTCTGCCTTTTCTGTCAGCTCTTTGCGTATTTCTCGTTCGATTGAAGGCTGAATGAGGCGCTTATAGGCATCATCAATTGCCGCTTCAATAAACGGTCTCGCCGTCGTCTGCTTGCCTTTTATGACTTGCTTGTCGAGATAGAAACGAATATTTTCAGCAGGTGGTTCGATGGCTGCCTTTAAGATGCCTTCTTTCTCTCCACGATTGACCGCTAGTACACGGTGGGGCACTATCTTTTTGATGGGCTCTTGATAATCGTAATACATTTCATAGACGTTTTTCTCATCGCTCTCGATGTCTTTTCCTGATGTGACCAGACTGCCCTTTTGGTACGTTTCACTGCGAATCCATTTCCGCATATCAGGATCATCAGCCAGCTGTTCAGCAATGATGTGCTGCGCGCCTTCAAGTGCCTCGTCTACACTTCTTACTTCCTTTTCTTCGTTGATAAAAGAAGCAGCCTTCTTCTCGATCTCATCGCTTGGCAGCGCGAGTACATATTCCGCCAGCGGCTCGAGCCCTTTTGCTTTGGCTACATTCGCCTTTGTTTTACGTTTTTGTTTGAATGGCCGGTATAAATCTTCGACCTCTTGCAGTTTATGAGCTTGTTCAATTTTTTGTTTTAATTCATCCGTCAGTTTGTCTTGTTCAGCGATTAAGCGAATGACTTCTTCTTTTCGGTTCATGACATTTTGGATATATGTATAGCGCTCTGAAATGGTTTGAATTTGCACCTCATCCAGTGAGCCTGTCTGCTCTTTCCGGTAACGGGCAATAAACGGGACGGTGTTGCCATCCTCTAAGAGCTTGATGACACTTTCAATTTGTTTTGTTGAAAGCTTTAATTCTGTTGCAATTTGTTTCAATAAAAAGTCAGATGTCTTCATACTTTGCATCCTCTCACTGTGTCTTCTCTTTTAGTGTATCAAAAAAACCGGCAAAACAGAAAAAAGGTCAGCTATTTTACATGAGCTGACCAAGTACATAGGTGAGATCGTCTTTCTTGTCTTGTGTGTATGTTTCAAGCTGTTTGGCAATGTCTGCAACTGAATGACTATGCTTTAAACACATTCTCATGTTTGGCACATTCAGTCCGTCTGAATACATAATGAATGTCGATCCTTTTTCGTAGGAATAGGTGTAAGTTTTATATTTTCTAGGTTTCCCTGATAAGTATCCTGATGTCGGAAGTGGATAAATATAGTCGCCAGAAGGGGCATTCAAGATAAACCGAATATTACCAACCGAACAATAGGTAAATTGCTGCTGGGAAAAATTCACCTTTAAGATCGCAACTGTGGCCCCGCGTTTATTTTTCATAGCCTGATTGCATCTGTCGATGAGGGTCGTCATATCCTCATGTCCATATTCTTCGACAATTTCGCTGACTAAAGAAGATGATTCATTGGCGAACTGACCGCTGCCTAATCCGTCTGCCACAGCACAAATTAGTTCTTCATCATCTGCTTTAATAAAAAAACTGTCCCCGCAGCAAGATTTCCCTTCTTTATTCGATTGATAGATAATGGCATTCACATGCTCATGCTGTTCAATCTGCTTCATTACCCTAGCTCCATAGACGCATCTTCTGATAATGCATCTCGTAGCTTTTTAACTGCCTTCCGTTGCAGTCTCGATACATGCATTTGGGATATCCCGAGTAAATCGCCTGTTTCTTTCTGACTCTTATTTTGTAAATAAGTCAGATCGATAATCTCTTTTTCTCGATCTGTCAGAACATGAAGCACACTCTCAAGCATCATTTTTTGGTTTACACGTTCGTAGCCCTCTTCTTGTGAGCCGACAACGTCTAAAATGGTGACTGTACTTCCTTCAGAATCAGCCTCTACGCCTTGGTCAACAGACAGCGCTTGATAGCTTTTGCCCATCTCCATTGTTTCAAGTACTTCTTCTTCTGTCACATCTAGGTATTCTGCAATTTCTTGAACTTTAGGTGACTTTTGCGTCTCCGTTGTCAGATGATCAACTGCCATCTTGATTCTTGGTCCAAGCTCTTTGATCCGCCTTGGTACATGGACACTCCATGTCTTATCACGTAAAAAGCGTTTGATTTCCCCGATGATGGTTGGAATGGCAAAGGCTTCAAATGATTTACCGACGAGCGGGTCATATCGCTTAATAGCGCCGAGTAAACCAATCATTCCAACTTGTCTGAGATCCTCATGAAAACTTTTCCCTTTGGAATATTTTTTCGCCAGCATATCGACCAGATTTGTATAACATTCGACAAGCGTGAGCTGCGCCTGCTCGTCTTGATTGGTTTGATAGCTTTGGATGAGGCGATCTACTTCATCTTTAGTTAGTTTCATAGTTTTGGATGGTTGTGTCATGGTCAACTCGCTCCCTGTTTAAAAACTTTGTCATCGCAACGGTAACTCCGGAGTTTGCTTGCACCTCGACTTCATCCATCAATGTTTGCATCAAATATAAACCAAGACCTCCTTCTGCCAATTGATCCACCGTATGAGCAGATGTGTAAGGCCCTAGTCCTTCCTGCTTTTGCTTAAAGTCAAAGCTACCGCCTTTGTCAGAGACAATGATTTCTAGACGATCCTCATAGACAAGAAAGCGAACAGCTACCTCTCCATCTTCGCCATGTTCACCTTTGTAGGCATGCTGAACTGCATTTGTACAAGCCTCACTGACGGCAATTTTTAAGTCTTCAATCTCTTCGTAAACATAGCCCATACGGCTTGCTACGCCTGAAAGAGTCAGGCGAATGATGCCTACGTATTCTGGTTTCGCTGGGATTTTCATTTCGATTAGATCTACTGATTCGTTCATTGTACCCCACCCTCTGTCTTTGCAGAAATGTCAATGATGTCCTTTAGTCCAGTAATTTCAAACAACCTTACAAGCCGATCTGACAAGTTCTCAAGCTTTAATGTTCCGCCTGCTTTTTGAGCCGCTTTAAACAGCCCAACAAATACACCTAAACCCGTACTATCCATATAAGAAACATCCTTCAAGCAGATTTCAAGATGATCCCCTTGCTCCGCTTTAGGCATAAGCTTTTCTCTTAGCTCAGGAGCGGAGTATACATCGATTTCTCCGCTGACGCTAATTTTCGTCTTATTATCTATTTGATGCTCTTTCATAGACATATTCATTATGCATTCACCTCGAAATTCTTGTTTCCTAGAATTTTATATACCCGCATATTTACTTTCTAAACCTTTCTTTTCAGAACAAGTAATGTAAAGTCATCATGAAGCTGAAAATCTTGCAGCTTCAGTAAGCTGGCATAGATAGCATCGACCATTTCCTGAGCGGAATAAGATAGGTGCTCTGCTATAAGCGTTTTGATATCCTCCCGCTCTAAAAAACCGTCCTCTGCCTTGGATTCTGTCACGCCATCTGAGAATAAGATGACCATATCCCCGACGTCCAAATACTTCTCATACTGCCGATAGTCAAAGTCTGGTGCGATCCCAAGGACAAGTCCCTTAGCGTCTAAATCGTAAAATTGATTCTCTTTTTTGCAATAGAAAAAGCCCGGCTCATGACCAGCCGATGCATATTTAAATTCATGCGTTGCTTTATTATAGCTGCCATAGAACATGGTAATAAACATGCTCGGGTCTACGTTTTGCTCGACAACACGATTAAGGGTTTTTAACACCTTTGTGGGACCGCTTCCTGACTCCGGCAAGGAATCCATCGCATACTTAATCATCGACATACAGAGCGCAGCCGGGATGCCTTTCCCAATCACATCTGCGATCGCGATATTAATCGTATCGTGATCGGTGACAAAATGGTAATAATCTCCACTCATCTGTTTTGCCGGCACACTAATAGCCCCGATATCAAATGTGTCTCCTTCTGGAATTTTCGTTTCCAGAAGGGTTTGCTGAACATTAGCAGCAATTTCGATTTCTGATTTAATTTCTTGCTGGATGCCTCTAAGTGTTAAATGTTCCTGGTAAGCTAGTCCGTACCCAATCATGACTTCAATTAAGAAGTCTAGTGAATGAAAGACATCTTCCGGCAAATCAGGGTATAGCTCCTGAATCACTTTTCGGTGAACACTCACTATTTCTTCAGGAGGTATTTGATGCTCAATGGTTTTTCGGCTAAATTTTTGAGCTTGATAAAGCGATGTTTCAGTTAAATCACTGATATAACGACTGAGCAGCTGATGATACCGCTGCTCCATTACCTCCTTAAAATCCATGGTTTCCCTCCTAGCGAAGCCACTTAACAGCTTTTATCTCCGTTCCTTGTTCTTGTGTAGAATCTAATTCAAAATCATCCATCAGTCTTCTGACTCCCGGAAGACCTGCTCCGAGTCCGCCTGATGTAGAAAAACCGTCTTCCATCACTTTACGTATATCCATGATGCCAGGCCCTTCATCGGCTGCAATGATTTTGAGTCCACGCTTTCCGCGCTCCATCACTTCTTCTATACAAATCTGACCTTTACCAGCGTATAAATAGATGTTTCGAGCTAGTTCAGAAATGGCCGTCGTAATTCTTGCTTGGTCAACTGTTCCAAATCCTAATTCTTTAGCAACATTTCGCCCCAGTTGTCTTGCCGCAACTATGTCCCATTCCGTCAAAATTTTCACACAGGATTGGTCTTTCATATCTATTCCCCCAATTCCCGCTTCAATGTCTCAAGCCCTTGTTCAAGATCTAATGCTGTCTGAATTTCTTCCAGTGATATACCAAGTTCAATCAGTGTTACAGCGACTGCCGGCTGTATTCCTGTTAATACAACTTTTGCCCCCATGAGCTTTGACATCGTGATGACATCGCCTAATACTTTTGCGATAAATGAATCGATCATATCAACAGATGTTAGGTCAATGACAACGCCGTTCGCTCCTGTTTCATGAATTTTATTCAGCAAGTCTTCTTGAAAGTGAAGGGCTGTTTGGTCATCAAGCTCCCACTGTATCGAAATTAGAAGACAATTATATAATTTTAAGATTGGAATCTTCGGGTGATTTCTCACTGGGTTTCCCCTCCAATGAAACAATTTTTCGATTTGTCATTTCTAAAGCAGTTTGAATTCCTTTTTGAAGGGTATTCTTTGTTGTAACTTGAGATAAATCAATTCCAAGGGTGACGATGGTTTGGGCGATTTCTGGGCGAATACCGACCAATAAGCATTTTGCACCTACTAATCTCACAGCCTCTGACGCTTGAATGATATGGTGTGCCACCATTGTATCGACGACAGGTACACCGGTGATGTCGATTAAGACCACCTGTGACCGATGCTTCACAACGCCATTTAACAGATTCTCCATGATCTTCTTCGCACGGTCTGTATCAATTGTTCCGACAAGAGGCATGACAGTGATGTGCTCAAACACCGGAATCAGCGGAGCAGAAAGTTCCTGTAACGCAATTTTTTGAAGGTTGACGGTTTTCTCCCATGAGATGGAGTAGTGATTCAATATTTCGTTATGAACTGGTGAGATGAACCGATCAATTTCCCATATGAGCTCATTACTTCCTTGTTCAGTATTTTTGTCACTGTTCATTTTGTGATATAAGTGTGAACGGATTTCCGTTAGCCCTTTTGCCAGTAACTTAAGTGATATACCCATTTGTACAATTTTTAAAGCAAAAGATTGCACTTTTTCTTCAAAATCCTCAGCATTCGCCTCTGAAAGGGATGCCAGAATAAGCTGGACATATTCGGAACAAATCGTTTCATACATTTTATCGTTTAGCATCATGTCCGTTTCTTCTTCTCCGAGTCGTTTGAAGATGTCAGTCCATTCTTTTTCTAATTCCTTTTGGTGCGCTCTCGCAAAAGCTAACACGATATGATTCGACATAATTTACCCCCTACATACATAAAAAACAATAACTTTCATTCTCTCTCCATTATAGCCTTAATAAAAAATGAACACAAAAAAAAGTTGCTCACAGGAGAGCAACCAAATATCACCATATTAAAAATCAATAAGAGCCAAACTAACTTGTAAGGCTTCATCAACCTTCTCCATCATCTCATCATCAAGATGTGTGATTTTATCTGTCAATCTTTGTTTATCGATTGTACGAATCTGTTCCAAAAGAATGACAGAATCTCGTTCAAAGCCGTAGCGCTTTGCATTGATTTCGACGTGAGTCGGTAATTTCGCTTTTTGTATTTGGGCTGTTATGGCTGCAACGATAGCAGTCGGGCTGAAGCGATTTCCAATGTCATTTTGAATCACCAATACCGGGCGAACCCCGCCCTGCTCGGAGCCAACAACAGGAGATAAATCAGCAAAGTAAACATCACCGCGTTTAACAATCAAATGTTTAACCCCCGCTGACTAATCGCTCAACTGTATTCTCAGCCTCAAACTCTGCGTATTGTGCCTCTGAAGAGATATTCAGATTAATTTTCGCCATCTCCATGTAGCCGCGTCTCATCGATTCACGATTTTGTCGAATATTACGTTCACGAATATACGTTTTTGTCGCTCGGTAGATCAATTCATTTCTTGTTACCTTATCCTGCTCTGCTACTCGTTCGATCTCAGACATTAAAGTCTCCGGCAGTCGAATCTTCATTTCGTTTGTTGCGCTGGATTCAGACAAAAAACATACACCTCCACAAAACTTACGGATACCGTATCGATCCATTCCAAGACTAATCATACCATTATTCAATGCACAAGCAAAGCTGTTTTTTCATGATTTCTTTTTAGAACATGAAGCGGCTCGCCACCCGTAAATCAAGATGATAATGGAGTTCCTCTTTCCCATTATACGCTTTTTTCCGAAAATCATACGGTATTTCCAAAATCTCTAAAAAAGGGAGAATGTTTACCCTACTTTTGTCGAATAAAAAAGAACGAAGTCAGTTTGACCATCGTTCTTTTGAACACTGTTTATAAAAAGCTTGGCCCGCTTTGAAGCAGCGGATTCCGTACATGCACTCTTTTGCCGTCCTCCATATATACTCTTGGGATGCGGTGGCCAATCGAGCAAGTGACTTCATAGTTAATGGTTTCAAGCCTTTTTGCGATTTCATCGACTGATACCATGTCTTCCCCTTGCTTACCAATTAAAACGACCGGCTCCCCTACTGGAAGATTGTCTTTCAGTTCAATCATGAATTGATCCATGCAAACCCTTCCTGCGATCTTCCGGCGCTTTCCGCCAACGAGCACTTCCGTTCCTGCCAGCTTCCTGATCCACCCATCTGCATAGCCGACTGGAACCGTACCGATCCACGTATCTTGATTGGCTGTATACGTCGCCCCGTAGCTGACACTCTCACCCTTTTGAATGCGCTTCACATGGGCAAGCTTTGTATAAAGAGACATGGCTTCTTCCAGCTTGAAAGGTAATTCATCCTTGATTTCTTCTGACGGTGACAGCCCGTACATACTGATGCCGAAGCGAACCATATTAAACAAAACGTCTTTAAACCTTTGACCTGCTGCACTGTTGGCGCAATGAACGAGCAGCTTGTCCGTATGAAGCGGCTCGAGCAGTGTTTGAAAGGTATCGACCTGCCGATCAAAGTAGGTCTCATCCTTTTCATCAGCTGTCGCAAAGTGAGTAAATACGCCTTCCAGCTGTAAATAAGAGTGTTCACTGACAAGCTTTTTCACTTCGTTCACTTGCTCTATCGTTTTCACACCTAATCGGTTCATTCCGCTGTCTATTTTCAAATGAAAACGTATAGGTTGTCCCATCTGTCCTTTCACCATTGTGGTGACTTCTCTCAGCCAATCGATGGAGTAAGCGGTCATGATGACATTGTATCGAACGGCGGCTTTGACATATTCCGGCGGTACGGCGCCGAGTACAAGAATCGGTGCTTTGATGCCTTTATTTCTTAAAGAGACGGCCTCATCTAAAAAGGCTACGGCTAATAAGTCTGCTCCTGCTTTGAGGGCAGCTCTTGCCACTTCTATATCTCCATGTCCATATGCATTGGCTTTCACCACAGCCATCAGTTGAACACTTTGACCAATATGATCTTTCATATGTGAAACATTATGCTTAATTGCTGTTAAATTAATTTCTGCCCATGTGTCTCTATAAAAGGCATTTGTGTCCATCCGTCACACTTCCCTATTGAATGATTCAATACCTTTATTATGATACTAAAAATCAAGAATAATGTGAAACAAATCAAAGAAAATCAGCCCTTGCATAGGGCTGATGTTTCATTTCCAAGGCTCTCGCCTGAGATATTTATTTAGCTGACTGGCCTTCTACACTCTTTGCAACCATCAAGAGCTCTTCCTTCGATAGATCACTTGAAGAAATCAAGTAGTCCACTCCGTCAGATGTCCATGAAAGGGATTGGTCTGTGAGAACCCCAACTGTCATGCCAAGGTCGACTGGCTCGCCGTTCATCGTCACAGGCGTAGATGCTTCAGCTACTCTCGCTTTTTCCTGAATGAGTGTGAAGGATTTCTTACCGCCATACGTCATCACATAACGTTTCCCAGCATCTGTCATCATTTCTTTCTCTTCCATCTTCTTCACGCCCTCTGGCATATCAACTGGCGTTTTCACCGCAAAGCTGTCAGATGAGTCTGCACTTGTGGCTACATCCATTTGAGAGAGTGTCATGTTTTTCTTCTCATCAAATGCATCTTTGTCAAAGGATTTATTGAATTCAAAGTGAGAGAATTCCACTTTCACCATTGGCTTTTTGTCGCTATCCAGTACTTTCACACTGGCAGGCGCCATTGTTTTTTTATGAAAGGTAATCTCTTGGGTAGGCAGCATTTGGTTGTGCTGATAATTGGTTTTGGTTTCGAACACATACTTTGATTCTTTCGCTTTGAACTGAGCTGCACTGTCATTTTTAATGTCCTTCACGAGTGACTCAAATAAGTAGACCTGACTGCTATTATTTGGCCAATCACTGTGGAAACGGAAGCTCTTGTTCAATGAAGGTGTCAGCACAAACACACCATTGCCATTTCTTAAAATGACTTGACTCTGATCCTTTTTCGGATTTTCTAAATAGACACGGTAAAGTTCCGGCTTCTTGTACCAAATTTCTACTCGATACTCCTGCGGGTCATTTCCTGTCTCAATGGTCATTTTTGCTTTGGCTTTGTATGATGTCATTTCCTCTGCCTTTTTGTTTAAATCTCCAACGATATCCTGCTGAGATTTTTGACCGCATGCGGAGAGAATCAGTACAAAAAGGATTCCCGTTACAAGCAAAACAAAGCTTTTTCTCACCCTTTTCAACCCCTTCGTTAATTGTGTTAAAAGGAAGAAACCGCTTGTTTGACTTTAACAGTACGCCTCAAGAGTTAACTGCGTACCGCGAACCATCAAAGCCTGTTAGCAACTCGCCCTTCCTTATCGCACTACCCAATATATGAAGGGGGGACAAACAATATGCAGACTAGCTTGACAACCTTTCAATTAAAACTTGTGCAGCAGCATATTCTTTCGTGTGAGTGATGGACACATGAACCTGGTCGCCCATCGTTTTCTTGCTTTTGATGAAAGGTTTTCCATGTTCGTCTTTCTGAATTTCCAAGTCATGAAAGCTTAAATGCCGGCCGATTCCCGTTCCGTAAGCTTTAACGAAAGCTTCCTTTGCTACAAACCGTCCCGCCAAAAATTCCAGCTGCCTCTTTTCACTGAGTTCGTTAAAGATGTCTTGTTCACTTAACGTTAAAATTCGTTCTGGTAAACGAGGCTGTCTGTTAAGCACTCGCGCGAGCCGGTTGATTTCTACAATATCAATGCCTATTCCTTTGATCATGAGGTACCTCCTATGATACTCGTACTAATTTGGATGTTCTCTTCATAAACGTGTTACTATAAACTTACCATTATCTAGTCAAAAGGGGTTTGTTATGTTTATTCGAACGGAGAGCTTTCAACAATTTATTAGATCGTATCCAATCGTAACAACGATTCTTGCTTTGCAAATTGGTCTGTGGCTTATATTTGCGATTCCTATCCCTCTTATACAGCTTGGTCACGACCATCTCGTCGGTTTCAATTATGGGGTAGCTGCCGGAGAATGGTGGCGGCTCGTCACACCTATTTTCCTTCACGGAAGTCTGACCCATATTTTGTTCAATTCTATGTCCTTGTTCTTATTCGCTCCAGCGCTTGAGTATTTGCTTGGGAAGGTTCGATTTCTGATCATCTATCTTGGTGCAGGGTTCGTTGGCAATCTCGGAACCTATTGGGTAGAGCCTTTAGAGTATGTACATGTCGGCGCTTCTGGTGCCATCTTCGGTTTGTTTGGCGTTTATTTATACCTTGTTCTATTTAAACCGCACATGATGGACCGCGGCAATTCTCAGGTGATCATAACGATTCTTGCAGTCTCTGTCATCATGACTTTCGTTAACTCAAACATCAATATTATGGCTCACTTATTTGGATTGATCGGCGGCATGCTCCTAGCACCTCTTACGCTATTTTTCCATTCAAAAAAAAGACGCTACTAACCTCATAAAAAATGTCGATCACTCCTATGAACGGGAAGCTGATCGACATTTTTTGTTTAAGAAGATTTATTTTTTTCATACGAATACCAATCCATTACACGTGCAGCATCTTCTTCCTCAAGGTGATGCACACCAAAGGAATCAAGCAGTGCAGAGGATTTCACAAAAGTGTGAATACTCGCCAATCGGCCTTTCTTTTGGAAGAAAGATTGCGTCATCGTATAGTTTTGCATTCGTTTTCTCAAGACAATGCCAGTGGTTTTGCCAATGCCTCTTGATGTCAGTTGAATCAATGAATCTTTGATCGTATAGCCTGATTGTTTATAAGCTAAATAGCCAAAAACCAAAGCAATAGGAAGCGGAATGAGTGCCAAATACCCCCATGGTGGAAAACGTACAGATAGGATCACGCCGACAAGTAATGGCACAAAGCCGTAAGAGATCAGGTAGCGTTTGAGTGAACGCTTTGGCACCTTTTTCAGTTCAGCTTCTGGCGCCAAGTGATAATGATCTGTGAATTGAGACAGCAGTTCGCTGATTTTTTTCTTTCGAATCAGCGGAAATAAGACGGAAGAGGTTTCTTTTTCTGTAATAGAACCTCCTGCGCTCACAAGCATCACCGTCGCAAAGCCAAAGGGCTCACGGAGAATATTTTCTTTGATTTTCACTGCTTGAATTCTCGCAAGTGGAATGGTCATTTGATGCCTCTCGATGAGTCCTCTTGTGATGATGATGTCTTTCCCTTTTCGTTTTGCGGTAAAATTCGCATATTGAAGGGCTGTAACCCCCACACTAAGAATCCACGCAATCAATACGGCAATAAATATGAGAATCGCATAAATCTCAATACTTGCATGACTTAAAAAAGAGAAGCGTTTGAAGAATCCGTCCAAAGGAAGAATTTCATCTATTTGTGTGTAAATGGCGAGACACCCGGAAATAATGACTCCGATTCCGCTTGAAGTGGTCGCAGCCAAAAGCAGCTCTGGTACACCCATCCGATAGGAAACATTCATTTCTTCTTCTACAGGTTGTTGCGCTGTCAGAGGATCATGCGGAACATCCCCATTTTCATCCAACATCTCTTCTTGCTGCAAGCTTTTCTTCCGGTTGAAAATCGATTGCTTTAATTGTTCCGCTTCTGCTTTTGTAATCGCCGTCAGGCTCACTTCCGGACCGTCCGTTCCGCCTGCTGTTTCGATTTGGACCCGCACCAAGCCGAAAATCCGCTGGAAGATACCTTCACTTGTATTCACGGTTTGAATTCGTTCTAACGAAATATATTTTTTCTTTTTTGTGATGACGCCCGATTCCACGCGAAATTCATCATCTTCCATCCGGTAGGTGAATCGCCTCCATGCTAAAACGGTTGAAACAGCTTTCCATAAAAGAAGCACACCGAGAATGATAAATGCATAAAAACGAATGCTCGAATTCGAGTTCACAAAAATAAGCACGAAAAAAGGGATAATGAAATTTTTGATCATGGATACGGCATCTGATATAAAATCAATGAACATCGAGATTGGATGTACACGTTTTGGTTCAGACATCATCTTCCGTCACCCTTGCTAAACGAGATATGTAATCACGAAGCTCATCTGCTTCTTCTAATTCTAGCGCCGGTATATCATGAACTGTAGCAGCAGTCGATATTTGAACAGATGCCAAACGGTAGCGCCTTAAAAGCGGCCCTTGCGATGTATCGACATGCTGGACTCGCACCATCGGTACAATCACACGTGTGACGCGAATGAGTCCATGCTGAATTTCAATTTCATTTTCGAATACTTCGTAGCGCCAGATGCGATGACGGATTTTCGGTATAAGCCAAATACCAAAAATGACCTGTAAGACCCATAAACCGACGAGGATGGCCCCAATCCAATATGGCCATTGAAAATAATAACTAGCAATAAATACCCCAATGATGATGAGTAAGAAAATCAATGAGATAATTCCATTTTGAAGACGCCATACCTTTAATCCATTTAAGCTAATTTGACGTTGCGGCTGTTTTCTCACATTCTTCCCCCATTCTCTTACTTTTCTATCAATATATTACGAAACAGAGCCTAAAAAGTTTCAATAAGCCTGTTAAAAAAAGCGAACCCTGCAAAGGATTCGCTCTTGTATGTTAGTTGTTATAAGATTTCTTTTGACGACGATCGTTAGAAGAACGATTGCGGTCATTTGATGAACGCTTTTTATCACCGTACGATGAACGGCTTTTCCCGCGATAGCCGCCTCCTCCGCCGCCGTCTCTACGTTTAGAAGAGCTGCGGTTGTTGCGATTGCGTTTTGAAATCATTGGTGCTTCATCTGTCAAACGAACAGGCGTTGCATCTGGCTCTTTTGTCATCATTTTGATGGCAGCCGCAACCACTGTGACAGAATCATTATCTTCTAGCAATTCAGCAGCAGCTGTCATGTAGAAGTTTAAGTTGTTTTCACTGATGATTGTGCGCAGACGATCAATGGTTACTTGCTGTTGACCTTCAATTGCTTCATCTAGAGTTGGTTCTTTCATACGTTCCATTTTACGTTTAGTCGTTTGCTCAATCGCACGAAGCATATCTTTTTCACGCGGTGTGATAAATGTCACCGCCATACCTGTACGTCCAGCACGTCCTGTACGTCCAATACGGTGTACGTAGCTCTCTGGATCTTGTGGCACGTCAAAGTTATACACGTGTGTTACGCCTGAGATATCAAGTCCACGTGCTGCAACGTCTGTTGCTACAAGCACATCGATTGAACCTTCTTTGAATTTACGAAGCGCAACCATACGTTTCGCTTGTGTCAGGTCACCATGAATTCCTTCAGCTGTATAACCTCTAAGGTTAAGTGCTTCTGTCAATTCGTCAACACGGCGCTTCGTACGGCCGAAGACAATTGAAAGCTCAGGTGATTGAATGTCAAGAAGACGAGTCAATGTATCAAACTTCTTACGCTCGTGGATATCCAAGTAGAACTGTTGGATGTTAGAGACTGTCATTTCTTTCGCTTTTACTTTTACATGTTCTGGGTTTGTCATGAAACGTTCTGCAATGCGCTTAATTGGTGCAGGCATTGTCGCAGAGAATAAAAGTGTTTGGTGTTCACTTGGTACATTTGAAAGGATCGCTTCAATGTCTTCGATGAAACCCATGTTTAGCATTTCGTCTGCTTCATCTAGCACAACAGTTTCAACATTTTGAAGACGCATTGTACGACGGTTAATGTGATCGAGTAAACGTCCTGGAGTCCCTACGATGATATGAGGATTTTTCTTGAGCGAACGGATTTGGCGGCCGATATCTTGTCCACCGTAAATCGGAAGTACGCGCGCACGCTTGTCTTGGCCAATTTTGTATAGCTCTTCAGATACTTGAATCGCTAGTTCTCTTGTTGGCGCAATGATAATCGCTTGGATATTTGGAGACGCTGGGTCGATTTTTTCTACAAGAGGAATACCAAATGCTGCAGTTTTTCCTGTTCCTGTTTGTGCTTGTCCAATGACATCTTTATTCTGAAGACCGAGAGGAATTGTTTCCGCTTGAATCGGTGTTGCTTCTTCAAATCCCATGCGGTTAATAGCTTTCATGAGACTTTCGCTTAATTGAAAATCTTGAAACGTTATAGTCAAATTATTCAAACTCCTTCTAATTGCTGTTTCAGTAATCTCGTGAATGATCATTAAAAACTGCCCTTTTCCGAAAGGACAGGTCCATTATATACAAAGCCCGAATTACCCTACCTTATATCTTACCATTACACTATTTGTTTTTCAACAAGACAGAAATGGATATATCTACTGTTCCACAATGACAGATTCACCATCACTTTGATCTCCATCCATCCATTTCCACTTTTCGAACAGTTGAATTTTTCCGTTATCCAACTGCTTAGGTGTAGAATTGCAAGACCCGCTTCTCATGCTGCCGTCTTTGCTGACATGGTGGTACCTAAAATGAAGTGTTCCATCCTCATTCACAGTTCCTACAAGTACACCAGATACAATACTGCCGCCTTGATATGTGCCCGTTAATATATTCCCGTCCTGACGATATTGAAATATGGTTCCTGCCGATACTTCTCCGTTACTCGAATTAGACTGCGGGACAAAGGTTTTTCCGTCATAATGAAACAACCGAATCAACCACCTTTTCTTTCCTATTGTACCATAGGCTTGTCACTCATTCGACAAAAATGATGCAATTTTTAACAAGTGGGATTCAATTTATATTAGTTTAGCCACATTTTCGCTTTTCTATAGATTAAATTGTTTTTTTTAGAAATTGCTCTACTTTTTCAAACAATTGCTGTGCACATGGCTCGTGACAAACATGGTGTTTACAATCAGGTAAATAAAACATTTCTTTCTGACGAGACGGGATTTTATGATCAATAAATTCTGCACTTGAAGCGGGCACAATCCCATCACTTTCACCTTGAACAATTAACACAGGGAGGTGAAGCTTCTCAAGGGAGCTCTTCGTTTGCTTCACCAGCTTCATAAATTCTACAGCGGCTGACAGCGGTGTGCTCGTTAGCTTATGGCGGTATCTATCATACAAAGGATTCGTATCAATCAGCCCAGACAATGATTCCTTCAGCATCTGCCTTGTGTCTTGAATCATTTGTTTTGGATTCACATATTTAGCCGCAGCACTTAAAAGAACGAGACGAGCAACCGGATACTTCGCTGCAAGATAAGAAGCGATCATTCCTCCCATGGAAAAGCCGATCAAAAAAATGGTGTCGCATGTTCGGTAAAGAGATAGCAGTTCTAATTCAGCTGTTGCAATCCATTCTTGATAGAAAATGCCTTTGAGCTGAAGCTCATCCCCATGCCCCGGAAGCGTGACTGACTGAACGTTCCAATCTGTCTTCTGCTTTAAATATTGCGCCAGCGGTTCCACTTCATAGGGGGCGCCAGTGAATCCATGTATACATAGACAGCCAATCATTCTGTCACCTTCTTTGCGCTCACTCTTTATAGTGCAGTAATGACTTCTTCTAATCTCATGCCGCGTGAGGCTTTGACTAGAACAACATCGTCAGGACCTGCTACGTCAGCAAGTTTTTTCTTCAGTTCCTCTTTGTCCATAAATGAGAACACGCGCGCGTCACCGAATGATTTCTTTGCTCCTTCAGCGATGAATGCACCTAGGCGGCCATACGTCATCACATGATCAATAAATTCAGGCTTGATGTAGCGGCCTAGTTCATAATGATACGTTTCTTCTTCGCTGCCCATCTCGAGCATGTCTCCAAGGACAAGAATGCGATTAGCGAAGCCGTCCATATCTCCTACAAGATCAATTGCAGCTTTCATGGAAGTAGGACTTGCATTATACGCATCATTGATAACAGTGATTCCTTTCTCTGTTTTAAACAGCTCAAGACGCATCCCTGTCAACTTTGTTTGCATGAGTCCTTGGGCGATTTGTCTTTCATTCAGTCCAAAGTGCTGGCCTATGGCAATTGCAGCAAGGGCATTCTTCACATTATGTTTCCCTAATACAGGAATGAGAAACCCCTGAGCATACCCTTCGACTTTAAATTCTGTTCCTTCTGCAAGCTGGTTGATATGCGTTACCTTGATATCACAGTCCTCTGCTTCCCCAAAGGTTTTCACACGCTGCGAAAGTGCAGTCGCTCTCTCGCGCAGCAAGGGTTCATCTCCTAAGTAATAAAAGATGCCATCCTCTTTTAATCCTTTTGTGATTTCACATTTTGCATCAGCAATGGCTTCTCTTGATCCCAAATCTTGCATATGAGATTCTCCAATATTGGTGATGACTGCTGCATCAGGCTCAGCGAGTTTTGACAAAAACTCGATCTCACCTTTTGCACTCATCCCCATCTCCAACACAGCAATATCTGTTCCTTCCGGCATTGCAAGAATGGTGAGAGGTAGACCGATATGATTATTAAAGTTACCATCTGTTTTATGAACTTGATAAGCCGTTTGTAAGACGGAATGAATCATGTCTTTCGTTGTGGTTTTCCCATTACTTCCTGTAATACCGACAACACGAGGTTTTTCTTCTTTCAAGTATGATTTTGCCAGCCGTTGAAGTGCTGCCAGTGTATCCTCTACAAGAATGACAGGTACACCGAACGGTGGATTGGCTTCTTTTTGATTCCAAAGAACAGCTGCGGCTCCAAGCTCCACTGCTTTAGAAGCAAATGTGTGACCGTTAAAATGTTCTCCAATTAGGGGGATAAACAATGCACCTTTTGATACTTTTCGTGTATCTGTTGTCACTCCGTGAATTTGCTCTTCGCCAAAAGCTTGATTAGATAGTGTCCCACCAGCCATTTGGGCGATTTGTTTCACTGTACGTTTGATCATGATTTTTTCGCCTCTCTTTCTCATTTCACGTTTGAAGGAAAAGAGACACTACCTAAGGATAGTGTCTGCTTGTTGCTCACATTAAAAAGTCGTTTTAATGGTTTGTTTTTCTTGATGGCGTTCAATTGCAAGTGACACTAGCTTTTCAATCAGCTCTGGATACTCTACACCAGTGTGTTTCCAAAGCAGCGGGAACATACTAAATGGTGTGAATCCAGGCATTGTATTCACTTCATTGATCAGCACTTCACCTTCTTCTGTGAGGAAGAAGTCTGCACGTACAAGACCAGATCCATCGAGGGCTTTAAATGCCTTAATCGCCATATCATGAATCGTCTTGTATTCATCCTCTGACACACTTGCAGGAATGATCAAATCTGTATCGCCATCTTCATATTTTGCTTTGTAGTCATAAAAATCTGTTTTAGGTGCAATTTCACCAACGACAGAGCATTTCGGCTCGTCATTTCCTAATACACCAATTTCGATTTCTCTTCCAACGACGCCTTCTTCGACGACCACACGACGATCATATTGGAAAGCCAAGCCGAATGCGGTTTGCAGCTCTTCTTTGCTGCGGCATTTGCTAATTCCAACACTTGACCCCATGTTGGCAGGTTTCACAAAGCATGGATAGCCAAGTATTTGTTCCACCTGTTCTAAGCTGTCTGGTGTGGCCTTTTCATAGTCTTTTTTATTGAAGGAAAGGTGCTTTGCTTGTGCAAGTCCTGCTTGAGCAAAAACATCTTTCATCATGACTTTATCCATACCCGCTGCAGAAGCAAGAACACCGTTGCCGACATACGGGATATTTAGCAGTTCAAGTAATCCTTGCATCGTTCCATCTTCACCATTTGGCCCGTGCAGCAATGGGAAGACAACATCAATCTTCTCATCAGCAGATGCAGGCTGCGGGAACATGCTTTCATTTAAAGAAGTTGGTAAAAACGTCTTTGCGTTCTGTTCAAATTGAAGCATTTTGACGTTTGAAACTGGTTCAGTGAGTTTTTCTCCTCTTAGCCATTCGCCCTCTTCTGTAATATAAATTGGATGTATATCGAACTTCTCAGTGTTAAGTGCTTTTGTAACTGCAAGGGCTGTTTGCAGTGATACATTATGTTCGGCTGACTTTCCGCCGTAAATCAATCCTAAACTTATTTTCAATGGATACTCCCCCCACTAAAATTCATCTTTACTATCTTATCACTTTCAAGCAAAAATGCTCTAATTAATTTTTGTTGTTACGGAATTGAAATGATTTGTAAAGGTTGTAAGCGCCTCCCGAGCATTTGTATGTCATTCGCCATTATTTTATATTAAAATGACATTGAAAAGGAGTTGTGACAAATTGAAAAAAATCACAAGTACTGAACAATTCAATGAAATCATTCAATCTGACAAAGAAGTCATCGTTAAATTCTTTGCAACATGGTGTCCTGACTGTACAAGAATGGACATGTTCATTCCAGACATCTTAGAGGCTTATGCTCACCATGAATGGTTTGAAATAAACAAAGATGATTTCCCTGAATTAGCAGAAACGTATCAGGTCATGGGTATTCCAAGCCTGTTAATTTTCAAAAATGGCGAAAAAACAGGTCATTTACACAGCGCAAACGCAAAATCACCTGAAGAAGTGACAGAGTTTCTTCAAGGGCACGTTTCTTAATTGGTTAAACGAAGGACATCAGCAAACGCTTGCTGGTGTCTTTTTTTCTTCTCACATCTCTTACATCAAATCTCTCCATAAGACGAGTTGCACATCCAAAACGTTTCAATGAGCGAAAGAATGTTTTATATAGATGTTTCACTTACGACAAGAAATGACAGGAATTATTTCCTGGGAAAGAATGAGCGTCGACTAGGCTTCGAATTTGTCGGTTACGTGAATTTTCTGAATAGATTCTTTACTTCTGACATTTCGCTTTGTATAATAGAGTTGCTAATTGATAATGATTATCAATTTCATCTATGTGAAATCCTATAGACGTCTATACTTATAAAGGAGCGATGAGTCACATGTCTAAGAAGAAAATCAAAACATATCAGCAATTGATTGAAGAGAACAAGAAGGCCATCATGCGCGACCCTAAAATGATGGAAAGTATATACGAAACAATCGACAAAAAGCATCAGAAGCAGCTTGCAGCTGCTGGACGTGAATCATAAACATAAGACGAGCAGTCACAGCTGGCTGCTCGTCTCTTTTGTCTTTTTCAACAGAAAGAAAAAAGCCGATAAAATCTATGATGTGATTTTATCGACTTTTGTTTTAATGTGATTTCGCTACACGGTCCTGCTTCATTCCTAAATAAATGAGCATATATGTGAGATAACCCATTGTCATTGTTAAACCACCGAAGAAGAACTGAGAAAAGACAGGCTCCTCAAATGTTGTGACAGCAGCAAGAATGATCCAGCTCGCATATAAATAAACCATGAACCATTTCATGTTTCTTTTAAGTGTATACAGAAAGAAAAGACCCGCTAACGAAAAGATTCCCAGCGCTAGTCTGAAATAAACAAGATGATCAAACTGGATGGCAAAAGACACAAACGAAAACGACAGCAGCAACAAAATTGGTAAAGCCGTAATGAAATTTTTCACGATAGTGCCACCTCCAAGATTCCACCTTATTATAAGACAAAATCAGCCGGTTATCGTGAAATACAGACTCGTTTTCACAAAGATGTCACGAATTTTTCTTGTTATTTGACACAATTTTTACACATTTACATCACGTTTCCAAAAAAGAATCCAAGCCGTACCAACAAAGAAAACAAAATGCGCCCCCACCATAAATAGAGAAAACAAAGGGCTCATGCCATGGAAGGGCGGCGGTCCTTGAAAGCTGTACTGAGTAAAGTCCGTATTAGCAAAAAGCAGGATTTTCCCCCACTGATTTTCTAAAAGAGACATAATAGGCACAAGTGATTTCGCCGCATATAAAACAAAAAACGAGGTCACAAGCGCAACGAGGCTGTTCCTAAACAAGCTGGAACACATAAAAGCGAAGCTTGCCATCATCATCACTTCCACCCACTGAGATCCGATAACAGCAAACGTATGCTGAAATAATCGTCCCGTACTTTCATCAAATTCAGTACCAAAGAAAATAAGGCCAAATAAGAAAGCTAATACATAATAAAAAACAAACAAATATATGACTGTCAGCACAAGTGTGATGTATTTTGACAGAAAAATTTGCAGCCTTGTTTTGGGCCGGATCAATAAAAACTTGATCGTCCTTTTTTGAAACTCTGTTGAGATCAAGGTTGCGCCAATGACAACAGCGAGCACCTGTAAAATAAACACGACGTTCGTGGAATAAGCAAAATAATTGGCGACAGTGTCTTGTCCACCAAAGCTGGAAATGACTCGTTTCAACGCTAGAGCCATCGCCAATTGAAAAACAACGATCAATCCAAGTGCAATGAATGTGATCTTTTTCCTCATAATTTTCTTATGCTCATTCTTGATGAGTTGAAGCATCTGCCGTCCCGCCTTCCGTCCATTTCATAAATGCCTCTTCAATTGATGGCTTTTGAGGCGTCATTTCAAGTACATCAAACCCAGCCAGAACAAGCTGTTTGTTCAGCTCAGGCACTTGTTCTTTGTTCAATTGAAGTAATACACGCGCTCCATTTCGTTCATATGTATAGGCCTGCGTGTCGAGCCACGAAACCGCCTTTTCCACTGGCTGAATATTCATGAGTATCTGTTCTTTCCCCTCCATGTCCCGGAGCTTCGCACTGGCTTTGATCTGTCCTTTTTGAATGATGATCATGCGGTCACATAGCTCTTCTACCTCATGCAATAAATGTGTGGCAAATAACACGGACGTTCCTTCTTCTCGTACGAGCATTTGCAAGTGCTCCCTGAATTCCTTCATACCTGCAGGATCAAGTCCATTTGTCGGTTCGTCTAAAATCAGCAGGTTCGGCTGATGTAATATGGCTTGTGCAATCCCAAGCCTTTGTTTCATCCCCAGTGAATACGTCTTCACCTTCTGATGAATGGCGTGCTCCAGACGAACTCTTTTCACCACTTCCTGCATGCGTTCTTCCGTCACTCCATCGTGCATCGCCGCATATAGTTCAAGGTTTTCAAAACCTGTTAAATAAGAATAAAATTCGGGATTTTCTATGATCGCACCAACAGATGACATTGCGTGTAGAAAATCCTCATCCTGTGAATATCCATTGATCATGATTCGGCCATTGTTTTTTTTCATCAAACCAACGATCAAGCGAATCAAGGTTGTTTTTCCAGACCCATTTGGTCCTAGTAAGCCGACGATTTCTCCTCTCCCTATTTCTATAGATATATCTTGTAAGATCATTTTCCGGCCAATTCGTTTATCGACTTTCTCTACTTTTAGAACAGCAGACTGCAACGTGGTTCCTCCTTCTGATGTAATGCCTATGGCGGCAAATAAGACCGCTCATTCTGTTAAAAGTATATCACGCATGACAAGAGGCCCATGAAAAAAAGGGCTGATCGAGTCAGCCCTTCTTTTACATTACATGGATAGGTTCGGTGATGCTGCGTCTTTCTCGTGTTTTTTCTCCGTTTCTGTCACAATCACCGCACATGCGGCGTCACCTGTAATATTGACAACGGTTCTTGCCATATCTAATAAGCGGTCTATGCCAAGGATGAGCGCAATGCCTTCAACAGGCAGATTCACAGAGTTCAGTACCATAGCGAGCATGATGAGCCCAACTCCTGGCACACCCGCTGTGCCGATACTTGCTAAGACAGCCGTTAAGACAACCGTCAGCATTTGGACAAGCGTCAGTTCAACTCCATATACTTGTGCGATAAAAATGGTCGCGACCCCTTGCATAATCGCTGTGCCGTCCATATTAATGGTTGCACCAAGCGGCTGTACAAAGCTTGAAATCGGCTCTGGCACCTTCAAACGTTTCTGGGCTGTTTCCATTGAGACTGGCAGGACTGCGTTACTGCTTGATGTACTAAATGCGACAACCATTGCTGGAGAAAATCCTTTGAAAAACGCCATCGGATTTCGCTTCGCTAAAATGGCGACAGTTGACCCATAAGTCAGGAAGAAATGCAGCACGAGCGCAACTAATACGACCGAGAAATAGAGGCCCATCGCTTTCATCGCATCAAATCCCTGGCTGCCAATTGCGGTTGCGATCAAACCGAATGTTCCGTACGGTGCGAACTTCATCACTATGCCGACAAGAAACATCATTAATTCATTTCCTTGTTCAAACAGCTTTAGCAAACCTTCCGTCTTCTTCCCAAGCATGGCAATGCCAAGGCCTAAAAACACACAAAAGACGATGATTTGAAGCATGTTCCCTTCAACTAAAGATTGGACTGGATTGGTTGGAATGATGTTGAGTAGTGTTTCTGCCATTGATGGGGCTTCCTCTGCGGAATAATCAGCCGCTTTCGTATCAAAATTACCGAATGCTCCCGGCTTGATCAATAAGGCCAATGAAATGCCAATGATGATGGCAAAAGTAGTAGTAAGTAGAAAATAAGTAATGGTTTTTGCGCCGATTCTGCCAAGCTTTTTCGGATCACCTAGACCTGCTACACCTAGTGTGATGGAAAAGAATACGATCGGCACTACTAACATTTTAATCAAGTTTAAGAAGATTTGACCTAGAGGCGTAAATAGATAAGGGTCTAACACTTTGAATACATTCGGAGCAAAAATGTTGAGCAGTAGTCCTGTGATTGCACCTACAAACAAGGCAATAATAATTTTCGTCGCTAGCTTCAATAAAATCTCCCCTTCCTCATCAAAAAAGACCCACAAGAGAGTTTTCTCGTGGGTCTTTGTTTCCATACACGTACCACTGTTTACTCTCTTCACGCCGATGAGGTTAGCTGACGGGTTAGGACGAAGAGATGTCCTTTTTTCTCAACAGAGAAAAATTCACCCCAAAATAGTGGGTCCCCCATTCCTTTAGAAGGATTAAGCGTGTGGTTATTATGATATTTTCATACTATTTATACCTTATTTTTAGAAAATTGTAAACAGGTTCAAATGAACTTTTTAACTACTTTCCTCCTTGTTGGTGACCTCCAAAATATCTAGGATAAACACAAAGATTGGTATACCAATAATGAGTCCCCAAATCCCGATGTAGTGTTCAGAGAAGATCAGCACAATAAATGTGAAGAAAATAGGGAGTTCTGTTTTTGCTGACATGAGTTTCGGGTTTAAGAAGTAGGCTTCAATGGCATGGATGATGACGATCACCAGCACAATATAAAGGACATACATGCCGCCTCCAAGGGTATACGCAATGATGCTGAGTGGAATAAGTGAGATGACCACACCCGCTACTGGGATTAAGCCTAGCAAAAAGACCATGACCGCTAATCCAAATAATTGCGGGAATCCCATAATGCCTAGCGCAATGGTTGTTAAGACACAGTTAACGGTTGCAATAATAAACTGTGCTTCGAGTACCTTTCCAAACGTTCTGGAAAATTTACGTCCAAAGAAGGCTATTTCATGATAGAACACAGAGATTTTACTCGTTTTGAACTTGTTCATGAATTGAATGAGGCGTTCCTTTTCGAACAGGAAGAACATGCTTAATATTAAGGACATAATGACCTGGATACTGAACGTGCTGAAATCTGTTAAGTATGTATAGAGGAAATTAAACCCTTTCTCAAAGTAAGCTGATATTTTAAAATCTCCGAATACGTTGGTGATGACATCAAAGAAGGGTAAATCTTGTGGATGATCTGCAATTTTCTTTCCTAAATGAAATAGCTGCTCCACCTGTTTGGCGATAATTGGCACAAACACGAATCCGCCAAACGTCAATCCACCAGCCAAAAGAATATACAAAATGGTGATAACCGATTTCTGTCCTATTTTCAGGAAGTGACTTAAAAAACCTCTAATGACCTCTTCTAACCGATTCATCAAAAAGGTGAATATGAAGGTCAAGAGAATTAAATTCATCATTCCTCTTAATAGATATAAGGCTGTGGCTAATACTACAAATACAGAAAACCGCTTAACACCGGGTTTTTCGAACAATTTAAAAAATGCCGCCATTACGTTACACACCTGCCAGGACTAAAGTCTATTTTTCATCGGATCTGATATACATTATATCGGATCTTTCTGTAAATTATATAATAAAAGGTCAATAAGGTCTTACGATTCGTTTTAATTTTATCAAGCTTTAATGTTTTTTCTTTTCAGCACAAGAAAAAACCGAACCCCATGTAGAACATAAGGTTTCGGTTTTTAGGTTGTTTTTATACTATACAGCCTGCTTCATATTGCGCATTTCTTGAAGTGCTGTTTTGCTCTTCGCTTCGTCAAATTCACCTTCACTTTTCGCAACAACGATTGTTGCAATTCCATTTCCAATAAGATTTGTAATGGCCCTTCCTTCGCTCATGAATCGATCTACCCCAAGCAGCAGTGCAAGCCCCTCCAGCGGAATGACCTGTAGTGCAGCGAGTGTAGAAGCCAGCACGATAAATCCGCTTCCTGTCACCCCAGCCGCTCCCTTTGATGTGAGCATTAGGACAAGGATGATGGTGATCTGCTGACCGATGGACAAGTCTACACCAAACACTTGTGCCAAGAAGACCACAGCCATCGATAAGTAGATCGAGGTTCCATCTAAGTTAAAGGAATACCCTGTTGGGATGACAAGACCAACCACAGACTTAGAGCACCCGTAGCGTTCCATTTTATCCATCATTCTTGGCAGCACGGATTCTGATGAGCTTGTGCCAAGAACAATTAAAATTTCATCCTTGATAAATCGCAGGTAACCGAACAGGCTGAAGCCATACATTTTACAAATGATGTTCAGCACAACGAAGATGAACAGGAACATGGTCATATAAACGGAGAGCATCAGACTTGCGAGCGGTTTAATCGATGCCAAACCAAAGTGTCCGATCGTATAAGCCATTGCCCCAAATGCACCGAGCGGCGCAGCACGCATGATATATCCAATGATTTTAAAGAAAACAAGTGACAGCTTATCAAGCCACTCAATGATTCCTTTCCCCTTCTCGCCAAGTGCAGCAAGCGCAACACCGAATAAAATAGAGAAGAATAAGACCTGTAAAATATCACCCTTCGCAAAGGCGTCTACCATGTTAGAAGGCACGATGTGTGTGACAAATTCCATCCAGTCGATACCCTGTCCCCCATTTTGGGTATACTGTGAAACGTCCCCTTTTTCAAGCTTGCTATAGTCCAGACCTGCACCTGGCTTCATGATATTTACCACAAAAAGACCGATGACCAAAGCAAGCGTCGTGACGACTTCAAAATAAATAAATGCTTTTCCCCCAACTTTTCCAACCTTTTTCATATCCCCCATCTTGGCAATACCAAGAACAATGGTTAAGAAAATGATTGGCGCGATGACCATTTTAACGGCATTGATAAAGGTGTCACCAAGCGGCTTCATTTCTTTTCCGACGTTTGGCCAAACCATCCCGACAATGATTCCGATAATGACAGCTGCAATCACCTGAAATGTCAGGTTCTTCAAAAGCCTCTTCATAAAAAATCAACTCCCTCACCCTTTGATGTAAACGCTTAACTATTATCTGTAGATAAATGATAGCGATTTCATCAAAGGCTGTGAAGCTTATGAACATATCGTACATTTTGGTCTTTTTGGTCTCTTAGTCAGAATGTACGATATATTTATTGACAGGCCGGCCAACCCCGCCATATTGCATATCTAATTTCAGCTCGCCTTCTTTCACTAAGAAGTCTAAATACCGGCGTGCCGTGACACGGGCAATGCCGAGTGCATTGGCAACTTCCTCTGCAGACTGCGGGCCTTCCTGCAAGCCCATATAGGCTTTAATTTCATTCATCGTATGCACATTCAGCCCCTTAGGGAGCCAAGTATCCTCCTGCTTAACAGCAGGCTTTCGTATGATATCATCCAGCATCTCCTGAGAAAATTCTGCTGCTGTGCGAATTTTAGATTTAAACGCTTTATAGTTTTCAAGTGATTCTTTCATACGTTCGAACTTAAACGGCTTGATGATATAATCTCGTGCACCATTTTGAAGCATGATGCCAATGGTCTCTTTGTCCTTTGCCGCAGAAATAACGATCACATCCACCTGTATCTTTTGCTTTCTAATGTCTTGAAGCGTCTTCACGCCATCTTTTTTTGGCATATATACATCGAGGACAACAAGGTCTGGACGAATTTCTTTGATCAGCTGGATGCCCTGCTCCCCATTACCTGCGACTGCCGCAACTTGAAAGCCAGGAACACTCTTAATGAACTCTTTATTCACTTCTTGCACCATCGGGTCATCTTCAATTAATATCACCTTAATCTGAGTCATCTGTCTCTCTCCTCTATTGTCATTGGGAATTCGATTGAGAAGGTGGTACCAATGCCGATGCTTGATGTGACTTCTACATTTCCCATTCCTTTATCGATAATCGTTTTTACAATATACAGACCATAGCCTGTTCCGCCTTCTTTGCCATATGTGAAACCTTTATCGAAAATATAAGGAATCATTTCCTCTTCAATCCCGGAGCCATTGTCTTCAATTAACATCGCGAGGACATCCTCGGTTTGATCAATACTAATAGAAATGCGTTTTGTGTTTCTTTCTACAGTATCATACGAGGCAAAGGCGTTCTCGATCAGATTGCCAAGCAGCTTCGTCATATCATGCTGATCTAAACGCTCAGGGAAATCACGCAGACAGCTATGTTCGTCTACTTCGACCTTTATGCCTAGCTCCTTGCCCCTTCTGATTTTGCTCATCAATAATCCCGCAACGGCATCATGCTGAATGACGCGGTGAAGAAAGTCCATCACATGTTCCTGTTCTTCCGTCGTTTGAAAGGCTAGATCGAGCGCCTGATCGGGTTTACCAAGCTGAATCAGCCCGGCAATCGTATGAAGCTTGTTCATATGCTCATGGTTTTGCACCCGCAGACCGTCAACAAAGTTCTTGACTCCGGTTAACTCCTCTGCCAATTTTGCCGCTTCTGTCCGGTCCTGAAAAATGGCGACCGCTCCGATAATTTTCTTTTTCATGACAATCGGAATCCGGCTGCTCATAATCCGCTTTCCGCTCATATGAATTTCTTCATTGTAAACGGGTTCAGCGCGATCAATGATCTCAGGGAGTCTTGTGTCAGACAGCACATCCCAAATATTCCGGCCTACGACATCCCCTGTCACACCAAAAATTTGCTTCGCCTTTTCATTAAAAATGGTGATCATGTGCTGATTGTCAATGGCGATGACCCCTTCATTAATAGAGTGAAAGGTTGCGGTGCGCTCCTCTAGCATTCTGACAATCTCATGCGGCTCCAGCTTAAACATTTGCTGTTTAATATGACGGGCGAGCAAAAATGAGCCTACAAGCCCAAAGCTGAGCGTCAGCAGAAGGATCATGAGGATATCCCGCTTCATTTCTCCTAATATATCGATCATACTTGGCAGCGTTCTCCCTACAAGGACAACCCCTGTTTGATTAAATTGATCATCCTTCACTGGATAAAAGGCTCTGATGGCTGTCCCAAGCTCTCCCTCTGCTTCTGAGAAATAAATATGCTCTGCAAAAGCAGGCTCTTCATCTGTCCCCTCCGAGCGCTGACCAATCCTTGTTTTTACCGGATGCGTTAATCTCACATGATCCATATCCATGACGACAATGTAGTCAGCGTCTTGAATAATCCGAATCTCTTCGATGGCATGCTGTAATCGGTTACGTTCCTTTGTTTGATCAGCTAACGCCTGCTTCACCTCATTCATCTCAGCCACTGTTCTCGCCGTGTTCATGAGCCTTTTTCGAAGCTCTCGTTCCTCTGTTTGCTGGATTCCCCCAACAAGGACAATTCCTCCGATTAAAAGGGCGAAAATGACAACGAAATATGTGAGGATGGTGAGCTTCCATCTAATAGATAATTGTTGTAATTTCAATCGATTTCTCATCATTTTTTCACCTGTATCTTTACGAATTCTTCCTCGGTCAAGTATGCTTGACATAAGGGGGATCGGACGCATGAAGAATTTACTCGCCTATACACTATTGCTCATAATCGGTTTTGTAACCGCTTTATACTTTGGTTTTTATCATATGATGCCAAAATCAGCGACGACCTTTGATGATGAACAGACAGGGCTGAAGGATCAGCTTGTGTTCAAATTTAGCCATGTCGTGGCAGATAATACACCAAAAGGACTTGCCGCAAAGAAATTTGCTGAGCTTGTGCACGAAAAATCTGATGGGAAGATCAGCATTCAAATTTTCTCCAACGGGAGTCTTTATTCTGATATAGAAGAAATTAATGCACTCAAAGAGAATCAAGTTCAATTTATTGCCCCGTCTACCTCGAAGCTCGGCATGCTGTCCCCTGAGTGGCTGGCTCTTGACCTTCCCTTTGCTTTTTCTAATTATGATGCGGTTCAAGAAGGCCTACACGGTGCAATTGGACAAAGATTGTTTGGCACCCTGCAAAAAGACGGGCTAAAGGGAATGGCCTATTGGACAAATGGCTTTAAGCAAATCACCTCTAATAAAGGTCCAATCAAACAGCCTGGTGATTTAAAAAACCAATCTCTCCGCATTATGCAAAGCGATATGATTGAAAAACAATTCAAACTTCTTGGCGCAAAGCCCTATCAGGAATCGTTTAATTCAACGTTCCAGCTATTAGAGACAAAAAAAGTAGACGGTGAAGAAAATACCATTTCAAATATTTATTCAAAAAAATTCTATCATATACAAGACTATATGACGATCAGTAATCACGGGTATTTGGGCTATGTGGTCTTAACAGATCAATCCTTCTTTGAACGCCAGACACCTGAAACGAAACGAATTTTACTTGAAGCCATGGAAGAAACAACAGCTTGGAATGAAAAACATGCAGAACAGATGAACAAAGATCAGCTGGAGGACATTAAACGGGAATCGCCGATTGCCATTCATGAATTGACGCCAGCAGAAAGACAAAAATGGGTGAAAGCCCTCGATCCTTTGTATGAGGAAGCCGAAAAAACCATTGGTTCCACCCTAATCAAACAGATTCGCGAGCTGCGTGCGCGTTATGAACATTCTCCTATCCATGCTTTTCAAGATGAGGATGAGACCAAATAAAAAATCCCTTTGAGAAAGGGATTTTTTATGCACCAGATTCACTCTGTTCTTGCTGCGTGAGCTCTTCTAATCTTGTGACAATTCTTCGCTTTCGGTATTGCATCATGCCTGTTTCGGCAATACCTTTTAGTTGTGAGCGGTTGGAAACTGCGCCAAACAAAATGCCTGCTATGGGAACAAGCTGAAACAGCTTCTTCCAGCCAAACGAATCCCGGTAATTATACACCACTTCACGCCACCCTTGGATTTGGGAAATCATGTTTTCGTGCTTTCCTTCTGAAGCTTGATAGCTCCTCAGCTCTTTTAATATAGATTTCTTCCCAACCACATCAGCAGAGTTCAGCTGTAAGCATTTAATGATGAAGACCCGCTCTTTCTTGTTTTTAGGATCATAGCCATAGGTGACGGCAATATCCTGTAATGTTTTAAGGGAGAGACCCAGTACCGCAGGAATATCTGCTGCCAGCGTAAACATACCGCCGACACCAGTTGTCGCACCTTGTACCGTGGCGAGGTTCGTCCTGTTTTTCCCCATATGTTCACTAATGGCATCCATGATTTCAATAGGAGCTTTTTCAATATCTTCTATGCGCTGAATGGAATCATCAGCACATTTCTTTTGAAATTGATGGATGATGCCTTTTTCTGATGTCAAATAGGCACCGCCTGATTGAATGTAATGCCCCATTTCATCAAGCAGCACACCGATTTTTTTCTGAATAAAGGCAGGCGTCAGCTTGTCCAGCATTTGAAATGGAAGGCGGCTGAGTTTCTCCCAAAACCATACCTTTTGCTGGTCTTTCTCCCACTGTTCAATCTCCTTTAATTGTGCTTTTAGCCACTCTTTTTCCTCCATGCCATTTGCCTCCTTAGATGCCGCTCAAGTATTTGTTTGTTATTATACACAATCCTTGTCCATCATACGTATAGAACATTGAAGCGGTTTCGAAAGGTTTGAAACTTTTTCAAAACGGTTATTGCTTAATACACAAACAAAAAGAGGAGTGATCAACATGTTAGGATTTCTGATTTCATTAGTTGTGGCGATTGTCATCGGCCTTATTGGCAGTGCACTCGCTGGAGGCAGTGTACCAGGAGGATGGATCGGTTCAATGATTGCCGGGCTTGCAGGTGCTTGGATTGGTCATGGATTACTTGGAACGTGGGGTCCTAGTCTGGCAGGCTTTGCGATCTTTCCAGCAATCTTAGGAGCAGCGATCTTTGTCATTATCTTAAGCCTGATCTTCCGCAGTGTGGGATCAAGGGTATCTTAAAGAAAACGAATAACAGAGGAAGCAGTAGGGACACCGTCTAAGAGGCGGTGTTTTTTATGTGATGGATTGACAAGGTATCTATTTTTTTCACTTACATATGATAAACAAACCTATTAGTTCAGATAGTTGACTTTTCATGAAGATGGGCATATGATGATTAAAAATTGCATCAAGGAAACTTTTTGTGCCAAAGCAAAACTTTGTAGAATCTAGGTGATGACATATGACAAACAAATACATTGAGGCACAGGCACACATGTCAGCGGCAGCTGAACGTGCACTTGAAGGAAAGGTCAAAGGATTTAGAAGGCTCCTTCCTTTTCTCGGCCCTGCTTTTATCGCAGCCATTGCATATATTGATCCAGGAAATTTCGCCACCAACATTGCGGCTGGCTCCAAATACGGATATCTCCTTTTATGGGTCATTCTCATATCAAATCTCATGGCTTTGCTCATCCAGTCCTTATCCGCAAAGCTTGGAATCGCGACAGGTAAAAACTTACCTGAAATCGCACGTGAAGAGTTTCCAAAACCCGTTTCAATCGGTTTATGGATTCAGGGAGAGCTCGTCATTATTGCCACGGATTTAGCTGAGTTTATCGGGGCGGCACTTGGTTTATACTTGCTTTTTCGAATCCCTCTGCTTGAAGCATCTATTATCGCCGCTATCGGTTCATTTGCGATATTAGAGCTGCAAAGACGAGGCTATCGAGCATTAGAAGCAGGTATTACAGGCATGCTGTTCGTTGTCGTGATCGCTTTCGCTGTGCAAACCTTTGTCGCCAAACCAGATATCGCAAGTGTCGCTGGCGGACTTTTCATTCCAAAATTTGATGGCGCAGACAGCGTGCTGCTTGCAGCTGGAATTTTAGGTGCTACTGTGATGCCTCACGCAATCTACTTACATTCAGCTTTAACCCAAAGAAGAGTCGTCGGCAGAACGGAAAAGGAGAAAAAGCAGATTTTCCGCTTTGAGTTTTTAGATATCCTCATTGCCATGATAGTCGCCGGGGCCATCAATGCCAGCATGTTGATTGTGGCAGCCGCTTTATTTTATAAAAATGGTCTCTTTGTTGAAGATCTGGATGTTGCGTTTCAGCATTTTGGTACACTCGCAGGGCCTGTATCAGCCATCTTATTTGGTGTAGGTCTGCTTGTAGCCGGACTATCCAGCTCTTCTGTTGGTACACTGTCAGGCGATATCATTATGCAGGGCTTTATTCAATACCGAATCCCGCTATATGTCCGCCGGCTGATTACCATCATTCCCCCTATTGCGATCATTGCATCTGGGGTGAACCCGACCTCCGCGCTTGTGATGAGTCAGGTCGTCTTATCCTTTGGTATTGCCTTTGCTTTAATTCCGCTCATTTTATTTACAAGTAAAAAGCGAATTATGGGCGAATTAACGAATGCCCGCTGGGTGACAGGAATATCTTGGGTGATAGCAGCTCTTGTTGTAGCACTTAATCTTTTCTTAATTGTAGATACGTTTATGTAAAAGACAGTGTTGAGCTGTCTTTTTCTTTCCATTTGGTTATGGTAGAATTCCCCTGAGAGGATGTGGGTTCATGTTTGTTTATCAGGATCAAGAGATATCCATGCGGCTGCTTGAGCCAAGAGACGCAAGAAGTCTGTATTTGCTCATTCAGCGGTCGAGAGAGTATTTACGTGAATGGATGCTTTGGGTGGATTCAACGCAGACAGAGGAAGACAGTATGGCGTTTATCCAAAGCGCCATGCAGCAAGCGATGCAGAACAACGGTTTTCAAGCGGGCATCTGGTCACATGGAGAACTCGTCGGCATCATTGGCACCCATCAAATTCATTGGATCAATAGGACCGTTTCAATCGGCTATTGGCTCGGAGAAGGCTATCAAGGAAAAGGCACCATGACAAAAGCCTGCAAAGCGGTCATTCGCTATTTATTTGAAGAGTGCGGACTGCACCGTATTGAGATTAGGGCTGCTGTCGACAATCAGAAAAGCAGACGCATTGCAGAGAGATTATCCTTTTCGCTTGAGGGAATATTAAGGCAATGTGAATGGCTGGGCAATCGCTTTACCGATCATTGTGTGTACGCCCTTTTACAGCCTGAATATATGAAACAAAAAACGTATTCGATGAATCAGCCCACTTAATTGTGTCGATTGCATGAATTATTTTATAAAGTGAAGCTTTGTAGTATCCGTTGTGATCGGCATCTGATAAAATAGAAGGAAAAATCGAGGTATGATGTATGTCTCTTATTATTTTATTTTACTTATGGATTGTCCCTTTGGTATTTGGTATTTTCTTCTCATTCCTAACAAAAAAAGCCACCTACAAACGCCGCTTTGTCCCATCCTATAGCATGGTAGGACTCAGCATCGTTTTTCTCATTCTGGCACTCGTCTTTTCAGCCAGCCATTTTCTATTTATTTGCGGTATGTTCCTATTTGCCACAACCCTTGTCGGCACAGGCATCCCTTTATTCTTAGCCTTTGGAAAAACACCATCCTAAACAAAAACCACCTTTTCGCGATGAAAAGGTGGTTTCTTTTTTATTGAAGTGGCATTCGGTATGTAATCGTGGCATTTGGATGTTTTTCAATCGTCTTCATCATGTCTTGAAGAATCTCGGCTGCGCGATCATTTGAGTCATACTTGCCGAGCATCTTTGCCCAAGAAGTACTTCCCAAGATCATCCCTTCAATTTTTTTGCCGCTTACTGAGACTTCTTGGACATGAATCAGAGTTTGTTGGTTTTGTGTGAGGATCCATAGCATGGTTTTTATTCTCCTTTTCAATTTGTAATGATTTCTACTTGATTTCTTCTCATTTTAAGCTTTTTTAACTGATAATTCATGTGACCATTGATCAATCATTGAATTTTTCAGCATATATTAAATCTGATTCACTAGGTTCTGCCTTATGCTCTTTCACATTACCCTCTTTATCATATTTTATGTAAGTCATCTCTCGGCCAGCAATACATTCACATTCATACTTTTTATTTCCATTCTCAAAAAACTCAACTTGATATCCCTCTGTAGCGTTCTTCCTCATATACCCTATTTTTTTCACACTGCCATTTGAGTAAAACTCCACATACTTCCCCTGTTTAATACCTTTCTCTACATAGAAATAACTTTCAATATGTCCGTTTTCGTACATATCATAGGCTAGTCCAGTAAATAGTTTTTCTTTCCCTCCTTGAGTATATTCTACAATCGCTAGTTCGTAGGGTCCCCCATACTCTAGAGACTTTTCAAACTCAATACCACTTTCTATAACTAACTTCTTTGTCAATATATCATTCAATATTAAAAACCCTTTCAGTTTCTAAGTTTGGACAAAACAAAAAACAGCTATAAATAATTATATAATCCGTTTTCACTTGATCATGAGGTGGCTTCTAGCACTTTCTTGATAATTAAAAATTCTTTCACCATATTCATCACTATCAAATAATTTTCTAAACTTCGATCAACACAAAAAACCTTTAAAGACATTTAGCCATCAAGGTTTTTGTATTTCATAATACTTTAATTCAATGCATCTTCTAATGTTTTCTTTTCATGTTCTAACATACCACTTATGATAATACCACAAACTACTTCTTCTTTATCCAAAACAAATCCTACTGTATCATTTTGTAAAATAGACACTGCATCATTTTCTGAGAATGAAATTAATACCCTATCCTTCCCTATATATACGTCTAATTTACCTTTTTCGTCTATATAGGTATTATCATTAGATTCTTCTATCTGAAAACTCGGTACACCTTTAACCATATTTATATCTCCCATATCTAATTTCAAACTTTCCATTTTGTGTACATTTTCACTTAACGTTAGTGTAATTGAACGAATATTACCTGTATATTTCCCTAAACCTATTTCAATTAAAGATTTCTTTAAATCTCCAGTTCTCCAATATATCGTTGGCTCTTTTGATATATTCCAACTACCAAATTCTATATTAATCGGTGTATAAAGATCATATTCAATGTTTATAGGTTGGCTGTCTTTATAATCTATTACTTTTAACATCATCATTTCTCCTTTTAAGGCATATACACAGCATGCTTTATTACTGGTAGTAATCCGTCTCCCCGGGGTTTACTAAATATTAATTCCCAATTACCTACCTTCATAATTTCTTCATATTTAATTCCTTGCTTAGCAGCATTGTTAACAGAGCTTTGGAAACTCGACAATAAAGTTTGACTATTTATCGGCATACCATGTGTAGTAGCATCTCTTGTTATATACTCAACCATATGTTTTGTTCCATTTGGATGCACCCAGAACTTTCCATCTGCTGTTGCTAATTCAAAAGATTTTGGGATTTTTGTACCTTCATAAAGTGGTTGAGTAACTTTTATATTCCTCCACACTGTACCATTATCTACATTTTTAGCAGTACTTTTAACCCCCATCTTCCCATGAAACCCTTTCGCCCCAAACGGCAAAAGCATTCCAAGCGCTGCGTTCATGCTCGCTTCCTGCTGTTCTTTCGAGACCTTATTTCCAAACATATCTCGCCCCGTAATCGCTTCGCTGAAGCCGTTGGTGGCGGTGAGGCCATATAAGCCTTTTTGGGATGTTTTTAGGGCGTCAAAAGACTTTTGCGATGTCTTGTAAATATCGACTGCTCTGACTGCGGCCGAGGTGGCTTGAGTTGTTTTATAAACGGCTTTCCCGCCTTTGAAAATGCGGCCTGCCCAACCGACGATTGGGATATAACCTGCTGCTGCCATGCCGCCTGCGGCGACGCGCTGTCCTGCGGTAAGTTCTTCGCCTGTGACCGGGTCAACGCCCGTTGCGGCGCGTTTTGCATCGTTTACACCAGTCAGTTCATTCACGATATTTCCACCATAATCAAGTGCTTTTTCATACCAAGGGCGGTTGGCGAGTGCTTCTTGTTCCTTTGCGATTTCTCTAGCTTCTTCTTGTTCTTTTTTAATTTTGAGATATTCAGCAGTTTGCTTCTCAATATCGCTTTTTGCCTTGTAGATTTCGCTATTTTGATACGCTTTCTTGTCAAAATTCATAGGCGAAATCGCTTTTCCGTCATTTGTGGCATTCATCATTTCCGCGTACAATGCCATTGTAGCTTGCTGCTCCGTTTCTGACAAAGCATATTCATCTTTTAAATTTTGATCAAGCTCTCTTAGGTCTTTTACTGTCTTTTTTCGTTCATCTTCTGCATTTGCAATTTTTTCATCAAAGGTTTTGCTGTCAAATACCTCTAGAGAAATGAGGTCGTCGATGTCTTGAAAAATCGTTTTGAGTGCCTTTTTTTGATCCTTTACAATGCTTTTGGCATTTTTGATGCCCATATGTACTGCGTTGTCTAAAAAGTGTTCTTCTACGAAGGTATCGCCGCCAAAGTTTGTATCATCGAGTGTCCCAGAAACACCTTCATGAAAGGCCTTTTGCTTATCAATGAAGCTGATAAACATGTCTACATTTCCAGCCAGCTCTTTATAAAAGCTTTTAATGTTGTCGGCGCCTTTTCCAGTGAAATCATCACCGAGGTTTGCCATGCCTTGAAGTGTCTTTTTTAAATCTACCATTTGTTCGCGGAGTTCCTGGTAGTGTTTTGCCCTTGTGTCCGTGGCACTTGTTAGTGCTTTTGCATCAAGTATCTTGCCCAGAAGAAGTCACTCCCTCCATTATTGATCATAAAGTCTATTTTACCTTTCTCATCGAATTGGAAAAATAGGCTTTAAGTTACAAAATTAATTTCCAAATATTTTAATAGAGATGAAGGCAAGTGACAATTGAAATGATTTCCCTAATCATCACAAAAAAAAGTCAGCCTTCTTTTCAGAAGACCGACTACCTTGTGTTTAGAAAAAGCGTTTGAGGCTTTTCTTGAGTGGAGGGATATCCAGCTCACCTTTTTCAAAGAATTTTTTCAATAAATATTTACTGAAGCCTGCTGCTTGGGTGTACGTGATTTTTCCAGGTAACGGGGGTTCATTGGCGACAGTGACATCAATAATGACTGGTTTATCAGATTGAAGGGCTGTATCAAAGGCTGGCGCTAATTCTTCATGTGATGACACAGAGATTCCTTTGCCGCCACATGCTTCTGCAAACTTAGCAAAATCAATATCCTCCAGCTCTATACCATAATTCATGTTTCCTTTTACCTGTTGCTCATATTCAATCATTCCTAAATTGTTGTTGTTTAAGATCACGACAACGATCGGGAGCTTATATTTTACAGCTGTCACAAAGTCTTGCATGACCATTGTGAAGCCTCCATCACCACAGACAGCAATGGCTTGTCGGTTCGGTTCATTTAACTTAGCCGAAATCGCACCAGGTAAACCACAGCCCATTGTGGCAAGCCAGCTGGAGATAATGAAATCCTGCTGTTTCATTTCGAAATGACGTGCCATCCAGACCGTCACATTACCAACATCAACTGAAAGAATAGCGTCGTCTTCGACTGCTTCTTCTAATCTAGCAATGACTTGCTGTGGTTTAATCGGTGAAGTAGCAACGGATTTTTCCTTATCCATTTCTTCTCGCCACTTCATCATATGCTCTGTACAAGCTTCAAGAAAACCACGCTGCTCTTTATATTCAATGTAGGAAGTCAGTTCATGCAAACCACTCTTGCTGTCGCTCACGATTCCCACATCTACTGGATATCTTTTACCGATTTGATCTGGTTTAATATCCAGTTGAATGGCTGGCGTGTCCTCTGGTAAGTAGTCTCTATATGGAAAGGAGGTTCCAAGCATAATTAAGAGATCACATTCTTCCATCGCTTCATATGCCGGCTTCGTTCCAATTTGACCTAGGTTACCTAAAAAGTATGGATGCCTGTCTGGCACAACCCCTTTTGCAGGGAGTGTGATGACGATAGGAGCAGCTGCCTTTTCTGCAAATGAAAGAAGCTCTTCTTTTGCATTTCTTAATCCTTTACCTGCTAAGATGACTGGCTTCTTCGCATTGTTAATCAGCTGAGCTGCCTTTAGCAGTTGATCTTTCTTTGGCCGTACTTCTCCCTCAACATAAAGAGGAGATGTATAAATGGGTTTACGCTTAATTTTTTGAGAAAATAAGTCATCCGATACGGTGAGAACTGCCACACCTTTATGGGTATAAGCTGCTTTGATGGCTTGATTCAATAAGTCAGGCAGCGCTTCTGCCGTCTGTACCTGCTGATTAAAGACAGCGACATCATCAAACATCCGCTCTAATTTGATTTCTTGGAATGCGTCTCTTCCTACTTCGGCCGAAGCAACCTGTCCTGCAATTGCTAAAACTGGTGCACCATCTGCTTTTGCATCATATAGTCCATTTAATAAGTGGACAGCACCCGGTCCAGCGATTGATAAGCAGACACCGAGTTTACCTGTTAGTTTGGCATCAGCCGCCGCTGAAAGTGCTGCCACTTCTTCATGTCTCGTTTGTATAAATTGTATTTGGCTTGATTCATGCCTAAGTTCTTCAATCAATTCGTTTATGCTGTCGCCGGGCATTCCATAAATATGTTTCACGCCCCACTCTTCCAGTAGCGCTGTTACTTCTTTTCCTGCGGTTCTTTGCGGCATGTGAGAAAACTCCTTTTTTCTTACTCCATACCACCGCATCCTTTTAATCAAACGTTTCAACTTGCTTTTGCTACTTTTTAAAATGATATGGGAGGGTCGCCACCACAATATCACGCTTCCATAAAAGGCGGAATCTTAATAAAAAGGCAGATTGATTATGCAAAATGGTGTGCCATCTTTTTTTCGGGATAAATTGAGGCACGAGCACCATCACTTTATATTGATGCGCATTTGCTTTTGCCTCAATGGTTTCAAGAAATTTATCAAGCGGGTGAATGAGGCTTCGATAGGAAGAATGCAGCATCACAAGCCGTACACCGCTGTTTAGTTTTTCCCAATCCTCTTCAATTTTCTTATCCTTTTCTTTATCAAAGGATACATGAACCGCTATGACTTGATCTGACAAAGACCTTGCATATTGGACAGATTGTTCGACGACACGTGTTACACCTGCTATCGGTACGATGACCACATTCCCTTTAATCTCAACAGGCTCTGTTTCATTCAATAAACGCAGTTGTTCTCCAACAGACAGGTAATGCTTTTTAATGGAATGAAAGATAAATAGAACAATAGGCATGAAAACAAATACTGGCCATACGAGATGGAACTTGGTCAAAATGAGTATCATGAAAACTGTAAAAGAAATCAGTGCTCCGACTATATTGATTGGCATTTTCGTTTTCCAGCCCTGCGGTTTTTCTCGAATCCACTTCACACACATGCCGGTCTGCGACAGGGTAAATGGAATGAACACACCGACAGCATATAGCGGGATGAGGTGTTCTGTTTTCCCATCAAACAACCAAATGAGCAGCATAGAGGCTACGCCTAAAAAGATAATGCCATTGGAGTAACCAAGCCGGTCTCCTCTTACAGTAAACATACGCGGCATATATTTATCCTTTGCTAAATTGACAGCCAATAAAGGAAAGGCTGAAAAGCCGGTATTTGCCGCTAATATTAAGATTAGCGCTGTGACAGCCTGAATCACGTAATAGAAAAACGTACGTCCAAAAGTGTCTGATGCAATTTGTGATACAACCGTTTCTTCTGGCTTTGGTGAGATGCCAAAACCAAATGCAAGCAATGTGACCCCCACAAATAAAACGGCTAGTAATCCACCCATCATCAATAATGTTCTTGCTGCATTTTGAGCAGCTGGTTTTTTAAAGGATGGAATGGTATTTGAAATGGCTTCTACTCCAGTCAGAGCAGAACAGCCAGATGAAAAAGCTTTTAATAACAGAAATAATGTAATGCCTTGTACGTGTGTGCCTACCGCTGCATGCTCAGGTGCTGGCGGTACGCCTCCTGTTAATAATTTGAAGCCACCTACTCCAATTAAGATAAGGAGTGAAAATACAAACAAGTATACAGGATAAGCCAGGATAGATGCCGATTCTGTCAATCCACGAAGGTTGAGCACCATAATCACGATGACCAATACAATTGAGATCAAAACATGATATGGATATAGTGCTGGAAAAGCCGATGTGATGGCATCAGTACCCGCTGATATGCTCACTGCTACAGTCAAAATATAGTCTACAAGCAATGACCCACCAGCGATCAATCCTGGTTTTTCACCTAGGTTTCTGCTAGAGACAACATATGCCCCTCCGCCTTCTGGATAAGCATAAATGATCTGGCGGTAAGATAGAATTAACGCCATTAAAAGAATTAATACGCAACCTGCAATCGGGAGTGAGTACCAAAATGCTGCTGCACTAACCACGGAAAGAACAATTAAAATTTGTTCTGTACCGTATGCAACTGATGACAATGCGTCTGATGACAATAATGCCAACGCTTTGATTTTTGATAGTTTTTGTTCTCCTGCTGCCTGTGATTTTAATGGTTTACCAATTAAAATACGCTTCATCAAACTGTACATGTGATGCCCGCTCCTTTAGTGTCAAACGATTTAAATTACAAAAGATGGATCGCCAAAAAGACACAGAGGCAATAGAATGCCCCTGTGCCTATTGTTTAGATCACAGGTTGGTCTTTGCTCTCTTTAACGCTTACGAGGTTAGCTGACGGATTCGGGCGCATGAGACTTTGCCCTACCTAAAAAGGATTCACCCCACGTGGTGCTTTCCACCACAATTGGTTCCCCCGCTCATCGAAATGATTCAGCGATTGGTCTTTTATAAAAGAGATCATACTCCCGTTTGACACCAAAGTAAAGAGATTTTTTCAAGGTCTTTTGACCGTTTATCACTCAGTTTTTTTGCGATTTTTTCGTACGAAATAAACAATCATCATCACCACAAAAATGATCAGTACAGCGATACACGCAAAGTAAATCCAAGACTCACCATCGCCTTGCTTTTCACCTTTTTTCAGATCATTTGTTGTGCTGGTGACTGTTTGATGATTAGAGAACATCTCTTTGTTTTTGCTTTCTATTGCAACTGTTGCGGTCTCCGTATTTGTTTGAAGGAAACGTATCATATCATTTGAAACATCAGCGTCAGCTGCCGTCATTCCTGCAAAAACGGTCATTGTTTGTTCTTTATTCCATACAGATGGCTGCGTCCATACAATACGAGCTGTGGTTTCGTTGATCATGCCAAATGAGGATACATCATATTGACCCTTTTTCGCTGGAACGATGAGATCGTCTGCTTTTTCTTTTAAAAGAGAGAATGTCTGGATGCCCCCGATGAAAATGAGAGAGTTCTTTTTCAATTGTTCATTTGTCACATTCGATGCTTTGATCAAATGATATTGAGCAGCTTCCGGCTGACTAAATGATTCTGTCAGCATCGCCATTTGATTGATCGTTGCTTGCTTGATTTGATCTGGCATGATGATCAATGTGTTTCCTTGCTGTGTTTTTGAAGTGTAAGGAAGCGGCCATGCGGCTAAATCCGGTGTATCACTATTTGTTCCTTCTGGTATTTGAAGAGAGCTGTTCTTGTCAATGTAAATCCAGCCTTCTTCATCCGTATGTCTGCACGATTCCATGCTTTTAAAACCCGTTGTGACAAATTGCAAGTCAACATACTCGTTCTTTTGAAGCACTTGCGAGTCTACTGGAATGGACACATGATAGAATCCATTCTCATCTTTGTTTAATAGTTTTGTTAACGGTATGTCGTACGGTTCGTTATTGATCATCACTGTTAGACGTTCCGCTTTGTTCGCTGGATCCGATTTTTTAAATGATAGATTTAGTTTTGCACCTGATTTTTGTTGAGCGATTAATGCTTTCGGATAATAGTAGTGATCAGATGCCGTCTTTTTGGTTCCAACTGTGACATCATCTCCGCCAAAATCTATTAAACGAATATGATGCGATGGCTTAGAAGCATTAGCTGTCACCTTTTGCAGCAGCAGGTCGGTACCAGTGAGCTGACCCGTCAGTTCAGGTTGAGTCAGGACACTGATTTTTTCAGCAATTGTCTTTGGCTGCTTAGCAGAGACAAATAAAATGGGCTGTTCTTTTTTCTTTGCTGTCAGGGTTCTCACCGCTAACGTAAGTTGATTGCTTTCTGTTTTAATTCCAGCCGCTTGCTCGATTGATTTCATTCGTCCTTTCCAGCTTCCTTTTGCTCCCACAGCAATGGTTGGATGCGCAATTTGCTTGAGGTCCTTTTCTTGAACGAGTTTGAGGTCTGCTAGACGGTCTTTGTTTTTCAACGTACGATAGATTTTCATAGCCGCTTCTAATTCAGCCGCTTCCGGTGTATTTGGAATCACAATATCTGTTTGTTCTTTCTGCTCACCTGATGGAATAAAAGGTGAAGGGAAGCTGTCTAACGTCACGTCTTTCGTTTGAGCTCCTTTGAACGCCAGCTCACTTTCAGGATATACTTTCAGCCAATTGGCAGGTGTCTCTTGGTTGATACACACACCTTCTTTTAACACACCATAAAATGCGAGCTGAATTTGATGAGATCCTTTTTTCAATTGCGCTTTGTTCAATTTGATTTGAATCGATTTTTTTTGGTTTTTCCCTGATACAGGGATTGTCTTTTCAATCTCTCCATCGATCATCACTGTGAAAGACGATGGCGAAATGAGTAATGGTGAAGCCTCTATATTTAATGTAAGAGTGCTAGACTCTACTTTTTCTTTCTCCATTTGATAGGAAAATTCAGTGCGGTCTTCTTGTCCATACAAAGTCACCACATCTTCTGATAGATGCTGCGTTTCTGTTTGACTTCCTTTTGATGAGCGAACCCAATCGTCTTTCACTTGTACTCGATTGGATTGCGCCATTGCTTGACTTGCCATGAAAAAAGGCTGAATAGCAAGGGATAGCGCTAATATAAAAATCATCCATTTGACCGATTTCAATTTGTCACCCGCTTTTCTTTTGTTGTTGATCGTAACGCTCCGTTTTGTACCATTTCACTTCTTGTTTCAATAATCGGCTCTTCACCTCTACACATAAGGAGTACACGACAAGCGCAATCCATACTTGAGAATAGGTGAAGTACATGAGGACCACAATGAGAATGTTTTGTTTGGTGAGCTCTGTTTTCTCAATACTTAATGTAATCATCACTTCTGTTAGAAAGAGGAAGAAGGCTAATCCCCACAGGATCAGTGCGACAGTCCCTACAGATAAGTGAAGGTCAACAAATAGGTTCACAATAAAGATGCCATTTGAGAGCAGAACACCGAAGAAAAATAAGAAATACGTAAAGAAGAAATAAAACAAATCGAAAATCATTCGTTTTCGTTTCAGCTTCATAAACTGTCTTAAAAATTTGAGTACAACATATTGATTACCTCTAGCCCAGCGCGTTCTTTGCCGCCACCAGACCTTCCATGTCTCAGGCTCTTGTTCCCATGTGATCGCAGCTGGGAAAAATCGAATCACATACCCAAGGTTATACACACGGATCGTTAATTCGGTGTCCTCGGCCAAAGCTTGGACATCCCAGCCGCCGAGTTCTTCTAAAATGTGCCGGCGGATGGCGAAGTTGGTGCCTGGTATTGTCGCAATCCCAAACCACTTCCATCTCCCGCCCTGCGCCATCCATTGGAAGCAGATGGTCTCAATATTAATAAATTTGGTCAGCAAATTTTGGGCTGCATTGATCACTCTGAATTTCCCGACAACGGCGCCTGCTTTTGGATCATTCAATAACCCAAGAACCAAATGATAGACAGCCTTTTGTTCCGGCATGTTATCTGCATCGTATACGCAAATCACTTCTCCTGTCGAAGCCTTCAATCCTTCATTCAGTGCAGTAGATTTTCCCTTCCCTGCAAATGGCGGCTTCGTTTCAATCATATGGACATGATCATATTGCTCACTGAATGATTGCACAATATCTCCTGTGCGATCAGAGGAATTGTCATTAATCACAATGATTTCAAGGAGGTGTTTAGGATAAGATAGCTGGACCATCGCTTTTAACGTCTGCCGAATGACAATTTCTTCATTATGAGCAGGAATCAGGATACTGACGGTTGGCAGCTCTTTCCTTTGTTTTGTCCATTTAGGCAGCACTTTTTCATAGGTGAGGTAATGCTGAAAGCCGCCCTGCATGAGAAACATGTGGTATAGGAGCATAGTCCAAATCAGTAGTAATGAAAGATAAAATAAGACATCAGCCACCTAATTTTCTCTCCTTAAAAATTCGTTTTTTCATTGTCAGTCTTAAATACAATGTGTATAAAGCAAATGCCGCAATAAATAGCATCACCACGACTGTAAGAATTCGCAGCATATTTTCTATGCCGCTTCGTTTGACTGTTTTTGTTTCGGCTATGTCGGATTGCTCTACTTGAATATGTCCATTCCCTGATGTTTGGATTTTTACATGTGCAGTTTGGACCGTCTGTTTTGTTTTCTTTAAATCCAGCCATTCACTAGAAGGGATTGCCTCCATCTGTGTTATCAGCTCCTGTAATCCGGCTATTCCTGATTCTACATCATAGGACAGTCCGATTGCGGCTGATTGAAGATGCTGCATGGATTGAATCGTCTGTTCAGTTAAAACATTTGAATCTTCTTGGTCAGACGCTGTCTCTACTGGTCGCTGAGGATATAGGGTCATTCCATGTAACATGGCAGGAGACGTCACCAGCGGCGGTGCACCGACTGTTTTCCAAGTGCGGTCTGACAGCTGCACCTGTCCAAATAGACTTGACACATGCCTTGAAATCACTTCATAACCTTGTTGAGATATGGCATCATGCGGCACCTCGAACGCAAGAGGATATAGACCTTGCTGGGCAAGAAGCTCGATGCCCTTTGTCAGTTTTTCTTCTGTATAGGCGGTTTCTTGCTGCTGATTCGATCTGGTATAAGCATTAAAGTCTTTTTCATTTGGGAACTGACTTTTACTCCGTTTCTTCTCAGTTTTTTTGGGATCATTTGACGTGATGGACTGATCATACTTTGCATCCCAGAACTCAAAGCTCTGACCAGATTCCTCCGTTCGATACGTACGGCTAAAGCCATGAAGAATGATACTCGCTCCATTGCCTTGCAATTGTTTTAACACATTCACGAGCTTCGGGCGGTCACTCAGTGTGACTTCATCACCTGTTTCTCGATCCATCCAAACAGGAGTCACTGCGATCTGAAAAGGAATATGCCGTGCGGATACGTATTGTCCAAGTTCAAGCAGCTTCTTCTCGTCACTTGCTGGACTGATGTTCCCGAGCATTAAGTATTTTGTCGTCATTTGCACAGAAGAAGGCATGTATTTTTCTAGCACTTCTGCAAGAATTTTGTTGTGCTGCACGACATCTAAGATTCCGATATATGCCGCACCTTCTTTTGTTTGAATCACAAATGGCAGATCAGCTTGATGATTCTTCAATAAAAGTTCACTATGCAGGGCTGCCCCTCGAACCGTTAACGCACTGATACTTCTCTCTAGCTGACGGTATGTCTGATCATGTGTATGTTTCATTTGACTGGTATGATCTTGTTTGTGAAAAGTAAGCTTGGAGAATGGGCGAAGCTGTTCCGCATTGTATCCAATGGCGATGACCTGCTGTGATTCGTTCATCGCACGAATGGTTTGTTTTGGCAAGGTTCTCTTTATTTCACCGAGATAAATGACTTGCTGAAATTCATTGATCCTCTTTTCAGCCAAATGTTCATCGGATACAATCGTCGTCTGTTTAGAAAAATGACCGGCGAGTAGATCCAGCATATGAACGGCTGGAGTCACTTCATCCGATTGTGTGGAATAAACGATCAGGGTATTTGGCTGCGTGACAAGAGCATCGGCTGAAGCCATGTGTTTAAACGAAAGAATCGAAAAAAGCGCGATCATCAAACAACATTTCATCAAAGAATTAAAGTTCATTCATCATCATCTCTTTTTCTAGTTCTTCTAAAAATTGCTCTGGCGTTCGATAATCCGAGCTGCTTGTTAAATGACAGACAAGAAATGTCAAGGTCACTTCACGACCGTTTAACAGGACATGCGGTTGCAGTTTATTCTTTAGCTTATCAAGGACAACTGACACGTTTTCTTCTGGTGTGTGAGTTAGCAGCAAGCCCATTCGATCTTCGGATAATCGAAATTTCTTATCGGTTTCTCTTACGCTTTCGCGGATCTTGAGACTTAATTGCTGAAATAGGTGCTGCATTTCTTTTTCTCCATATAACGATTTGAATTCCGCTGCGTAATTCATATGAAGAAGAATAAAGACAAATGGCTGTTTGTACCGTTCTGCCCGTTTCATTTCCTCGGACAATTCGAGCTTCATCCGCTCAGCATTGTCAAATCCTGTTGTCGAATCAATCGCCACAAATTGTTTGATGGCCTGCTTTTGTTGTTCAATGGTGTGACGCAGCATCTTGATCCGTTCATGCAAGCTTCCCGCTGAAATAGCAAAAAAAAGAAGTGCTACGCCCCAAATCACTACATCTTGCAATGTTTGATTTGAAAAAAGGGGATTTTCATGACCAAACTCTGTAAAGAACATGGCGCTTCCTATAAAGAACAAAATAAGCAAGGTGAAAATTAATGCTGGTAGGATACCAAATAAAATACCGCAGCCTAACACGACAAATGTCAGTGCGATGATCATAAAGCTCTCCGCATCTTGTACGTTGAGATAGCCCATAAACAAAATAAGGCCTGCAAACGTGAGGAGCAGAGAATAGTACAAGCGATACGTGTTACTGAACAACCGATTCATTTAGAAGCTCCCTTTCTGCAATCAGAGGCAATAAGTTATCAAATGAGTGTGTGTCTTTTTCGTTCATATATCCTCCGTAATAAGGCTTGAGAGGATCTTGGGTTTGTAATTCTTTCATGCGGTGATAAACAGCCTTTGCAAATTCAAGCTCGTTTTGTTTAAGGGCATACAATAGGACAAGTGCATATACCGAAGGCGATTCATACGTCACAGATGGCTGCAATGTGCTCAGCTTATATCTCCCGTACAGTTTTCCTTCTTGTTTAAAAGTCGTTTTAAGCCATTTCATGATCGCAGACGTATTAACCTTTGCATGATGGGCATGTAGAGCCGTATAGAGTTGATCGATCATATTGATTTCTCGATCAAACGAATAGGTTTTTTTCTTTATGTCATAGGATTTAGGAAAGAATCCTTTTTTTCTCGGTGCTTGTTTTAGAATGGCTAATTGGTTACTGGTCATTTGTTTCGTGAATATTTTGAGGGATTCCAATTCTTTGATTGCTTTTGGGTCTATATAAGAGAGTGTGATTGTGTGTGAAGTTCGATTTGTTGATGCATCATAATAATCGGACAATATGCCTTTGAACATGTTTTTTTCTTTTAACGCTTGAGCGATTTCTTTTGCTGTCGTTTGATACGCTGACTTCTTCCACAAACGATTTGCCTTTTGAAGTGCCGCCACTACACGTAAATCATCAACTAAAGCATTGGCCTTACTTTTTTGCTCAGATTCAATTTGCCAGCTGAGAAGATGATGGTCTAGTAAAAATTGATCTTGTAGAACACCCAACTGTTGGTCAAATAAATTTTGATCTTTTTTTCGAACAAGATAATCCATCCAAAGTCCGAGTGATTCAGATAAGTAGATGTGCTGCTCTGCAAAAGAGGTACGAATCAAGCCTTGATCTGTCATTAAGTGGTGAGTGATAAAATATTCTCCAGGCAATACAGGCTGTGGCGATACTGGATCAGCTGATTCTTTCTGCTGCTTCCAGGTACATCCGCCTAGTAGAATGACAATGAGTAAAACAATTGCTGTACGATATATGCGTGTATGCATTCGTGTCCCCTTTCAACTCCCCGTTCTCTAAGCATCTAACGATTTATTATAGAGCGTTTTTGTTTAAATTTAAATAAATATTTTATACCAAATTACGAGTCTTTTCGCATATTTATTCCCATTTTCAGAAAAACAATATGTCGATATGCTTGAGAACACTGAAAAACCCATGCGTTTCCGCACGGGTTTTTACACAACTATTGATCTAATTTTAGTTTCTTTAATTGTTCAGCTAGTGCATTATTAATTGGTTCTTCCACTTTCTTTTGTTTCTTCAAATATTTAGACACATCGTGCTTACTGGCTTTCTTTTGATTGGATTGAGATTTGCGTTTTTCGAAGACAGACAGTTTTTCTCTATGGCCGCACACACAAGCAAAGATTTTGCCATCGCCTTCTCCGCGCAGCTCGAGCTTTTTATGACAGTTCGGGCAGCGTGCGTTTGTTTTCTTCGCCACATTTTTACGATGGCCGCATTCCCGGTCCTGGCAAACAAGCATCGTTCCATGTTTTCCATTCACTTTCAGCATCAGTTTTCCGCAGTCTGGGCAATGGGTGCCAGTGACATTGTCATGCTTAAAGGTCTGGTTCGTCTGTTTGATTTCAGATACGGCTTGTTTCGCATATAATTTCATTTCACTCATGAATTGAGAAGCTTTCAATTGCCCTTTTGCGATTTTAGAAAGCTTTTGTTCCCATTCCGCTGTTAACGCAGGAGACTTTAAGTCTTCAGGCACTAAAGAGAGCAGCTGCTTTCCTTTCGATGTGATGAAGATGTCTTTGCCCTTTTTCTCGATTAGGAAGCTATTGAACAGCTTTTCAATAATATCTGCTCTTGTTGCTACTGTCCCTAGACCACCTGTTTCACCAAGGGTTTTCACTAAGTCTTTTTCCTCTTTCTGCATAAATGCCGCTGGGTTTTCCATGGCAGATAATAGGGTCGCTTCATTAAAACGTGCAGGAGGTTTCGTTTCTCCTCTTGTTTCTTTCAGCTGTCGTACGTCTAGTGACTGTCCTTCTGAAAGCAGCGGCAAATGTTGATCCACCTCGGCTGATTCCTCTTCTTCATAGGAATCATCGTACACGGCTTTCCAGCCAGCTGATTGCACGATTTTCCCTTTTGCTGTGAACGTTTCACTGCCTATTTTGGCGATAACCGTTGTTTCTTCGTACTCAAAAGGATTCATGAGTACCGCAAGGAATCGTTTGGCAATAAGGTCATATAATTTACGCTCTTTATCACTTAATGCACCTGGATACAGCTCTTCCTCGGTTGGAATGATCGCATGGTGATCTGACACTTTTGCATCATTGACGAAGCCTTTGTGCGCTTTTACACCTGATTGTAAAATCCGGTTCACATGCTGCGCGTATGGTCTGACGTTCATTCCTTTTAATCGGTCTTTTAATGTGGGAACGATATCCGCTGAAATAAACCTTGAATCTGTACGTGGATATGTCACGAGCTTATGCTGCTCATACAATCGCTGAAGTGTAGATAATGTTTCTTTTGCTGAGAAGCCATAGCGTTTATGCGCATCACGCTGCAATTCAGTCAGATCGTACAGGCCCGGCGCAAAAGCTTTTTTCGCTGTTTTTTTCAACGCATCAACCACTGCTGGTTTTCCTTCGCATGCTGCCACGCGCTCTTTGATCACATTCTCTTGGAAGGTACGGTTTTGCTTTGTTTTAGCATCCTGCCAGGTCAAAGTCAGTCCATCTACTTGTGCAGTCAATCCATAGAACGGCTTCGGCTGAAATTGCTGAATGTCTTCTTCTCGTTTGGCGATCATGGCAATCGTTGGTGTTTGCACCCGTCCGCAGGAAAGCTGTGCATTGAACTTGGTTGTCAGCGCTCTTGTTGCGTTGATGCCGACAATCCAGTCTGCTTCTGCACGTGCAACTGCTGAGCGATACAGGTTATCGTATTCTCTGCCGTCTTTTAATCGTTTGAAGCCTTCTTGAATGGCTTTGTCCGTGACAGATGAGATCCATAGTCGTTTCAAGGGCTTTTTCACATGTGCTTTTTCAAGAATCCATCTTGCGACAAGCTCCCCTTCACGTCCAGCATCTGTTGCAATGACAATGTCTTTGACATCTTTTCTCGCAAGCTGCGCTTTCACTGCTTGGAATTGTTTTCCTGTCTTTTTCATCACCACAAGCTTAAGCGGCTCTGGAATGATTGGTAAATCCTCTAAACGCCAGGATTGAAATTCTTTTCCGTAGCCATCTGGATCAGCCAGTGTGACCAAATGGCCAAGCGCCCATGTCACAATGTATTGATCTCCTTCTAAAAAACCATTTCCTTTTTTATGACACTTCAGCACACGCGCAAGGTCACGTCCTACTGAAGGTTTCTCTGCTAATACAACTGTTTTTGACACTAGATTTCACATCTCTTTCTTCTATCCATCCTTTTATTATAGCAGACGTGGAGATGCGGTTCTAATGACGGATTATTTCTTCAATCGTTTGATGATTTCGTTTGTGACTTCTTGTGTTTGATAGGATCCGCCGATGTCCGCTGTTAAAAAGCCGTCTGCTGTGACTGATTCGATGGTGCTGAGAAGGTGCGTACCCAGCTCTTCTTCTCCGAAATGATCAAGCATCAGCTTAGCAGTCCAAATTTGACCGATTGGGTTGGCGATTCCTTTTCCTGCAATGTCTGGGGCTGATCCGTGTACAGGCTCAAACATGGATGGGTACTCGCCATTTACATTGATGTTGGCGGCAGGCGCTACGCCAATACTTCCCATAATGGCTGCCCCAAGATCTGTCAAAATATCACCAAACAAATTACTGGCCACAATCACATCGAATTTTTCTGGTCTTGTTACAAAAAAGGCTGAGAGCGCATCAATGTGCTGAGAGTCTGCTGCCACCTCTGGATAATCCTTTGCTACGTCTTGAAACACTTCATCCCAAAAAGGCATGGTATGAACGATGCCATTTGATTTTGTTGCACTCGTCACATGCTTTCGCCTTTTTTCTGCTAATTGAAAGGCAAAACGCATCGCACGCTCTGTCCCTTTTCTTGAGAACACCGCATTTTGAACAGCAAGCTGATCTTCCCCTTGATAAATACGGCCTCCAATTTCACTATATTCACCTTCACCGTTTTCTCTGACAACTAGAAGATCGAAATCCTTTGGCTGCGTAAGCGGTGAGCGAATGCCGCTCAGCTGTTTTGCAGGTCTGACGTTTATCACCTGTTCAAATTCCCGCCTAATCTTAATAAGCAGTCCCCAAAGCGATACGTGATCCGGCACTAAATTGGCATCTCCGACAGCCCCTAAGAAAATACTGTCAAAGGCTTTCAATTGATTCAATCCATCCTTTGGCATCATCTCGCCATGCTCTAAATAATATTCACAGCTCCACGGAAAATCCTGAAAGGTAAAAGACAGACCGCCATGTAATTCTGATACCGCTTTCAATACTCGTATCGCTTCAGGTACAACTTCCTTCCCAACCCCGTCACCTGGTATCGCCGCAATTGAAACATGCTTCATTCATTTTTCCCCCTTCATTATCGGTCGACCGTCGACCACTTAAGCTTGAGTTTACTAGACCGTCCACGTTCTTTCAATGGACAAAAGACGCTTTTTTGATCAAAGCGCCTGTTTATCCTGGAAAAGCATCGAGGGTTTCTGTTTCTTCCTCCCCGCATCTTTTTTATCTGAAAGCAGCAGTCCTCCTAAGGTCAGTGCCGTTCCAAGTACAGACATGAGGGTCAATCTCTCATGAAGAACGATCATTGAAATGACCATTGTAATAATAGGAACGCCATAAATATACACACTCGATTTCACCACACCGAGCGTTTTCACCGAAAAGCTCCATGTTAGAAAACAAATGGCAGATGCGAACAGGCCTAAAAACAGCAAGTGAAAGGCAAACGACGGGTTCGTCAATCGCTCCCAGTCTAAACGAATCTTAAAATACCAGATCAGGGGAAGCATCCAAAGCAAGCCGTAAAAAAAGACACGCCTCGTCACTTGAATGATATGGTATCCATATTGGTTGATCATTTTCGATAAAATAGAATAGAAGGCCCAGACAATGGTCGCCGTTAATGCTAGCGCATCACCGATTGGATTCAATTGGAACGTCGTCATTCCATTAAAGCTAATCAGTACAATTCCTGTCATCGCGATGAAAAAGCCTATGAAAAACCGGCGGTGCAAAGGCTCATCTTTCAATAAAAAATAAGCCAATAAAAATGAGAAGAATGGTACAACTGAGCTGATGACACCTGCATTCGAAGCGAACGTATAGGTGAGTGCGACATTTTCTAAAAAATAGTATAAGACCACACCGCATAATCCTGCGAGCGCAAACATCGCTTCATGCTTTTTACGCTGCACCTTCATGGTGACCGGGTAGATCATCATCAGAGCCAGATATCCAATAAAAAAGCGAAAAAATAATATTTCTGTTGGAGAAAAAGCCGTTAACAATATTTTGGTTGAGATAAAGGTCGAGCCCCATAGAAAAATAGTGAACATGACCGCTAGATGACCAAGCAGCTGTTTATTTTTCATCTGCTGTTACCTGCTTTGCAAAAATTTGCTGATATTGCCCTGGGGTGAGCCCAATAAATTCTGAAAAGAAATGACTCAAGTGACTTTGATCAGAAAAACCAGCGGAGACTGCCGCATCTACAGGCTTTACTCCTCGTGAGAGAAGTTCTTTCGCATAATTCACTCTCACTGTCTGTAAATAACGATATGGCGTGATCCCTCTGTACTTTGTAAAAGCACGCAGAAGAGAGTATTTGTTCATGGACACAAGCTCTCCTAAGTCGTCCAACGATATATTTTCCGTGCGGTATGTTTCAATATATTGCTGTACATCTTGGACTTTCTGTTCGGCGGCATGCGCTGCTGACGCTTTTTCCTCTGATGTATCAGCATAGGCTTCAATCAGCTGCTTCATAAAGAAATAAAACGTTTCCTGTTTATTCAAAGCTGGAGCTTCTTCTGTGATCATTTGATGAAGATCATATAATGGCTTTGTCAGTTCACTTTGTGAAAACACAGGGGCTTTAAAATGCGGCTTGTGCTGAAACATTTTCTCTATGACATCTGCTTCTATATTTAAACAACGATAATCTAGTGTCCTGTGATCAATCTGCTCGCATGCGTGATTGTCATATGGATTGAAAAGAAGGATGTCTCCCTTTTCAATGATGTATTCTTCATTTTGGCAGATCAAACGTCTTTGACCGTCCTCAATAAATCCAATCACATAGTATGTATGAAAATGATTCGGGAACTTTTGCATGATGCCATGAAAGCGATACGCCTCTATTTGCAAGTCCTGATCAAAATGTACCGTTCGTTCTTCTTGTGTTTTCATGTCGATCCCCTCTTTCACTGAACTGATCATTAGTGTAGCACACCCTTTTTCTCTTGAATTGTACGATATTGACTTTTCCGATGCAGGCTTGCCTAGAGGGAAAAACTTGGATAACATGAGACAAAAGATGATGTGTAAATGAGGGAATGACGGGATGAATTCATTCGAGATGGAAAGACCAGCACCATACCATATGCAATTTTATGAACAGCTGAAGCAAATGATATTTGATGGGCAGTTTCAGCCAGGGGAACGCATCAATGAGACACAGCTTGCCAAACAATTTGGTGTAAGCCGATCACCGGTTAGAGAGGCGATGAGGCTTTTAGAAAAAGATGAGCTCTTGATCGCTGATCATCGGTCAGGCTACTCTGTCTATACGTTAACGGAAAAAGATGTCGAGGAGCTTTATCAAGTTCGAACCGCCCTAGAAACGCTAGCTGTTGAGCTTGCATGCAAGGAAGCCGCGCAAAGAGAGCTTGATGATATTGAGCAGGTCCTCACGCAGGCAGACGAAGCAATCAAGCAGCAGCTGCCATCTAAAGAGATCGTCCAGTTACATGAAGCCTTTCATCAAAAAATTATTCTAGCGAGTCACAATCACCGCTTATGTAAACAATTGAATCATGTGAATGCACTCATTCATTTTTGCCGTATCTTTCATTTTAGCGGCGGAGCGCGTGCTGAGACGATTCAAAAAGAGCATGCGGCCATTTATTCTGAAATGAAAGAGCGCCGCTCCACAGAAGCCGTTCAAGCGATGACGAATCATTTGTTACATGATGTGATGCACTTAAAGCAAGTACTCTCTGAAACAAATAAGGATTAAGTGATTTTTCCTTTTTTCCATTTTTTAAGCATTACATGAACATATTTTGAATTTTTCGTAGATTTCAGCATGTCCAGACGATCTTTCGTTTATATTAGAAGATGAGAAACTAGCTCTTATACAGGAGGATTTGTATATGCATACAAGTATTAGCCGTCTTCGACAGGCGGGTTTTATTGAGGGTATGTCTCTTTTAACCCTTCTTTTAATTGCCATGCCTCTGAAATATTTTGCGGATATTCCGATGGCAGTCACCATTGTAGGCTCTCTTCATGGCGCATTGTTTGTCATCTATATGCTTGTTTTGGCATATGTGACTTTTAAAGTTCGCTGGCATTTGAAATGGTCCATCGCTGGTTTTTTTGCGGCGTTCATTCCTTTCGGCAACTTCGCCTATGATAAGGTGCTCCGCCAGTATGATACAAAAGCTTAATCAAAAAGGGCTAAAACGAATTTCGTTTTAGCCCTTTTTCTCCTTTTCAGCGTGATAGAAAACCTTTGCAGCCCTAGGAAGGACGAGTACTGGCGCGGAGCGAATTTGACATTCGTGAGCACCAGCACGCAGGACTGACACCGAATGCGAGGGTTTGTCTACACGCTGAAGTATTTTTTAAATTGATGCATATTTCACAATGGCTGCTTGACGTGTCATTTCGTGATATGCAACCCATAATTCATCACCCGGCAGTACGCTAGTGATTGGATCGATTGGCTGCTTCACTTCATACATCACGCCATCTCTCTCAATCTGAATGATCGCTAACGGCTGATTGCCGATGACACCAGAAAATGCGACATGGGTCACTTTTGCACTTCCTTGTTTCTCTTGCATGAGACTGATTTCTTTATCCAACTCTTCTTGTTTTGTCTGCATCGTGATTTGAGTTCCTGGCGCGACCTCCATATGGTCAGGGATGAATTGACTGACCGTTTTTGTGATGGACTGATCTCCGCTAGAAACCGTCACATCCAGCATAATAGGTTTCTGATCATGAATCGTGACTGGATATTGCTTCACCCGCTGGATGGTTCCTGTTAATGTCACGTCTTTCCCCGATCGATTCCGCACTTCATGGGCATAGGCTGCCATTTTCAGCTGACCGTTGATGTCGACGAGGTCGGCTTTTTCTCCTGTTCTAAATTCAAAACCAGCGGCTTGAATCATCGGAATGGTATACCTTTTCTGATCTGCTTCAAATGTAAGCGATAAGACAGTGCCTCGTCCTACGGTTCCACATGATTCTATATTTCTTAAAACAGCGCCTTTGATGAACTTTGGCTCACTTGTCTGTGAGAAGTTCCCCTCTTTTAAGAGCAGCGCCTTTTTCTTCTTCGGATTGTAGAGAATGGCGATACGCTGACCCGGCTGTGGTATCTGGGTATAGGATACAACCGTTTTAACTGTCTTCTCGATGTTTTCCCCATCATATTGAAATTGCAGCTGCATTTTGACAAGCGGCTGTTCGTTGATGTAGGTACCCGTTTCTTTGACAGATACAATATTGGCTTCTAATGTGATACTGTCCTTGATCTTGTTCTTTCTCACCAGTCTCAAAATCGGCGGCAGGAAGATGGCTAGCACAAATAACAGCAGTGGAATAAACAGCCATATCGCCCAGTTGAGAATGAGCGGTCCGCCTTTCATGACATATTGCATAAAGGTGTCAACAGACGTTTGGTGAGCAGGACTTGCGTTTTCGATTGAGATGACTTTTTGCAGAGGAAATTCCTTTAGCTGTTTGCTTTTCGTCTCAAATGCACCCGTTAATTGATTTTCGAATGAATAATAGATCCAATCGCTTTTCACATTTTTATTGAAAGAGAGTCCTTCTCTTTGTAAAGTTTCATATGAAAACGACTGAAAAAGCTTGCTGACAGACGTCGTCTTATTCGTGCGGTGGTTATAAATATAACCAGTCAGCTTGCCTTTTGCTTCGTCCTTTGCTGTAGAGCCTACAAGAAGAACTTCTTCTTCATTAAGCTGGTAGATAAAGGTTTGATAAATCGGTTTTGGTGTTGGGAGGGCTTCCCCAAGCCTTCCCTCTGCATTCACTTTCCTTGGTCTTTTTGGATAGTTAGATTCGACAGCGACTGCAAAGTTTTGGGATGTTCCGATCGTTTTTTCCAGCTGCTTTTCCACTTTATCTTCAATGAGGCTAAACGGTTCAGCGTTTTTGGAGACATAGACCCCAAGCTGATGCTTATCGTTTGAGACTCCGCTGACATATGCTTTCTGGTCATTTTTTAAAGTCAATTCAAATATAGGAATAGGAGTCTGTCCTCTAAAGGAATTCATGACGACATCCATAGAGACTGGCCTTGCTGGCAGTTTTAGCTCGTTGAGGTTGTGTACATGAAACTGACCATTCTTTAGCTCACCGAGGACCGCAGCGGCGCCTTCCATTTCTCCTGTAAACACAAGCCGTCCATTCCATTGATATGTATTCGTTTTTAAAAACGAGGGTATCTGTAAATTTTGCTTAACGAGCTCTTTCTTTTCTCCGCTTGGAGACAGCTTCTCGATCACCAGCTGCCCCTCTTTATTTTTTAAAGCAAGTAAGAGATTGTTACCTTGAATGGATGGCAGCATTTCATTAAACGGATCGCTTTCCGTGGTCCAATCACTGATTCTTTTTCCTGATTGAGGATCATACATACCAAAATGAAGCTGCTGGTCTTTTGATACAGCACTCACCACTCGTTTTCCTTCATCAAATGTAAACATTCGTTTGACATCATATTCTGTCACTTTCCCTGCTGACAAATCATCTTGGTAATGGTTCCACACCATGAAACTGATAATGATAGCTGGAATAAAGAAGACAATATATCGTAGAAAAATCACTGGTATTCTTTTCACTTGATCGCTTCCTTTCATGAGGTTCCTTTATCTTATACGTCAGTGCAGCGAAAATGTTCTATGCTAGAAGAATACCATTCCAGCCTTCCAGTTCCATATTTTACAAACTTCGTTGTTTGCGATAAAATCCAATCAGATTCAAAAAAGGAGTTTTTCTCATTGGATAAGCTATCTTCTACTTTCTAGCGGCTTGGCTGCGTGTTCCTCGTTGGTTCAAGCAATGGGTGCTTGTATCCATTTCCATTTTCTTTTTTTATATGTGTTTTGTAAAGGGGCTGACTAGCTGGCATACCTTGCCGCCTGTTACGTTGTGCTCGTGCGTGATTGGTTCTTTCTTCATTTGGATGTTGTGGATAAAAGGTCAAAAAAATAAATGAAATGGGGAAAATCATGAAAGAATCCATCAGTTATTTTGCTATCTCTTTTGTTCTGCAATGGGTTTGGTTTGGCATCGTGCACCCAAATAGAGGCGTGACACTCCTAGACATGTTCGTCTTTTCTATTTTGTTTGCGGTGATGTTCTTTTTTATCGGGCGGATTTGGCGTTATCAGAAGAAAGGAAGAAGTGAGTGATCATGAAATTGACCCAATGAAAAAGGCTGCCAAATAGATGGCAGCCTTTTCCTTGCTTTTATCATGCAAATAAATAATCAATGTGTGATCTCCGTTACGGAGTGTATGAATTAAGATTCGATCATATCAGTGTGTCATATGTGTTCCGAGTGAACCTACGTTTGAAAGTAAACGCCATGGAAGTTCTGGATAACAAGACAACGAAAGCCCTACCTCTCATTCGTCCTTACGGCTCCGAAGCCGTGCCAGTGTGAATTGTAAATCAAAACGTCTTTTTTCCACTCTTCCGCTTTTATAGGGGGGCGGGTGCAGAAGGAAAAGAATAAGTTGTTCGCTTTGACAGCGTCTCGTTCTTATCAAGTAGAAGCTCTATTGCTTCTCATTATGTCATAGAAAAAAGAAAGTTTACTTTCTTTATTTATTTGCTTATTTCAACACTTAATATAAAACTATAACACATACCCCCAGCTTACGCAAGTGTTAAAGTGATAATTCTGCCGGCGTACGGCTTCCTTCATTCATGTAACGAATGGAGGTTGGATCAATCTTCAGAATCACTAGATTCGGATCATCTTTTCCTTTAAACCATTTCTCCATCTCCTCAGACCAAAGGCGGTCGATCAGTTCTGGATCATCGGTTAATGTTGCGGTACCTGCGATTTCTGCATACGTGTCACCGAATCCTTCACCTGAATAACCAATGAGAATATGGACATTCGGGTTTTTTTCAATTTCGTCTGCTTTATGTGTTTCTTTGCTCGTTGGTGTATATAATGTCAGCCCTTCATGGAAAAAAGTCATGTAGCGGGTATGCGGCTTATCCTGTTCAACGGTCGCCAGTGTTCCGACCTTTTGTTCATCTAATAGGTTGAGTACCTTTTGTTTTAATTCTTCTTGTGACATATCGTTTCACTCCTTCAAATTTCATCCGTACTCTTAGGTTTCCACGACAATCCATTCATTAAACAAAGAAATGTGTTTTTCATAAAAAGAGATCTTCTGGCTGATGCTATAGAAAAGAGGCTCAATGAAGGGAGAAGTTGAACATGCATCATGAAACGATGTTCCATTTAAGTTCACTTGTCATTGCGGCAGTTGTAGTGGGCATTATCGTATGGTCTGTCTTATCTGTGCAGAAGAATCGCAAGAAATACTAAACACACCGCCCAATCAATGCTGGGCGGTGGCGCTATTGATCATGTATTCATAAAGGAACCGCCGTTGACGTGAAGTGTTTGTCCTGTCATATAAGACGATTCGTCAGAAGCAAGCAGCACATAGCAGCCGACATGCTCTACAGGCTGTCCTGGTCTTCCCATTGGGGTTTCTGCCCCGAAGCTTTCCACACTATCCTCATCAAATGTAGATGGAATGAGCGGCGTCCAAATTGGACCTGGCGCTACACCGTTCACCCGAATCCCATCTTTCACAAGCGACTGTGCCATAGAACGCGTAAAGCCGTTGATGGCCCCTTTTGTCGCCGTATAATCAATCAGCACTTTGTTGCCTCGATATGGGTTAATGGATGTTGTATTAATAATTGTACTTCCCGGTTTTAAGTAATCCAGTGCTTTCTTCGTAAAATAAAAATAAGAATAGAAGTTGGTTCTAAAGGTTTGGTGAAGCTGTTCACTAGAAATATCTTGAATCCGTTCTTTCGGATGCTGTTCAGCCGCATTATTCACTAAAATATCTAATTGCCCAAAGGCTTCAACTGTTTTTTCTACCGCTTTCTCGCAAAAGGCTTCGTCACCGACATCTCCTGCAATCGTTAAACATTTAACGCCTTCCTGTTCTACGCGCTTTTGCGTATCCTTTGCATCCTCATGTTCATTTAAGTACACAATGGCGACGTGTGCACCTTCTTTTGCATAGGCAACAGATACAGCACGTCCAATTCCACTATCTCCGCCTGTAATCAGTGCGACTTTCCCTTTGAGCTTGCCAGACCCTTGATATGATTCATCCTCAAAGATCGGCGCAGGATTCATTTCTCTTTCACTGCCTGGCTGCTGATCCTGTGTTTGGCGCGGAATGCCATTTGTTAAGTATTCACGTAAATCCATGTGTAAGCTCCTCCTTGATTTGTTGATGTATCCTTTCATTACCACCTCTTTTTTTTACTCAAACATCCCTAAACTGCACAGATGCGTTTTGTAAATCGGCATGTTTCAAGATGGGGAAAATCGGTTACATGATCATTAAAAAGGAGCGTTCTCAAATGCTGTCAACCATTTCGAAAACCTTTAGCAGACCAAAAGGCTGGCTCGGAAGCATCGCAGGCTTCATTATGGCAAATGAAAATAAAGCATTGAATCAGTGGGCCATCCAGCACTTAGATCTGACAGATAGTGAAAACATTTTGGAAATCGGCTATGGGCCCGGCTACAGCATCAAACATATGCTTAAGCATTATGAAGATCTTCACATTGATGGTCTAGATGCCTCCGCCACCATGCAGGAGCAAGCACAGTCCCGCGTCAGCAAACGGTCAAAAGACAAACAGGTCCGGCTGTATGTAGGGAAAATCGAGAAAACACGCTTGCCCGGAGAGCAGTATGACAAAGTACTGTCTGTCAACAACTTTACGATTTGGGATGATCCAAAGACTGGCCTACTCAACCTTTATCACACGTTGAAACCAGGCGGGAAACTCGTCATTGTGATGCAGCCAAGAGAAAAAAGTGCTGACGCCAGCCGGACAAAAGAGATGGGTGAAAACATATTGAATGACTTACAGTTTGCGGGGTTTGACCATTTTTCTGTTGAGTATGAGGAAATTCGTCCAACACTTGCTGTCTGTGTCACAGCCAAAAAGCCGAGAAGCGAATAAGCTCTCGGCTTTTTTTCTTACCATTTTGCTTCTTTTACAAATTGATAGAACAGCTGATGCAATTTCTGTTCAATCTCTTCCTTTGATCCTTGTCCATAAAGCACCATGCTTTCCTCACTTTCAATGATGGATGAACTGATCAGACTAAACATTTCAGACCCTTCCTTGCCAAGCTTTTGCGGCGCCAGCATCATAAGCATTCGTGACATCATTTGCTGCCCGCCATCCATGCTTTTGACCTCATATGTCTGATCAAGATCATAAATATGAAAGATTGGTTCCTTGATGAATTCATGCTTTAAATGAAAAAGAGCAAACTCGGTACCAGGTATGCCTAAACCGCCTTGCTGTTCACGTTCCAGTAAGCCGCTCGCTACATCATCCGCATGTGTGATAGATCCTTCTTCTTCAAGCTGACGAAGCAGCTGCCTGATTGTTGCCTCATGCTGCGGCAGCGTCTCTCTATTTTCGATGGTAAAATGGGACAAGATGCTGCGAATCACAGACATGTAATTCGTCACTTTTTCTGCAACCGCCATCATATTAACGGATTCTTGTACCGTTTCTTTGGCAGCTTCTTTCAACCTTTTTTTCTCAATCATATAAGGAATCTTTCGTTTAATATGAGCCTTCACACGCATAGCGTCATCCTCGTTTAGGAGCGGACTGACCATGATGTAATCGATATGGTCATATGGGATCGGAACAGTCGATACAATCATGTCATAGCTTGATGCATCGATTTCTTTTAGCTCCATCAAAGACGATAGATCGAATTCGGCGATTTCTGGCAATTCCTTTTTTAAACGAGAAGCGAGCATTTTGGAGGAACCGATGCCGCTTGAGCAAACGACCAATGCATGAATGTTCGTTTCTTCTTTTTTGATTTCAAGCACTGAGCCAAAGTGAAGCACAATAAAGGCGATTTCATCCTCTGGAAATTCAATCTCTGGAAAGAAACGCTCGACTCCTTCTTCAATCGCCATAAAAAGCAAAAAGTAGTCCTTTTTAATTTGTTGTGTAAGTGGATTATAGATTCTCATCTTTTCCTTTAAACGGTTCATGGCAGGTTCGAGATGAGACACGAGTCCCTCATACAATGAATCATTCTCATTTAAATGATAGCCGGTTTTATTTGAAATAAAATCAATGAGCTTCTTCGTTCTGATCGCTATATCCAGCTCGATCTCATCAATACGGTATTCTGCCCCAAAGCTGCGATTTGCACTGCGCAGGTGGATGGTCATATAACCGACCTCTGCTTCAGGGATCTCCACATTAAACATGCGTTCAAGTGCTCTTGCGATTCGCAGTGATGATTCAAATTCTTTCGTCCGCTTTAGTTCAAGCAGCTCTTCCTCTTCCATTCGAATGGTTTCGCCAAGCTGAATCCGTTCAATGGCATAGGTTAAGTGAACGACAAGCGCAATATAGGCACTATCAGATAAAGAGAGTGACAGTCTATTTTTCAAATGAAAGAGCAGTCTTTCTACCTTAAGCAGCTGCCCTCTGCTGACAACGCCAAACACCTTTTCCGTCGCTTTCGTTCGATGCTTGATATTCATTTCAATTGTTTCTAAAAATAATTGAATATCGAGCCGGTCGACAATCAGGTTGCCGACAATCTTTCGTTTAGCTTCCTCCGGTCCTTTTAATTCAATGCCATACCCGCGTTTTCGGATCAACTGCAAACCGTAAGGAGCGATCCACTCCGTCAGTTCATCTAAGTCATAGCTGATGGTCGCATTTGTTACCTGCAAATCGGCTGCGAGTGTATATAATTTCACCGGTTCCTTTGCTTCAAGCAATGCACAAAGGATTAAGAGCTTCCGTTCGTCAGAGCTATATTCAATTTGATCCTCATTTGACATATGAGCAAGAAGCCGCTGTTTATCCTCCTGTTCACCGACTGCCTTCAAGCCTTTCCCCGGCTGTTTATCTAGTGAAAGATCATAATTCTTTAATATCGGTTTGATCGATTTTAGTTCTCTATGAATGGTTCTTGTACTCACCTGAACAGAATCGGCTATCTCACGAATGGTGACATAACGATTTTGCTGAATGATGTATTTGATGATCTTCTGTTCTCGTGCCGTTATGTACATGAAATGCCTCCCTCTGCAAAAATAGGTCTATTGTCACACCTTAATATAAAACGCTTTCATCAAACGATGCAATCTTAAGTTGATCTGACTTTGGCACAGTGGCTGTGACAAAATTAAAAACAAGGATTCATCAGACGCTTCTCCAAAATGACGGTCCATACTCCTTTTGATGAAATTGAACCTTTTGTTCACGAAAAGGCAGTGTACCCCCAGCTTTTAAAGAATAAGTCGGATTATATATTGGAGAGCCAAAGCAATAATCCATCGTTCCTTCCTCCGGGCGGAAGATGACGGTTCGCATCGTCCCAAACAGCTCCTCATAATTGTGCACAGTCAGACCATCTGGATATTCTGTCTGGAACAGCTTAGCAAGAGAATCACTTGATCGTTGTTCTTCTAAAGCCTCCATTAACATGTCGTATCTGACAATAGAATGATGCTTGGTCATCCCTTTTCCTGTTTGATCAGCAATCGGATGATTTGTGGCTGCAATATAACCTGTCTCCGGTCTTCTGACCATTTTGCGGCCATCAATGATTTCAATCACAGCCGCTTCTCCTTTTCGATCGGCAAGCATGAGGTGAACATTTGAGGCAACGGGCATTTCCTGAATAGAGTGAATGGCTTCCTCAACCGTTCTACAGTTTTCCAGAACAGATCGAATCACATGATACACTTGCAAACCGGCAACTGCTGGAGCCTTTAAACCGGCTTCATTTCCAACCGGCGGACCACAAGCAGAGAATGTCACAGAAAGACCATGCTCATTCATCCCATCAGATCTGCCAAACAAGAGCAGTGACGAGCCCGTATGACATGCCGAGCCTTTCACATGTGTCGTCACAAGACGCATATCATCAAATATTGGGGAGAAATCATAGTTACGCAGCATGACCGTTTGTTGACCGGCCGCCATATTCCCCTGCCTCACGCAGTGGGAACAGCCTGGCTGAAAATGAGATGAATAGAAAAAGGTCAAATAACGCTCATCTAATTGCAGTTCATCACAAAATCTAGCTATCTCTTCTTCTAACTGAGGAAGATGAGGGCGCATCAGCTGCTTCGTTTCCTTCACAGCCTCTTTTTCTAGCGGTTCTGTTCGAATATATTGTGTCTGTAGCAACGGGTTCTCCTTAAACCAGACAGCCTGCTGTTTTCCCACTTCATAAGCGGTTCCTGTCATTTCATGAAAATATGCACTGATTTCCTCCATGACTGCACACCTCTTTCGACTTCGTTTCTTTTATCATATCGAAACCGTCATTTATTGAAAAGGATGAAAAAAACTGCAACCCCAACGGATTACAGCTGTTTCCAGGATTGTTGAAACAATGCTTTTGCCATTGCTTCATATCCTTTATGGTTCGGATGAAATTGATCAATCGATAAGTAATCTCTTTCATGTCCCTCAAACGCCCGGTACACATCCACAACCTCTACATGCGGATTTGCAGCAAGCAAGCGAAGCTGATGATTGTATTGCTGAAGCCACCGCTCCGCTATTGGTATTTGCGGAAAAGGATTATATAAATTCATGAGATACACGCAATAGGGCTGCTGCCCTCTTTTGATATGAGCGATTTCTTGAATCATCTTGCTAAAATTCGCTTGGCAATGCAAGGTCGCTTGCAGCAATTTCTTTTCATCTTCACCCTCTTCATACTGCTGAACAGCTTGAACAAGGTCATTCCCGCAGCCTGTGATGGTGATGATGTCAGCTGGTGCAATAGCACGCCTCACATCAGATCGTTTGAACAGCTGTAAAATCTGATCCGTCGTTAACCCTGACTTTGCAAATACGGAGAGCTCGACTGACGCCTGTGTCTTTTTTTCAAGCATCCATTGATACCGCTCAGCGAAGCCTCCGCCAAATAAACGTGCCCCCACTCCCACTGTTAAGGAATCTCCAATCGCAACATAGGATCGTCCCACTCTTATCCCTCACTCTCTCCTGCCTTCTCTTATATATACGAAATCGGAGAACAGATGCTTGTAGCAGATGGCTTAGGGGCATTCATCTTTTTTTCATGAGACGTCTTTACAAACTCTTTACTTGTGAGATCGACTGTTTTTTTGTTCAATAGGAGTAGGTTTTTTATGATGAAATCCGTATCTCCAAGCGTTTCAGAAAAATTTACAAACTTTTTATCTTGATTTCGAGACTTTATACCTTGACTTCAAACTACATTGTGATTACAATGAAAATATCAGTTTTTATGTAACTGTGCTTGTTACATCTTTTTCATAGCATTCCAATATGATTAAAGATGCCACATATTCAGTGTATCTTTGGGATACACTAAAAAAAACACTGAAATAGAAAGGATTGAATGAACATGGCAAAAGTTTTATACATCACTGCACATCCGCATGATGAAACAGTTTCTTACAGTATGGCTACTGCTAAAGCATTTATCGAATCTTATAAGGAAGCAAACCCAAGTGACGAGGTTGTACATATCGATTTGTACAAAGAAAACATCCCTCACATTGATGCAGATGTATTCGCTGGCTGGGGCAAGCTGCAATCAGGTGCTGGCTTCGATACACTTTCAGCTGAAGAGCAAGCGAAAGTTGCTCGCCTAAACGAATTAAGCGATCAATTCGTTTCTGCTGACAAATATGTATTTGTTTCACCACTTTGGAACTTCTCATTCCCACCAGTTCTTAAAGCATACATCGACTCTGTCGCTGTAGCTGGTAAAACATTCAAATACACTGAGCAAGGTCCTGTTGGATTATTAACAGACAAAAAAGCTCTACACATCCAAGCACGTGGCGGATACTATTCTGAAGGTCCTGCTGCTGAACTTGAAGCAGGCCACCGTTACCTTGGTACAATTGCGAGCTTCTTCGGAATTCCTTCCTTCGAAGGTCTTATCGTTGAAGGTCACAATGCTGAACCTGCGAAAGCAGAGCAAATTAAAGCAGATGCGATCGAACGTGCAAAAGCTTTAGGAAAAACTTTCTAATAAACTGAACGCGAAAAGCCAATGATCTTAACGGTCATTGGCTTTTTATTTGTTTAGATGAAAGCCTAACTCTCTAGAGATACCACTCGCGGCTTTTTTGACCTGCTCAATTAAATATGGAAGGCGTTCCTTTTGATAGCCTGCTTCAAACCCTGCAATGCTAATACCTGCTGCGACTTCTCCAAGGTGATTGAAAATAGGGGCTCCAACCGCAGCGGTATAGTTTTCAAGCTCCGAATAGCTTAACGTATAGCCCCTTTCATTTGATTCATCCAGTATGTTTCGAAGAACCTCTTTATCTGTAATAGTCCCGATTCCGATTTTCCCTAGCTCAATCGAATCAATATAAGCGAGTCTCTCGCGCTCTGGTAAAAAGGAGAGAATACTTCTTGCACAAGCACCCGCATATAGGGGAGAGCGCCTGCCGACGGCGGTGTAGAGACGAACAGGCTGCGTCCCTTCGATTTTATCCACGTAAATGGCTTCGTCTCCTTCACGAACGATGAGCTGTACAGCTTCTCCCACTTCATCCCGCAAGCCTTCCATAAATGGTCTTGCAATTCTCCGAATATCAAGGCGGTCCGCCACAAGTTGACCGTATTCAAGAAACATCAGGCCTAAACGATAAACACCTGAATCATGTTTTTCTAATAATCCCATATCGGCTAACGAGCTCGCCATGCGGTGCACAGACGTTTTCGGCATGCCGGAGAGCTCGATCATTTCATTTAACGTTAATTGGTCACGAGCGATAAACAGCCGCAAAATCTCCATTGATTTCACCACGGTTTTATTTGTATTTTGCATGTCCATCCCCTTTTCTAAACGAATGCTTCCAGCTTGATTCTGGCAGCCAGCTCCTTCAATTCTGCTTCTTGCTTAAATAGCGCCTGCTCTGCGTCCTGATGATCGATTCGCTTAAAATACAGATTCGCCCCAGGCATCGCTTGTGCAATGAGCGGCAGATCGACCGTCGCTACTTCTCCAATACGCGGGTATCCGCCTGTTGTTTGCCGATCTGCCAGCAGAATAATCGGCTGGCCGTCAGGAGGAATTTGAATAGAACCAAAGGCAACCGCTTCTGAAATCAATTCAAGCTTTTCTTTTAAATGAACCGGCTCCCCCTTCAAGCGGCAGCCCATGCGATCTGATTGAGGCGTGACTTGGTAAGGCTGTTCGAAAAAGGTGTGTTGAGATATTTCTTGAAAAAAAGAAAGGTGTCTCCCTGGCAGCACCCGAATCACGGGCGATTTCCGCAGCGGCAAAAAATGCGTATGACTTACAGTCCAATCGGGTGCGCTGTACGCCGCCTGTTTCACTTCGCTTTTGAGCCTATCAGACAATCGATCCGCTACGATTGAAGGCTTTCCAATGGACAGGACGTCTCCTTTTTCAAGCGGACGTCCGTTCAGTCCACCTATTCCTGCTCTCACATAGGTGCTTTTGCTCTGCATGACCGGCTCCACATCGAATCCACCTGCCACAGCAAGGTAAGCGCGGCAGCCTCTCTTACAAGGACCAAAGGTGATCGTGCTTCCTGATCGAACAAAGAGCGGCTTCCATAAAGGGGCTGGCTCTCCATCGATGTCGATTTCCACGTCAGCGCCAGTCACTGCAATAAGCTCATCCTTTTGACACGTCAACACAGGACCCGGCCCCATTAAAGTTATTTCCAGTACGGCTTCGTTTTCCTCGTTGCCTGTGAGAATGTTGGCAATTCTAAGTGAGAGCGGGTCCATGCCGCCGCTCGTTAAGACGCCATACTTTTGATAGCCTTTCCGACCTTTATCTTGAATGGTTGTGAACATTCCTGACTTGATGACATGAATACTCAACGTTCTGCCTCCTTCATGCTGAAAAATTCCTTTTCAGACATTTGGACAAATCTGACCTCGTCCCCTGCTCTCAATAGACTTGGGACTTTCTCGTCTGGGTAAAAGAGTGGCAGCGGGGTTTGTCCAATGAGCTGCCAGCCGCCGGGTGTGGAAATGGGGTAAACGCCGGTCTGCTTTCCCGCAATGCCGACAGATCCTTTTGGAATGGACATTCTCGGTGTTTCCCTGCGCGGGGCTGCGATCTTTTCAGACAGCCCGCCTAAAAATGGAAACCCCGGGGCAAATCCAATCATATAAACAAGATACGTCCCTGCGGTGTGAATACGCACGACTTCCTCAGGTGTTAAACGATTGATCCGGGCGACTTCTTCTAAATCAGGTCCCACCTCTCCCCCGTAGCAGACTGGAATATCGACGATGCGGCGCTTCGACTGAACCCCCTCCTGCCATTTCTCTTCAAGAAGTGTTTCAATATAGTTTTTCACCCATTCATACGGAGACAAGTCCTTTTTTTGAAGGTGGGCAGATTGATGAACAGTATAAGGCTCGTAAAAAACAGTCACGTTTGTAAAGGCTTGAACAGCTTCCACATATCCAGCAAATGGATGCTGCTCAATACACGAAAACAGCTGCACAACACGCTCATGAATCTCTTCACATATGTCTGCTCCTGCTTGGATAACGATCGCTGCATCTCCTAGCGGGTGGAAGGTGATAAAATCTTTTATCGTTGAAAATGCCACTTGAGGATCCCTCTCTTTCTAAAGCACACCGAGCTGTTGATCTCTTTGATCTGTGATGAACATATGCCCAGGTGCATGGGTAATCGCAATGTCTGGTTTTGTATGCATGACAATGGCTTGCGGCGTCACACCACATGCCCAAAACACCGGGACTTCTCCTTCTTTGATCAAAGATGGTTCTCCAAAGTCCGGCTGATCCACATTGGCAATTCCAATCATCGCTGGGTCGCCTATATGGATGGGGCCGCCATGAACTGACGGGAATCTAGACGTCACTTGTACACTTCTTGTAATCTGATGCGCCGGAATGGGCCTCATGCTGACAACCATCGGGCCATGAAACACCCCTGCTCTTTCACAAGAGATATTCGTTTGATACATCGGAACGTTATGACCGTTTTCAATATGGCGAACAGGGATATCATTCAGCATGAGCGCATGCTCAAACGTAAAACTGCAACCGATGAGAAAGGCAACCATATCATCCTCCCAATAAGCAGAGATATCTGAAACCTCTTCTTGAAGAATCCCTTTTCGGTAAATACGGTATTTAGGAAAGTCCGTACGAATATCCGCTTGGGGTGCCGACCTTCTCGGCACTGGATCACCCGGCTCCAGTACATCAAGCAAGGGGCATGCAGCCGGATTGCGCTGACAAAACAAAAGAAAGTCAAAGGCAAGTTCCTTTTTAACGATCATTAAATTGGCTTGAGCATATCCCTCTGCTAAACCCGCCGTTGGTCCTGTGATTTCTTTTTTACGAATCAACTCTCTGATCTGTGAAGGCTCATATGTTTGATCAATACTCATTCAAATCAACTCCATAGTTTCGGGATTTCAGTCATAATGGTATATCCGCCCATCAAAGCCATGATGATGACAACCAATGCACCTGACGCTGTCAAAAAGAATGGATGACGGTAATCGCCGACAATTTCTTTCTTATAGGCCGCAACCAGCAAGGTGCCAAGTGCGAGAGGTAAAATCAATGCATTGATGGCCCCAACTAAAACTAATATGTTCACAGGTCGTCCGATCGTAATAAAACAAATAGTAGAGAGGGCAATAAAGCCGATGATAATGCCACGTTGATTTTGCTCAATTTTTGGCGAGAAGGTTTTAAAGAAAGAAACAGATGTGTAAGCCGCTCCAATAACCGATGTAATCGCCGCAGCCCACATAATGATCCCGAACATTTTATATCCAACTTTTCCAGACGCTAACTGGAATACAGAAGCAGGCGGATTCGCTGGATCAATCTGTAAACCCTTTGAGACCACTCCTAGTACGGCTAAAAATAAAGCGACACGCATCACAGATGTAATCAGGATGCCGAAAACAGAGCTTTTTGTCACTTGAGGAAGTGCATCCTTCCCTTTAATTCCAGCATCCAATAGACGATGTCCGCCAGCAAAAACGATATAGCCGCCAACTGTCCCCCCGACAAGTGTCACAATCGATAGAATATCAATTTCTTCTGGGACAAATGTTCTGAGTGCTGCTTCCCCAACGGGCGGCGCTGTTGAAATCGCCACATACAGCATCAGGCCGATCATGACAAAGCCTGCTACCTGTGTGAAACGGTCCATCGCTTTTCCAGCCTCTTTGATCACAAAGATCAGAATGGCAATGACAGCACTGACCCCTGCTCCGATTCGCGGATCGACTCCGAAGATGACCTGAAAACCGAGACCAGCACCAGCGATATTTCCGATGTTAAAGGCAAGTCCCCCAATGACAATCAAAAAGGCCAGCACATAACCGAGCCCCGGCAGAACCATATTCGCAATATCCTGACCTCGCTTTTCTGACACGGCGATGATGCGCCATACATTCGTTTGTGCAAAAATATCCAACAAAATAGAGATGAGAATGACAAACCCAAAGCTAGCCGCAAGCTGCTGTGTAAAGACAGTCGTTTGTGTTAAAAATCCCGGTCCTATTGCGGACGTCGCCATTAAAAAGGCTGCGCCCATCAGCATAGAACGATTCCCCTTTGGTGCCTTCGTGTGCTTGACTTCCTCTTTTTTCATGCTGTTTCCCCCTTTGATGACGATTTTTATTGAAAGGCTTTGAGATGAATACTCGCTTCTTTTAGTTTTGATGTAATGGTTTTGGCAAATTGAAGCGCATGGCTGCCGTCTCCGTGAATACAGACCGTATCTGCTTTAAGCAAAATATCTTCCCCTTGAACGGTACGAACCTTCCCTTCTCGCACCATACGAACGACCTGCTGAACTGCCCGTTCATCATCTTCAATGAGTGCATGTGGTTCGCGGCGAGATGTCAGCGTCCCGTCTGCTTGATAGGTCCGATCAGAAAATACTTCATGAGCCACTTGAAGGCCAATTCTCTCACCTGCTAACGCAAGTTCACTGCCTGAGAGACCGAATAACACAAGACTTGGATCGACATGATACACAGCCTTCGCAATCGATTCAGATAATTCAGTATTTTTAGCCGCCATGTTGTAAAGGGCGCCGTGCGGCTTGACATGCTGCATCGTGCCGCCTTCTGCCTTGAGAAAGGCTGATAGAGCGCCAATTTGATAGACGACGAGATCATAGGCTTCCTCTGCCGAGATCGCCATTGGACGTCTGCCAAAGCCGACCAAATCTTGCAAACCTGGATGCGCACCAATTTGGACCCCTTTATCCAGCGCCATTCTGACCGTTTTTCTCATGACCGTTGGATCTCCTGCATGAAAACCGCAAGCAATGTTGGCTGACGTGACATATTCAAGAATTTGTTCGTCCGCACCGATTGTGTATTGACCAAAGCTTTCTCCCAAATCACAGTTGATATCCACTTGATACATAGGATCCCTCCTTGTTGTTCCGAATAACGGAATATAAAGTCCGAATATTCGAATTTATATTGATTATATCAATTTTGGATAGATTGCACATGACATTGTCAGAAAACATAACAATAGAACTAGGAGAAAACAAAAAAAGCGAGAGGCAAAGTCCTCTCACTTTTTCTTGTAATGAAATACATCTTATTTAGACAGCACCCAATGTTGGATGGCTTTTGCAACGCCGTGTTCTGTGTTAGGAGCTGTAATCCAATCAGCGGCTTCTTTCACCACTTCTTGCGCATTTCCCATCGCAATTCCTAATCCGGCTTCTTGAATCATGGCCATATCATTTAGGCTGTCGCCAAGTGACATGACATTGTCCATCGTACAGCCAATGCGTTCTGCTACCTTTGCAAGAGCCGCAGCTTTGTTAATCCCTGCCGCATTGACTTCGATATTGGTCGGACTTGAATTTGTGATCTCTAGATGCTCATTTGCTTTCAATGTATTAAGTACTTCCTCACGAACGTCATCATCATGAATATCAAAGCCAAATTTCAACCATTCATGGTCATGAATTCGTTCTGGGAATTCACCTCTCCACACTTTCTCCACAGTGGAAGCCCAGTAATCGGTTTCGAACCTATTTTTTAGATCCCACATCATTTGGACGTGATCAGGATGCAGCAGATCTCGTTCGATCAGTTGGAAGTTTGAATCCCAGATTTCACTTCCATTTGCTGTCACAAGGTAAGAAGACAGCTTAAGCGGCTCAACCAGCTCTCGGCATGTCATCAGCGTCCGCCCTGTGCTAATCACCACATGAACCCCTTTTGCTTCAGCATCTTTAATGGCTTGTTTATTTTCCTCTGGAATGACGTGTTCACTGTTTAACAGCGTGCCATCCATATCAATGGCAATCAATCGGATGTCTTTCTTATCAGCTTGTATGGACAAATTGAGTACCCCACTTTGTATCATTTTTTGTAACTATCTTTATTTTAATATAAAGAGGAAGCTGGCACAAAGGGACGAGTTTGATCCCATAGAAAAAAGACCTTGTTACAGGTCTCTTTGCATTGGCTTAGCGTTCACACGCAATGCCGTCTTTATCACGGTCAAGTCGCATATTTTTTTGGTAAAGTGCTTTTGACACATACGGCTTGTACTTTGTTTTGCCGCCTTTGTTTTTCGTGTTTTTGCTTTTTGCCACGCCGCCTTTATAGACTTTGTTCAGTGCTTTGCAGTTTTTGTAGGACTTGACCGTTTTTGCATCTGCAGTGTGGGTGTCGACTTGTGTAAAGCTTAGTAAAAGACCTAATGACAAGACAGCCACCATGATTTTTTTCAACATGTATGATCCCCCTATTTTTTCTATTTTTACATTTTTATCATATGTCACCACTTTTTGTTTTTCAAGACTATTGCGCTAAAAAAATTGATTTTTTTGGAATAAAATGTGCTTTATCTCCTATGTGGTACAATGAGTGGGAAACCTTTCCGTTTTTGACACGTATATGAAGAGAGGAGTTTTTCACATGAAAATGAAATATACCATTCTATATGTAAACGATGTTGAGGCAAGTATTCATTTCTATCAACATGTACTTGGCTTTCCTATCAAACTCAGGGTTGAATCCTATGTTGAGTTTGACACGGGGGACGTGACATTATCAATTAATTCACGCCAGGATGTCAAAGATGCACTTGGATTACCTGTCCCTGAAGCAAATCAATCCTCTCAAACGTTTGAGATAGGGTTTGTTGTGGATGACGTGGATCAAACCATTGCATCAATGAAGGAAAAAGGGGTTCCGATCATCAAAGAACCTGTAAAGAAACCATGGGGTCAAACCGTCGCTTATGTCGCTGATCCTGATGGGCATTTCATTGAAATATGTGATGCCATCTCCTAATCTTCTTTGAAGGAAGTGAATCAGCATGAGAAAAAAACATGCCTTTATCGCCGGTGTTTGCTCAATGACTGTGATTTGCAGTGCCGCTATTATTTTGCAGCACCATGAGTGGATAGGGTGGATCAGTGGTGGAATCTCTATTATTGGCGTCATGATGTCTGGACTTCTAATGGGGGCTTGGACAAGCGGAGAAGAGACGCGGGCAGCCTATCATTCTGAAACAAAAGAGCACCGCATATGGCGTCTTGATACGGCCTTTCTCATTATGATCTTTGCACTTCCGCACATGGCAGTATCAATCTTTTATGTTTTGATGTAAACACTTGTTAAAAGGAGTTCGTCATATGGCTGTTTTTGTCTTATTCGTTGTATTTGGCTTCCCCATTATTTCCGTGCTGATTGGCATTTTTGGGACAATGCTTTTGAAGAATGTTTGGATGCCGACTTTGATTGTCCTGTTGGCAAGGTCATTCTCATGTACACATACATTGGCGGGAATGAATCCTTTCTCATTTGGGTCATCACCTACACCGTCTTTACGTTTATTGCTGCATGGATTACAAAAGTAGCTCAAGTAAAAAAGAACAGTTTGCACTGTTCTTTTTTTGGTTCATATATCGGCGCACCATAGCTCAATTTCAATTTTCAGCTCAGGCCATCCTAAAGCTGATACATAAGCAACCGTCATTGATGGATAAGCTGTTTTAAAGATCGTATCCCACTGAGGATATAGATGATCCCAGTCGATTTCTTCCGTTGCCCATATATTGACCTTGATGACATGCTCTTCATTCAATCCTTCTGATTCAAGGATTTTTTTAATATTTTCAAATGTATTGGTTACTTGGTCGTTTAAACTTGATGGGACCTGTCCATCGATATCTGTTCCGACTTGACCCGATGTAACAAATAATCCCGCGCCCTTTGGTACTCTTGTGATATGACTATAGCTGCCAACGGGCTTCGGCATACTTTCTGGGTTTTTTCTCGTGATTTTTTCCATGTTATATCCCTCACTCACTTTAATTTTTCTGCTAGATTCTTCCTCATGTAGACAGACTTCACCAATTTCTATCTATTCTAAAAGAAAACAGCAGTGGAGTATCCATAGCCACAAGGTAAGAACATCAATATCTTCTTTTTCATGACCGAAACACTCCTTTTTATTGCGTGAGCAAGGTTTTGATTAACTATATAGTACCTGATACGAGACACACAGTCAAAATGATTTATAGACGATAACGCGCAATGTCTTGATTCAATCTCATGCTTAATTCATTAAGCCTTTCTGCTGCTTTTGCCACATTGGAGATGGCTGTCACTTGTTCATCTGTGGATGCGGTGATCTCTTCGATCGCAGCGGCATTTTCTTGAGAAATATGGGCGGCGCCTTGCATCGCTTTTGTGATGAGATCGTTTTGCTCCAGCAATGCATTCAGCTCTTTTGCCATTGCGTCTGTTTCAACGATGGTTTGTGAAATTGACGCAGAGATGGCATTGAATTCATGTTCTGTTGCATGTACCGCTTCATCTAACTCAGCAAAACGATCCATTGTGCTCGACATCATACCGGCTGTTGCCGTCGTTTCTTCTTTAATGCCTTGTACCATTTGCTGAATTTGAACGGCTGATTGCTTTGTCTGCTCAGCTAAATTCCGCACTTCACTCGCCACAACCGAGAAGCCTTTGCCTTGCTCTCCTGCGCGTGCTGCTTCAATGCTTGCATTCAGCGCTAGTAAATTCGTCTCATTTGAAATGCTTTCAATCGTATCAGTGATTTTAGAGATATCCTGTACTTTTATACTTAACTGCTCGATTCCTGTTCTAATACCTTTAGACGCCTGAATTGATTGTTCATTTGATTGTTTTAATTGCTGAACAATTTGCTGGCCCTGCTGCGATGATTGACTCGATTGGTCAGAGATTCGTTTAATTTGATCGCTTTGTTCTTTGACATTTTCGATGGATTGATTGAACTGGGTCATTTGTTGATTGGCTGCATCAAGGTCAGATGCCTGATGAAGCGTTCCGGTCGATATGTCGCCAATGGCTCGGCCAATTTCTTCACTGCTGGCTGAGGTTTCTTCAGATATCGCCGATAAATCTGTCGCTGATTCAACAAGCTGGCTGCTCGTTTCCTGTAGACCGCTCACAAGTGCCCTGAGTTCTCCTGACATATGATTAAAGCCTTTTGCCAGCTGTCCAATTTCATCTGTTGTTTCTTTTAAACTCGTGCGTTCAAGATTCCCCGCCGCAATTTCTTTTGAAGCAGCAGTGACTTGCTTGAGCAGTCTGACTTTTCCTCGAGCAGCTAAATAAAAGACGCCAAGACCGAGAAGAGCGACACCTGCTGTAATGAGCATGATATAGAGCTTCATCTGCTCTAATTCTTTATAAAATTCATCCTGGAAGACGGCGATACCGATACTCCAATTCCATGGCGTGAACTGGCTCATATAGGCAAGCTTTTGCTTTTCTTCGCCGGTGGCATCGTCCTTATCTAGATAGGTCACATAGTGTGTATCCTCGCCTTTTGCATTGGCTCCAGCGACCATTTTTTCACGATTGGTCGTGTTATCTGGAATGACGCCAATGTCGTTGACAGGATGGACTTGAGAGGAATAATCTGCTCCATATGCGACGAGATAGCCTTTATTTTTATAGATAAAATCTGATTTTTGAAATTGGTACCCTTTCCCGTTGTCATTTTTAGGCCCGCTCAAGTAAATACGGGCTTGTTCCTGCGCCTGTTCAAGCGTCAGTTCTTTTTTCTCTACACGATCATTCAACTGTTCAAGTGTGGCCATTGCTCCGCTGACGATGTGCTTTAAATCTGCTTTCCCCGCATCAATTAAGACATGTTTCGCTAACAAATACCCCGTTGTCCCAACAAGTCCGCCGGTTAAGATCGTGATCACGATAATGGCAGACATTAATTGAAAAAAGACACTTCTTGACGCAAACGTTTTCTTTTTCATATACAAATTCCCCCTTACATCATATATCGTCAAGCGGGGAAAACTATTAAAAAAGTCGTAAAAAAATCCCTTTCACTCGTTGGAAAGGGATTTTCTGATTATCGAGCTGTTTCTTTCAGAATGGCTTGATAGAGATAGTCTGTTGGCGTGAGGCCACATACTTCTTCCAGCACACCTTCAATGCCTTTTTCTTTTCTTAATGCCTGCAAACGAACCGCTTCTTCGTCTTCGGCAAAGTCATAAGCGAGAGCTGCAGCGATACCTTTGATTAAGTACACTGGCTGTTTGATCTTTTTCGCTGGACCGATTAAACGGTCGTCTGCTCCCAGCTTTCTAAGAGGAGAACGTGCGACACGAGTGACTTCGTCGGAGATAAAAGCATTTTCGAATCGTTTGATGTTTTTTTGAATATAGGCATCATGTTCTTCTTTCTGAAAGCCATATGTGTCGATTAAATAACTGCCTGTTTCACGAAGTGCTCCTTCAATAACTCGGCGAATCTCTGGTGTATCGACGGCTTCTTTAATCGTTTGAACGCCTTGCTGATACCCGACATAAGCAGCTAGTGCATGCCCTGTGTTGACAGTAAAGAGTTTGCGCTCAATATACGGCGTCAAATCTTTTACAAAGGTTGCTCCTTCAATCTGAGGAACGTCACCAATAAAGCCAGTCTCATCAATGACCCACTCGAAAAAAGGCTCAACTGATACTTTCAGAATGTCCTCATGGTGCTGAATCGGAACAATGCGGTCCACAGCAGCGTTTGGAAAACCAACTGTTTGTGACAACGCTTCTTGTTCCTCTTCTGTTAAATGAGAGAAAACGGCTTCTTTTAAATGAGAGCTGCCTCCAATCATATTTTCACATGCCACGATGTTGATGATATGGTCAGGCTTTTTCTGTTTTAATCCTTCAGCAATCGATGAAGCTATGATCTTCAAAACGGCTGGTCCAACAGCTGTTGTAATTAAATCGGCTGATGCGACGGCCTCTGTTAATGCCGCTGTGTCTTGTGCAGAATTGATCGCTTTCACTGGGCCGACTACTTCTTGTTTTTGACCCGGCGCTGCGAGTTCAACCGTGTATTCTCCTCTTTCATTCAGCTCGTTGATGACCGCTTCATTTACATCGGTAAAGACAAGCTCAAAGCCTGATGTTTTTAACAAAGATCCGATAAACCCTCTGCCGATATTTCCTGCTCCAAAATGAAGTGCCTTCATGTTAGTTCACCTCGTTAAAAATGGCGATCAGTTCATCCTGATCCTTTGCATGGATGATGCGTTCTACATTTTCTTCTTCTGAACAGACAATCGCAATTTGAGAAAGAATATCAAGGTGTTCGTTGTTTTTACCAGCGATGCCAAAGACAACTTTGGCGATATTTCCTTCTCCGTATTCAACACCTTCTGGAATTTGAATGATGGAAATCCCAGAATGAAGGACAGCCGCTTTCGCATCCTCTGTTCCATGAGGAATCGCAATCCCGTTGCCCATAAATGTAGATGAGATATTTTCTCTTTCAAACATTTTGTCAACATAATCACTTGTGACATAGCCGTTTGCCACTAGGACCTCGCCCGCTTTTTTAATGGCTTCTTCTTTTGAGCCTGCTTGTTCGTTTAGAAAAATATTGTCTTTTGAAAGTACTTGTTTCATGAATGATCACACACCTTTTTTTAGAATGGAAAATCAGAAAAACAACCAAAACGGGGAGTTCAATAAAGAAAAATTGAACTCAACCCGTTTCGTCATGTTATTTTTTCAATTTCTCAATCAGCTCATCGTATTTCGGGCTGTTTAAGAAATTATCAACTGAGATATGCACAGCGCCCGGCAGTTTCGCCTTGGCTCTGTCTGTTAAATCTTTATGAGTAAAGACCACATCGGCGTCATCTGGGATGTTGCTGATGGATGTGTTTGTCACATCAATATCAAGCTCTGCCTTTTTGACTTTATTCTTTAAGATGGATGCGCCCATCGCACTTGAGCCCATTCCTGCATCGCAGGCAAAGATGATTTTGTTCACGTCATCTGGATTGACATCACTTGGAGATGCTGCTTGCTCATTTGCTTCAGCATCTTCTTTTTGAGCTGTGAGAGCAGCAGCTGCTGCGCTTTTCTTCCCTTTCATGTCCTGCATCTTTTCTGTTGCTGCTGTTAGATCCTCATCAACAGCTTTTGAAGCCTTCAAAATCACAGAAGCGACAAGGAATGATACGACGGCTGCCACGACAACACCTGCAAGAACGGCAAGGTGTCCGCCTTTTGGTGACATCAGCATGAGGGCGATAATACTTCCTGGTGACGGCACAGCCTTTAAGCCTGCATTTAACAGGGTAAAGGTCAGAACGCCGCTTGCTCCCCCTGCAATCACCGCCAAAATGAGCTTTGGTTTCATTAAGATGTACGGGAAGTAAATCTCATGAATTCCTCCTAAGAATTGAATGACAATCGCACCCGGTGCAGACTGTTTCGCATTTCCTCTACCAAAGAACATGTACGCAAGTAGAACACCTAACCCTGGTCCTGGGTTTGTTTCAAGCAAGAACAGAACGGACTGCCCTGTCTTTGCCGCTTGCTCCACCCCTAAAGGACCTAAAATTCCTTGATTAATCGCATTGTTTAAGAACAAGACTTTCGCTGGTTCAATGAAAATACTTGCCAGCGGAAGCAAATGTGCATTCACAATGATATCTACACCAGCTGCAAGGGCTTTATTTAGACCAAGTACCACTGGGCCGATGGCGTAGAAGGCAATCGCGACAAGAATGGCACCTAGAATCCCTGCCGTAAAGTTATTCACAAGCATCTCAAAGCCCGATTTGATTCGATCTTTGAACAGCTGATCAATTTTCTTAATCAAGTAACCGCCAAGTGGTCCCATGATCATGGCACCTAAAAACATTGGAATGTCCGAACCGACAATGACCCCAATCGTCGCGGTTGCACCGAGTACCCCGCCTCGATGGTCGTATACGAGCTTACCGCCTGTGTAACCGATTAAGAGCGGCAGTAAGTAGTTGATCATTGGACCAACAAGTGAAGCTAATTGTTCATTTGGCAAATAGCCACTCGGAATGAACAATGCCGTAATGAGTCCCCAAGCGATAAATGCTCCAATATTCGGCATAATCATGCCGCTTAAATAGCTTCCAAAGCGCTGTACTTTTACGCGGAATCCACTTTTTTCCTGCATCTATGAAAACTCCTTTCTTCTCTCCCTTTATTCAGGGCTTTATAGGTCAAAAGATATAATAACAAGTGTCAGTGAAGCCCTTAACCTTATCGTAAAACGCTTTCACTTTCCCTTCAATTGAAACTAAATGTCACTTTGTCACTTAGTGTGTGACAAAATTGAAATATGATGTGAATTCTCTGTCAGAGCATAGGACAAATGGAGTAAAAAGGTTGACGTGCCGTGGTTTTGATGCAAAATTCATTGGAATTTCACAACTTTCAAATAGTCTCTTCTTGTTTCCTCTTCTTAAATCGAATAGGCTTATACATGATCAAACCTATTCAATCAAGAAATGTCTGCGCAGACATGACACAGAAAAAGTGAACCATCTTGCTGTTTGTTTCGTTTACCTTTTAGAGTGAGCGGCACAATAGGAGGAGCGGTTTTTTCTGTGACTCACAGTTTACTGCCGCTTTCTTTCTGATACATGAGACATTTTCATAGGTAGAAAGGCGGTTATTCACTTGTTGAAACATAGTAAGTGGCTTCTACTCCTTATCGTCACGTTGGCTTTTTTCATTCCAAAGGAAGCATTTGCTCATGCATACGTCGTCAGCTCGAATCCAGCGGCAAATGAAGAGCTGGAGAAGCAGCCTCCTTCGGTCTCTATCACATTTAGTGAAGGAATCGAAAGCGGATTTCATGCCATTAAGGTGCTCAATGCAAAAGGTGATCGTGTAGATAAGGGAGATACGGTCATTAAAGATCAAAAAATCATGGAAGCTGCTTTAAAAAAGGATTTACCAAAAGGAATATATACCATTCAGTGGAATGCGGTTTCAGCAGACGGACACTCTGTCTCTGGCATGATCCCGTTTAGTATTGGCAAAGCGGATGGCGGCTTTGACCAATTAGATCAAGGTCAAACGAATGAATCCATCGATGTTGCCTCGACCATTGATAAAGCCTTACTTTATACATCGTTTAGCTTATTTCTCGGGACCATTTTGTTTGGACTGTTTTGGTTTAAAACATCCATTTCACCTGTATTAGCGAAACGAATGAAGAGGCTTTTGACTTTGTCACTGATCATGATGGGCGGAGCACTCGTGTTCCAGCTGCCAATTCAAACAAAATCAGCGGCAGACGTGTCCTTTTTGGGGGCATTTCAACCATCGCTCTTACAAGAAACCATTGCGTCGACTTCTGGCGGCAGTTTGTGGATGATGCTCATGGTGTCATTTGTTCTTCTGACCATTTGGAGCATAGTCGCGATGAAAAAAGGGGTTTTTACTTCTTTTCGGGTATGGTTGTTTCCACTGCTCCTATTCGCAGTGCTTCTCTGGCTGAAAGCACAAATCGGACATCCAGCAGCAACAGATAATAAAATACTGACAACGTCCCTTGATTTCATCCATCTCGTTTCTGCATCGATCTGGGTCGGTGGTTTAACAGCCATTGTGCTTTTATTGCTGAAGAAGCTGCCAAATGAAGATCAGCCGCTCATACGGAGTACGTTAACAGCGTTTCACCCTTGGGCGATGCTCTCTGTTGGACTCATTGTGTTTTCAGGATTTGTGAATGCCATCTTCATTTTGCAATCGTTTGATGCTCTTTTCGAATCAGCGTATGGACGAACCTTTTTAATCAAGCTTGGTTTATTTATCTTGATGGGCCTTCTAGGACTTGTCCATTACTTGATGCTGAGATGGGAAAAGAAACAGAAACAAAACGTTTCGTTACGAGCTGAGTGGATCATCGGAATCGCCATTTTGTTATTAACGGCTGTGTTCACCAATATTCCGAGCCCTCCTCCGCCTGCACCTGAGCCATTCTTTGGCGCAAACCAGGTCGAGCATCGTGACATTGTGTCCATGAGCATTACCCCGAATGCCCCGGGAAAAAACACATTCGAGGTCGCATTTACGAAGAAGGATGGACAAACGATTACTGATATTCAATCTGTGACAGCCAAGATCCATAAAGTCGCCTTATTCGGTGAAGAGAAACCGAGTGAATTTCAGCTGAAACGATTAAAAAATGGTCATTTCTCTGCTGAAAATCTCTTGTTAAATGAAAAAGGCACTTGGAAAATTGAAATCCATGCGTTAACTGGTTCTTTTGAAAATATCGATACCACATTTATTAGAAGAAACTAAAAGGAGTTCATACCATATGAAAAAATACGTTAAAGCTTTATTACCAATGCTTCTCGCTTCATTTTTATTGGCGATTCCTGTGAGTGCTCATGTCACAGTCAAGCCTGATACGTCTGCGACAAATGCGTGGGAAACCTATACGTTAAAAGTTCCTTCTGAGAGTGACAGTCCAACGACTAAGGTTGTCGTGACAATACCTAAAGGCGTAGAATTCCAGCAATATGAGCCAGTCCCTGGATGGAAAACGTCAACTGAAGAAAAAGATGGCAAGGTGACAAGAGTGACTTGGGAAGCAACGGGTAAAGGCGTGCTTGCCGGACAGTTCCAGCAATTCGTTTTTGTAGCGAAAAACCCTGAAAAAGCAGGTGAAGCTGCATGGGATGCATATCAATATTATAAGGATGGAACGGTCGTTGAATGGACAGGCGATAAAGATGCTGATAAGCCGCATTCGATCACAAACATTGTGGCATCTAATACGGTAACGGATTCACATGGACAAGAAAAACCAAAAGAAGAAAAGGCATCTGAAACAGCCTCCAACTCTTCCTCACCACTTGTGCTAGGGTTGTCCATTGCTGCTCTAGTCGTAGCACTGATTGCGCTTGGGCTTGCTTTTAGAAAGAAATAATTGATTCGTAAGCGATCGTTTTCACGGAAACGATCGCTTTGTTTCTTTCCACCTTGAACACGAGATCATTTTTCCAACCTATTATTACCAATATAGGATTGAATAGGATGGTGGCGCGTGCCATAATGAGACACATGACCACCTAGGAGGCTATGAGATGAACCATTTAATTATATTTGCTCATCCCCAGCAAAGCTTAAATCAAACCTTATTAGATCTTGTTGTCAGCACTCTTTTGAACAATGGTCATGAAGTGACTGTTCGTGATGTCTATGCTCTTGGTTTTTCGCCAGAGCTAAGCATGTTGGAAAAGGCTGCGATCAAACGGGGTGATGTCCCAATTGCCATTCAAACAGAGCAGAAGCTGATTCAGCAAGCAGATGTCCTAACGTTTATTTTTCCCATTTGGTGGACAGGCTTACCCGCTATGCTAAAGGGCTATGTAGAACGCGTTTTTTCTGAGGGCTTCGCTTATCAAATCAATGAGCATGGGGCTATTGAAAACCTGCTTCGGCACAAAAAAGGTGTCATTATCAACACGCATGATGCTCCAAGGACCTTTCTTGACTCTAAGCGGATCGTTTCCGCCTCCCATCGCATGACAACAGATACAGAAGTCTTCAATTTTATTGGTGTTGAGCCTGTTGAACGACTTTTGTTCAGCAGCATGGAGCAGGCACCAGCAGATTACATCCACGAAATTCTAAAAGAAACAAAAGAAACGGTGGAGCAGCTTTTTCCGCCGGCTGTTTAACATAAAAAAGACTGCCAAGATTCCTCAGGCAGTCTTTTTCACGTCTATTCGTCTAAACCAATGGATACATATTTGGTTTCTAAATAGGGTTCAATGCCTTCGATGCCGCCTTCACGGCCAATTCCGCTTTCTTTCATTCCTCCGAATGGTGCTTGAACAGCCGATGGACCGCCATCATTCCAGCCGATTATCCCGTAATCAAGATTCTCTGACATGTAAAGTCCGTTTCGATAATTTTCTGTAAAGAAATAAGCTGCAAGACCAAAAGGTGTATCGTTCGCTAATTCAATCGCTTCATCTAGCGTTTTGAACGTCGTAATCGGCGCCACTGGCCCAAAGGTTTCTTCATGCATAATGTTCATTGAAGGGTCTACATGTGTGAGAACCGTTGGCTGGACAAAATAATACGACTTTTCATCATCGAAATGCGTATCTCCGCCGACAAGAATTTTCGCTCCTTTATCGACTGCATCTTGAATTTGACCGACAATTTTATCAAAGCCGCGCTTATTGATAATTGGGCCGATGGATGTGCCTTCTTCAAAGCCATTTCCCACTTTCAGCTTTTCTACTTCTTTGCTGAAGCCTTGAGCAAATGCTTCATGAATGTCTTCATGTACAATTAAGCGGTTGGCACAGACACAGGTTTGTCCTGCATTACGGAACTTAGATGCCACTGCTTGTTTGACAGCTAGTTCAAGATTGGCATCTTTGTCTACGATGAGCGGAGCATGACCGCCAAGCTCCATTGATACGTGCTTGACTGTACTCGCACTGTTTTTGATCAGATGCTTTCCGACTGGCGTTGAGCCTGTGAACGTGATTTTGCGAATCAATGGACTATCTGTGAATATTTCACCGACTTCTTTTCCATCTCCAACCACCCATTGCAGTGCATCCTCTGGAATTCCAGCTTCGTGGCCTAATTTCACAAGTTCAATAGCCGTCATCGGCGTGTCTTCAGCAGGTTTCACAATAAACGTACAGCCCGCTGCAAGTGCTGGTGCAGCCTTTCTCGTGATCATGGCTGCTGGGAAATTCCACGGTGTAATGGCCGCAACAGGACCAACTGGCTGCTTTGTGACAAAAAGGCGTTTGTTCGTCGTATGTGACGGAATGGTTCTGCCGTATATCCGTTTGGCTTCCTCTGCGTACCATTCAATGTATCCAGCTGCATAGACGATTTCGCCTAATGCTTCTTGATACGGCTTCCCGTTTTCTTCCGTGATGATTTTCGCGAGCCTTTCTTTATGTTCAATCATGAGGTCAAACCACTTGCGAATGATATTGGCACGTTCATGCGCAGACATTTTTGCCCATGCTTTGAATGCTTTGTGTGAGCGGGTAATGGCGTCTTCGATCTGTTCTTTTGTATGCTGAGCAACTGAAGCAATTTCTTCTCCTGTTGCAGGATTATACACTTTGAGTTCGTTTGTCATGCTCTACCGTCTCCTTCGTTCTTGGATTCATTACATATAGTATATACCCAATGAGTGCCCAACCTAAAAGCAATATCCATTCAGCTGGCCATGATAAGGAGGCCGGCATTCCTGGAAAATAAAATGAAAGAAAAAGGAGACTCAGCCCGATAGCTAAAACGCCTGTCGTCCGCCAATACTTAATGCGGTATGGACGCTCAAGCTCTGGTTCTGCTTTTCGAAGTCTCATAAAGGCAATGGACACTATTAAGTACCCAACGATAATTCCGACACCGCCCGCATTGACAATCCACACGAGGGCAGGACGCCCTAGTAATGGAGCAAAAAAAGCCAAAGCACCAAGAAATAAAATGGCATTTGTCGGCGTTTTATACTTTGGATGAATATACGCAAACCATTTGGAAATCATGCCTCTTTCCGCCATCGCATATAGAATACGGCTTGCACCGATGATAAAAGCATTCCAGCTCGTCACAATCCCTGCTACACCGCCAATGACAAGCACTGTTCCAAACGCCTGATGACCGAGCAGCTGCACCATCGCATCTGCTGTCGCCAATGAAGAGGCTTCAAGCTGTCCTTTTGACAGCCCCGCAGCTACCCCAAAGACAATAAGCAGATAAAATACGACCGCACTCACGATGGAGATAATTAATATTCTCCCAATGATTTTCTTTGGCGCATTAATCTCTGCTGCTACTTGCGGAATCACATCAAATCCAACGAATAAAAAAGGAATCATGACTAACACGGCCATAAGACCGCCAACCCCGCCTTGAAACATTGGCTCAAGGTTTGCAAAATCTCCATTAAATGTCGCGCCACCTAAAAGGAGAAAGCCTGTCAAAATAATCGCTACAGTGAACACAGACTGAAAAATGGCCGCAGGCTTTGCCCCAATGTAATTCAGTGCTGTTAAAAACAATGCACCACCAGATCCAATCAACACCCATGTGAAATAAACGTCCCATCCCCCTATATTCCATAGGAAGCCAACATGCTGTGTTGGAATGACATAATCAATAACTGTCGGCAAGGCAACAGCTTCAAACGTAATGACGGACACATAACCAAACAATACGCCCCATGCTGAGACGAACGCTGATTTCATCCCAAATGCCCGCTGGACAAAGACGAGCCCTCCTCCCGTCTCTGGAATTGCAGACGAAAGCTCAGCATACGTGAGTCCAATAAAGATGACGAGAATACCGCCGATGACAAAGGCGATGACACTGCCTAAAAATCCTGCTGTTAAAATCCAATCTCCCGAAAGTACAACCCAGCCCCATCCAAGCATTGCACCAATGGATAAAAACAGTACGTCAGACTGCGACATGGTTTTTGCCATTTGTTGTTTTTGCATACAACCATCCCCCTTTGTTGTTTAGCGTGCTTTGAAGGCGTCCTCGATGATCCCTAGTCCTTCATTCAGCAGCTCATCTGTGATGACAAGTGGTGTTAAGAAGCGAATAATATTCCCATTAATCCCTGCCGTTAATAAGAGCAGCCCGTGCTCATTTGCATATGCTGCAATCGCTGCGGCTGTTTTCTTATCTGGTGTACGCGTTTTTTGATCTTCCACAATTTCAATCGCCGCCATTGCCCCTAATCGGCGGACTTCTCCAATGAATGGATACGTTGTTCTCCAATCATTTGCTTTGTCCTCAATGACTTGTCCGATGTGCTCAGATCGTTGATTCAATTGTTCCGTTTCAATAATATCAAGAACCGCTAGTGCTGCCACACAGCCTAATGGACTTCCTGCATATGTCCCCCCGAGCTCACCTGGATCTGCCGCATCAAGCATTTCCTTTCTGCCTACTACACCGCTTAGCGGCAATCCAGCGGCAAGAGATTTTGACACCGTGATTAAGTCCGGCACTACATCAAAGTGCTCAATGGCAAAATATTTCCCTGTTCTCGCAAAGCCTGTTTGGATCTCATCTGCCACAAAGACAATCCCGTGCTGCTGACAGAATGAAGCAACGTGCTGTACAAAACGCTTCGATGGTACAATAAAACCGCCCTCCCCTTGGACTGGCTCCATGACCACACAAGCAACGGTTTCTGGTGCAACGGCTGCGACGAAGAATTGATTGAATTGATCAATGATGTACTCATCGTAGGCTGCATCGCTTAATCCTTCTGGCTTTTGATAGTAATAAGGGTACGGCGCTTGATACACCTCTGACGCAAATGGTCCGAACCCAAATTTATATGGCTTGACCTTGCTCGTCATGCTCATCGTCATATTCGTTCTGCCGTGAAAGCCTCTTGTAAACGACACAACGGCCTGTCTTTTCGTATATTTACGTGCAATTTTCACCGCATTTTCAACAGCTTCTGCACCTGAATTGAGAAAAATGGCTTTCTTGTCATGATCGCCTGGTGTGAGGCGGCATAGCTTCTCTGCCAATTCAATATACGATTCGTACATCATGACGTTGAATCCTGGGTGAATCAGACTGTCTGCCTGTGCTTTGACGGCTTCCACAACCTTTGGATGTGAATGGCCTACATTTAATGTACCGATAGCGCCTGCAAAATCGATAAAACGTTTCCCATCGATATCGAACAGCTCGGCTCCCTTCCCCTTCGCTGCAAGATGACGGTTGCCATTACTCACGCCTCTTGCGACGTATTGGTCTCTTTTCCCCTGCCATTCTTCTGTTGAAAAACGGTTTGTTGTCGTTTGACTCATTGTCATCCATCCCCTTTATGTCTTTTTTATTATTCTGAATATTTTTTGGTATGATAGAAAGTACCAATATCATTTTTTTCATGGTACCAGAGAGGATGGAATGACGAGATGCTGACAATTCAACTAGATCAAACAGGGGCAAACGGATTTATTTATCATCAAATTTATACGAAAATTAAAGGTGAAATTTTAAATCGAAACCTTCAGCCGCACGATCAATTACCCTCTAAACGAGAGTTAGCCGATACATTAAACGTCAGCGTGAATTCAGTGAATGGCGCGTATCAGCAGCTGCTTGCTGAGGGATATTTATATTCGGTTGAACGCAAAGGCTTTTTTGTGGAATCACTAGAAACGTTTCATGAGTCAGGTCAGCTGAAACCCTCTTCCCTTCCAGCAGATTTAAAGGAGGAGCCGATTGCACGGGACGACTGGTATTCCTTTTCACATATCTCTGTCGATACCACTAACTTTCCATTTAAAAGCTGGCTGAAAAGTGAACAAAAGGCGATCAGTCTCCACCAAGAAGCCTTTGGTGAGCTTCCGCATCCACAAGGTGTGTACGAGCTTCGGGAAACGATTGCCCGGTTGATCGGGCTTGCGCGAGGGGTCAAATGCTACCCAGAACAGCTCATTTTAAGCGCAGGCACGCAGTCACTTATCCATTCTTTATCAAGCATTCTTCCAGCCGATCAAGTATACGGATTAGAAAACCCTGGCTATCGCCGGCTCTATCAAATGCTGAAAAACAATCATCACCGAATTGAAACGATTGGCATTGATCAAAAAGGGGTGCGGATGAGTGACATTCACAAAAAACAGCCGAATGTCTTAATCATTACCCCTTCACATCAATTCCCAACAGGGGTAATTATGCCGATTTCCCGGCGGATTCAGCTCTTAAACTGGGCAGCCGATCATCCCGGCCGTTATATCATTGAGGATGATTATGACAGTGAATTCAAGTATGGTACAGACAGCATTCCAGCGCTGCAAAGTTTGGATCGATATGACAAAGTCATTTATATGGGGACCTTTTCAAAGTCATTGCTGCCAGGCTTAAGACTAAGCTACATGGTGCTCCCGCAGCATTTATTGAGACGCTATAAGAAAGAACAGCACTTCTTCATTCAAACAGCCAACCTTTTTACACAATACACCCTTCTTCATTTTATAAAAGATGGGGCGTATCAGCGGCATATTAAGAGGATGAATGGTTTATATGAGGAAAAGCGGAAGCAGCTCATTGAAGAGCTCGACACGGTTTTTACTGACAATGTACGGATTATTGGGGAAAATGCTGGACTTCATTTTATCGCAGAGTTCCGCTCAAACCGCACGCAGCATGAGATTTTACAGCGTGCCAAAGAAAGAAAGCTGAAAATGTACGGGATGGACCGTTTTACCCTTGATGAGCAATTGCCGGGGCATCAGGAAGGCTTTGTTCCACTCGTCCTCGGCTTCTCTCATATGCGGCCAGAGGATATTGAGCCGGCGGTGAAAAGGCTGTATGAGTCGATTTATGGGAAATAAAACAGCCAGCTGCTTTACAGACAGCTGGCTTACCACCGCTCTTTATCTACGGCTAAAATGGATGACACGAGTCCAGGAAAAGCGGTCTCGATGTCTTCTTTTCTTAAAGAATAGTAGCGGTGTTTACCGTCAATTCTCACTTTCACGACGCCTGCCTCCCTCAGCACTTTGAAGTGATGAGAAAGCGTAGATTTGGCAATATTCATCTCATACGTACCGCATGTCCTCTCGCCCGCTTCTGCTAAGCAGCGGACAATTTCTAACCGGATTGGATCAGCCAATGCGTGCAGCACAGAAATCAGTCTTATGTCTTCTTGAGTTGGATGGATTGGATTATTCATACGATAAATGTATCGTATTTTGTGCCAACATACAATCTCATGACTCGCCTCATACAAAGTAACGATACATCCTTCGGGAACGACTATGACTATATAAAAGCTGTCTTGAAGGGAAGGAACTGTCTATCAAGCAAATGTAGATTGGACCCATCAACTAACCGTCACTAAAGATCAGCAAGTAGGTATCATTCAGAAAACAGCTGCCGAACATTTTGATCACGGCACAGCTTCCCAGTTGAAAAAAGGGACAGCGATTTACTCTGTAAAGCAGCGAAAAGACCTTTTGATCGTCGAACTTAACGGACAGATCATCATATATGCCGCACATGCGGAAGGATAAAATACCTGTCATATAGATAGGTATTTTTTAAGTTTCTTTTCTTGTCATGGGTCATTGGTTTTGTTATCATTGCAAAAGTGACCACTCGGTTTCCATTGTGACCATATGGTTTTACCGATTCGGAAAGGACTTATGAAGATGAACGAAAAGCAAGAAGAGATTTTGCGGGTTTCAAAGAAATTATTTTCTCAAAAAGGCTATATGAGTGTCTCCATGCAGTCAATTGCCGATGCCTGTAAAATATCAAAAGCGTCCATTTATAAACTGTTTGATTCAAAGGAAGCTCTTCTATTAGAACTGATTAAATACAATCAGTGCAAAATGAGAGAGATTTCTCAGATCATTCATTCAGAAACGACGCTGTCCAAGAAGGAAAAATTCACAAAGAAGATTAAGCTTGAGCTTGAAGAGTTTAAAGAGAATCATAAATTTTTGAATATGCTGTCCTTTGAAGCTTTTTCGCAGCATTCGCCCATTGTCATTAAGCATTTACGTGAGACACGCTCCATTATCATGCAGCGGCACAGAGACATTATTTTAAGCACATATGGTGAATCTGTTGCGCCTTATGTCTGGGATCTTGTGATCGTCCTCAACGGATTAATGAGAGAATTCATCTTAATGCTGGCGATTGAGCACAAGAACATCCAATTAGAAAATGCCGCCGAAATGATTATCGGCGTGATGGACCGTGTGTCGAAAAAGCCTTGTTCCATTGAGCCTGTGTTAACAGATCAGCTGATGGACTCTTATTTGCTTTCTTCACAGGACGAATATGATGAAGAAAAGCTTGTCATCTCGTCCTTAACGAAGATCAAACAAGAGCTTCACGCACTGCCAAACGGAGAAGAAAAGGACGATCTCCTCTCTGCGTTTGAGCTGCTGAGCCAAGAATTATCAAAGGACCAACCGAGAACCTTTTTAATCAGCTCATTGCTCGATTATTTAGGTAAAAACAGCGTTTTATCACAAAACGTGTCACAGCTGAAAAGCATCATTCTATAGATAAAGAAGGGATAACATGAACCAATCAACAACATCGTATAATCGATCTGTGATTGTGGGGATTTTCCTCGTTGGGGCATTCGTCGCGATTTTAAACCAAACGCTGCTCATTCCAGCGATCCCACATATCATGGAGGAATTCAATATTGATGTCAGCAAGGGACAGTGGCTCACCACAGCCTTTATGCTGACAAACGGGATTCTCATCCCGATCACGGCTTTCTTAATCGAGAAATTTTCAAGCCGTTCTTTAGTTTTAACGGCGCTTAGCATCTTTACAGCCGGTACAATTCTTGCTTCATTTGCAACGAATTTCCCTGTATTACTTGCAGCGCGTATTGTGCAGGCAGCCGGCGCAGGGATTTTAATGCCGCTGATGCAAACGATCTTTTTAACCATTTTCCCGAAAGAAAAGCGCGGGCAGGCGATGGGCATGGTCGGTCTTGTCATTTCGTTCGCACCAGCGCTTGGGCCGACACTTGGCGGCTGGATTGTTGATTCCTTCAGCTGGAAGTTCTTGTTCTATATTGTTCTGCCAATCGGTATCATTGATCTCATTCTTGCTTTCTTCTTAATGAAAAATGTAACGCAGCAAAGAGAGACACGTATTGATGTTTTATCAGTCATCTTGTCGTCCTTCGGTTTCGGTGGGCTGCTTTACGGATTTTCTAGTGTCGGAACATATGGCTGGACGAGTGCCACTGTCCTCATATCGCTGATTGTCGGCGCTGTGAGCTTGTTCTTCTTTATTCTGCGCCAGTCGAATTTGACAAGACCGATGCTTGAATTTGGTGTCTTTAAGTTTGCGATCTTTAGCTTAACGACCTTCCTTGGGATGCTTGTCTTTGCTTTATTGATTGGGACAGAGACGATTCTGCCGCTCTATACGCAAAATGTCAGAGGATTGTCTGCTCTTGATACAGGACTGATCTTATTGCCTGGTGCTCTCTTTATGGGGCTCCTCTCACCAATTATTGGACGGATTTTTGATAAAGTCGGTGGAAAAGGGCTGGCATTAGGCGGGTTTACGATACTTACTGTTACTACCCTGCCATTTATGCTGCTCACCCTTGATTCATCCATCGCCCTCATTACGGTCGCCTACACGCTTCGCTTAATCGGGGTTGGGATGATCATGATGCCGCTGACAACCGCAGGTATTAACTCTTTACCGCCTCATTTGATCCCGCATGGGACAGCGATGAATAACACGATGAGACAAATGGGCGGCTCCATTGGGACGGCTGTGCTTGTCTCCATCATGAGCAGTTCTGCTGCAAATGCAGAATTAGCCAGCCCATTAAAATCAGCCGTTCACGGCATGAACACATCATTTATCGTGTCTGGTTTGATTGCGGTCCTTGGACTCGTCCTCTCTTTTTTCTTAAAGGAAAAACGCGAGAATAAAGTGATGAAGCAGGAGCTATCTTCCTCCTCATCTTCTTCATAAGAAAAGAGCTCGGCATATTGCCGGCTCTTTTTTCATATACTCACGCTATATCGTCCTCTCCAAAAGGACATTTGTATTTACAGCGAAGAAAAACCTTGATAATTTAAAGAAAAGAGTTGATAATAGGAACTATTCAATTTGTGAGAAAATTTTTACTATAGGAGATGTATGCATTGAAGGTCGTTAAATTTGGTGGCAGTTCACTTGCATCTGGCAAGCAGCTGCAAAAGGTATTTGACATTGTAACAGCAGATCCAGCTCGAAAAGCAGTCGTTGTTTCCGCACCAGGAAAACGGCATTCAACGGATACGAAGGTCACCGATCTATTAATTAGCTGCGGTGAGCAATATTTACGTTTAGGCGAAGCACACGATTTACAGGAAGCCGTCATCGAACGGTATGCCTCCATTGCGGATGAACTCGGATTAAGTCATGACGTGATTGACACCATCAGGCAAGATCTAGACGCCCTCTTACAGGCTGATTCGTCTCGTCCAGAGCGATATCTTGATGCCATCAAAGCAAGCGGTGAAGACAATAACGCAAAGCTCATTGCCGCCTATTTCCGCCATCAAGGTGTCGAAGCTCACTATGTGAATCCAAAGGAAGCTGGTTTATTTGTGAGCGATGAGCCTGGCCAAGCGCAAGTCCTTCCGGAGTCATATGATCATTTGTACAAATTAAGAGGGCGCTCTGGCATCATCATATTCCCTGGCTTTTTTGGCTTTAGCCTATCGGGAGATATTGTCACCTTTTCTCGCAGCGGCTCCGATATTACCGGTTCCATTTTAGCAAACGGTTTGAAGGCAGAAGTGTATGAAAACTTTACAGATGTGGATGCTGTTTACGCTGTTAATCCAACGATCGTTCATGAGCCGAAGGAGATTACAGAGCTGACGTACCGGGAAATGCGCGAGCTGTCCTATGCTGGTTTTTCTGTGTTCCATGATGAAGCACTCATTCCAGCCTTCCGTGCAGGCATTCCTGTGCAAATTAAAAACACCAATAATCCCTCGGCAAAAGGCACAAAAATCGTGAACCAGAGAGATCATACAAATGGACCAGTTGTCGGAATCGCCTCAGACAGCGGATTTTGCAGCATTTATATTAGCAAGTATTTGATGAACCGAGAAGTCGGTTTTGGACGCAAGGTGCTGCAAACACTAGAGGAATATGGGCTTACGTATGAACACGTCCCTTCTGGCATTGATGATATGAACATTATTTTAAGACAGGATCAGCTGGAGGAGCAGCATATTGAACAAGAGCTGCTCGACCGCTTGAAGCTCGTGCTTGATGCAGATGAGGTCGTTTTAGAGCCGAATCTCTCACTCATTATGGTTGTAGGAGAAGCGATGCGTCACAATGTTGGAACCACAGCAAGAGCGGCAGAGGCGCTGTCAAAAGCGAAGGTCAATATTGAAATGATCAATCAAGGCTCTTCAGAGGTCAGCATGATGTTTGGCGTCAAAGCGGCTCAAGAAAAAGAAGCCGTGCAAGCGTTGTATGAGGAATTTTTCTCTATGTCTACCGTCCCTGTCTCCCTTTAACCAGCAGACTGCCAGATCTCAGGATCGGCAGTCTTTTTTGTTCTCGCCCGATTCACATGAATTTGCGCATTAAAATATATCTATTTCTCGTTTCATTTTGTATGATAGAGACAAATCAACTATTGTTCCGGTCTATGATCGGAGCTACAAGGAGTCCTAAAACAATGCCTCGTCAACAACTATTAAAACAGTTTCGCAATTTTCATGATGCTTCTACGAGTATTTTAAACATGATGAGTCAATTCACTGATGTGAATACACTGTTTATTGCTAAAAACGATCAAACCACCAATCAGATTGTCAAGGTGCTAAATCATGACGAGCAGCTTCTTGAAGAAGGAGAAGAAATTCCTTACGAGAAGACATTTTGCAAGCTGGCGGTCGATCATCAGGATACGCTTGTGATCCCTGATATATCATTGGATGATCGTTCTAAATACTTAGAAGTCACGAAACGTCTTCAAGGCGGATCATTCATTGGAGTACCGATTGATTTTACAGATGGTACGAACTACGGAACGATTTGCGGGCTTGATCTAAGGCCGCAGCAATTCACAGAAGAACACGTGCATATGTTTGAAACGATGGCTTCTTTATTAAGCTACGTCCTCGAACTCGACCGTGCCAACCGGCAGATTCAGCAATTATCTGTACCGATCGTCCCTGTTGTTGACGGTGTCGCCGTGCTTCCTCTCCTAGGTGATATCGAAGAGACACGTGCTCAGCATATTTTAGAAACCATTTTACAGGAAAGCTACAGACTGTCGCTCTCTCATTTGGTCATTGATGTATCGGGAACAAAACGCCTGAATGAACAGAGCATTCAATATTTGGTCAGCTATGCACAAACGCTGAAACTTTTAGGAATTTCGGCTGTTTTAACAGGAATTAAACAAGATCTTGCTCTAAGTGCGATTCAGTCGAATATTTCATTTAAAGACATCACCATCCGGAAAGACTTGCCGCAGGCACTTGCTCATATTGGCTTGACGTTTACTAAAATGGAATAAGAAATGATACACAAAAAAGGGCTAAATAAATTTTAGCCCTTTTCTTCTTTTTAAATCATGCCAGCAGCTGCAAATAAGAAGAATCGTTTCCGTCTTCAATAACTTGTAAAATCTGCTGTGCATGTGATGCGTCTGTGACACTGTTTAATTTTTGCATGATGTCTTCTTTCGATAGTGCATGGCCTGGTGCTCCCCGCGGAAGATCGACTCGTTTGCTAAAGGTGGTGCCATCAGATAAGGTAAGCTTCACAATCGTAAAGCGACCTTTTGGGACAGCGTCTGGATGGGGTTCTTTCGTTTGATCATATTCTCTGCTCACCCGCTTCATCCATGTGCGCATGTCTGATGGAATGGTTTTTTTCGTAAAGGCATCCAGCGTAAGCGTCTGTCCAAATACGGCAAGTGCGATGACGTATTCGACACTGAATCGTCCTTCTTCGCCCGTCAAAGGTGTCCGCTCAATAAGCGCTGCATCTCCGCCAGGCGGGAATATGACCTCTGCTTGTTTCACCTGATCCGATAAGAAAGTATGCTCTTCCATTAAGGATAGAATCGCATCTGCTGCATGATGCGCTGCTGAGCAGAACGGGTATACTTTGAACCACAGCCCCGGCGAGACAATACGCCACGCTATACCATACTCCTCTAGTAAACGATTTTCTGCCAGCTCCTGATCTCCATAGAGAGAAAAGAAACCAAGCGTACCATCAAGAACCGATTCATTCCCGCCAAAACCTGAACAAGCTAAGTCCATAGACCAGACGGCTGTTTTAGCCGCTAAGCCGGCTTGTAATGGTTTCATATCAGAGCCGAACTGCTTTCTCATTCCGGCTGATTGCGCTCCGGCAAAGCCGATTGCCTTCGCCAGCTCTTCCTGCGAGACTTGTTTTAAATACCCAATGGCACATACTGCTGCAATGGCTCCGAGGGTTCCGGTATTATGCCAGCCCCGCTCATAATGCGCCTTGCCGATGGATTCGCCAAGCCTTGCCATCACTTCAACGCCTGTAATGTAGGCTGCTAAAAATCGATCACCATACCCTTTGCTGTCTGTCAGCTGTGAAAGCAATGCTGGGATGATCACCGCACTGGGATGTCCTCTCACATCTGAGTGCACATCATCATAATCAAGGGCGTGGATCAAGTAGCCGTTCAGCATGGCTGCGGCTTGACGGCTGACCTTCTTCCCTTGTCCAATGACAGGAATTTGAGCGGCTCCGCCTTCTTGTTCCACAAGTGCCATGAGCTTTTGAATTCCTTCATCCTCTTTCGCAGCAAGCGCCGCCGCCGCAGCATCTAACAGACCATTTCGAGCCATTTCTACCGCCCGCTGATCTTGAAGTGGATCAGCTACAAGCACAGCCTCTGCCAATTTTTTTGTTAGTTCCATGATCGTGACTCCAATGCCTGAACAGCAAGCTCGGAAAAGAAGGCAGCGGCAACAGGGAGTGCTTCTTCATTTAATGTAAAGGCAGGGTGATGCCATTCCTCGGTACCGCTTGTCCCCATCCATACGAAAAAGCCTGGAATGTGTTCTTGATAAAGGGCAAAATCTTCTCCGCCCGGTGACTGCTCTGCCTGCGCTACATTTAAGTGAAGCGAACCAGCCGTTTCTTCTACCACCTTTGTCAAACGCTCGTCATTCAACACAGAAGGCAAATACGGATGCCATTTCACTTCGCCTTTTGCCCCAAATCCTTCGGCAATCCCACTCACGATTTGTTTCATGAGATCTGGAATCATCGCTCTCACTTCAGGCTCAAACGTCCGAACGGTTCCTTCCATCTCAACACGATCAGGAATCACATTCCATGAAGTACCGCCTTGAATGCGTGTGATACTGACTACTGCATGATGCAATGAGCTGATGCGGCGGCTGACGATTTGCTGAAGAGCACTTGTGATCTGCCCGCTGATGGCAATCGGGTCCACCGTGTGATTCGGAATACCTGCATGGCCACCTGTTCCTTTAATATCGATTTCAAATCGGTCAACACTTGCCATTAATGCTTTTTCTCTAATACCAATGGTGCCTACTGGCAGATCAGGTTTGTTGTGCATACCAAAAATCGCATCCACTCCATCTAATACGCCTGCCTCTATGACGTGTTTCGCTCCTTGCGCGACTTCCTCAGCCGGCTGGAACAAAATGCGGACCGTTCCTTTGATCTCGTGTTTCCGCTCTTTCAATAAAAGAGCCGCTCCAAAGATAGAAGCTGTATGGAAATCATGACCGCATGCATGCATTTTCCCAGGTACCTTTGAGGAAAATGGTTCGCCTGATGCTTCTTCAATCGGAAGTGCATCAATATCAGCTCTCAGGGCAATCGTTGGTCCCTCTTGTTCTCCTTTGATTTCACAGACGATTCCTGTTTGAAGAGCTGGAAAATCGAGTACGGTGATCCCTTCCTCTTCTAACCAGCTGCGCAGTTTTTTTGTCGTTTCATATTCTTCAAATGCCAGCTCTGGATGTTCATGAAGCGCTCGGCGAATGTTAATTAAACGTTTGTTTAAAGCTTCATTTCCTATTGATTTCACTGATACTCACCCCTCTAAAGAGTAAAAAGCAGCTTATGCTTCTTCAGCCGCTGCTTCTTTTTGGATAAATCGTTTTGTCCGTTCATTCTTCGTTTCATCAAATAACTCAGTTGGTGTGCCCTGTTCAATAATATGACCATCCGCCATGAAAATCACATGGTCTGCCACTTCTCTTGCAAACGCCATTTCATGTGTGACGATGATCATCGTTGTTTCTTGAATCGCAATGGATTTAATAACTTGAAGTACACCTGAGACAAGCTCTGGATCAAGCGCTGACGTTGGTTCATCGAGTAAAATAGCATGTGGATCAACCGCTAACGCACGGGCAATTCCAATTCGCTGCTGCTGTCCGCCAGATAACGTGACTGGATAGCTGTCAGCCTTTTGCTCTAATCCTACCTGCTTCAGCAGCTTCATCCCAATCTCATTTGCCTGCTGCTTCGTCATTTTTTTCGTCACAAGCAGTGATTCTGTGATGTTTTGCAGTGCTGTCTTGTTTTTAAATAGATTATAGTTTTGAAACACCATGGCCGTTTGTTGACGCAGATGATGGGCTTCTTTACGTGTATACTTGGACGCATCGAGCTTCGCATCGCCAATTTCAATCATGCCTTCATCTGGTATTTCTAATAAATTTAAGCAGCGCAGCAAGGTGGATTTACCGGAGCCAGAAGGTCCGATAATGGCCACAACCTGCCCTTTTTGCACGTCGAGATTGATTCCGTCTAAGACGACAAGATCGCCGAATGATTTCTTCAAATTGGTGAGCTTGATCATGTCCACACCTCCTTAATTCCGGTAAGGTTTGCTGATTTTTCGTTCAAATAGGTCTTGAAGGAAGCTATAAATGATGGTCATCACCCAATACACAATCCCTACGGCTAAATAGGTTTCAAAGTATTTATAGTTCGCGGACGCAATCATCTTTCCTTGTGCAAACATTTCTGCCACCCCAATGGTAAAGGCAAGAGATGTTTCTTTTAAAAGACCGATAAAGGTATTCCCCGTCGCTGGAATCGCATTTCTGACTGCCTGCGGGAAAATAATTCTGACGTAAGACTGCCATCTTGTCATGCCGACAGATAGACATGCCTCTAGCTGCCCTTCATCTACAGAATTGAGGGCCGCTCTGAAAATTTCTGCTAAGTATGCTGAGTTTTTAATACTTAATCCGATAATGACCGCTGTTAGGGCATCCATTGAGGTCATCGCAGGGAATAGCTGCGGAAGACCAAAATAAATGAGAAAGAGCTGAACCAAGGTTGGAACCGCTCTGAAAAAAGAAATATACAGCTTGGCAAATTGGTATAAAACAGGTATCCGGTTTTTCGTAATGAGAGCGAATACCACACCAATGATAATGGCAAATACCATGGAGACAATCGCCATGAAGATCGTTATCGGCAAGTATTGAATCAATGTCGGAAAAACCGTCACCATATACTGCCAATCAATTTTGTTCATGTCTGCTCTTCACCGCCGCTGTCGTTATTTTTTAATTGGCACTGTGACATCGTCTTTGAAATACTTCTCAGACAATTTCTTCAGTGTCCCGTCTTCTCTTAATTCTTTGATCGCTTTGTTAAATTCTTCTCTTAGCTTGTCATGCTTTTTATCTTTGGCAAATGGGTAGCCTACTTCTTCATACACAATTGGGTTGCCAACGATTTTGAGCGGCAGACCTGTTTTTTCAATTTGAGCAAGTAATACACTGCGTCCGTTGACATAAGCATCTACGCGGCCATTTGCCACTTCATTTAATACACCGTCTTGCGTTTCATATGTTTTAATATTGATTTTTTTGTCCGGGTCTTTGCTCTCTAGGTTTTTGGCGTGGTTAGAGCCAAGAACCGCCGCCACTGTTTTTCCTTTTAAATCATCAAGACCTTTGATGTCGTTGTTGTCCTTTTTCACGATGATTTGTGTTCCTGCGTAAGCGTACGTATCTGTAAAGTTAAACGTTTGTTTACGCTCATTTGTGACTGCGACTTGGTTTGACACTGTATCCAGCTTACCAGATGTCAGCTGTCCCATCAGTCCGCTGAATTCACTCAACTGCCAGTCTAGTTTGTAGCCGAGTTTTTTTGCGATGGCTTCAGTTACTTCGACATCGAAGCCAACAAGCTTGCCATTGTCTTTATAAGCAAACGGATAGCTTTGTCCTGTGGCGCCTACTTTTAACACTTTTTCTTTGCCTTCACTCTGATTGTTGCCGCCGCAAGCTGCTAAAACTGCCATCATTGCTGCAAATAGAACGACTAGCCACTTTTTGTTTTTCATGTTCGTAAACCCTTCTTTCTTCTTATAATTGTGTCATATCTGACCTTAGTTGTTTTTTAAAATAAACCGTGATGTGACCCTTGCCTAAATCCTTTTCTCCTGCTCTGACGTAGCCTTTGCGCTCATACATGTCCATGAGCCACGGATGCTTATCAGCTGTACCTAGAGATACGTATGGCACCTTCAGGGTATCCCTTAGCACTTCAGTTTCCACCCATTCCAGCAAGACAGAGCCTGTCCCTTTTTTGGCGGAAGGCTCTGAAGCAAACCACCAAATGTGAGGGACGCCGAACGGTCCTGGCTGCTCTCCCCAAGGCATACGGAGCGACAAGGTGGAGAGAAGTTCTCCGTTTTCTTCCATCACATAGCAAAGATTCTTTTGTACATTTTTCTGCACGAGAGCGAAATCAGCATGTGCTGCTTGGAACTGGATGCCGAGCTCACGAATTGGCTCATAGGCTCTTGTTGTCAGTTCAAGCAGCGCCTCTATATCTGCCTCTGTTGCCAGACGAAATGTGTATCCCAACGTTAGTCACCTCACCCTTATGTCGTGTAGCGATTTTTTGGCTGTGTTAATCCTAGATTTTCTCGTAAGGTTTGTCCTGTATATTCTGTTTTGAATAGACCTCTTTCCTGAAGGATTGGGACGACGCGGTCTACGAACACATCCAGCCCTTCTGGCAAGAGCGGCGGCATGACGTTAAAGCCGTCTGCTGCTTCTTCATTGATCCATGTTTCCATCACATCTGCTAGCTGCTCTGGTGTGCCAATGAAAATATTATGACCACGAGAGCCGGCAACCGATTGATAGAGCTGGCGAATGGTCAGGTTATCCTTTCTCGCCATATTCATCACAAGATCAAAGCGGCTTTTCACCGCATTTGACGTGCTTGGATCAATCTCTGGAAGCGGTCCGTCTAAAGGATACTGAGACAGATCAATCCCACCTAAGTAGTTTTGCAGAATGCTCAGCCCAATCTCAGGAACAATCAGCTCCTGTAATTCTTCATATTTTGCTTTGGCTTCTTCCTCTGTATCAGCAATGATCGGGAAGATACCCGGCATGATGCTGACGTCCTCTCTAGCACGGCCAGCAGCCACTACTTTCTCCTTCAAGCTTTGATAAAATTCCTTCGCTTTTTCGAGATCGTTTTGTGCAGTGAAAATGAGTTCAGCTGTTTTCGCTGCAAGCTTTTGACCATCCTCGGATGATCCTGCTTGAATGATCACTGGCTGCCCTTGAGGCGTGCGTGATACGTTGAGAGGACCCCGTACTGAGAAGAACTCACCTTTATGCTGGAGCTCATGAAGCTTACTAGATTCAAAGAATTCTCCCGTTTCCTTGTTTCTGACAAGGGCGTCTTCCTCCCAAGAATCCCACAGACCTTTGACGACCTCGACGAACTCTTCTGCTCGTTCGTATCGTTTATGGTGTGCTAAATGCTCTTCTCCGCTAAAATTTTTCGCTGTTTCTTCAATAGAAGATGTGACCACATTCCATGCCGCTCTTCCGCCTGATAAATGATCAAGGGAGGCAAACTGTCTTGCAATATGGAAAGGCTCACTGTATGTAGTGGATGCTGTTGCTGCTAAACCAATTGATGAAGTAGACTCAGCAATGGACGAAAGCAGGGTGAGCGGTTCAAATCTCGTCAATACATTCGGATGAGAGGTTTGGTTAATGGATAAGCTGTCAGCTAAAAAGAGTAAATCTAGCTTTCCTTCCTCTGCCTTTTTCGCTAATTGTTTGAAATAATCCAGGTTCATGGCTGCATCTGATACGGCGTTCGGATGTCTCCAAGAGGCAACATGATGTCCAGTTCCTGCGATGAATACGCCTAGCTTGAGCTTTCTTTTCGGCTGTGACACTTGTTCTTCATCCTTTCTATATCCTGCTGTATCAAACTGAAGTCCTCAGAAGATACATTTTTCTGATTGAATTAATCGGTTTTATCAATAAAAAAAGGGCAAATGTTGCGAAAAATGAAAAATAATTATTACTATATGCCCTTTTTACAGGATTGTCAACCGCCTTCTGAACCTCCAAAATTAGGGATTTCACCTGTTCATCATGGTGTGTCGATTTCAATATTTCCGATGAGCCGGTCTGTGGTATGTGTCACCAATTGGCTGCGTTCCAGCATGTTATGGGCGATCACGGAATGAGTGGAAGATATAGTGCGGACGGCAATCGCTTTTTGAGGAGATAAATTAATGATGTTATTCCGCAGCACACGGGCTGAGGCGGCTTGATCGATAAAGATCGCCGTCGGCTGTCCGAACGAACGATTTAAATAAAAGCGGTTATCTCCAATTTGCGGTGAACCATTTTTAATATACATCACCACATATAAAGATGTTTCTTCAAAGGAATTATCTTTAATTTCTAATGGACCCGTCGTGCTGCTGTATAAGGCGTAATTTTGGTAGTGCTTAAAGCGATTCTGCCAGATGAAAGCCTTTGCATTCCCAGTGATACTGATCGTATACGAAGACGCAAGCTCTGGGTGTCCTTCTTGAATAAAATGGTTGCCATTGATTCCAGCTTCCCCTTCCTGCACCCATATCCCTCTGCTGAAATCTTTGAATTGATTGTGCTGGATCAGGATATTCGTTCCTCTCACCATCGCCCCATCGATCACCGAGTAGATTGTATTGTTTGAAAAGACGACGCTATCCGATTGATAGATACGCAGCGCTGCGCTTCTTTGCCCTGTATTCGTCCCCGATTCAATATGATTTCCTTCTATTAGAATACGATTCGCCATATAAACGGACACAGCCGCATCTTCAAATAGACTGATCTTATTTCCTGTAATGTGAACGCTGTCGCCCCTCACATCAATCCCTTTTTCAAATCCCTCAATCATATTGCCAATAATGATCACATTGTTTTCCGTTTGACCAAGAGAGACACCTAAGCTCGTAATTCCTGCTTTTGTAACGCCTCCTCCCACTGCACGGATCAAATTGTTGGCAATGATTGTTTCGGTGGCAAAGCCATAGGAGATACTGCTGTCTGTATGATTGCCTTCAATGATGACACCATAGCCGTTGAAATTATAAATGGAACTTGCAGCACCACCTCTTACAATGTTGTTTCGAATTTGAATATTCAGCGGTTCCTCCATATTAACTGCGTTTTCTCCGTAGCCTTCAATATCAATACCCATTCTCGGCTCGACTCCGTTTACTCCTGCTCTCTCCAGCAGACAGTCCTCCACAATGACCCCATCACAGCCTGTAATCGAGATATTGTTTCGTCTTGAATCTGTGATGTGGCAGCCAGAAATATGAATAGATGAAGCAGGCGAGTACGATTCAGCTTGTGATAATAAACCGTGGGGACTTACAATGATGCCGTCTCCCGTACAATTCTTGATTTGCACACGATTCACTTCCACATGGGAGGCCCCTTCAATACATATCCCAAAGCCCCACTCATGGGTTTTTCGTTCAGGGGGAAGCGACTTGTACACATGCTCATGACGATCCCCTTCGATTCGCCCGCCTCTGATGGTCACATGCTGAACCTTTCCTATATAAAAGGCCGCATACCCCCACGAATCATTTGGTTTTACCTTAATCACGGCATCCGGCGCCATCTCAATGTACATATGACTTGGCACCCGTATGCCTGCACCTCGGAAAGGAAAAAATCGATCACCTCTGTACACTGCATCGATTACATACGTGCCGCTCGGCAGCCAGACGTGGGAATACCCCTGTGCTTTCGTCCATTCTAAGCATTCATTGAGCCTCGCTGTACAGTCCGTTTCCCCATCCGCAATCACACCAAAATCTTGTACATTGACAACAGGTTTTTTTAGAACAGATTCATTCAATTCCCCCAACCTAAATCCCTCCTTTTCACACAAGTCCTCTTGTCATCCTATGCATATGTAAAAGGTTTGCTTGTACAATTCTTCAAATTTTAAGTAAATTTTTCGATATAACTTTCTGACCATTCCCACTTGAAAGAATGTTTCATTTTTTTGAGTCTTTACGCCTATTGAACTAACATTTTCCTGTTTTAGAATAGTTTTATATTGACACAAGAACTATACAAGAATATCATTTTTCTCATATCTCTTTTTTTAAGAAAGGATCTATGCCATGTCTACAATTGACCACGATAAAATTGTTAAAAGTGTTCCTCAAAAAGGGTTTTTTGGACATCCTAAAGGACTTTACACACTGTTTTTCACTGAATTTTGGGAGCGTTTCTCTTATTACGGCATGCGTGCACTGCTTATTTACTATATGTACACAGAGGTGACAAAGGGCGGTCTTGGTTTTGATCAGACGACAGCCAATTCGATCATGTCTGTCTACGGTGCGCTTGTCTATATGTCAGGCATTATTGGAGGATGGCTTGCCGATCGAGTATTCGGTTCGTCCAGTACGGTCTTTTATGGCGGGGTTTTCATTATGCTTGGACATGTCATTTTAGCTTTGCCAAGCGGAGCAACAGCGCTCTTTATTAGTATGGGACTGATTATTATTGGGACGGGTCTTTTGAAGCCGAACGTTTCAAACATTGTTGGCGACCTGTATACCAAAACGGACCCTCGCAGGGATTCTGGCTTTAGTATTTTCTACATGGGCATCAACATGGGTGGTTTTATTTCCCCATTAATTGTCGGAACACTCGGTCAAAAAGTGAACTTCCACCTCGGATTCTCACTTGCTGCCGTTGGGATGCTTGTTGGACTTATTACATTTGTGATCACGAAAAAACCGAACCTTGGTCTTGCCGGCACTTATGTGACAAATCCGTTATCAGCTGCTGAACGCAAGAACTTCAAAATTTTCGGAACATTGATCATCATTGTGCTCGCTGTTTTTGTTGTCATTGGCATTCAAACAGGCGCACTCACGATTAATCTATTCACTTGGTTTGTCAGTGTGCTTGGTGTGCTCATTCCGATTGTGTATTTCATCGTCATGTATTTCAGTAAAAAGACGAGCCCAGTGGAGCAATCCAGGGTTCTCGCTTATATTCCATTGTTCCTTGCTGCGGTGATGTTCTGGGCAATTCAAGAACAAGGCTCAAACATTTTAGCCACATATGCAGATCAACGAACAAACTTGAATTTCCTAGGGATGACACTTGCCTCTTCGTGGTTCCAATCATTGAACCCAATCTTTATTGTGCTGCTGTCTCCTGTGTTTGCTTGGTTGTGGATTAGACTTGGAAAGAAACAGCCGTCTACCCCGATTAAGTTCTCACTTGGCCTTCTATTTGCAGGATTATCCTTCATCATCATGATCATTCCTGCCTACATGTCTGGTTCGAATACACTTGTGAGCCCATTATGGCTTGTTCTGAGCTTCTTCCTTGTCGTGATCGGAGAGCTCTGCTTATCACCAGTTGGGCTGTCAGCAACAACAAAGCTTGCACCTGCTGCCTTCTCAGCGCAAACGATGAGCCTTTGGTTCCTTTCAAATGCGATGGCACAGGCGATCAATGCGCAAGTGGTCAAACTGTTTGATAAAGTGCCAGAAACCGTCTATTTCGGTATCATCGGAATGCTTGCCATCGTTTTATGCGGTGTGATGCTGCTCTTAACACCAGTGATCAAGAAAGCAATGAAAGGCATTCATTAAATAAAAAAAGAAGCCTCCCGATTGGGTTGGCTTCTTTTTCATCGTTTAAAACCGAATCTCATCATCTCCATGAATTTGCAGCTTAAGCGGTTCACTTTTCGCCTGATGCTTTTTCACATAGCGGTGATAGACGACATACCCAATGATCATGAGAGGGACGCCGACATATAACCCAATGCGCTGTTCCTTATCAAAGGCAAGGCTGATTAAAACGATTGTGTTGAGTGTAATCGCAATAATTGGCAGAACCGGATAGAGAGGGGTTTTAAATTTTAAGTTTTCCAGCTTTCCGCCTGCTTTAAGATATCTTCTGCGGAAAAGCATCTGTGATAATGTAATGGTGATCCAGCCAGTCTGGGCACTCATGCCGGCAATGGACACGATCCAGGCAAATACTGTTTTCTCTGCAAAGAACCCGGATAATAGCGAAATCCCTGTAAACAGGAACGTGAGCAGTAAGGCATTCATCGGAATACCGCGCTGATTCACGCGTCTAAATGCTTTTCCTGCCATTCCTTCCTTCGATAAGGAATACAGCATTCTCGTCGATGCATACAAGCCAGAGTTGGCAACAGATAATAAAGCGATGATAATGACAAAGTTCATGATGTCTGCCGCAAAAGGAATTCCCGTTCTCTCAAATACAGTAACAAATGGACTTTGCAGCACACTCGCTTCCTTCCAAGGCACCATACCCGCTAAGACGAAGATTGATAAGACGAAAAAGACGAGTGTACGCCAAACAGTCTGATGAATCGAACGAGGAACGGCTTTCTCAGGGTTTTCACTTTCTCCTGCTGCAATCCCGATCAGCTCTGTTCCTTGGAATGAAAAGTTCACGGTGATCATCGTGACCACAACGGCGAGCAATCCATTTGGAAACAAACCATCACTCACAAAATGACTGAAGTAAGGGGCAGGTTCTCCGCTCGTTGTTTCAATAAAACCAAACATCGCCGCTCCGCCTACACCTATAAAGAGTAAAATCGCAATAATCTTAATGGTTGAAAAGAAAAACTCCGACTCCCCGAACGCTTTCGCCGATCGGGCATTTAATAAGAAAAGACACAGTCCAAATATGAGACACCAAATCCACACATCCACTTGCGGGAGCCAGCGCCTCATCAGCTGTCCTGCTGATAAGAATTCTAGGGCGACCGTTGCCGCCCAGCCAAGCCAATAAATCCAGCCGACAGCAAAACCCGCTGCAGGGCTGACAAATTTCGTCGCATACGTATGAAACGACCCCGACACAGGAAGTGCGACCGACAACTCTCCAAGACAGAGCATGGTTAAATACATAATCAATCCGCCCACAATATAAGAAAGAACGGCTCCAACTGGCCCTGCTTGTCCAATCGTATAGCCCGTTCCTAAGAAAAAGCCTGTCCCAATGACACCGCCAAGTGAAATCATAAATAAATGGCGGGAGGTCATCGCCCTTTTCAGTTGTTCGGGCTGATTTTGTCCAACATCCACAATGATGCCCTCCTTCTTCTAAGATGCTCAGTTATCAAAACATGTCTCCATGTGATTCATTCCATTTTCAAAACAACCTACTAATTATACATCTTTTATAATAAATATTCTTCCTTCTATGGTCACTGTCACAAAGTCTTTATTTTAGTAATGTTCGCACAAATAAAAGATGATAGGCTTTATAGACGTGAGAGGTTTGAAAGAAATGGGTTGCGGGCATAAAGTTGGTGAGATTCGCTCAAGCTAGTTTCAAATGCTTTACTTTTAGGTTGCTTCTCTGTAAGATCATATGTTGTAAATACCAACAAGAAAAGTGGGGAATAAAATGAAAAAAATGTTCTTTGCCATTATGTTAGGCGCTTGTGTTGCATTGATCACGGCATGTGGATCTGGTGCAAGCGACAACGCGAATAAACAATCTGGGTCTAAGGAATCAGGTGACCTTTGGAAATCCATTCAGGATAAAGGTGTTCTGACGATCGGAACAGAGGGTACTTATGCTCCTTTCACATTCCATGACAAAAAGACAGATAAATTAACTGGCTACGATGTAGAAGTCATCACAGAAGTAGCAAAACGACTTGACTTAAAACCTGAATTCAAAGAAACACAATGGGACAGCATGTTTGCTGGACTGAATTCAAAACGTTTTGACGTGGTAGCGAACCAAGTTGGTAAAACTGGACGTGAAAATCAATATGAGTTCTCTGACAAATACACAACGTCTCAAGCCATTGTTGTGACAAAATCAGATAACAACGACATCAAGAAACTATCTGATGTAAAAGGCAAAAAAGCAGCACAATCATTAACGAGTAACTACAATAAGCTAGCAACAGATGCTGGTGCTAAAATTGAAGGCGTTGAAGGTCTTGCACAATCCATTCAATTGATTCAGCAAGGACGTGCTGATCTGACGTTCAATGACAAGCTGGCTGTATTGAATTACTTGAAAACAAGCGGTAACAAAAACCTAAAAGTTGCATTTGAAACAGGAGATCCTCAAGAAACTTACTTTGCATTCAGAAAAGGCAGCGGCGAAGTCGTTGACAAAGTGAATGGCGCATTAAAAGAAATGAAAAAAGACGGTACACTCGCAAAGATTTCTAAGAAATGGTTTGGTGAAGATGTTACAAAGTAATACCCTGGGAGTCGTCATTCCTTGGGATCTTCTTCAGCAATCTTTTTGGCCAATGGTGATGCAGGGGATTTATTATACAATTCCCCTCGCCATCATTGCCTTTATCATTGGTATTTTTATCGCGCTTGTGACAGCTCTTGCTAGAATGTCTAAAATCAAAGCCCTCAGATGGATTTTCTCCATCTATGTGTCGGCCGTTCGCGGAACGCCGCTTTTTGTGCAATTGTTTATTATTTTCTATTTCTTTCCGACATTTAATATCACACTGGATCCATATCCAAGTGCCATTATTGCTTTTTCATTAAACGTAGGTGCGTATGCGTCGGAAATTATCCGTGCATCCGTCCTGTCTGTTCCAAAAGGACAATGGGAAGCTGGTTATTCGATCGGGATGACGCATCGTAAAACACTCGTCCGCGTCATTTTACCGCAGGCTGTGCGTGTATCGATTCCGCCGCTATCTAATTCATTCATTAGTTTGGTGAAGGATACATCTCTTGCCTCCCAAATCCTCGTGGCAGAGCTTTTCCGTAAGTCTCAGGAAATTGCTGCAGCGAACTTGGATCAGATATTGTTCATTTATATGGAAGCAGCCCTGATCTATTGGGTATTCTGCTTCATTCTATCGCTCGTTCAGCATCAAATTGAAAAACGACTTGATCGATATGTCGCAAGGTAAGGAGGGAACGACATGCTAACAGTCAAAGGTCTAAAGAAATCCTTTGGTGAAAATGAGATTTTAAAGTCAATAGATTTTACAATCAACAAAGGGCAGGTTGTGGCCATTCTCGGTCCATCAGGTTCAGGAAAAACAACGATGCTTCGCTGTTTAAATGCACTTGAAACGCCAAATGGCGGCTCCTTTACCTTCGATGATTTCTCGATAGATTTTTCGAAAAAAAATAAATCAGCTGACCTGCTGAAGCTTCGCAGGAAATCAGGAATGGTGTTTCAGGATTATCACCTGTTCCCACACCGCACAGTGCTTGAAAATGTGATGGAAGGTCCTGTTCAAGTACAGCGCCGTCCGAAGGAAACGGTTCGAAAAGAAGCCATCCAGCTCTTGCAAAAGGTCGGTCTTGAAGATAAAAAAGATCTGTATCCATTCCAGCTGTCAGGCGGTCAAAAGCAGCGTGTCGGGATTGCCCGTGCACTTGCCATTCAGCCAGAGCTCATGCTTTTTGATGAACCAACCTCTGCACTTGACCCTGAGCTTGTCGGGGAAGTCTTAAAGGTCATGAAGGATCTAGCGAAAGAAGGCTGGACCATGGCAGTGGTCACACATGAAATCAAGTTTGCCCAAGAAGTGGCAGACGAAGTGATTTTTATTGATGGCGGCGTCATCGTCGAACAAGGCCCTCCGGAAGAAATCTTCAAACGACCGAAGGAAGAACGAACAAAACAATTCTTAAACCGGATTTTGAATCCAGTATGATGAAAAAAGGCTGTTCTCATGAGATGAGAGCAGCCTTTTTTCATATTTTTAAAAGTAAGCGATTACAATTGAGCAAAGCCATTTAAAGGGGCGTGGGAGTATGTTACGATTGAATTCGAGTGTTTAAGAAAGAAGGGAATGCTTTTGAAGCGGGAACATCTTTTACGTTGGTTTTTTTATTTTGTTGGATTGATCGTACTAGCTTTTGGATTATCGCTGACAGTGAAAGGAAAGATTCTTGGGATTGGTCCTTGGGACGCTTTCCACTACGGACTGTTTCAGCACTTTGGACTCACGATTGGACAGTGGTCCATCATTATTGGTGCACTGATTGTGACACTGACTTCTGTTTTTACGAAATCATTTCCAAAGATCGGCGCATTACTGAACATGGTGCTGATTGGCGTGTTTATAGATTTCTTTAATGCGGTATTGCCTGCACCACATGGGTATTTACCCGCTTTATATGTGTTTATTACAGGCGTTGTGGTATCAGGGTATGGTGTTGGCATTTATGTCTCAGCCAATCTTGGCGCCGGGCCAAGAGATTCATTAATGCTGCTCATCTCAGCGAAAACAGGATTGAACGTGCAGTGGGTTCGAAATGGCATTGAGTTAACAGTGCTTTTATTTGCATGGATGCTCGGCGGACCGATTGGCATTGGCACGATTCTGACTGCTATTTTTACAGGTATCGTCCTTCGTTTCTCCTTGCCGCAGTCTACACGGCTCCTGCAGCTGCTTATTACTAAAACAGCAGAGAAACCTGTTCAAACGCTTATCAGATAAGAACAAGCCATTCTACAAAAAGAATGGCTTTTCTTGTGCTGAAATAAATAAACAGATTTTTCTTATATTCATAAGATGAAATAAGCCTACATCTGTCATTTTAGGCTTTCAGTGAAAAGGAGGCCTGTTTCCCTTTTTCCCAGCGCTCTCCAATGTTACAATCAATGTAAAAAATTGAGGTTCGTTATGAAGATATTTGCTATCCAATTACTACACTTAGATGAAATAGGTGCACGACAACAAATCGATTGCCTGAAACCTTTTGTATCACCTGCAAAGCGTGCTGCGGCTGAGCGCTTTCGTTTTTTGGTCGATGCAAGAAGGACCCTGTTAGGTGAGGTGCTGGTTCGTCAAATGATCCATGATATGTACGATCTGCCTATTGATCAAATCGTTTTTGCAACAGAGGGCAACGGCAAGCCTTTCGTCCGGCACATTCCTTCTTTTCACTTTAATCTTTCTCACTCTGGTGATTGGGTCGTATGCGCAATAGATGATGCACCTGTAGGTATTGATATTGAGGAGATCAAACCGATTGATCTAGCGATTGCTAAACGATTTTTTTCAGCAGATGAGTATGAGGATTTACTTTCACAACCGGCAGAACGGCAGGAAGCCTACTTCTTTCATTTATGGTCAATGAAGGAGGCCTTTATCAAGCTGACTGGAAAGGGATTATCTTATGGTCTTTCGTCCTTTACAGCCCGTCTGTCAGAGGATGGACTGGCGACGTTGATATTACCTGATCATGAAGCGCCCTGCTTTGTTCAAACATACTCACTCGATCCTGCCTACCAAATGGCGGTGTGCACACGAAAGCCTGCTGCGGCTGAAAGTGTTGAGATACTCTCTTGCAGAGATGTGCTGTCCCGCCTTTAATATCGCCCAATTTGCTGAAATGCTGTCTTTAGCAAATCGACTCCACGTGTGATTTGCTCTTCTTTCACATGCCAGATGTTCAGCTGAAGAATGGGGTCTTTTTGATGGGTTGACAGGTAATGGCGGTCGATTGACTGAATGGAAACAGATTCCTTTTTTAGGTGCTGAATGAGCTGATTCATCGGAATCGACCGATCGACACGTACATGTGTATGAGTAGCTGGCCCCTCTTCTCCCAGTTGATAAGCGATTTGATCATTTTTCAGACAAGTCACCAGCTGTTTGGATCGGTTGCGATAGGTTGTCTGCATTCTTTCTCGATGCCGTTCAAACATCCCACTTTTTAAATATATTTCTAAGGCTGCCTGTGACAGCATGGAGCTGTCGATGTCAATGAGCCGTTTGTGTTCACTAAAAGGTCCAATCAGTTCCTCAGGTAAAACGACTGCTCCTGTTCGAAGTCCCGGAAAGATAATTTTGGAGAAGCTCTTTAAATAAATGACCTTACCCGCCTGATCGTATGAATAGATCGGGTCTCTTTTTGCATCGAATTCTAAATCGGCTATATAATCATCTTCAACGATATAGACATCATATTTCTCGGCAAGAGCTGCAATCGCTTTTTTCTCCTGTTTTGACAAGCTCGTTCCAAGCGGGTTTTGAAACCTTGGCATCGTATAGAAAAAACGAATCTCCTCTTCTCGAAAGATACGCTCCAATTCCTGAAGATCAATTCCCTTTTCCGTCCGCTGAATCCCCCGCACGGGCAGTTGATTTTTCTCTAAATATTGGAGGTATAGGTGATAGCCAGGCTGTTCGACTAGTATGGTCTGTTTTCCATTCGGAAAAGGAATGGTGCTTAAAATGGATAACGCCAGCTGAATACCAGAGGTCATGACGATCTGTTCTGGATTTGCAAATACTTGATAATCCATTAATCGCTTAGAAATGACTGGAAGCAGCGATGGTAATCCGTTGGCTGTGCCGTAAATAAACAAGTCATTTTGATACAAATCAATGGCTTGGTTGATGCAGTGCTGGAAATCGACATATGGAAACACGACGGGATCAGGTGCAGATGAAGCAAAATCAATCCATGTGCTGTCCTGTTTGCCCGCCGACTGCTTCGTTTTCACAACATAATAGCCGCTTCTTTCTACAGAATACAGCAGATGTTCACGTTCTAATGTAGCCAGCGCTTTGATGACAGTGCTTTTACTCACTGCATATTGAGTTGCTAAATGGCGAATGGAAGGGATCTTCATGCCAGCACTGTATTCACCAGACGCCATTTTCTCTTTTAAGCTGAGAATAAGCTGATCATATTTCCTCACACCGCTTCCTCCTTGTACCGGTACAGATATCATGTTCTCTTATTGTACACCTTAGATGATCCGATTACGATAGAAGAACAGAACCGGTCAATTCATCTGAAGCATGCATGCTCGTGTAAGGAGTCAACTTGTGAACATTTCAAAACAGAAAGCGTATGCTGCCGCGATAGGCTACGCCACGATTATTGGTTTTTCATTTTTGTTTGTCAAAATTGCATTAGAATCAGCAAATCCGATCGATTTATTGGCACACCGCTTTACGATTTCTTTTGCAGCCGCACTATTGCTGTATCCATTTTTACGAAAGAAGAACCGTCTCTCTATTCAATGGCGTGATCTTCTCTACATCGTACCGTTTTCCTTGCTTTACCCTGTGTTGTTTTTTGCTTTTCAAGTATGGGGGCTGATGTATACCTCTTCGTCAGAGGCTGGTATTATCCAGGCAACGATTCCCATTCTGACGATGGTGCTGGCCGCGTGGTTTTTAAAGGAACGCGCGACATGGATACAAGTGCTGTTTACCATTCTTTCTGTGTGCGGGGTGATGCTTCTCTTTGTTATGAAAGGAATTGATGTAAAGCATTCACACATGATCGGCTATGTGCTGATATTGCTTTCAGCCTTATCCTCCAGTGCATATAGTGTATTTGCCCGGGTGATTACACGGCGCTTCCATGTGATTGAACTCACCTTCGTGATGACATTCTTTGGGTTTGTCTTCTTCAATGCCGCTGCGCTCATTCGGCATTCGGTCAACGGGACAATGCCGCAATTTTTCAGCCCATTTACACAAGCATCCTTTGTATGGTCAATGCTCTTTTTAGGCATTCTTTCTTCACTTCTCACGGCATATTTATCCAACTATGCCCTCTCTCAGCTTGAAGCGGCAAAGGTCAGCATCTTTAACAATTTATCTGCGTTTATTACGGTCGCCGCTGGGGTTCTCATTTTACATGAAACAATCGATTGGTATCATCTCATCGGAGGTGTGCTGGTTATTGGCGGAGTGATTGGCGGGAATGTAGTGAAGAAGCGGAATTCATAAGAAAAAGCGGTCTCTCAAACGAGGACCGCTTTTTTTTAATGTCTGATGAAGTGTTGATTGCTTGTCAGGTCAATGCACCTTCCTCTATTTATCCAAGCGAGAAATATTGTAACAAAATAGTTAGAATTACATAATGGTTCTATTTACTTCGCACTTCATAGATAGTTACTGAAGTATTATCATTATCAAATTAATAAAATACAAGTTTATGAGGTGTTATTTTCTGAATAAATTCGCCATCAGTCCTGTTATTTCATCAAAATAAATCTAAATTTTCCATTATAATGGAAAATAAAGTATAAAAAACCTATTTATCTAAAATCCTTTTTATGTATAATATGGGTATATAATCAAGGGGGGAGGTGTTAAATATGGAAATGGGTTTAAAAAATAGATTGTTCGCAATCCTAGGCTTGAGTCTTATTTTCACTTTAACTTTAACAACTATGATTTTATTGACTCTTGAACCAGTCACACCTTTTGCAAATCTAGCAGCAAACTATCCTCAAATACCTACTTGGGCATTAACTTCTATTAGTGCAATTCTAAATGCTGCTGGTACAGTTGGTGCTATTGCTGCTGTCTTAGGTACTTTTGGACTTGGTGCTATTGCCTCTCTAGTAATTAGTTATGCTAGAAAATATGGGGTTAAATACGCTATTGCTTTCTAAAAAATGAATTTTTATAGAGAAGGTGTAAACGCCTTCTCTTTACACCTTTAAAATGGAAGTGTTGTAAATGCATAAATATTTAATATACACAAAAATCTTGTTAATCAATGATTTAAGAAGACATCAACGTAATAATGCTCTCATTTTTGTATTTTTTTCTTTCTTATACATAATTACTCCCCTATTACTAGGTGTATTAACTACTTACTTAGTTAAAAATTTATCAATAATCTATCTATCGTTGTTTATATTAATGTTCACAGTAAATATTGATAAGAGTTTAATGAGGATACTTTTCTCTTCAGATAAAAAACAGATGGCTATTTTAAAACTCCAGCTAGATCAATATATTTTCGGTAAAGATATGAGTAAGTTTTTTAGTATTATGGTTGGATTATTATTCTTCATTCTAGGTTCTTACTTAACAAATTTAAGTATACATGGGTTTCAAGGATCTTTAACACTAGCAGCTCTGGCCATCACTTCTTTCATCTTAGGTTACCTACTTAGATTGCATGTATTGTTACTACTTTCAAACACCAAATTTTTCGCAATTTCATCAACTATTGGATATATAACTACAGGTCTCATTGCACTTTGGGTATTCACTGTATTCAAATTCAATTTATTAAAAAGTTCTTTATCTAGTTATTCAATATATATTATTTTAGCCTTCACATTCATTAGTATACTTTTAGTGATTTATTGGAGAAGAAACGTTCGTAATGTGCCAATTTTCCATTTCCAGAAAAAAGCGAAAGAACAAAAAGGGACATCTAGAAAATTTAATCATATATTGTTTTATGAAATTACACTCCTCATGAGAAATCCCCCTATTCAATGGTCAGTATTATTATTTATATTAACAATATCCGGGGGACTGTTTGGTTTAATTCTTTATGGTGTTAATACGAACCAACTTGAAACATTAAATATAGAAAATGATTTTTTATTTATTTTTAGTGTTATTTTTCCTATGATTTTTATATCAAATGCAATACAACCGTATGTTTCTTTTGATATTGACGGTCCCATTCTCCCTTTAAAACGAAAATTACCTAACTTAGTTAAAAATAAAATCAAAAATAAGGTTATTTTATCTATCATACTACATTTGTTGTTTTGTATTTTATACACCATTTTTTCAAGTTTCACAATAAAACTAGATGAGCCTGTATACGTGATAATCACTTTAGTAAACACCTGTATACTTGTAGCTATTTGCACTGTAGGTTCTACTGTCGTATTTCCATATTTCAAGTGGGAATTTGTTTATCAAGTTCCTAGTTCCCTTAGTAAATTGACTTTAAATATTTGTTATGGTTTCATTTTAGCTTTATCAGTAATTTCATCCTATAGCACAGTATATTTTATTGTAACAAATATCGTTATGGTCACTAGTTCACTTATTATTATATTTTTAATAATTAGATTTTGGGATAGAACAATAAATAAAAACTACAAATCATTTAAAACATTATTTGAGTGAGGGATTGTATGTTATCACTTCATAATCTAACTAAAGAATATAAAGATTCTAACTTTAAAGTTATGATTTCTGAGATGCATTTCAAAGAAGGTTCAATAATTGGCTTATTAGGTAAAAACGGTGCTGGAAAAACTACTATTCTAGAAATGATAGCTGGATTAATACAACCTGATGAAGGCCAAATATTGATAAATCATAGCAAGCAAAATTTCTCATCTATAGGATATATGGAAGACGATCCAACTCTATTTGAAAACTTAACTTGTTTTGAATTGGTAAAATATCAATCTATGCTTGTAGAACAACCTTTAGAAAATGACCAGATCAATGAGATGTTGCGTAACTATGGATTAGAAGAGCAAACACATCGGCGTTCCTCTTCTCTTTCAAGAGGAATGAGACAAAGAATGTCCTTTATTCTAACAATATTACATAATCCAAACATTATTTTATTAGATGAGCCATTTACAGGTTTGGATCCTACAAACATGGCTGACATGAAGAAACATTTAAGAAATTTCAAAGAAGCCAACAAAATCATTTTGCTCTCCACTCATATCATTCAATTTGCAGCAGACTTATGCGATGAAATCCTTTTTATTGATAATGGTACTATTATTCACTCAGAAAAAAAATCTTCAGGAGTGACTTTTCATGAAGATCAACTCGAAAAGAAATTTTTTGAAAAATTATCTTAAAAATTTTTTAGTTTTTATTATATTTTTTTTAGGAGGTTTTAGTTTAAGTGTTTTTGCTTCAACATTTATAGATAGTATTGATTTTAAAAACAACATAAATATTGACAGCTATCAAGAAATTTTCTTTAATAACCTTTTTGTGTCACTTCTTATATTAGTTTCTGGAATAGTTAGTTTAGGCTTGTTATCTAGTATTATTATTTTTTTAAATGGGTTTTTCCTAGGTGCATTTTTCATATCGTATACGTATATATACGGAATTGACATAGCACTATACTATATTATTTTCCACTCTCCGGTGGAAATTGTCGGGTTGTTTCTTTTTTATTTTGTCTCATTTGATATATCAAGGCAAATTATGCGGTATATACTATCTAAAGACAAAATCTCTTTTAAAACAAAAGGGAAAATCTATTTCAGTCAGCTCATAACCGGGGTTTTCTTTTTATTTATTGCTTCTATTATTGAATTTTATTTCATAAAAATTTGATATTGTTAAAGGGTGTTATTATGAAAAAACACATTTTATTAGTATGTATGCTCTCTGGTATTATAGCTTTTATCCTTTCTATATTAAAAATGGATGAAATAAATAAAAATCTACTTGAGCTGCAACTTGAAGGAAATCAAGATATAATTGAATTTAGTAAGTGGATAGGTATTTCTCTTGCTGTTATTGGAGAAGTATTCAAGCCTATAGTAGAAGTTTTATTTTTTTCATTAATCATTTTTCTAAGCTTTATAATTTTTGGAATAAAAGATTCCTATAAAAGTATATTTAAAAGAGGGGTATTATCTTACTATTTCATCTTAATAGGTAACTTGATTGTCATTATTTTATACCTCTTTAATGTACCTAATGCTGAACACACGATCACAATTCCATTTTTGTGGAATATTAATATTTTTGTTATAGTCTCATTTAGTGTATGGTGCTATTCCTACGTGAAAAATCAAGAAAATAGAAGTTATAAATTTTACATCCCATTCGTATTATTATTCTTATTTTCTTTGGCCATATCAGCGTTTTCAAGTATTCTTCCTCAGTAAAAAACGACCCAATATGGGCCGTTTTTTCTTATTTCTTTATCAATTGTTGTTTGGCTGCAAGGTCAATCACATGTCTCATCTGTTCTGCGAAGTGCTCGAGGTGTGTGTTGATGTACATGTGGCCTCCATCGAAATTGGTGCGTTTGATGGTCTTTGCCCATGGCAGCCAGCCGTTTGCATCTTGCATGCATTTTTCATCTTGTGTTCCATTGAATAAATAAACGGGTGTTTCGATGACGGATTGATCTTTGTGCTGGAAGGTTTCCAGTGCCTGGTAGTCTGCACGTAAGGACGGCGTAAAGTAATCCATCATTGGTTTGTTCTCTAATAATTCCTTTGGAATCCCGCCCATTTCGGCAATATGCTGAACAAATGCTTCATTGGATAAATGGGTCAGGATCTGCCGTTTTGTTTGCGGCGGCTGAATGGCCGAGATCACAACTGCTGCAGGATAGACCCCTTCCTTTTCTAGCAGCTGCGTCAGTCTATACACGACAAGTCCTCCCATGGAATGTCCGAACAGGATAAATGGGCGGTTCAGGTTGCCTGTAAGCCCTTCTTTGTACAGCTCAGCCAATTGGTCAATGCTCGTTTCGAGCGGCATGAGATTGGTTCCATGCCCTGGGGGCTCTGCTGCTGTTACTTCGGCAGAGCCTTTTAGCTGTTCAAAGAGCGGGCGGTACGAGGCGGAATAACCGCCTGCAAAAGGAAAACAAATAAGCTGAATAAGGTCTGATTTTTTTTCAAAGGTTTTAAATAACTGATTCATACGTCCTTACCCCTTTATAATCGTTTGAAGAATCCGTGCCAGTTCATCTGCCTGCGGCCTTTTCATCATGGTGACATGGTCTCCTTTGATGTGATAATACGAGCACGACCCTTTCGTATAAGCCTCCCAGTCTGAGAACTTCTTCTGGAAATCGATGGCGTGATCACTGCTTTGTACAATATAAAACGGCACAGGGAATGGTTCTTTTTCTAATTCAATGGCTTGTGACATGATCGTATTATGCGTTTGCATTTGCAAATATTTATCTAAATATTGATCATTCATAAATTGATGAACCACTTCATCCTTTTCCGCCTCTTTGAGTATTGTCTGTTTCACTTCTTGGAAGCTCAGCCCTTGTAATGCTTCTGGCTGGATGCCGACGAGATTTCCCATTCCTAGGACAAGCGCAAGCATTTTCACTTCTTCTTCGTTCATATCGGCATGGAGCGCCTGATCTGCCTCATCTCTTAGCACTGGCACCGTATCTAAAATGATCAATCCTTTCGGCGCTTTTCCTGCATGGCAGAGCCGCTGATTCATTCCGTAGGCAAGATGCCCGCCCATTGAATGCCCTGCTAGATAGTCAATGCCTGGTCGATAGAAGGTCTCAATGGCTTCAATAAAAATGGTGACAAGCTCTGTGTAATGAAGGAATTGCGGTTCTTCATCCTCATATAAGCCAGGAGACTGCATGGCATAAACAGCGCCTTGATGTGTCATCAGCTTAGCAACATCGATATAGCCCATGACCGTTCCACCGGCAGGCGGTGCAAAGAATATTCTCGGTTCAGCTGGATCGCCTTTTTTCAGCTCAATCACATAGTCCTTCGGAGACCTTTCGACATGCTCCCCGGCCTCTGGAATTGCGTCCACATGTGCGGCTAGCTGCGCAGGTGCTGGATGCATGAAAATCCATTTTGGATCAACACGAATCCCCTTTTCTTTTAATTTGGCAACAGCCTGGATACTCATAATCGAATCGCCGCCTAAATCAAAGAAGGAGTCATGCATGCCTACTTGTTTGACACCAAGCACTTCCTTGAAAGCTGTGACAATTTGTTCCTGCGTTTCGGTGACTGGTTTGTCATCCCCCTGGGAAAGAGAGATCGTTTCTGTCGGCTCTGGCAGTGCTTTTTGATCAACCTTTCCGTTCGTTGTGACTGGCATTTCGTCCATTACAATAAAGTAACTTGGAATCATGTAGCCTGGCAGGCTTTCCTGCAAAAATGCTTTCCAGCCCGGAACAGGATTCTCCCCGTCTGTGACAAGGTAGGCTGCCAGCCGTTTAGAGCTGCCATACGTTTTGGCGATGACTGTACATTCCTTTACTTGCGGATGCTTGAGGAGAGCTGTTTCAATTTCCCCACATTCAATCCGGTAGCCTCTAATTTTCACGAGGTTGTCTTTTCGGCCGAGATATTCAATGGTGCCATCTGAGCGCCATGTACCAAGATCACCTGAACGATACAGCTTGTCTCCCTCTAGTTCAGGAAATGGATTGTCAATAAAACGCTCCTGCGTCCGCTCTGGATCATGAAGGTAGCCTTTTGCCAGCCCTGTTCCGCCGATATAGATTTCTCCTTTGACGCCTGCTGGCACTGGGTTGAGCGCTTCATCTAGTATGACGACAGTTGAGTTCGATACCGGGACACCAATTGGAACTGATCTTGCACCCTCTGGCATGTGCTTGACTTGATGTGTTGCTGCTAAGGTCGTGTTTTCTGTTGGACCGTAAGCATTGATGAGCACACCCTCCATATGCGGGAGTACCTTTCGTGCATGCTCACTAGACATCGCTTCTCCGCCAACAAGTAATGTGCGGTAGCCTGCTACACTTTTTGGATCGTGCTCCACCAGCCGATTGAATAAGGCGGTTGGCAGACAGTTGGCTGTCACTTGATGCGTTTTGATCAACCGTGATAATTCATCCATATTCAGTGCGGCATATTTTGGGATCAGAATCAGCTGACCGCCATTCAGCAGCATTCCCCATAATTCAAATGTAAAGGCATCAAAAGCATAGTTTGAGAGCTGAAGCATCTTGTCATCTGGACCTAGTTCAATATAGTTTGTTTCTCTAACCAGGCGGACAACTCCTGCATGAGGGAGCATCACGCCTTTTGGTGTACCTGTTGAGCCTGATGTGTAGTTGACATAGGCCAGCTGGGCTTCCCCTATGATCGATTGTTCTCTTTGATACACTGCATCTGTTTCTGATAACGGCTTGTCCATGTTAATCTTTGTACCTGTAAAGTCTACTAGACGACTTGCAAAATGAGACTGAGTGATGATCACATCACTTTGCGTATCGCGAACGATGAGGCGGATGCGTGCATCTGGATATTCAGGTGACATCGGAACATACGCAGCACCAGACTTGACGATACCTAGCACCGAGACAATCATGTCAAAGGAACGATCAAAAAGCATCGGTACCAGTGAACCTGGTCCAACTCCTTTAGACTGCAAGTAAGCAGCAAGCTGTGTCGCCTTCTCATCCAACTCTTGATAAGTCATGTGCTCTTCCAAATAGGACAAGGCAATACGGTGCGGATCACGCTGCACCTGTTCTTCAAACAGCTCTTGAAGGGTCCGTTTTGGATATGATGTAGCCGTTTGGTTTTTTCCTATGATCATGGCGGCCTGTTCCGCTTTGTCCATTAAGCAATAGTCAGAAAATGTACGTTCAGGCTGAGCCGTCATACCATCTAGCAGATGAAGATAATAATTCATATAACGATGGATGGTCTCTTGATCAAATAAATCTGTATTATATTCCACATGGATCGACAGCTGATCTCCCTGTTCAAATACATGCAGGGTGAGATCAAATTTAGACACTGTATGATGGACCATCACATGTTCACTTGTCAGCCCTTTGAGATTTACATTGAGCGAATCTGTTACATACCCCATGGCCACTTGGAAAATAGGCGATCGACTTAAATCTCTATCCAACGAAAGATCATCGACAAGCTTGTCAAATGGATAACGCTGATGCTCAAATGCTTTTAACGTCATCTCTTTCACGTTTTCCATGACATCAGCAAATGTATCTGCTGTGGAGATATCCTGCCTCAGCGCAAGTGTATTCACAAACATCCCAACGAGCTTCTCTGATTGTTTGGCATCTCGCCCTGCGATCGGCGAGCCAATGATGATATCTGTCTGTCCGGACAGCTTGTGAAGCAGGACGTAGTACGCTGACAGCATCGTCATGAACAGCGTTGTGCCCTGCTGCTTGGACAAAGCCTGCAAACGGCGGATAAGCGGTTCTTCCAAGACGATTTGCTCTGTAGCGCCGTTAAATGTTTGAACCGGCGAACGAGGGCGGTCAAACGGCAGCTCTAGCACTGGAAGTTCACCTTGTAAGGTATCGAGCCAATAGGTTTGGTCTGCTTGATGATGCGTTAGTTGCTCATTTTCCCAATGAACATAATCTGTCCATTCGATTTCCAGCGCCGGGAGCTGCGGCGATTCATCTGAAAGAAGCCCGTCATATGCCACTTCTAACTCCTGAATGAGCAGGCTGAGCGACCATGCATCTGAAATGATGTGGTGCTGCGCGCAAAGAAGATAAAATTCCTCATTGCCCATATCCACAATCGTCCACTGTGAAAGAGGTCCTCTTTCTAAATCATAGACGCGGTTTGCCTCTTGCTGAATAAGCTGCTTGAGTCTTCTCGTTCTCGTTTTTTCATTAAATAATGAGAAATTCGCAACTGTGACGGATGGCGGAAGGTCTTCACGTATCAGTTGAACTGGCTTGCCCCCAAGCGATTTAAATGTTGCACGCAGTGCTTCATGACGTTTCGTTAAGAGACCGATCGCTTTTGTTAACGCTTGAATGTGCAGTTGTCCTGTCAGCTTCCAAGCACCTAATATATTGTAATGATGGCTCTTTTCTAATGTGGATAAGAACCAAATGCGCTTCTGAGCATGTGACAGCTCATAGCTTGTTCGCTTTTCAAGCTTTGGAATCTTGGCTTCCTGAACAGCCGGTGCCCCTTTGATGTCATCAACCATTTGCGCCAGATGGGCCAGATGCTTACTTTCAAATAATATTTTTAAAGGCGCCTTGATTGAACATTCATGATTGATCCGAGAAATAGTTTGAGTCGCCTTTAATGAATGCCCGCCAAGATCAAAGAATTGATCCTCTTTGTACACACGATCTACGTCTAAAATGTCCTCCCATATGGCAGCAAGAATTTGCTCTGTTTTCGTTTCTGGCAATTGTTTTTCAAGGGGTTGTCCATTTTTGTGATGATTCAGCTTGAGGGCTTCATGATCAATAGAGCCATCTTGTTTTTTCGGTATTTCCTGTACTTGCTGAATATCCCAGTCACCTTTTGTTACGCCTGCGATATCTTCAACATGCACTTCTTTGCCAGACTGAACCGTGTAAAAAAGCTTTTTCTCAAAAGTCGGTATTGGTGCTGGCTGAAGATACTCAGCGATTTCTGGATTGGCTCCGTCTAGGCCGATAAATAGATGCGCTTCATTCAGCCGGGCACCTAGACATAATGAATGGAGACCTTGCTTCTTTCCAACCAATTGAAATCCCTTGCGAACGGTTAGCGCTGCGCCGGTATGTCCCTTAGACAAACCAAGATTATCCCACATGCTGAAGTTCAAAGAGATCGCCCGTCTTCCTTCTTGAAAGGTGAGAGCGTGCGCAAGTCCATCTAAAAAGCTGTTGGCTGCAGAGTATGCCCCGAATGTTGTGCCGCCAAAAAAGCCATTCACCGATCCAAAAAAGACGAGTGGTACTGCCGGGTCATGCTTGAAGGCTTCCTGCAGGACAAACGCTCCGTCTGCTTTCCCTGACAGCTCCTTTGTGAAATCCTCTTCTGACGTATGAGCCAATGCATACTTATCCGCATGCTGAAAATGCTCTGACACATTGCCAGCCCCAGCTAAATGCAGCACGCCTCGGATCGATTGACCAAAATGTTTTTCTGCTTTGTAAATCGCCCGCTCGACGTCAGCTAAATTGGTCACATCCGCTTGTACATAGATGACATCACCGAGGCCTTTTAGCTGTGAGAACGCCTCTTTCTTTTCCAGGCTGTCTTCCAGAGAAGTCCTTCCAATCAATACGAGCTTTAGGCCAAATTGGAGCATCTGCTTAGACAGCTCAAATCCAATACCGCCAAGACCTCCAGTCAGCAAATAAAGACCTTCATATTCTAAAAACCCTTCTGTTTGAGGTGCTTTCATCATATTGACTTTTTCCAGCTTTGGTACGAACCTGTGCCCGTTTCGGTATGACACCTCTGCTTTTATATGAATCGCTGACAGCTCTTCAGCAATGTGCTTTGCATCCTGTTCCACACGCTCCGCTTCAATATCAATATGGGACACCTCTGCTCCTTCCCATTCTTGCGGGATGGTTTTTAATAAACCAGCGAGCGACGTTTTCTCCACATGAAGATCTTCTTCAGGGCTTACAAATTGACCACCCTTTGTCACCACGACAAGCCGGACTGGCTCTTTGTTTTCTTGCCTCCAAGCTTGATACAAGTACAAAATAGATTGATTGGTACTCGCATGCATTTCTTTGAACTGCGCAGGCTCAACGATGGCTTCTTTGTCTGTCACATTCCACAAGTGGAGTACCTGCCCTGTCTTTAATTCATCTGCTTCAAGTGCTGCAGCGAGCCTGACATAATCCCCCTTGATTCTCGGATTCATCTGGTACATCCCTTTGGACAAACGCAAAAATTCACGCCCTTTTTTCACAGAAACATAGGGCTGATTTCTTTGTTCAAATTGTGCGTAAAGTGATTGGTACAGCCCTTTTTCATCCTCGAAAACGAGTACATGATCAGCAGAAGGCTGAGACGGACCAATATGCTCCTTTGCCCAAGTGCGTTTGAAAAACCAATCTGGGAGTGTTTGTTCATTTTCAGAAGCAAGATCCAGTGCCCTTTCAATGTCACGGAATACTCCCTCTTTTAGCGCTGCACCTAACTGGGCACGTTGGATTTTCCCACTCTCTGTTTTCGGAAATTGGTCTTTTTTCACCGGAATGATGTGATCAGGCTCTATCCCGATTTTTCGGATGATGGCCTCTCTAATCTGCTGAATCATCGTGATTTGTTCCTCTATTGAATCTTTTTGCGAGACAAAAAAGACGGCAAGCGTGTCGTTGCTTGATTCGGGATTGTAAATGCCGTACGCAGCGGCAAAGGTGACTTCAACCCCGTCCACCTCTTCCACAACCGCTTCAATTTCGTAATTCAAATAGTTGGCTCCGTTGATGACGATGATGTCCTTTTCCCGGCCTGTCAGAACAAGACGCCCTTCATGAATAAACCCTAAATCCCCTGTGTGAAACCAGCCATTTTCCGCAAATACCTCTTGATTGGCTTCCTCATTTTGATCATAGCCCATCATAATCGTTGGACTCTTCACCTGTAAGCGTCCGACCTGATCTTCTGGCAGCACATGATGATGTTCATCTACAATCCGAATCCATACAGACGGAATAGGTACGCCGACTTCTGTAAACGTCATCTTGTGCGGATGATCTTGCGTCACGTATTGAATTTCACCTGTTAACGAGGTCTGATCAATCGTCAGCTGTCCATCCTGATCATCATGCCGCATGAATTTCTTTGATTGAACAATGGCTGAGGATGTTTCAGACATGCCGTACGCCGGCACCATCGCATGGCGGCTTAATCTGTGCTGACCCATGATATGCATGAAGCGCTGCGTCACTTTTGGAACAACCGCTTCGGCTGCATTCATAATATAAGTCAGTGTGGAGAGATCCCAGCTCCCCTTGCGAATGTCGTCCTCATATTCATTCATCATGGCAAAAGCAAAATTCGGTGCCCATGTCCTTGTGACGCCGTATGTTTCTACCCAATCCAGCCACACCATCGGCCGCTCGATAAATTGATCGATGGATGGACTAATCTGCTGGCAGCCAAGGTAGACGTCATGCACATGAAACATGACAATGCCTCCTACATGATCAAGCGGCATCCAGTTAAGCGACACATCCTCATGCGTAAAGCCATTTGTCTGCTCAAAGGAGATGATCCGAGATAAAATACTTTGATGGTTGTGACGGATACACTTAGGCACACCCGTACTTCCTGAAGACAGCAGCTGAAGCACAGGCTCATCCGGCTCTGGCTCATAATGCTGTTCATCCGGTTCACACGTAAGCAATGTTTCTACTGTTAAAATAGGTATTTCTTTTGCCTCAAATGTCTCACGCAGCCCAGCAATGTCTTCAGCACTTGCTTCTTTTGTAATAATAAACGGTTCATTTTGCAGCTGAAACACGCCCTTGAGCTTGTTCACTCCTTGATTCATCTCATCATAAACAGGCGGAACAGAGACTGGAGTCGGAATGATGCCACCGAGAATACAGCCCCAAAACACGGTGATGAAATCATGATGATCTTTTAATTGAAGTAACACTTGATCGCCATTTGTCAGCCCTGCTTTCCTTAAACCAGACAGAACCCGTTCTGCGTTTGTGAGTAACTCAGGATAGGTTTGGGTCAATGTGCGCCCGCCTTCTTTGATATAGGTCACCCCGCGGTCAGGTGACATAAAGGCTGATCGAATCAGCACCTCTGTCAGTGTGACAGGTGTGCCTGGTTTTTTGATGACATCCCCGCCATACACAAGTGCTGGCGGCTTTTCATGAGCGGATGCTTGCTTTGTTTCGCCCGCTTCATCCTTCGAGATCGATACGTTCCCTTGCGCACGCTGCCGATTAGGAAACAGGTCATCTAGGTGATAAGGCATTTGTTTTTCTGTCTGACTTTCAATGAGAGCGGCCGCTTCCTCCACTCCATCTATGGCTTTCGTACGCTCTTCTATCTTTCTTAAACCCTCTTCATCTATGATGTCAATCGAAAGCAATGCTTCTGTATCGATGGCTCCACTTTCTGCCCTTGGCAAGGAAGGCAATAAGACGAGAGCGGCTGGTACTTCATAGGGATGAAGCGGGCCTTTCATCAAGTCCTCTCTTGTCAGCGAAGGGTCCTTCGCCTGTGCAAATAGCACAAGCGAGAGGCTGCCTTCTTGATTTTTCTTAGGGATTAACACACATTCCTTTAGCGGAAAATGAAGCATCATGACTTGCTCTAATGCTTTGAGATCGATTCGTTTTCCGTTGATTCTGACGATATGATTTGCTGCATGTCCTTTTCGTCTACTAACTAACATCGTTCTTCTCCTCCTACATCCAATCCAAAATCTGAATCTTGTTTTTTTCAGTCCAAACGCCGACATCCCCTGTCGGATAGAGGTATTCGCCTGTTTGATGTTTGAATGGATGCGGAATTTTATGCGTCTCCATCCAATCGGCAAGCTCCCCGCAAAGTGCTTTGATATCCTTCGTGCCGATAAAAATATCTCCAGAAAATCCTATCGGCATGAGCTGATGCTCTTCGCTTAGCACAAATATTTCCGTCTCACAGGAAGGATCGTGCACTCCTGAGTAGACCTCTTCTTGGTCTGGGTACAGCACGCTGACTTGTGCGTTTTTCGCCCACTCGGTGATCATCCGCTCTTTTTCTTCATTTGTTACCATCGTGAAATCAGAGAGTGGTGTCTCCACTTGTTCTGTCATGGCTTCAAGTGTGTGGCCCAGCTGCTGCATCAGCGATTGTATTTGTTTTTCTGTATATTGATTGAAGCGGTATGTGACTCGAAGCTCCAGCGTATCTCCTGGGACAGCCACAAGGGTCAGGTCATAGTTTGTTTCTTCATGACTTGCAATGTCTAATATCCGTACACCATACGGCTCTACAGATTCAATCGGATAGTTTTCAAACACGACAATGCTGTTAAACAATGATTCTCCATTCGGGATTTGGGTCATCTGCTGAATATCTGGCAATACGGTATACTCAAATTCTCGCATGTGAAAAACCGTTTCCTGCGTCTGTGCCAGCAGCTCGGCAATGGTCCTGTCTGGTGTGATCGGCAAACGGAGCGGCAAGGTGTTAATAAAGAGCCCTGTCATGCTTTCAACCTCTGGTAAGTCCGCCGGCCGTCCAGATACTGTGACACCGAACACGACATCCTCTGAGCCTGAATGAAGGTGCAAGAGCAGTCCCCATGCCGCCTGAATCAGTGTGCTCATCGTGACCTTCTGTGTGCCTGTCATCTTCTCCAGCTTCTGCTGCATTTCAGGCGTCAGTTTGATACTAAATTGATCAATACCTGCTCCTTCATTCGAAGTCTGCTCTCCGTCCCCAGGAAGTGGTGTGGCTTCCTCCACTCCTGACATATAATGTTTCCAGAACTCTTGCGCCCTCTCTTGATCCTGCTTTTGCAGCCACTCAATAAAATCTTTATATGGACGCACAGCCAGAAGGTTCATCTCTCGTTCATCCACAAGAGAGCGATACATTGAAAAGGATTCCTCAATCAAGCCGAACAGGCTCCAGCCATCGATTAAAATATGATGAAAGCTAAAAACAAACGTGCATGTTTTCTCGTCACGATGGAATAAAGCGATACGAATGAGCGGTTCAGCCGCATCCTCTAATTCGAAATCCTTTGAACGATCGGATTGTAAATAACGCTCAATGGTTTTCTTCTGATCCGTTTCACTCAGGTGGCGCACATCGTGCTGAGTGAGGTGAATGCTTCCTTCTGATTGAATCAATTGGACAGGCTCCTTTAGCCCCTCCCAAGCAAATCTTGTCCGCAAAATCGAATGACGTTCTACAAGCAGATTCCATGCTTTTTCATAGGCTTCGCCGTCCGTTAAGCCTTCGAGCGTCATATGCACCTGACCAAAATAAGCCTGTGACGCTTGATCTAACAGTGCATGAAACAGCATCCCTTGCTGCATCGGAGATAGTGGATACACATCCACCACATTGTCTGGAAGCTCATCTATTTGCTTTTGTGTCAGCTGGACCATTGGAAAATCAGATGGCGTAAAGCCGCCTTTTGTCTCTACACAATGCGTCAGAATGTCCTCCATTTTTTCTTTGAACCGTTCAGGTAAATGGCGCACCTCTTCATGCTGAAGCAGTTCACGATTGATCATAAAATTCATCTGAAGCTGGCCACTGACAACGTATCCGTACACATCGATTAAATGCTGTCTTTCTGCTTTTGGATCATGTACATGTCCATTTCGTTCATCTGCTAAATACAGATTTGCTTCACCATCTATTTGATCTAACTGTCCAAGGTAATTAAAGCTCATCTGCGGCGCTGCCGTTTTGAGTAAGCGAGATGCTGTCATGTATTGAAGCAAGCCATAGCCGATCCCCTTTTGCGGCACAGCTCTTAAGGTTTCTTTGACATCTTTGATTTGTCTCTCCACATCGGTTTGAATAAAAGGAATAAAAATAGGATAAGAGCTTGTAAACCAGCCGACTGTCCGTGACAAATCCATCTGTTCAAATAAATCCTCGCGTCCGTGTCCTTCTAACGTGATCAATATTGGCTTTCCAACGGCTTGCGCAAGTCCTGATAAAAGTAAATCGTTGACCTCAGTTCGGTACGCTTGTGATGCGTGCCTTAGTAAAATGTCTGTTTGATCCTTCGTCAATTGAACAGTCAGGATCTCTGCATGTTCTTCTATATTGAAAAGCGCAGGTGTTTGAAAAGGAGAACCTTCTTCCTCTTGATCCATGATCTTTTGCCAAAAAGGAACCTGCTCTTGTAATTGATCGGTTTGTGCATATTCATAGAGTGCATCTGCCCACTGCTGATAGGAAGCGGTTTTCTTTGCAAGTGTGATCTCCTGCCCTGCTGCAAGCTGCTTCAATCCATTTAATAGATCTTCCTGTATGATGCGCCACGATATTCCATCCATCACAAGATGGTGGGCTGCGATAAAGAGTTCAGACGTACGACCACTTGTCTGAAAAAGAATGGCTTTGATCACTTCTCCCCGCTCTAATGACAATGTTCCTTGACAAGCGCTTGTCTCCAAGTGAATTTGCTCCAGCGCTTCCTCGTGAGAAACATCCGTCAAATCAAAAAATGTGACACAAGGGATGATGCCAGGCGCACGAATGGTTTGAATCCATGTGCCGTCTGCTGCTTTTGTATAAATGGCTCTCAGCATATCGTGATGATCGACAAGCTTTGAAAGAACTTTTGATAATTGTTCGGGTTGTATAGATTGCTTGAATTCAATATGCGCTGATAGATTCCAATAATCTTGGTTTGTCATTGATTGCTCAAGGAACCAAGATTGGATTGGAAGCAGACGAACTTCTCCTGTAACAGGCGATTGATCATAGGACACAGACACATCCGCTCTTTTCATAGCGCGTGCCAGCTGTGAAATGGTCTGTTTTTCAAATACATCTCTTGGCTGAATGATGTAGCCTTCCTGTGCTAGACGTGCCACCATTTGTATGACAATAATGGAATCTCCGCCAAGCTCAAAGTAGTTATCATGTACACTAATTGAAGGAGTGCCAAGAAGCTGAGTCCACACTTTTTCCAGCACTCGTTCTTCCTCACTGAGTGCCTTATCTGCTGGTTTGTCCACTTCTTCCTGTCTCCACTCTGGCGGCGGGAGACGCTTTTGGTCTACCTTGCCGTTTGGCGTGAGCGGCAGTTCCTCTAGCTCTATGAATAGACTTGGTACCATATAATCTGGCAGCTTGTCTTTCAAGGCGCTGCGAATGTCTTGCTGGATCCATGCACCTTTTTGGACAAAATAACCGATGAGCCGCTTATGACCACTTTCGTGCTGATGCGGAATGACAGCACATTCTATGATGTCTTCAACACTCAGCATAGCGGCTTCAATTTCTCCGCATTCGACGCGGTGTCCGCGTATTTTCACTTGATGATCCATTCTTCCAATGCAGTCGATGGTGCCATTTGAGAGCCAGCGGCCCATATCGCCTGTTTTATATAAACGCGCTCCTTTTTGGAAAGGATGCGGGATAAATGATTGCGATGTTTTTTCTTCATCTCCAAGGTAACCGAGTGCCAGCCCTGTTCCGCCAACGTAGATCTCTCCAATAACACCCTGCGGAACCGGCTGCAGCTGGTCGTCTAATACATAGGCTTGTGAATAAGCAATTGGCTGACCGATAGGAACTGTCGCCTGCCCTTCGTCTAATGAGCGAATGTGATGCACACAGGAGAACGTCGTATTCTCAGTTGGTCCATAGCCGTTTAAAAGCCCTTCAGGTAAATACGGCAGTGCCTTGCGGATATGAGCAGCTGAGAGCGCATCTCCACCAACCAATAATGCATCGAATCCAGATAAGGCTTCAGGATGTTCCTCTGTTAACCGGTTGAACAGCGGCACCGTCAGAAATCCTGTTGTAATCTTGTATGATGTCAGCGTTTCAGCCAGCGTATCCATTGATAAAATCGTATTTCGATCGGTCAGGATCAGCCTTCCCCCATTTAGCAGGGCTCCCCATATTTCATACGTAAAGGCATCAAAGGAGAAGCTGGCGATTTGTAAAATGCGCGTATGTTCATCAAGGGTGACATAATCTGTTTCACAAACAAGCCGGATGACTGCTTGATGCGGGATCAAAACCCCTTTCGGCTGTCCAGTTGATCCTGACGTGTAATTGATATAAGCGAGTCCATCAGGTTTTAGGGCAGCAGGTATGAGTTCTGCTTCTGATAAAAACTCTTCATATCCCTCATCAAGACAAATGAGTTCGGTTTGGCTGATGGACACCTTTTTGAGCCATTCATTTTTTGTCAGTAACAGCTGAATACCTGTATCCCTCAGCATATAATCAATCCGTGTATCTGGATATTCAGGATCAATTGGCACGTAGGCACCTCCTGCTTTCACAATCGCCAGCACCCCAAGAATCATTTGAGGCGACCTGTCGATGAGCAGCCCTACTGGTTCATGCGGCGTCACACCTCGCTGCTGCAGAGAAGCAGCAAGCCGGTCGACTTTCTCTTGTAACACACGATACGTCCACTGCTCTTCCCCGAATTCGAGAGCAATGGCATCGGGTGACTTTCTCACCTGCGCTTCAAACCGTTCCGTGATGAGAAGCGGGCCTGCAGGCTGATTGGTTTTACCGCTCCATTCATAGAGCAGCTGATACTTTTCTTTCTCTGGCAGGTAATTCATTTGTCTGATCGGCTGTGCTGGATTTTCACAAATACACGCAAGCAGATGCTCGTAGTACCGAAGGAACCGATCCATCGTGTCGTCAGAAAATAAGTCCACATCATACTCCAGTTTTAATTGAAGACCCTCCGCCCCTTCAAAAACAAACAGGGATAGATCAAATTTGGCGGTATCGTTATCTTCAATGGCTAAAACGGATGTCGCCTCCCCCATCGGAGAAGCTTCAAGCGGTAGGTTTTGCAGAACGAACATGACCTGAAACAGCGGCTGCTTGCCAGCCTCACGTACAATATTCAGCTCATCTACGACCATCTCAAACGGCACATCCTGATGCGCATAGGCGCCCATTGTTGTTTCTTTCACCCGCTCTAATAGTTCAGTGAAAGCAGGATTCCCGCTATGATCGATCCGAAGTGCCAGCGTATTTACGAAAAATCCGATGAGATGCTCCATCTCCGTCCGATTTCTCCCAGCAATGACTGATCCAATCACAAACTCATCCTGTGAAGACAATCGATGCAGCAAGGTAGAAAAGGCAGTCAGTAACGTCATATAAAGGGTGCTGTCTGTCTTTTTAGAAAGGGCAGCCAGCTGCTCAGACAGCGACTTCGACAAGTGGTATTTTTTCGTTTTTCCCTTGTAGGATTGAACGGCTGGCCGCGGGTAGTCATACGGCAAAACCAAATCTTCTACAGGGACCGCAAATTGCTCCTTCCAATAGGAAATCTGCTTCTGCAGCGTCTCTCCAGTCAAATACTCCTTCTGCCATAGTGCGTAATCCGCATATTGAATTGGCAGCGGCGAAAGATCAGGCTCTCTCTTGTCAATCATCGCTGTATACCACTCAGACAGCTCTCTTGCGGCAATCCCAACCGACCAGCCATCTGACACAATGTGGTGAATGGACATCAGCAGTAAATGATCTGTTTCCGACAGCCGAATCAGTTTCACTCGAAAGAGCGGATCATGTTCTAAGCGGAAAGGTGTGCCCGCCTCTCTTTTTGCCCATTCAGCCGCTTTTTGTTCTTTTTCTTTCTGTGCTGTCAGATCTGATAGATCCACCACTTCAAGCTCTGGAAGAGTCATATGCTCATGTATGATCTGCACTGGTTCATCGCCGCTCATGGTAAAGGAAGTTCTGAGCGATTCATGCCTTTGCACCATTTGCTGAAGACTGCTCTGAAGCACCTTCACATCTAAAGGTCCATTCATCCGAAAGGAAATTGTATTATTGTAAAATGGCAGATCGGGCTGTAATTGATAGAGAAACCACTGTCTTTGCTGGGCATAAGACATCGGAATCTCCTGACCCTTTTCCATTTTCCGCACCTGTACCGCTTCATCCACTTTTGCATGCGAATCGATCCATTCCGCTAATTCCCCAAGTCTCGTATGCTCAAAAAGAACAGCGAGCGGCACGTCAAATCCCATTCTTTGTCTCACCGCAGACAGCATTTGCGTTGCCTTGAGCGAATGACCCCCGAGTAGAAAGAAATGATCACCACAGCTGACATGTGAGACATCAAGCAGCTCGGACCAAATGTTTGCCAAAAGTTTCTCCGTCTCCGTTTGAGGCGCTCTGTCCTCTGCATCCTGTCCACTTTCCTCAATGAATGCTTTGAAATACGCTTCATCCGGCATGCCACCCTCTGATTCTTTCCAATATTCCTCAGGAAATAGATGCACGGAATATTCACCAGATAGATGAGACTGCAAACACGTATAAATGGACTGATACAGCCGTTCTTCAATGGCCTTTGTTTTGTCGGTTTTAAAAAAGACATACACGGCTTGCTCTGTTTGCCTCTCCGCTTGGCTCATTTCTTGAATGTCCTGCTTCGACCGATCTAATCCCATATAAATGAGTGGCGCATCTGTCATCAAACATGCCAGCATTGTCTGGAAGCCCGCCCGCTTCGGAATCGGGAGATAGCCTCTTTCTTTTAACATGCCTTTGATCATCGAACCCTCGCTCATGCCGACCTCATCCCACATGCTAAAGCTAAAGCAATACGGCTTCACTGTAGATGTCAGCCTTTGATAATGAGCAAATTGTTCAACGAACTCATTGGCAGCGCAATAAGCGCCGACGGTCATCCCGCCCTTTAACGTTCGTGCTGACGAGCTAGATAGAAATAAGACGTTCTGCCGTTTAGAAGCCGCTTCATGAAGCGCAATCGTGCCATATACCTTCGCTTCGTACATCGCATGTAAGGACGCAGACGTCATGTCAGCAAGCAGCTCCTCTTGAATGATGCCAGCGAAATGAATCACGCCATGCAGCTTTTTTCCTTGAGCCGCCTCTTGTCTTGAGATGAGCGCTTCAATGTCTTTTGCGTCCGTCATGTCCACTTCTTCATAAAAAACTGTGCCGCCATGGTCTTTCGCTTGTTTCTCAAGTGAGGTCAAAACGTCTTGCTGCTCCGCAGATAAAGCCTTTCGTGCTTTTCTTCCAAGCAGCACAAGATGCACTTGATAGGACGTCAGAAGGTGTTCACTCAGCATCCGCCCAATGCCGCCAAGCCCTCCTGTCATCACGTAAAGCCCAGATGATTCAAATGGCGGTTTCTTCCTCTTTTGATCTTTTTCCAGATGCAGCGGTGATAAAAGAGGAATATAACGAACACCTTCGCGGTAAGCAGCGATATGATGGCTTGTGTCATGTGTAAGCTCTGTCATGATCGCTGATGCATGAGAACGGTCAGCCGGTTCTGTTAGAGAAAAATCAAGACATCGCACCTTGATAAACGGCCATTCATGCTGTACAGCTGTCATCAATCCTGTTGTCGTTGCTTTTTCCACATGATGCGTTTGATCTTCTGGCAAATTCATCGCATGAGCTGAGACAAAGGTGATCTCTACAGGTTCCTCATAGGCGGCAATCGCTTTTGTTACATATAATGCACTCATGCTGCCAGTTTTCTGCGCTTCCTTCGCCATTGCCGCTTGAAGTGTGTCTTCCTTGTTTGTGTAGTTCCAAAGGTGAATGATTTGTTTCACCGAAACGCCATACGAACGGAGCGTCTCAAAGAGTTGTTCGTAGTCTGACGGCCGATTCGGGTGGATGATGAAGTGAGTATGTGTGAGTTGTGTGAATGCTTGACCCGGTTCAACCGTAATATAGGTTTGTTCATTGTTTGAGAGAGATCTCAATTGATCTGCCAGCCCTAATGCATCTGCAAAGATCACCATGTCCCCTGCTGTTTGCTTTTCAGTTTCATGAAGCGGAGCAGGTGTCCACTTCTTTTGATAACTCCAATCAGGCAAGGTGTGTTCATTTTCAAGTCTGATGTCCAGTTCCTTAATGATTTCGTCGAATTCACCTTCCTGCCACCTTGTCTTGAGCTGTGCCCTTTCTATTTTTCCAGAGCTTGTTTTCGGAAAGGCATGCTTCTGGACAGGGATAACCTTTGATGCAGACAGACCCATTTTTGTCGCAATATGGGTTTTAATGTGCTGGCTAGCCCTCATGATATAAGCAGGCTCATACAGCTTCGGTGTAAAAAAGAGAATCAGTTCATCGGATGCAGATGCCTCCATCCGAACGGAGCAAGCAGCCACAAAGCTCGTTTCTACGCCTGGTACTTCCTCTGCCATGGCTTCAATCTCATAGTTGTGATAATTTTTCCCGTTGATGATGATCATGTCTTTTTCTCTACCGGTTAATGTCAGCCTTCCTTCGTGCAGAAAACCTAAATCACCCGTGTGAAACCAGCCCTCTGTTTGAAAAACCTCTTGATTCGCTTCGTCATTCTTGTAATAGCCCTTCATCGTCGTCGGCCCTTTGATTTGCACGCTGCCAATGTGATCTTCGGGAAGAAGCTCATGCTGATGGTTGACGATACGAATCGTGATACCCGGAATCGGTTTCCCCAGCTCTGTAAAGCTGACGGTTCCTGTCTCACGTGCCTCCGCTGGTCTTAGCTGCTCTGTCAGCGACGTTTCCTCAAAGGTCAGAACCCCGCTGTTTTCATCTCCCCGCTCAATCGCAAAAGAGAAGACAACGGCTGATGAGATTTCAGACATGCCGAAAGCCGGTCTGATGACGTCTCCCTTTAAGCCGTGCGGAGCGAGCAGGTGTAAAAACCGGTGAATTGTCTTCGGTACGACCGCTTCTGCCCCATTGATCATACACGTCATGGCAGAAAGATCCCAGGAACCTGAAGAAATGTCTTTCTCATAATCATTGATCATCGCAAATGCGAAGTTAGGTGCCCACGTCTTCGTTGCACGATAGCGGTCCATCCAGTCAAGCCAGCGCAGCGGCTGAGCGATGAAGTCATCTGTCCTTGCCCGAATCTGTTCACAGCCTGTGTACACATTGACAAGGTGGAACATCACAATGCCGCCAATATGATCTAATGGCATCCAGTCTAACGAGACATCCTCTTGTGTAAACTGATTGGCTGCCACTGTCCCTTTGACATTCGCCAGCACACTTCTATGAGAATGCTCTACGCATTTAGGCATCCCCGTACTTCCAGACGTTAAGATAAAAAAGACTGAATCATCAGGCGTGACTGGATGTGCTTCTAGATCTCTTTCTAAAGTGAGCATCGGTTCAACGGCTGCCACACGTAATTGATCTGTATGCCACAGTAAAGCTAAGCCTTGCACCTCATCAATTAGCGAGTCATCCGTGAGAATGAGCGGGTGTTCCAGCAGGTTCCAAGCGTGATGAAGCTTCTTCACTGAGGCATTCATTTCCCGATAGGTCGGGGCTGCCGATACAAGTGTTGGGACAAATCCGCCTAACACACATGCCCAAAAGGCCGTGACCATCGCATGATTCGATGAAAATTGAAAGAAGACAGGATCACCTGGCTCAAGCCCTAGTGCCCTTAAACCCGTCAGAACCCGTTCGGCATCCTCCTTTAACTGTGCGTAGGATTGCGTGAGTTCATTTTCACTATTGATGATATAAGTCAGCCCGTTTGTCGTTTTGGCTGCCTCAGTTAGAGCGTCCTGCAAGGTTTGAGCTCCTGCACTAACATCTATATCCCCCCCATAGGAAATGGCTGGGGGCATGTCCGCTAAAATAGGCGAAGCCATTTGCGTCTGTATCCATTCAACTGCGGCCTCCTGCTCCATGTGATGGTCGAGAAATAAATGAGAGAGGTGATATGGCCGAGGTCGAATGGTTTTTTCACGAGAAAAAACAGCGAAGCGTTCGATTTCGTTGGTTTGTAAAATGGTTTTCTGTACATCTTGTAAAATCGTATCCATTGATTCATGTACATTCGATTGATTGATGGTTGATGGTTTCATATGAGTTCCTTTCCTTTTTTGTCAGGCAGGGCTGCCAGTGTGCACCCCTGCCTAATCTAAAGTTTACAAGACTGCTTCTCTATTTTTATGATGGACTATCTTTTGGATCAGCTGTGCATTTTGAGCGGCACATTCTTTGTTTTTGAACATGTCAGCGTGCTGACCATAGCCTTGATATTGTCGATAAGCGCCGGTCGTCGCAGCTTCCCAATTTTCCATCCAGTCTGGTATCGCAATTTGCTCTTCGGATTGGATGAAGTCAATGTCTGCTTGTATCTCTCCTTGGTTCACCCCCTTAACAAAAGTTTCATAGTAGGCTCTCGTTTTTTGAGCCAGCGCGTCTTGGATGAGCTCCGCTTGGGCAAGTTCACTTTGCTGCGACTGATGGACGATCGCTGCTATATCGTCATCAATGGATCGTCCTTCTAAATCACTTTCTCCTATTTTCTTATAGGAATCGATCATGATGACCTTTTCGACGGTCCGCCCTGCTTGTTCGAGCGATTGAACAAGCTCAAAGGCTAGGTAGCACCCGCCAGAGTATCCCATCAAAGTCAGCGGTCCTTCAGGCTGAAGGTGCTGGATATGCTGAACATATTGCGAAATTCGATGATCGGCTTCAATAAAGTCAAAGGCGATCAAACGAACACCATCAAGCGTTTTTGCGGCTTCCTGATAAATAAAGCCATAGCCTGGTAATGGCGGGAGAGCAAAGACTGTTGGCGTTTGAGATTCATTGAATACAAGATAGCCTGCGGCTTCCTGATCCTGCTGTTGAATATAACGGCTGATTGCTTCAATAGTAGGCGTCTCAAACAGCAAGTGAATGGGCACCTGAACATCGAATTCCTTCGACACCTTGGATAAAAGCGACATCGCTTTTAATGAATGCCCGCCAAGCTCAAAAAAATGGTCATCTGTGCTGATATCATCTCTTTCAAGCACTTCCCTCCACATCACAAGCAACTTTTGTTCTACCTCATTTACTGGAAGCTTCACATGGCGGTTTCCTTGAGGCGCCTCTGGCTTTGGCAGCTGACGTTTATCAACCTTTCCATTTGGCGTAAGCGGCATTTTCTCAAGTCTGATCAGCTCATGAGGCTGCATGTAAGCCGGAAGTTTTTCCTTCAGCCCTGACTTGATCACATCGAGTTTGTCCTTCCACTCCTCCTCACACGTCATATAGGCGAGCAGCCTTGTATGCTGCGTGTTATGCTGATCAGCTATAAGGGCAGCTTGCTTTACGCCTGGATGCATGAGAAGGTGGGCTTCAATTTCTGTCAGCTCAATTCGATGACCGCGAATTTTCACCTGATCATCCACTCTGCCTGCATACTCAATTAAACCGTCTGCTCGAAAATAAGCCAAGTCTCCCGTACGATACAGCCTTTCTCCCGCAGCAAATGGATGGGCGATAAAGGCTTGTTTTGTCAGATCAGGACGATTCAAATACCCCTTCGCAAGCCCTTTTCCGCTCAGGCATAGTTCTCCGACCATTCCAATCGGCTGAAGCTGTCCGTGCGGGCTCAATATATAAGCACCCGTCTGGTTGAGCGGCTTTCCGATTGGAATCGAACGCGTCTCTACCGGCAGAGCCTCATCTACTGGATAATAGGTGGCGAAGACCGTTGATTCGGTTGGACCGTAGACATTGATCAGTCTGTCTTTCCCCATGACATCAAAGGCTTTCCTCACATGCTGTACCGATGCCCGCTCTCCTCCGAACAGCACCTTGCGCACACTGCGCATCCAGTCGGTTTCTTCATCAACGAGGAGATTAAATAATGCAGTCGGAACAAACATGACAGAAATGCTTTCTCTTTTAATCAGCCCCGTCAGCTCGCCCATGTCTAAAATGATCTCTTTTTTCGGCAGGACAAGCTTCGCTCCGTTTAAAAGTGCGCCATACACATCAAATGTAAAGCCATCAAATACGCTGTTGGATAGTGACAGCAGTGTATCTGTTTCTGAAATGGTTAAGTAGTTCGTATTTTTGACCACCCGGGCAATATTGGAATGGGTCGTCATGATGCCTTTTGGCTGACCTGTTGTACCAGATGTATACATGATGTAAGCCGTATCGTGTAAGCCTGCTTCTAGCAGAAGATTCTCTGAGCTCATCAGTGAAATTTCCTGATCATCCGCAAACAGATACGTACCATCAAACGCAAGTGCCTTCGCCTGACCGATAAAGCATGAGTGAGTCAGAAGATGCGTTGCCCCGCTGTCTTTAAGCATGTATTGAATGCGGCTTTCTGGATAATCGGGATCAATTGGCACATAGATTGCGCCTGCTTTTAAGACAGCCAGCAGGCTGACAATAAGTTCAGGCGTGCGGTCGGCTAAAATGGCGATGACCGTTTGATGCGTGACCCCATTTTTTTGCAAATGCCTTGCCAATCGATTGGCTTGTTCATTCAGCTCCGCATATGTCATCGTGTGCTCACCTGCTGATAATGCCACTGCATTCGGCTGTTTGCGGACATTATGCTCAAACCATTTCGACAAATACAGCTGGTCATGCTCAAGCTCAGGCGCATTCCATTCCTCAAGAATCAGCTGCTTTTCCTGTTTCGTGACGAGTGTAAGTGTATGAACCGATTGATCGGGATGCTTGATCGCCTCGTTCATCAATAGACTCAGCTGCTCCTTTAACCGGTGGACAAATTGAGGATCAAATGCTTTTTGGTTAAAGGCCAGCTTCAATTGCAATTGTTCTCCTGGTGATGCCAGCAAATTGAGATCATAGTTCGATTTTTCATATACATTCATGTTTTCCACAGTAAACCCTAATCGCGCCTCTTGCTCGTCCTTCTTTGCGGCTGGGACGTTTTCAAACACGACAATATGATCAATGAGTGGCTGCTGACCTGTCTTTGCCTGAATATCATAAATCGGAATATATTGGTGCGGCTCGGCTGCAAGAGACTGCTGCTGAGTCTCTGATAGAAGAGAACGGAATGTCATGTCATCTGTCAGCTGAATTCTTCTTGGGATGACATTGATGAACAAGCCAACCATTCTGTCAACACCAGCCAAATCTGCCGGACGTCCCGACACAACCGTGCCAAACAACACATCATTTGAACGCTGATATCTGCTCAGCAGAATTGACCACACCGATTGAAGCACGCTGCTTAACGTGGCATTTTGCTGCAACGCTAACTCTGATAAAGCAGCCGTTTCTTCTTTGCTCATCGACCATTCCATTTCGCCTAATTCATGTTCATTCGTTTGTTTTCTCTGTTCTTTAAAGGTTGATTGTCCATCAAACCCGGCTAATGATTGCTGCCAGTATTGAAGTGATGCTTGTTTATCTTGTTTTTCCAGCCATTGAATATATTCTTTGTATGGTTTAACCGGTTCCAGCTTGTAAGGGATGTCATGCAAAAGTGCATGATAAATCGCAAATAACTCCTGCACCACAAGCCCAAAGCACCAGCCATCAAGGAGGATATGGTGATAGCTCCATATCCAGCGATAGCTGGCAGGGCCCGTTTGGAAAACGGATGCCCGCATGAGAGAATCCTTCGAGAGATCAAATCCTCTCAGCTGATCCTGTTGTTTAAATGTCTCAATACGTACAAGCTGTTCGTCTTCAGAAAGATCCTGCATGTCCACCACATCAAGCGTAAAAGGGCGTTTCTTCAGCACAACTTGGACAGGGCGCTTCACTTTTTCGTGGAGAAATACGGTACGAAAAATATCGTACCGCTCCACGATGACATTCATGCTTTTCTCAAGTAAGTCATGACGCAGTGTGCCCTTTACGTTCATATCCATTTGCTCTACATAAAATCCCTTTTCTTGATGATGGAGGGTATGAAACAGCATTCCTTCTTGCATCGGTGACAGATAATACATGTCTTGAACTTGATCCCTTTTAAATGAACTCATCTATTTCATCCTCCCTTCCCGTTTGTATGACTGATCTCGTGTTGTTAGGTCAATTTTTCCTCAAGCATGTCAAAAATGTCGTCCATTTCATCCATTTCAAGATCAGCCGCAGAGAAGTCACTTGGCGTAAATTCTCTTTCGTGCTGCGCTAAACAATGGGTAATGATGGATTGGATTTTTTCTTTCAACAATGCCATGAACTGCTGTATCGTTTGTTCTTCATATTCATCTGTACAATAGGAACACGACAACATGAATCGATTGTGTTGAACAAGACCACTGAGGTTCAGCTTATAGACAGCTTCTGAATCAGGGCTTGCTTGTCGTCCCATATCATAGGTGGACGGTCCAAAGAGTTCTGTCGTCACTTCCTGATCGATCTGCCCAAGATAGTTCAAGCTGATTTCAGGATGTACGTGCTGTCCTGACGGCTCAGTGGCTGTCATGTATTTCAAAATCCCGTAGCCAATTCCTTTATTTGGCACACGCCGCAGCATCTCTTTCGTTCCTTTAATAGCATCAGCTATGGTCTGATCCGGCTTTGCTTCAAGAACAACTGGATACATACTCGTAAACCAGCCAACCGTGCGGGAGACATCCAGCCCTGATAAAATATCCTCTCTTCCATGACCTTCAAGCTGCACATGTACATGGGACTTCCCTGTCCATTCCTGAACGGCAAGACCGAGAGCACATAGAAGAATATCGTTCATTTCCGTTGTATACGGTAGATGAATATCGGTTAAAAGATGCTCGGTTTCGGTTTCTGAAAGCTGCAACTGTACTGCTTTTGTTTGAGCAACTTTTCTTTTCGTTACTTCATGATCAACAGGTAAAGTGGTCAATGGCAGAGTGTCAATCTCTGTCCAGTACTCACTTTGGCTTTTTAACGGCTTGGACTGTGCGTATCGTTCGATTGCCTCTGCCCATTCTTTAAAGGAATGGGTTTTTGGCGGAAGAACGAGCGTTTGTCCTTGAGCTGCCTGCTGATAAAGAGACATAAAATCCTCTAGTAAAATTCGGCATGAAACACCGTCAATGACAAGATGGTGTGTCACGATGAGTAAGTGATCGCCATCTTTTGCACGGAAACAAATCACTTTCATGAGCGGACCTGTTTCGAGGTTCAGCTGACGCTGATACTCGTTGGCATATGTGGAAATGGCCTTTTTCACGTCGTGCTCTTTAGAGACATCATGAGAAATAATCGCAATCGATTCCGTGAGCTCCCGCTGATTGTATTGCAGAATGTCATCATGCTCTTGCCTGTATACCATGCGCAGTGCATCATGATGTGAAAGTAATTTCTGCATCACTTGTTCTGTAATCGAAAGGTCAAATCCGTTTGGCGCATGAAGCATCATCGAGAGATTCCAATGGTGCTGGTCACTGAATGCTCGCTCAAAGAACCAGCGTTGAATTGGAGTCAAAATGACTTCCCCTTCAACCGATGATTGGTCAGCTGTCAATTGATCGGCTTCTTCGATATATGGGCGCAGCTCCGCAATCGTTGGGTACTGGAATAATAGCTTCATATCGAACTTCCAGCCCGCTTGCGTGAGTCTGCTTGCCATTTGGATGCCTTTAATTGAGTCTCCACCAAGGAAGAAGAAGTGGTCGTGAATGCCAACTTGGCTCACGCCAAGGACATCTGCCCAAATACCGCAAAGCAGTGTTTCAACTTCGTCTCTTGGGGCTTCGTATGCCGTTTGGTTTGCTTCCATATCAGGCGCTGGCAATGCTTTTAGATCGACTTTGCCATTTGCCGTCATCGGCAGTTGGTCTAGCTTGATGATCCATGAAGGCACCATATAGTCTGGCAACGTGCGTTTTAAGCTTTCTTTTAAGTCTTCTGTTTCATTCTCCGTGATGACATATGCGGCAAGGGCGTCTTGATCGCTGGCATCTTTGACCGTTGTCACGACTGCTTCTTTGACTTCCACCAGCGCAAGGAGCTGCGCCTCAACTTCTGACAGTTCAATACGGAAACCGCGGATGTTGACCTGATGGTCTTTTCTGCCGAGGTAGATCAGCTCACCATCCTCTGTCCATTTCACCAAGTCGCCTGTACGGTACATGCGCTCGCCTGGATAAAATGGATCTGGGACAAATCGTTTCTCTGTTTCCTCTGGAAGATTCCAGTACCCTCTTGCCAGTCCTTTTCCTGCGATCACGAGCTCACCCGGTACGTCTGGCGGCGAGAGGTCGTATAACGAACCCATGATGTAGAAACGAGTATTGGCAATCGCTGTTCCGATTGGAAGCGTTCCTTGATCTGGGTTGATAATCCCGCTTGTCGCCACGACTGTGTTTTCTGTTGGGCCATAGTTATTGACGAGTTTATATGGAACAGGCTTTACCTGTTTCAGCTTGTCTCCGCCAGTCAGTAGGTAGCGCAGTGAATGATTGTCCATTGACATAAACTGCTCGCATAACTGGGTCGGCAGGAACGCAATGGTGATCCCTTTTTCATTGAAATACGTATTGAGCTTGATCATATCGAGACGAATCGCTTCATCGATGATGTGCAGCTCTGCGCCGGCGATCCACGACGGGAACATCTCCCAAATGGAGGCGTCAAAGCCAAAGCCGGCATATTTGGCGGTTCGATCCGCATTTGTCACTTGGAAGGCATCATTGTGCCAGAAAGCAAGATTGACAAGAGACTGGTGCTCGACCATGACACCCTTCGGCTGTCCAGTCGTTCCCGATGTGTAAATCATATAGGCGAGATCTGTTGGTTTCACATGTACCTGAATTTCTTGTGCTTCTCCTTCTACGGCATCTTCTATTTGCAGAACATGACCTGTGAAAGAAGTTGGTGCAGTCAGTCCTTTTTGCATCAGAAGCACCTCTGCCTCGCAGTCCTCTAGCATGTACGCAATACGCTGATCAGGATAATCCGCATCAATTGGAACGAATGCCGCACCTGCCTTCAGGACGCCAAGGACGGCTGCCGTCATGTCAAGCGATGGACGGGTGAGAATGCCGACGCGATCTCCGGGTTTTGTGCCAAGAGAGATCAATTTCTGAGCAACTATATTCGCCCGATTGTTCAGTTCCTCATATGTCCAGCTCGTTCCGCAGAATGTCGCCGCTTTTTGTAGGGGTGCCTCATGTACCTTGGCCTCAATCAGTGCATGGACCGTTTGATCTGACGTGACGTCTAGGACAGGACCTGACCATTCATTGATCAGTTCTCGTTTTTCCTCTTCAGTTAAGATCGATAGCGCTGAAATTGGCTGATTTAGCTTAGCCAGCATTTCGTCTATGATTTGTTCAAAATATTGACTCCAACGCTGAATGGTCTTCTTTTTAAACAGTGCCGTTGCATACTCAAAACGCAGGCCCACTTGGTCTTTTTCTTCAAATACACCGAGCGTTACATCAAATTTTGCTTGAACTGTTTCTTGCTGTTTTTGCGAAAGCTTGAGTCCATCCAGATCCGGTAACGTCAGGTCTCGGTCATCCGTTGTCAGCATGACACTAAACAATGGGTTGCGGCTCGTGTCTTTCGGAAGATCTAACTGTGCCACCAATTCCTCAAACGGGAATTCTTGATGTTCATAGGCTGCTAGGCTGCGATCTTTCATTTTTTCAAGCAATTGTGCTGTCGTTTCCTCTAACTGCACTTCATGTCGAAGAGCCAGTGTATTCACAAACATGCCCGGAACCCGTTCGATTGAAGCTTGCGTACGTCCTGCTGTCACAGCGCCTATAACGATATCTGTCTGCCCAGTTAATTTGGAAAGGAAAATGGCAAATGCCGTTTGCATGACCATGTTCAAGCTCACACCTTTTTCAGCCATGAGCGTTTTAATGGACTGCACCTTTTCAGCAGATAACCATCTATCGACGCGGTCTCCTTCAAATGACTGAACATGAGGGCGTGGAAAATCAAGTGGCAGCGCCAAATCTTCAGGCGGCTGAGCGTATTGCTCCAGCCAATATTGACGCTGTTTCTCGAGCAGCGCTTGCTGCTTTTCTTCCTGCTGCCATACCGCATAATCCTTGTAGTGCAGCTGAACTGGCGGTAATGTCTTTTTCTCATACAACTCTGCCAATTCTTGAATGAGCAAACTGCGTGTGACACCATCTGCGATGATATGGTGCATATCCATCATGAACACATATTTCACATCAGAAAGCTTCGCCACCTTTGCCCTCATTAATGGTGCTTGATATAATGAGAATGGGGTGATAAATGCGTCTATGACAGGCTGCTCATGACCTCTCTCTACTTCAACAACCTCTAACGTAAACGGCACTCGGCGATAGACTTTTTGAACTGGTACGCCGTCAATTTCTACAAAGGCTGTCCGCAATGATTCATGTCGTTCGATCAAGGCTTGCAGCGCTTCTTCTAGCTGCTTTACATCAAGGCTGCCTTCCATCATCAAAACGGCAGGCATATGGTAAGTAACTGCTTCTGGATGCAGCTGCTGTAACACATACATCCGCTTTTGAGCGGAAGAGACAGGATAAAAATCTTGCTTCTCCGCCGGATGAATGGATGTGATGTCCGAAGAATCCACTTCTTCCAAATAGGCTGCCATCGCCCGTATCGTTGGCTTTTCAAAAAGGACTTTGAGCGGCACATGCTTGTTCAGCTTGGCTTGTACCTTCGAAATGAGCACCATGCCTTTGAGAGAATGACCTCCCAATTCAAAGAAGTGACCATGAACACCTATTTGTTCAACCCCAAGTACTTCTGACCAAATGTCACACAGCGATTGCTCAAGTGCCGTTTCTGGTGCTGCATGCACCGCGCGGTTCATATGCACCTCGTGCGGAAGCGGCAGAGACTTCGCATCTATCTTTCCGTTTTGTGTGAGCGGAATGTGGTCGACTTTGACAAAGTACGTTGGAATCATATAATCCGGCAGTGTCTCCGCAAGCTTTTCTCTAAACGTCAGTGTTCCAATTGGTTCAGGCGCTGCGTAATAGAGTGCAAGCTCCGGTAAACGGGACATGTGAATTACTTTGACATACACCTCTTGAATGGATAATCGTGCACGCGCGGCATGCTCAATTTCCTGTTTCTCAATACGATAACCGCGGATTTTCACTTGATCATCTATTCTTCCGAGAAACTCAATGTCTCCATTTGCATGCTGTCTGACCAAATCCCCTGTGCGATACATTCGCTCCTGAGGATAATATGGATTTTCAAGAAAACGCTCTGCTGTTAATTCAGGCTGATTCAAATACCCTCTCGATACACCTTCCCCCGATATATAAAGCTCTCCAGGTGCGCCGTAAGGGACGAGGCGCTTCTGACGATTGAGTGCGAGCGCTCTTGTGTGAGCAATTGGCTGCCCGATCACAGAGCGATCCTTCAAAGCGCCTAGCTCTTGCGGTGTGATCAGCTTGGTCACAGTCCCAATAGTTGTCTCTGTCGGGCCATAGTGGTTCATCACTGCCACACATGGGTGCTGCTCCATAAACGTTTCAACATCCTCAGAGACAATCGGTTCCCCTCCAAGTATCACAAGGCGTAAAGCGTTAAATGCATGATCCTTCGAATCTGCCATCATATGAAATAAGGATGGTGTCATTTTGATATACGTCAGCTCTTGTTCATCAATTAAACGCATGAGACGCACCGGGTCTGTATACACATCTTCACGAGGCACATACAGTGTCCCTCCTGCTTTTAAGACAGGGAAAATGCTTGTGTAACCGAGATCGTATGCATAAGAAGAAAGCAGTGCCGTCCGATCGCATTCTTGCAATGTCACCTCATTTGTCAGCCAGTTGACATAGTGTGATAGATTACGATGCGTGAGCTGTACACCCTTCGGCTTCCCTGTTGTACCAGATGTGTATATTACATAAGCGAGCTGATCGGCTGAGCCTTCCGGCAGATCTAGCGAGCGGCTTTGCTGCACTGCTTTTTCTACCTGCACCACCTGAATCGACTTGTGATCTTGATAGGAACCTGCAAGAGACTCATTTGTCACGATCACTTGTGCACCTGAATCTTCTAATGTGTAACGGATACGTTCCGCAGGGAAGGCCGGATCAATTGGTACAAATGCACCACCTGCTTTCATCACACCAAGCATTGAGACGATGACATAGACAGAGCGGTCAAGAATCAGTGCTACAGTCTTTTCTTTCTCGACGCCTCGTACCTTCAGTTCACTGCCAAGCGCATTTGCCATGTCTTCCAGCTCGCGGTAAGTGAGCTTCCGTTGATCATCCATCACCGCAATGGCATCTGGTGTTTCCTTTACCTGACGCGAAAATTGGACATGGAAGGGCTCATGACGATTCGATTGCACTTCGTCTTTTTTCTCCAATCGCTCTATTTGCTCATGCTGATCAAGGATACGGAGCAAGCCGATCTGTTCATCCGGGTGTTGGACCGCTTCACGAATAATCGCTAGAAGATGAGTTCCGAACCTGCGGACCGTCTCTTCTTTAAATAATGCCGCTGCATAGTCAAAGCTCAGCTTTAATGCTCCCTCTCGTTCAAATGCTTCTAGAGACAAGTCAAATTTGACAGAGTGATGCTGAATGGCATAAGGCGAAATGTGCAGATCGCCGAGCTTTAGCGCTGGAACCTCCATGTTCTGCATGTTAAATGACACGCTAAAGAGCGGGCTTCGGGTTGTATCACGATCTAGCGGAAGGCGTGCAATTAATTCTTCGAGCGGATAGCTTTGATGAGCAAAAGCGTCAACACTCGTTTCTTTTATTTCTTCAAGCAGCTGTAAAAATGTTTTCGTTTGTTCTGGTTTTCCGCGCATCGCAACGGTGTTGATAAACATCCCCGGCATGTCCTGTATATCAGGATGTGTCCGTCCTGCAACAGGGGAACCAACAATGATATCTTCCTGGCCGCTATAAGTGGCAAGCAGCACTTGAAAAGCAGATAACAAGAACATGTACATGGTCGTATCTGTTTTCTGAAGCAATTCATGAATCCGCTGAGTTGTCGCTTGATCACAACCAAACATGAATCGTTCCCCGGAAAAATCACGTTCCGCTGGACGCGGATAATCAGTTGGCAGCTCTAATACCGGCAAGTCCCCTTCGAATTGCTTCAACCAATATGCTTCATGCTCCTTCTGTTTCTCCGTCTCTTCTTCACTTAACTGCCAGACAGCGTAATCTTTATAATGAATGGCTCTTTCTGCAAGAGCTTCTCCATCATAGGCCTTCGCCAAATCTTGAATGAACGTCTTCATGGAGCTGCCATCTGTAATGAGATGATGTGCTTCCAAGACGAGAAGATGACGGTTCTCACTGACCTTCAACAACTGAGCTCGCAATAGAGGCGCAGCTGTTAAATCAAATGGTGTTTGACTTTCAGAAAGGAATGCCTCCGCCTCTTCTTCCTTGATGTCATGAACGGGAAGGTCAAATGCAGTCCATTCATTCACCCTTTGGACGATGTCTTCTCCATTTATATGAAAACTCGTTCTTAAGATTTCATGCGTTTGGATCAACTGATCAAACGCCGATCTGAGCCGCTGATATTCGAGTGTCCCTTCAACCGTTAAGACGATCGGAATATGATAATTCGTGCTGTCAGGTTCAAGTGTCTGCAAAATGTATAAACGGCGCTGGGCTGGTGATACCGGATATTCTTCCGCCTGCTCTGCTGGTAAAATAGGATGCCCCGTTTCTTCTTGACCGTCCTGATCGATGTACGCCGCTAATGAACGAATTGTCGGCTTCTCAAATATCACTTGAATCGGTACTTCCTTTTGAAGCACCTCTTGAATTTTCGCGGACATCATCATCGCTTTGAGAGAGTGCCCGCCAGCCATAAAGAAATGTTCATCTACTCCTACCGTTTTCCCAAGGAGCTCCTCCCAAATTTGAGCAAGTGCCTTTTCCGTCTCCGTCTCAGGCGGAATGATTTCCTTTTCATCCCGATGCGCGTCCGGCTTTGGTAAAGCTTTTCGATCTACCTTCCCGTTCGACGTGAGCGTAAAAGCATCCAGCTTCATCACATGGTGCGGCACCATATAAGCTGGCAGCTCTTGATTGAATAAATCCCGCACCTCTTCTTCTGTCATTGTCCCTGTGAAGTAAGCGGTGATTTCCTTTTCACCTGAGGAAAACGAATGGACAAGCACAACCGCATCATCTATGCCCGCTTCTTGCTGAAGCACTGTTTCAATTTCACCAAGCTCAATACGGAAGCCTCGAATTTTCACCTGATCATCTGTCCGGCCGAGGAATTCGATCTGGCCATCCGCGCCATATCTAGCCAAATCTCCTGTTCGATACAAACGGCCTGACGGCTTAAAAGGATCTGCCATGAACACTTGATTGGTCAAATCTGGACGATGGAAATACCCTCTTGCGACACCATCTCCACCAACATACAGCTCTCCTGGCGCTCCAATTGGCTGCAATCTTTGATCATCATCTAAAATATAAGCTGACGAATGGTTGATCGGCTGGCCAATTGGGATCGGCCCCGTTTCATCTCCTCTTACTTCGTAAATGGTCGAGATGGTTGTATTTTCTGTTGGGCCATAGGCATTCAGTAAGACAAGTGCTGGATGATGCTGTTTCACAAGCTCCGCACTCTTCACATTGATGACGTCACCGCCTGTAATTAATGTGGTTAATCCTTCGAACATTTGCGGCCGCTGCTGAGCGAGCTGATTAAATAATCCAGTTGTTAAAAAGAGCGCCGTCAACTGATGTGTTTGGATAAATTGTTCGAATCGATGGATATCCAATAAAGTATCACGGTCAACAGGATAAAGCGTCGCCCCATTTAGCAGCGTGGTAAATATCTCAAAGGTAATAGCATCAAAGCTAACGGCCCCTGTATGCGCCATACGATCCGACTGGGTCAAGCCTAATTTCTCCTGAGAGCAAGCCAATCTCACAATATGCTGATGCTCAATTTGAACCCCTTTTGGCTGTCCAGTTGATCCTGATGTATACATGATATACGCCAATTGAGATGGAGACGTCCGGGCTGATAAATCCACGTGTGAGTGATGAGGCTTACTCGTCACATGTACAGCCTTGATATGTTCATCAACTGGCGGCTGATTGTCAGCATGAAGCAAAATGGATGCGCCGCTGTCTTCAAGCATCCATCGGATTCTCTCCTCAGGCTGGGAAGGATCAATCGGCACATAAGCAGCCCCTGCGTGCAGAACTGCTAAAATGGCGATCACCGCATCTGTTGATCGGTTCATATACACCGCGACAGCATCCCCCGGCTGTACGCCGTTTTCAACAAGACTGCCGGCTAAACGACGGATTTCTTGTCCAAGCTCCCCGTACGTGAATGTTCGATCGCCTTCAACTAATGCCAGATAGTCAGGCTGCGCCTTCATACGTTCATTAAGCAGCTCAGGAATAGACAGATGCTTCGGATAATCTCGCTCTGTCTGATTCCACGCTTCAATCTGCTGCTTCTCCTCTTCTGTGATACATGTCACATCATGAAGGCGTACATCAGGGTTTTGGATGATTTGCTTCATGAGATTGGTCAGATGTTTTGATATGTTTTCAATGATCTTTTCTTCAAAAGCTATGGCGTTGTATTTGATTTTCAATGTCCACGTTTCACCTGGATAAACAAGGACATTTAGGTCGAAATTCGTTTGTTCAAATCCGTCCTTTACATCAATGGAAAAACCAAGCCGTGCAGACATGGTATCACCAGACAGCTCCTGATCTAAAGGATAGTTCTCAAACCCAACCAAATGATCAAAGAGCTGCCCTCCAGCAGCTGTCTTTTGCTGAATGTCATAAAGCGGCATAAAATCATAGTTTTCCGCTTCCAGTGCATGCTGCTGAACCTTTTGAAACAACTGTTTGAACGTCTGCCCCTGATCCAATGTCACCCGAACGGGTATCGTATTGATAAACAGCCCTGCCATGCGCTCAATCCCAGATACACTAGGAGGTCTGCCTGATACAACGGTTCCGAATGTCACATCATCTGCTGCATGATAGGTGCCTAAAAGAACGGACCAGACCGCTTGGAACAAGTTCGGTGCCGTCACTTGGCTTTGTCTTGCCACATCTTGAATGGCTTGTACCGTATGAGCATCCCATGTAAACGTCCATTCCCGATGGTCGTATTGTCCGTTCGATTCTTTTTGCTGCAGCAGTCCTTGATGTTGAACAGCGCCATCTAGACGCTTCTTCCAATAGCTTTCCGCTTCTTGTTTATTTTGCTTTCCAAGCCAATGGATATAATCTGCATAAGGCTTACCCTGTGAGCGATCCGGCGTTCGACCGTTCCGATAAGATTCATAGTAATGAAACAGTTTTTTCATTAAAACACCCATGGACCAACCGTCCATGATGATGTGATGGTTGCTCCAAATCAGATGCCAATTTGTTTCATTTAGTTGAAAAACAGCGACCTTCAATAATAGATCATTCGTTAAGTGAAATCCTTGCTTTCTCACTTGCTTTTTATATTGACCCAATACCTTTTGCTGCTCTTGATGATTCAGATGAGATAGATTTTCTCGATACACATCTAGATGACGTTCAGCCAGTACAACCTGACGAGGCTTTTGCAATTGTTGATAGACAAAGGCTGTACGGAGAATGTCATATGTCCGTATGAGCTCATTGAGACTTTTTTCAAAAAGAGCGAGATCAAACTCTCCGCTTATTCCAAGCTCAAGCTGTGTGAAATAAGAGGAGGAATTAGGGTCTAGCATGGCATGATACAGCATGCCCTCCTGCATGGGTGTTAAAGGATATACCTTTTGAATCTTCTGCTTGCTCATAAGTCCACCTCTTCGTTTGCTTAAAATATATCCATTAGCTTTTCAAGTTCATCCATGGTGAGATCTTCATCCCCTACATCACTAGGTGTCATCTGGGTTTCCTCCTGTGATACGCAATGTGAGATCAGCGCCTTCACATTCTTTTCAAGGAGATTCTTGAATTGTTCCATCGTACCTTCTTCAAATTCAAGATGATGATAAGAAATCGTCACATGGAGCATTGTTTGTTCTACGAAACCAACAATATCAAGTGCATGAGGCTTCTCTGATTCAGGGCTCAACGATTGTCCTGGATGCCACGTTGAGCGGCTTAACTCACCGCCGATCTGTTCATCAAACTGACCAAGATAGTTAAAGCTGATATCTGGTGTGACATCAAATGAGATATCGTCCTTCATCTTGTCAGGGGTTAAATATTTTAATATGCCATAGCCGATTCCCTTGTTCGGAATGTGCCTGAGTTCCTCTTTTAAATGCTTGATCTGATAAGAAAGATCGTCTGCATGCGACATATCCAGTAACACAGGATACATGCTTGTAAACCAGCCGATGGTTCGTGATACATCGACCCCAGGGAGGATTTCCTCTCTTCCGTGTCCTTCAAGATGAATAAAGTGTCTCTCTTCACCTGTCCACTCTTTCATGGACAATCCTAATGCTGTCAGCAAAATATCATTGATGTCTGTTTGGTATGCTTCATGTACATCTGTCAGCAGACTGCGTGTTTCCTCCTTAGACAATGTAAAGCGAATGGTCTGTGTATGAAGCATCCGCTGATCCTCCGTCACATGATCCTTTTGAAGCGGTGTAACGGAATGTGCAAGTACCTTTTTCCAATAAGCTCTTTCCGATAGCAGTTCATCTGACATCGCGTATTCCGTCAGCTTCTGGGCATATTCTTGGAAGGAGTGTGTTTTTTCAGGAAGTGTCAGGTCTTCCCCCCGCTTCGACTGTTCATAAAGAGCCATAAAATCTTCAAGGAAAATACGCCATGACACACCATCGATGACAAGATGGTGTACAGCGAGCAATAAGTGATCCCCTTGATCCGTTCGGAAAATGACTGGCTTCACTAAAGGTCCCTCCGCCAGCGATATACTCGCCTGCACTTCATTTGCAAGCTTTTCTACCTGCTGGATTTGCTGCGACAGTTCTCCTTGTACTTCCATCACCTCAACAGCCACCATGTTTTCCTCAATTCTTCGATGACGCTGGATCATGCGCCCTTCTTCAAGCTGATACACCATTCGCAAGGCATCATGATGGATCATCAGCTGCTCCAACACTTGCTGAACGATGGCTTCATCCAAGCCATTTAGCGCATGGAGCATAACCGATTGGTTCCAATGGTGCTGACTCGTAAAGTTTCGCTCAAAGAACCAGCGCTGAATCGGTGTGAAAATGACTTCCCCTTCAACTGGTGATTGGTCGGCTGTCATTTGATCAGCTTCTTCAATATATGGGCGGAGCTCCGCAATCGTTGGATATTGGAACAATAGCTTCATATCAAGCTTCCAGCCCGCTTGCGTGAGTCTGCTTGCCATTTGGATGCCTTTAATTGAGTCTCCACCAAGGAAGAAGAAGTGGTCGTGAATGCCGACTTGGCTCACGCCAAGGACATCTGCCCAAATATCGCAAAGCAGTGTTTCAACTTCGTCTCTTGGGGCTTCGTATGCCGTTTGGTTTGCTTCCATATCAGGCGCTGGCAATGCTTTCAGATCGACTTTGCCATTTGCCGTCATCGGCAGTTGGTTAAGCTTGATGATGTATGATGGCACCATATAGTCTGGCAACGTGCGTTTTAAGCTTTCTTTTAAGTCTTCTGTTTCATTCTCCGTGATGACATATGCGGCAAGCGCATCTTGTTCGCTCGTATCTTTCACCGTTGTCACAACTGCTTCTTTGACTGAATTCAGTTCAAGAAGCTGCGCCTCAATTTCTGACAACTCAATCCGGAAGCCTCGAATGTTGACCTGATGGTCTTTTCTGCCGAGATAGATCAGCTCGCCATCCTCTGTCCATTTCACTAAGTCGCCTGTACGGTACATGCGCTCACCTGGATAAAATGGATCTGGGACAAATCGTTTGTTGGTTTCCTCTGGAAGATTCCAGTACCCTCTTGCCAGTCCTTTCCCCGCAATCACGAGCTCACCCGGTACGTCTGGCGGCGAGAGGTCATATAACGAACCCATAATGTAAAAACGGGTATTGGCAATCGCTGTTCCGATTGGAAGCGTTCCTTGATCTGGGTTGATGATCCCGCTTGTCGCCACGACTGTATTTTCCGTCGGACCGTAGTTATTAACGAGTTTATATGGAACAGGCTTTACCTGTTTCAACTTGTCTCCGCCAGTCAGTAGGTAGCGCAGTGAATGATTGTCCATTGACATAAACTGCTCGCATAACTGGGTCGGCAGGAACGCAATGGTGATACCTTCTTGATTGAAATACGCGTTGAGCTTGATCATATCGAGACGAATCGCTTCATCGATGATGTGCAGCTCTGCGCCGGCGATCCATGTCGGGAACATCTCCCAAATGGAGGCGTCAAAGCCAAAGCCGGCATATTTGGCGGTTCGATCCGCATTTGTCACTTGGAAGGCATCATTGTGCCAGAAAGCAAGATTGACAAGGGACTGGTGCTCGACCATGACACCCTTCGGCTGTCCAGTCGTTCCAGACGTGTAAATCATATAGGCGAGATCTGTTGGTTTCATATGAACCTGAATCTCTTTTGCTTCGCCTTCTACCGCATCTTCTATCAGCAGGACATGACCTGCAAAGGAAGTTGGTGCAGTTAATCCTTTTTGCATCAGAAGTATCTCTGCCCCGCAGTCTTCCATCATGTAAGCAATACGCTGATCAGGATAATCCGCATCAATTGGAACGAATGCCGCACCTGTCTTGAGAACTCCAAGGACAGCGGCCGTCATATCAAGCGATGGGCGGGTGAGAATACCGACGCGGTCTCCTGGTTTTGTACCGCTTGAGATAAGTCTTGAAGCAACTACATTCGCCCGGCTGTTGAGCTCTTCATACGTCCAGCTCGTTCCGCAGAAAGTCGCCGCTTTTTGTAGGGGTGCCTCATGTACCTTGGCCTCAATCAGTGCATGGACCGTTTGATCTGACGGGACGTCTAGGACAGGTCCTGACCATTCGCTGAGCAGTTTTTGCTGCTGCTTCGGTGATAATAGCTGCATTTGATCTAACGATTGATCTGGCGCTGATACCATTTGTTCCAATAAATGAAGGAAAAACTCCTTCCACTTTTCAATCGAAGACTGTTGAAAGATAGAAGTATTAAAATCGAACACAAGCTCAATGTGATCAGCCGATTCGTTTCCAGTTAAGGTCAAATCAAATTTGGCGATATTTTCTTCAAATGGCTCTGGAACGATGTAAAGTCCATCCATCGTTAAATCACGGATATCCGCATTTTCCATCGAGAACACTACATCAAAGATTGGGTGACGGCTAGTGTCTCGAACCGTTTGTACTTGGTCTACCAATTCTTCAAATGGGTACAACTGATGCTTATTTGCCTCTAACACAAGTTGATGAACATTTGACGCAAATTCTGCAGCTGTCAGATGTCCTGCTGGCTTTGTTCTAAGTGCCAGCGTGTTCACAAACATACCAATGACAGATTGAATATCAGGGTGAGTTCTGCCCACAATCGGTGAACCGATGATGATATCTTCTTGTCTTGATAGCTTGCTTAAAAGGGTACTGTAGCAAGTGAGCAGGACTGTATACGTCGTACTGTTGAGCGCTCTGACCAGCTCATCCAATTTCGCTTTAAGCGGCCCATTGATTGTAAATGAGACGCGATCTCCTGCGAATGTTTGCACTTTTGGTCTTGGCAGGTCTTCTGGCAGTCCCAGTACAGGCAGCTCTCCTTGTAATTGCTCCAGCCAAAACGCCTCTTCAGCTCTTTTTTGTGCAGCAAACGTCTCACTTTTTGACCAAACCGCATAATCCTTATATTGAACAGGTAATTCCTGTAGTTTGTCTCCTCGATACAAGGCTGAAAGCTCCTCAATTAAAATGCCAACAGATGCGCCATCTGAAATGATATGATGCATATCAATCAGTAAATAATGGACATTTACGGAAACAGAAACTAGACCTACTCTGAGTAAAGGCGCCTTTCCTACATCAAATGGACGGATAAAGTCATTCATCAATTCCTGTATGTCTCTTCCGTTCCCTTCGATTTCCTCAATGTCTAAGGAAATATTTGATTCAATCCGTTGAACAGGTTCATTCTGAACAAAGTCAAAGCTCGTTCTAAATGCTTCATGACGATGGACAAGCTGCTCAATCGCTTTTTTAAATCGTTTTTCATCAAAAACACCTTCTAGCTTTAAAGCAGCCGGCATATGATAGCTTTGCTCCGCATCGGTCATTTTCTCCAATACAAACAGCCTTTTCTGAGCAGATGTCACTGGATAATAGGCCGCTTCTTCTGCAACCTCCACCCGCTTGATCTCCGTTTGATCCGCTTGATCAACCGCAAAGGCAAACGCCTCTAATGTTGGAGATTCAAATAAAGACTTCAAAGTGAGCTCCACGTGCATCTCTTCATACAGCCTGTTCAGCATTTTCATGCCGCGCAGCGAATGGCCACCGCATTCAAAGAAATGATCGTCCCTGCCGATTCTCGGCACTTCAAGAACTTCCTCCCAAATGCGCGCTACGTGATGCTCTGTTTCGGTTTGAGGAGGGATGTACTCATTTACCCCCTGCTCACTTAGGTCAGGCACCGGTAAGGCGCGCCTATCTACCTTGCCGTTATTCGTCAGCGGAAGCTCGTCTAATTGCATGAAGAACGACGGCATCATATACACAGGCAGTTCACGTCCTGCTTGCTCGCGCAAATCAGTTAATGAGACAGACCCTTCTGCTGTGAAATACGCACATAATGTATCATTTGGAGCTGCAATGACGACGGCTTCCTTCAATTGCGGATGTCGCAGCAGCTGATGCTCAATTTCTCCAAGTTCAATACGCTGACCTCGAATCTTCACTTGATGATCAATCCGTCCAATGAATTCAATCTCTCCATTTGACAGCCATCGTGCAAGATCACCCGTTTTATACATGACCTCACCAGGGCGGAAAGGATTTTCCACAAATTTTTCGCTTGTGAGTTCTGGCTGCCCATAATATCCTTTCACCAGTCCATCACCAGCGACACATAGCTCTCCCGCAACACCCGGCGGCTGCACATGTCCAAATTCATCTACAATGTAAACAGCCGTTTGACTCACTGGCTTTCCAATTGGAATGGATAACGCCTGCTTCTCAATGTGATTCACTGGATAATACGTAGTGAAAATCGTGCTTTCAGAAGGACCGTACATATGAACAAGCTTGCCTTCCCCCACCGTTTCAAGTGCAGTCATGACATGAGGCACGGAAGCTCGCTCTCCGCCAAACAGAACTTTTCTGACGTTCTTCAGGCTGTCTTTTTTCATATCGATGAGTAAGTGAAAAAGAGCTGTCGTGATCATTAAAATACTGACTTTTTCCTTCTCAATCGCTCCAGAAAGCTCATTCATATTTAAGATATGGTCCTTTGGCAGAACAATCAGTTTCGCTCCGTTTAATAAAGCACCAAACACATCAAACATAAAAGCATCAAATACATAGTTTGATAGACTCATCACCGTGTCTTCATGATGAATGGCAAGATAATTTGATTGCTTCACCGTTCTCAAAATATTCCGGTGTGTCACCATATTTCCTTTCGGCTTGCCAGTTGTACCAGATGTATAGGTCAAATTCGCCAAGTCCTCAGGTAAAATAGGTATGTCTATATTGCTGCCTGACTGCTGAACAATCAGTTGATCTTCTGTTTCGACGACGGTTCCCTCAAAAGAAGCGAGTACCGAACGTTGGCGCAGCACCTGGTGTGTCAGTAAAAATTGTGCACCGCTATCTGTCAAAAAGTGCTTCACGCGCTCATCAGGGAAATCAGGATCAATTGGTACATAGACGCCGCCCGCCTTAAGCACAGCTAGAACAGAGAGTACCATCTCATTGGATCGTTCAAAGAATAAGGCCGCTTTCATCCCTCTTTCAAACCCATGTTCACGCAAATAATGAGCCAGCTGGTTCACTCGGTCATTCAGTTCTTGGTAAGAAAGAATCACACCTTCACATTGGAGTGCAGACTTATGACCATGCTCCTGCACCTGCGCTTCAAACTGCGTCACAATGGTTTCTTCTGCCGGATAAGGCGTCGGTAACGGATTCCACAGATTCAGTTGAGCTTCCGCTTCCTGTTCAGACAGTAATCGATAGGATCGAATCGCTTCCTCCGGCGATTGGACCATCTGCTCCAGCAAATACATATAATGATGCAGCATTTGCTCGGCTGTACTTCGTTTAAATAGCGCCGTACTGTAATCGAGGACAAAGGATAAACCTTGATCTGACTCCATCGCTTGCAGCGTTAAATCAAACTTTGCAATATGGAAATTGGTTTCTTCAATTTCAACTTGCATCTCTCCAATATGCTGGGCTGCTCCATGATCTGGCATGAGTGTAAAAACGGTATCGAATAAAGGATGACGGCTAAAATCTCTTGGTATATTCAGCTTTTCAAGCAGCCGTTCAAATGGATATTGCTGATGCTCAAATGCATGCATCGTCTTTTCCTTAACTTGCTCGATCAACTGCGACATGGTTCCATTCGGATCAACCTCTGACCGCAAAGCAAGTGTCTCGACAAACATGCCGATCATGTCATCCAGGTCTGCATGCACACGCCCTGCCGCCGGTGTTCCAACCACGAATTCCTTTTGACCCGTGTACTTCGCAAGCAATGTATAGTAAGCAGAAAGCAGAACCGTATACAGTGTCGTGTGGTGATTTGCCGCAAGCTCCTGCAATTGTTCCTTTAACGTTTCATCTATTTCTTTGATCACACGGTCCCCTGCAAAAGACTGGACCGCTGGGCGTTGATAATCGGTCAACAGCTGTAAAGCAGGAAGATCACCCAAAAATTCCTGCAGCCAGAATGCCTCTTCTTTTTGAAAATCTTGTTGTTCTTGCCAAACAGCATAATCTTGATATTGAAGCTTCAATGGTGCTTTGACCGATCCCTCGTAAGCATCTGACAGCTCACGCAGCATTAAATCAATCGAAAGACCATCTGAGATGAGATGATGCATATCGAAAAAGAGCAGGTGCTCCTGATCATGTAATGACTTCAAGCCAATACGAAGAAGTGGTGCACACTCAAGGTCAAAAGGTCTGACAAATTGCTGCATATTTTCTTCCATCGTGCCGCCTGTCAGCTGCTCTATTTGAAATGGCACTGATGGAGCTACCTGCTGACATGGAACACCTTTCAACGTATGAAAAGAAGTACGCAGCATATCATGACGTGTGATGAGTCTTTCAAAGGCTTCAGTCAGCTTCTCTCGCTGCAATGTTCCTTTTAACCTCACAACAGCTGGCATATGGTATGCGGTGCTTTGCTCCAATTGACTCACCATATAAACGCGCTGCTGTGGAGGTGACAATGGATAGTGGTCTGCTGCCGGCGCTTTTGGTATCACCGTTTCAGAAGATGTTTCCGCTTGCTCAATGTAGGCAGCCAAAGCGGCAATGGTCTGCTGTTCAAATAAAATGGAGAGCGGCACTTCCACCTGAAAGTCTCGCTGAACATGTGTGAGTACTGTCATCGCTTTAAGTGAATGACCACCTCGCTCGAAGAAAGAATCATATACACCAATCTTCTCTTGACCAAGGATTTCTTCCCACAAACGCACAAGCTTCGTTTCGAGATCGTTTCTAGGTGCAGCATATACAGCATGAACTGCTTTGTCGCCTTTTAAAGCAGCAAGTGCACGACGATCGACTTTGCCGCTGACTGTGAGTGGAAATGCATCAAGCTCTTTGAAATAGAGCGGCATCATGTAAGCTGGAAGCTGATGTTTGATAGCGGCTTGCAGCATGTCAACTGACACACCTTCTTGACGAGCTTGATAGTAAGCACTTAACGCCTTTTCCCCGTCCGCTTCATCAACCACAAGTACGACAGCTTGATCGACTCCATCTACCTGCTCCATCACTGCTTCAATTTCGCCTGTTTCTATGCGGTAACCCCTTATTTTTACTTGATCATCCATTCTGCCAAGATAATCAATCGTGCCCTCCGGAAGCCATCTGACTAGATCCCCCGTTCGATACATACGCTCGTGTGGAGAAAACGGATCTGCCGTGAATACCTTCTCCGTTAATTCAGGCTGATTCACATAGCCTCGTCCAACACCTATCCCTGCAATGCATAGCTCTCCAACAGCCCCCTGCACCTGTAATTGATCATGGTCATTTAAAATATAAAGACGGTGATGACCGAGTGGTTTTCCGATCGACACATAACGCTGCTGTTCAGATGATTCGCGCAGCTCACTTAGTTCCAGACGATGAACCGCCGCATCGACACACGTCTCAGTCGGACCATACACATTCCACAAAGTAAAATCAGGCTCACTCATACGAACCGCTTCGATAAGAGAGTGTGCTGCTTTCGCAGGCAATGCTTCTCCCCCAATCAACATGTGTGTCAATGACAGCCCGTCCAAATCCGCTGCAAGTAAAAGCTGCACATGCGCCGGTGTTCCGTCTGCTGCTTCAATTTGATGTTTTTTATAATAAGCCGCTAATTGAACACCATTTCTCGTCGTTTCTCGCGGGATGATATGAAGCGTATGCCCAAATAAAAGAGCAGCAAAGATTTGTTTCACCGATGCATCAAAATGAAATGGTGCAAGAAGCGCCATTTGAAGCTCACTCGCCCCTTGATAAATCTCATGATGCAAGGCATGGACCAAATGATGCAGCTGAAGATGCTCAATCATGACGCCTTTCGGCTTTCCAGTCGTACCTGATGTATAAATCATGTAAGCCAAATCCTCAGGTGCCGACTGATTTACAAGCTCAGGCAGCAGACCATCATCTAATTCGATTTGCTGCTGAACGACCATTTTTTCCGAGAGGGCACGGTATGTTGAAACGAACGATTCCTCTGTTAACACAATGGAAGCACCAGAATCCTCCACAATATATTGAATGCGCTCCTCAGGTAATGCCGGATCAATCGGTACATATGCCCCGCCAGCCTTTAATATGCCGAAGATCGCCACCATAGCATCTGCCTTCCGATCCATTAGGACAGCAACAGGCACATCACGCGAGACACCTTTCATTTGTAAAAACCGCGCCAGCTTTTCTGCCTTTTGATACAGCTCTCCATAAGTAAATGCTCCATTTTCCGCTACAACGGCTGTCCGCTCTGCATACTTATTTGCTGTCTCATCAAACATGTGGTGAACCGGTTTTTCAGCTGGTTTTTCAAACGGAATTCTCTCAGATAGTTGCAGCAGTTCCTTTTGTTCATCTGATGGAAGTAAAGGAAGTCTCCCGATCAGCTGGTCAGGCTGAGAGACCGCCGCCTCTAGTATGATCAAAAATCGATCAAACATTTTACTGATTTCTTCTTCGGTGAATACATCTGTACGGTAGTCCAAATCAATGGTCAATGTATCTGTATCCCAGCGGTCCTTTACATGGATTGAAATATCATTCATTCCGCTCCCGCTAAAAATCGGTTCAGTAATAAAAGACAGATTCTCTTTTTTCTGCCACTGCATGACCTGGTATTCTAAAGAAATATCAAAAAGGCGCCCTGTAAACCCTTCTCTTTCTCGCAAATCATTCATGAGGAGATTGTAAGGGTACTTTTGGTGACGCAAGATCTTCATTTGATCCGCCATGACCTGTTTTACGAAATCAAGAAATGTTTGCGATCCATGAACAGATGCACGCATTGGAATCGTGGAAACAAACATACCAATCATCTTTTTTTCTTTGGCATTCGTTCGGTTGCCCATAAAGGTTCCAAGAACAACATCCTCCAAGCCGCTAAAACGATGTAAATATACATAAACAGTGGACATAAACATCGAGAGCATACTGACTTTCTGCTCTTCACAAAAAGCACGAAGTTTCTCCTTCAAAGAATCTGGAATATCCCCCGAAAATCGCTGCGCATGTAAACTCATCTCGTATCCCTTATGCGGTTTTAAAGAAGCGAAATCTGGAATATTGGCAAATTGCTCATTCCAAAAGGCTTGGTCTTTTTGAAATCGTTTAGAAGTTTCATAGCTTTGCTCACTCATGATGTGATCAACGAAGGAAATCTCCTCAACCGGTGAGATGTCTACCCCGTGCAGCATGTCCTGGTATAAGTCGATAATGCGATTTCCCATCAAGATAATCGAGATACCATCCGCCACAATATGATGTGCTTTACAGAACAGCCAGCACTCTTGATCACTGATTTGAAAGACCGTAAATTCAATCAAGGGGCTGTCAATTAACGGCATTGGCTCACGGATTTGCTCATTCGCCCAAGCCCTCACTTCTTCTTCACTCCAGCCCTTCTCCATGCGAATCGGCTGTTCTTCATAAGGCTTCATATATTGAACAGGCTCCTCCTGCTCATGTCGATACACCAGCCTCAAACGAAGGGAGTCAGTTTGGCGAATGTACGCTTGAAGCACGTCAACGACTAAAGATGGATCTAAACCTGATACCGATCTCAATCTGGCGAATCCACCCAAATTAGAAATACTTGTACCTGGATAAAATCTTTCCGTGTAGAATACTCGCTTTTGCGCATGTGTTAAGGGGTAATAAACTGTATTCATTCTTATCCTCCGCCTCTTTTATGTTTTCTCCACCAATGTGACACCCTGAACCCTCTATATCAAAAGAACCAAGTCTATTTGATTAAATAGACGCAATACGGAAAGAAGCCCACCCCGAATAAAACGGAGGGACTCCCATTTTGATTCGGTAACCTGCCGACCATAGTAAAAAAGCAACATTTACCTTAGGACATGGCTTTGCGTCTCTACGTTTCCATAGATTTGCCTTTTTCTTCTTTTCTTTTTAAATATTTTCTATTTACGTCCACTTTATATGAAATTATTGTTTTTTTCACCGAAAAATGGGTGTAAAGATTCATGCGTTATACCGAATGAATCACATGATAATTTACGATATTTACCGAAAATAACTAATAATAGTTGCGTTCAACCGAAAATAATCGACTAAATACCGCAAAAATTTCATGTTTCCCCTTAAAATTTGCAAATATGACCGAAAATGCAGGATAGAGGTCTCCTTTCATTATCCAAAATTTCTTAAATCTTAAGAACTATATTCCCTGAAAAATTGAAAATATTTACCGTAAAAACAACACAAAAAGAGCTGCCATTTCAAATGACAGCTCCCTTGTTTCTTCATTATATTTACATCACCTTAGACAGGCCAATCGTTTTCTCAATGATGAGCAACGCAATGATAGAAATGATAATAAATATGACAGATATCGCATTGACACTCGGATCAAAGGTTTGCTCAATGTAATTAAACGTCCTGATGGGAATCGTAATGGTTTGGGGAGAGGAAACGAACAAACTGATCGATATTTCCCCAAATGACGTCACAGCTGAAAACACCCCGCCTGCAATAATTCCTGGCTTAATCAAAGGCAGCGTCACTCGAAAGAATGTGCGAATGGGTCCTGCACCAAGATTCATTGAAGCTAGCTCAAGCCGCGGGTCCAAATTCGAGACACTGACGCCTACTGTTCGAACCACATAGGGAAAGCCAATAATGACGTGACCTATGACAAGCGCCCACAAAGATCCCGTAAACCCCATAGCCGTAAACAAATAAAGCATGGCAATCCCCAACACTACCTGAGGAATCATAAGTGGTGACAAAATGAAGGCTTGGATGGCCTCCTTTCCCTTAAAGGTAAGCCTTGCTAAAGCATACGAAGCCATCGTGCCTAAAAGAACCGTGAGCGGCGTTACGATGAATAGCAAAATCACACTGATACGCAGAGACTCCATCCATTCTGGATTCGACACGACCTCTTGAAACCAACGAACGGAGAACGAAGTCGGCGGAAATTCAGGAAAGGCATTTGGACTAAAAGCAGATAGGACGATGACAAGAACAGGTATGGTTAAAAAGAGATAAACCAATGACCCAGCAGTCCAAATCAGGATTGAAAGCAAGCGGTCACCTAATGATTTTTTACGCATGCATCCTCGCCTCCCAACGCTTCAATAGATAGCTTAATAAACTGACCACCACAAGCACACAAACCAATAACGTAAAGGACATCGCTGCAGCAAGAGGCAAGTTATACACCTGCATGACCTGCTGATAAATAGACAGCGGCAGCAGAGGCTGCATCCTTCCGCCGACTAACAGCGGGGTGATATAGCTCCCAGCCGCCAGTGAAAAGACAATAATAGCTCCAGTCACCATACCTGGAATGGTCAGTGGAAAGGTCACATGAAAGAAGGTTCGAATACGTCCAGCTCCTAGACTCATAGAAGCCGGTCGTAAATGACGATCCATATCGGTTAAGCTCGTCGCGATAGGCAGCACTGCAAAAGGCAGCATGACCTGAACATAAGCAATAATCACCGCATTCATATTCCACAGCATAGAGAGCGGCTTTTCAATCACATGTAAATCTAATAACATGCCATTGACCAGACCATTTTGCGAAAGAAGGACAATCCATGCAAACGTCCGAATCACAACACTTGTCAAAAGCGGCGAGACAAGTAAGATATAGAAAAATGCCCGCAGACGCGGATGAGGTGCCTTGACGAGCACGTATGCTGCGGGGTATGCCATCAATAAACAAATCACCGTTGTCTGCAGGGCTACCCACACTGTACTTCCAATCGCCTTCACATACGCATCTGTCGTGAACACATGAATATATTGAGAAAAGCTATATGTTTGTAATGTATTCATCATTGAATCCACATCACGAAAACTGAGGACGAACATCATCACAAGCGGCGCTAGTAGAAATACAACAAGAAACAAACACGCAGGCAGCAGCATGAACCAATGAAATCGCTGATTCTTTTTCTTGATACGCATCACGTATGCACCTTCGAATCTAGGAAAACGATATCTTCAGGCTGCCAATTGATATGAATTGCTTCTCCAGCTTTCGGCAGTTCAGGAAATGCTGCATCAGAAGCATGGACAATCATTTCACCGCTATCGAGCCCCACCACTAAACGTAATGAGTGACCAATATAACTGACATCTGCCAGCACGCCTGATACATGGTTGGGCTGAACGTCTTCCCACTCAGAAGATATGCTGATTCTTTCTGGACGGAGCATGAGTAAATGATTCCCCTTCTTCTCTTGGTGTGCCGCAGCCTTTAACTCAACATGCTGCCCGTTTGACTGGGTTAAATGAGGAACGATAAATGCAGCTTTAGCTTCATCATATACTGCTTCAAATAGGTTCACCTGTCCGATAAATTCAGCAACAAATCGATTGTTTGGCTGGCGATACACCTCTAAAGGCGTCCCAATCTGCTGGATTCTTCCCTCACCTAAAATCCCAATCCGATCAGAAAGGCTTAATGCTTCCTCTTGGTCATGGGTCACGAGGATGGTTGTAATTCCGACATTCCTTTGAATATTTCGAAGCTCTGTCTGCATATTTTTTCTAAGTTTTGCATCTAGGTTACTGAGCGGTTCATCAAGAAGAAGAACAGACGGCTGAATTGCAAGCGCCCTTGCAATCGCTACCCGCTGCTGCTGTCCACCACTTAATTGATGCGGCATACGTTTCGCAAACGCCTCTAATTGCACAAGAGACAAACATTCCATTACTTTCTCTTTGATTTCTGCCTTCTTTTTCTTTTGAACCTTTAACCCGTACGCCACATTATCAAATACGGTCAGATGCGGAAAGAGTGCATAGCTTTGAAAGACCATACCCGTTTTTCTTTGATAAGGCGGTAAAGTCGTCACATCCTGATCACCAATATAGACGACACCTTTTGTTGGCTCTAAAAAACCGCCAATGATGTTTAATAACGTTGATTTTCCGCAGCCGCTAGGGCCAAGAAGGGAGAAAAACTCTCCCTCATTCACCGTAAGACTGACATCGTTAAGAGCAATCTGCTCGCCGAAATGCTGGCTGATATGTTCTAAATGGATTCCACTCATGCGATCACCTATTTTCCTCCGCCTAATACTTCGTTCCATCGATTTGTCCAATTGCCAAGCTCTGAAGTTGCTGTTTCGTAATCTACCCAAGTCAGCTTGCTATAATAATTCTCTCCAACCTTGACCTTCCCCTTAATCTTGTCACCGTATTTCACATCAGAATTCGACATGCCATAATAAGATTTTTCCGAGAAAGCCTCCTGAGCTTCTTTTCCACTTAAATAGTTTAATAGTTTGTAAGCCGCTTCTTCATGCTGACTTCCCTTCGTTAAAGCCCAGCTCGCAACAGCTGCAACAGCGCCTTCTTTCGGATATGAGAAACCTATATCCATTCCTTCTTCTTCAAGTGCAAATACTCGTCCATCCCAATATGGAACTGCTGCCACGTCACCACGTTCTAACAAGGTTTGAATAGACCCTGGATTATCTGGAAAAGCAGCTACATGTCCTTTTAATTGTGAAAGGCTTTTAAAGGCTTTATCAATATCCTTAGGATTTGATTCTGTCCCACCTTGAGCATGGACAAGCGCAGAAAAAAATTGCAAACCAGCTGAATAAGTCGGAGATGATATCGCCACCTTCCCTTTTAGCTGACTGCTCCATAGGTCTGTCCAGCTGTTTGGTTCCTGCTTCACAAGATCTTTTCGATAAGCAATTCCTAGCTGCCCCATGCTAAAGCCTGCTGCATATTGTTTCCCATCAATAGTGAGCTTCTTTTGGACAGAACGGTAAAGTTTTTTGACATTCGGTGCTTGCTCTTCGTCAATCGGCGCAAGAACATTTGCTGCAATGCCTCTTTGAATCGTATCAGGCTGTAAAATAAGCAGGTCATACGGTGGATTTTTTCCATTGGACGCTTTTAATTTCGTAAACCATTCAGAATCCGCTCCAGAGACGGTTTGGACTTTAATTCCCGTATCTTTTTCAAACTTTTCGAGGATTGGTTTGATATTCTTTTCCCAATCGCCTCCGTATACGCCAACGATCACAGTCTGCTGCTGTTTACCTTGATCCTGTCCATTTCCACCGCAAGCTGTCAGCAGTAGAATCATTGATAGTACACCTGCAAAAATAGTGATTAATCTTCTTTTCATGATTGATTTCCCCCTTTTTGTCCATCCATATGACGAAGTGCTTGAATAATATCTTTCTTTGTTAACGGCTCATCTCTATGACTGAAATGTTGATGAACTGCATGTTTATAATGCGTACGTTCATTAGCTGGGTAAGAACGCAGCTGCACGGCAAGCTCGCTGCTGGCTTCATCCGTCCATACTTTCTCATAAGCTTCTCTGTGTTCTCCGAAATCCCACATGATATCAGCAGGATGATCAACCTTTTCACGAAGCTTATTCGTTTGCTTTTCATCAATCTTCCATTCATTTTGGTCTAGATACACTTTAACGCCATATTGCTGCAGCGCTCTTTCTTCACTTAATAGACCTGCTTCCACTTCCTGAAGCACTTTTTCTTTATTTCTAGCAAATGGATTTCCCCAGCCGCCTCCACTTGGTGATATTAATTGCACAATATCACCTTTTTCAAGACGCAGAACATCTATTTTTGGCTGGTCTTGTTTTTCACCTTTTGCTGTGATCAGCTTGACCTCACCAACAGCTCCTGCTCGGCCGCCCATTAACCCCCAAGGCTGAAACTTCATTCGTTCCATTCCTCGTGCGGTCACCATAGATTCAGGCTTGATCATTTCAAATTCCAAACCAATCGCATGTCCACCTCGGTTTTCTCCTGCCCCGCCTGTGTTCGGCAAAAGCTCATATCGGTGAACATGAATATCAATATGCTGTTCTAAACTCTCAATGGGTGTATTTTTCAAAAAGCCAGATGAATGATCAATGCCATCTACTCCATCCGTTCCATTTTGAGCACCGCCGCCTCCGCCTAATGGTTCGACAACAGACATTTTCCTGCCACCTGTTTGATCATCAGGAACAGAGAGAACAACAATAGCAGATTGACCTGCACCTGCTGCCGGCACTGCTTCAGGTAACAGCTTACCAATGGCGCCTAGCACGACATTATACAGCCTCATCGTAATCGAATGCCGAATACCAACAGAGGCCGGGTATTCTGGATGCACCAGCGTCCCTTTAGGTGAAATCACTTCAATCGGATATGTTATTCCGCCATTAATCGGTATAAAGGGATCTTTACTAATAATGTAATTAATCAACCCTTGATATAGGAAGGAATGCTTCTGACCATTGGTGACAAGGTTAAAAGCTGTTTTCACTTGAGGGTCACACTCAGAAAAATCAAGAATCAGCCGCTTTCCTTTCACCGTTAACTTGATTTTCAAACGGATCGGCACATCCGAGATCATATCATCATCTAAATAATCAGCGAATTCACTCGTTCCATTCGGAATGGCTTCAATGACCTTTCCTGCACGAATCTCAGCTTGCTTCAGCAGGTCCATCATTCCTTGTTTCACTTCATTTTTTCCAAATTTGCCGATCATTTCTTTTAACCGAATTTCTGCTGTATTTACTGCAGCAATCATCGCATTGATATCCCCATCATTTAAATGACTGGCTCGGCTGTTGGCTCTTAAAAAGGTACGAACGACCTGATTCTCTTTCCCGCCTTCATAAATTTTCACTGGCGGGATTCTTAATCCTTCTTGATGGACATCTGTTGCTGTCGGTGAAATACTCGAGGGCACAAGTCCGCCCACATCACTCACATGAACAAAAGACCAAGCATAGCTGACAATTTCACCATCTACGAAAATTGGCTTAATGATATGGACATCCGGCAGGTGAGTCGCTAAACCATCTGTCGTATAAGGGTCATTTGTGATGATAATATCTCCCGGCTGCATCGCCCCGCTCTCTTCAATCGCTTTTTTAAGACTCAGCCCTAAAAAGATCGTTACACCCACTGTCTTCGGATAAACAAAGAAATCTCCAGAAGGCGTGGCTAACGCTGTCGCAAAGTCAGCTGATTCTTTGACGAAAGTCGTAAAAGACGTCCGCTCAATGACATGTCCCATGCCAGACGCAATTGCATTAAAATAACTGCGCATCATCTCAAGCTTTGCTGGATCAGTTCTCATGTAAAGCCGCCTCCCTTGAAATCACCAAGTTCCCTGATTGATCAATGCTGCCTGTCCAATTTGGCAGAATCAATGTTGTCGTATCATCCTGCTCAATAATGGCAGGTCCATTGATGACAGAACCTACTGACAAAGTATCTCTGTAATAAATAGCTGCTTCATGTTCTTTTTCTTCTATAAAGATTCGCCTGTATTCATATGGCTTCAAAGATTGTCCGCTGCTTTCATGAACAGGTGTGAAAGGCAGCGGCGGCGTCTCGCCTATGACTCGAACTCGTAAATGAGTAAACTCGATGTTCGCCTGATCATCTCTATGACCATATTGACGCTGATGCAGTTTGTGAAAGGCTTCAATGAGTTGGTGGATATCTTGTTCTTGCTTCAGCCATTCAGCTGATAATGGTAATTCAATCTCAAAGGCTTGTCCTTGATAACGTGCATCTGCCAATAATAGAATGGATGTCTGTTTAATATGCTGAATGTTCTGCCGACTGAACCAATCAGCCGCTTTTCGCGAAAGCATCTCAAAATCTTGTTTTAGTTGATCTATCGAGTAGTCTTGTAAGCATATTTTCTTCGACAGCACCGCATCATGAATAAAATCAGCGGTCAGAGCACCTAATGCACATAATGTTCCTGGACTTGGAGGAACGACCACGTTTTTCGCATGGATTTCTCGAGCAAGGAAATTCGCCACAACCGGTCCTGCTCCGCCAAACGCTAGTAAACTAAAATCTCTTGGGTCAAACCCTTGCTGCTCCATGACATTGCTTAATTCTGTGTACATATTGGCGACAGCTACTTGGATCAGCTGGTCAGCCGCTTCTTCTACCGTTTTGTTGAGCTGGTCAGCAATTGGCTGAAAGGCCTTTTCCGCCGCGGATAGCTGTAGGTGTAAATGTCCTCCAGCAAAACGCTCTTGATTGAGATAACCGCATATGAGGAACGCATCAGTTAAGGCAGCTTTCTTTCCCTTACCATACGAAGCTGGTCCCGGCTGTGAGCCAACTGATTCTGGTCCTGCTTTGAGAAGCCCGCCCTGATCAATCCACGCGACAGAACCTCCGCCTGCCCCTATTGAATACATCGCAACAGATGGAAGAATGATAGGAAAACCTGAAAGCTGATTAGACTGAGCCATTGTAGGCTGCCCCTTTTGAATAATGGAGATATCTGCACTCGTCCCCCCTACATCAAAAGTGATCAGGTTGGATTCGTTTGCAGAGGCTGCGATTCTTGCCGCACCAATGACACCAGCTGCCGGACCAGAAAAAAGTGTTTTAACAGGTGAAGTTGCTGCACTTTCTGCATCCATTAAACCACCATTTGATTGTGTAATGTATGGAGAAATTGGTACACCTTCTTCTTTCAAACGGCTTTTCAATGTTTGTAAATACTGTTTTACCTTTGGTTGAATGTACAAATTGACAACAGACATCACAGTACGCTCGTATTCTCTCATTTGAGGCCATAATTCAGATGAAGTAAGGACTTCTAATTGCGGATAATGGTGTTTGATATAGGCTTTTGCCTGTAATTCATGAACTGGATTTTGATAACTATGTAAAAAAGAAATGACAATACCTGCTAGCCTTTTAGACATGACCTGCTGGACAGCATGATCTAATTGCTGCAGATGGAGAGGTTTTTTGATCGTACCATCGTGTATCAACCTTTCAGAGATTGGGTATACATGCTTTCGTGGTATCAACGGTTCCGGCAAACGAGAATTGAAGTCATAAGGAATGGGTAATCGTAATCGTTGTAGTGATAATATGTCTTGAAAGCCTTCCGTCACAAAAAGGGCTAAATCTGCTCCTTTCCGCTGCAATAATGTATTAAGACCGATTGTCATTCCATGTACGAGATATTGGATTTTAGATAAATCAACACCTCTGTCTTTTAGAAGTTTTAGCCCATTGATAATTCCCTGGGCTGGGTCGTCAGTCACTGTGGGTGTTTTGAGTTCAGTCAGCGCCCCTGTTGCTTCATTCATCAGCGATAAATCAGTAAATGTTCCTCCTATGTCTATACCAAGCCGATAAGAGACATCCGCCATTTGTACTCCCCTCCTGCAATGTAAATAGAATCATATTTTGATAAATTACGACATTTTTTGATATTTGACTCCATATTATTAAAGCATATCGGTCTAGTCAATTTTATTTTTTTAAAATTTCTGTGTGTTAAATTCTTGAAATTAGCCCAAAAAGCAGTGATAAAGCCATTTTGATAAAGCATAATCTTTTTTTGACCAGCAAAATTAAAATTTTTATGAATTTTTACAAATATGAAAAGCAAGAAAACGGATAAAAACCGTTTTTCGAACTTTAAAAGGCGTTTTTTCAAAACCAGGAGAAATTGGTAAGTAATTCTGCTATACTTCTGTTTACAAAATACGCAAACAAGAAAGAGAGCTAGCATCTATGAAACTTCTTAAAATCATTCTCTTGCTTTTACTAATCGTCGTTGGTGTAGCAACAGGCTATATTCAGCTGGAGCAAAGTAAACAAGAGACGACGAATTCATCTTATGACAAAACCATTCACTTCCCATCAGATCGTTACCCAGAAACCGCGAAGCACATAGAAGAGGCAATTGATGAAGGCCATTCATCCGTATGTACGATTGACCGTAAACATAGCGATGAACAGAGAGACCAATCACTTCATGGCATCCCAACAAAGCGCGGGTATGATCGGGACGAATGGCCGATGGCGATGTGTAAGGAAGGAGGAACAGGAGCTTCTGTCAAATATATCAGTCCTTCAGATAATAGGGGAGCAGGCTCATGGGTCGGTCATCAATTATCGGATGATCCTGACGGCACAAGAATACAATTTATCATCGATTAACGCCATTTCCCTTTTCTATCTAAAAAAATTTTCTCGTAACTGCATACAGGTATTTCAAACATTTTTTTCATGCTGATAATCCTTAAAAAGGGGATTATCCTACCTTATACCTAAAGGAGTCAAAAAGCATGAAAAAAAAGGGAAAACTGAGGCTTGGTGCCAAAATTTTGCTGATCTTTTTAAGTGTCCTCATCATCTTTTCAGCAGTTGTTGGTTATGTGGTGAATCGTGAAATGACAGAAAACATCAAGCACATGGCCACTGAAAAAGTAAAAAGTGATTAAAGCTAGGCTATGCCTACCTAGATGAAAAAGTGGCAGGCTCGTGGCTGATAAAAGATGGCAAGCTTTATAAAGGGGATACCCCAATCAATGATCATGATACATTGGTTGACCAATTAGCTGAATATACCGATGATACCATCACAATTTTCCAAGGGAATACCCGTGTCGCGACGAATGTCATGTTAAACGGAAAACGAGCTGTCGGTACAGAAGTCTCACCTGAAGTGAAGGCCACTGTATTAGATAAAGGAGAAAACTATTACGGCACAGCAAATGTTGCCGGGAAAGACTATCAAACGGCTTATATGCCGATCAAAAATGAAGCAGGCAAAACGATTGGTATTTTTTATACGGGCGCCAATCAAAGCATGATTTCACAAATGCTTCAGTCATTCTATATTCAATTTGTCATTGTTCTGTTGTTAAGTTTAATTGTTGCAGTTATCATTATTTCTATTTTCACAAAGCGGTTTCAGTCACGCCTCAAGTGCATAGCTTCTGCCATTAAAAGTGCCGGCGAAGGAAATTTAACCATCAATGTGTCGAATACGGCAGGCGATGAACTGTCTGACCTGGCTGGTCATTTCAATAAGATGCGGGAAAAATTAAATCAAACCATTCTTAATGTCATGAACACATCTGAATTAGTGGCCACCTCATCTGAGCAGCTTTCAGCTAGCGCAGAAGAAACAAGTGCAGCATCAGAAAAAATCACCCACAGTATTCAAGAAGTAGCTCAATCATCAGAAGAACAATCTGCTCAAATGACAACAAGTGAGCACACGATGATTCAAGTATCTAACGAGCTGGCAAACATCACGGAAAATGCGGAACAAATGGCTTCAAGAAGTCAATTGCACAAGAAATGGCCCTAAAAGGTGTACAGAATATTGGGGAAGTAAACTCACAAATGACATCTATTGCAAAATCAATAGAGGAAAATGGGACAGCCATTCAAAGCATTAGAAACACGTTCAGCTGAAATTGATCATATTTCCAATGTTATTACAGACATCGCTAATCAGACAAACCTGCTTGCTCTTAACGCAGCAATTGAAGCAGCACGAGCAGGCGAGCATGGAAAAGGTTTTGCGGTTGTCGCAGACGAAGTGAGAAAGCTCGCTGAAGAATCTCAAGCATCATCAAATATGATTTCCCATCTCATTTCTGAAATCCAAAAAGAGATGACTCATTCGACGAATGCCATCAAACGAGTAAAAGAGGAAGCGGCTCAAGGGACTGTACTTATTTCTCATACAGAAGAATCATTTATTGATATTCAACAGTCAATGAGAGAAATGGCAGATGGCATCAAGCATTTATCTAGTGCATCACAAAAAATCGCAGCTTATACAAACGATGCGAAACAATCCTTTGCCACTATCACAGAAGGCGTTAAACTAACGAGTGAACATTCACAGCAAGTAGCCGGTTTAACAGAAGAACAATTTGCCGCAATGGAAGAAGTAACAGCATCATCAGAAGCTCTTGCCCATTTAGCAGGAGATTTAAAAGCAAGGGTTTCGCAATTTCACATCTAGATTCCTCAAATAGAAGCGCAAGACGGCGACAATCGTCTTGCTGCCTAACATTCTCTTCAAGAATCATTCTTTCAATCATTCACATTCCAACGAAAATCTATGTATAAAGGAGTTTTTTAAATGAATAAGTTAAACCAAGCCTATTCCCTATCTATCTCTTATCACCAAATCACCGTATACACCGGAAGCAAAACACCACCTGTGATTGATTGGTCAGATGATGACATTCTTCAAGGATTCGCCATGGGAGATCAGGGTGTGTCCTTTGAAGGGGTCAACAACGGAAAAGCATCTATTACTGTAACTTTAAATAGCGATATGCCCCCAGCCTCGGCTGACAGAACAGTTACAGTGCCTTTTACGCATGCAAGCGATCAAGTTTATATCACAAGCGTCATGGCTCAGGTGCTGTCTTTCCCTATTCCAAAGGGAGACTATCAGCTCACCTGCTATACCTCACAGCAGCCTGATCAAGACCTTTATCATATAAATTTCCAAACTGTGTAGATCACGACTGATCGTACAAATCAAGCCACTTTTCCGCAAAGTCTACTGATTCTCTCACCGGCAATAAATATGAACTGGCAAGTCCGATTTGACCGTGATCATGAGTGCCTCCTGATTGCAGAAAATCACGACCGATCTGCTCAAATAGTTCTTCTCTTGTGATAATATCTTGGTACTCTTTCCATACCCTCCAACCATTTTCTAAGATGGGAGCTCCTCTTGTCATGAGGTCTTGCTGAGGGATGCGATATTCAGCAAGATGGAAAGCTGTCAGGCTCTCAAATGACGTACCAATCAGCAGCACCTGAGCCTGAAGATCATACATGCGGGCTAGAGGCGAATGTTCTCCTAATCCAAAAGAAAGTGCGTGGTGTTTCAGAAGCTCATGTTTCCTTTTGCCCCAGGCTGTGAATGAAAAATGAGGATGATTGCTTCTCGCCACGCCTGGGTATTTCCAAAACGTTTCCGCTACCTTTCCCATTGCTGTTGGCGTCGTGTATGCTGGATCAAATGCAGGCATCGTCTCTTTGATCGATTTCCACCACGAAAAAGGAACAGGCGGATCGATCCAATCAGCGGGATCAGAAAGCTCTAACGTTTGTGCCGGCATGATCAGTGTCCCCTCTTCTGATAAGGTTTCCATCAATGCTTGTATGAGGGCAACAGCGCCTCCGTTTACCCAGCCGATAGATGATAAAGATGAGTGAACACATAAAATCATGCCTTTTTTCACACCAAGTTGAACCAAGTCTGCTTTGATTCTTTCCTTTGTCATCGGTTCAGCTTGATTTTTGATTAATTTTTTCATCGTTCCTTTTCCTCCTGCGTCTCTTCTATTACTGATGAATGAGACGTTTAACCGCAATAGACAGTTTATAATTTGCGTAATTTGTCAGCTCCGTTAAAAACAGATCCAGTTCATCATGACTGGAAAAATGGCCTTCAGCCATATAACAGCCCTCACCACTTATTTTAAACAAGTTCTTGATCTCTTCCTGTTGGTCGAGAAACGACAGAAGTGGTTCGTGATGATGACTGCGGGTATAGAGCTGCATAAATGTTTGGATGGTCTTTTGAGTCCGCCAGTCAATCGAAATGGTATATGCTTCAATCACACCCTCTTCTTCAAGCTTTAACACACGATTTGCAACAGCTTGACCGGTTAAATGAACTTTTTCACCTAGTGCTTTCATGGTCAATCGGCTGTTTTTAGAGAGCTCTTTTAATATATCCATATCGGTTTGGTCTAACATTGGCTCACCTCTTTCAAAAATCAAGTCCTTCTGCTGAAAGACTTTCATTACCCTCTGTCATATGGAACTCTTTTAATATACTGTAAACTTAATCAGAAAAAAAGGAGGCCTTTTCATGAAAATCACGCTCATTCGGAATGCTACTTTATACCTTCAATATGGTCAGGCAACTTTCTTCATTGATCCCTTTTTAGCAGCAAAAGGAACATATCCACCGTTTCCTCATACAGCCAATCAACATTTGAACAATCCTATTGTTGATCTGCCTGTAAACATTGACTTAGACAACATGTTACACCCAGATGCTGTCTTACTCACTCATTTGCACGTGGATCACTTTGATGACGAGGCAAAACAAAAATTAGCTCAAGACCAGCCCATTTATACGCAATCGGAGAATGACAAAAAAGAAGTTGAAGAAGCCGGTTTCCAGCATGTCACATGCATTGAAGACGAAATAGACATTTGCGGTGTTCATATTAAGCGGACAGGTGGACAGCATGGGACAGGAGAAACAGCGAAGCGGATGGGACAGGTCAGCGGTTTTGTTTTCTCTCACCCTGATGAACCTACCCTTTACATTGCAGGTGATACCATTTGGTGTGATGAGCCGAAGGAGGTTGTCAATACATGCAAGCCAGATGTCATTGTGGTTAATAGCGGAGCTGCTCAATTTTTAGAAGGCGATCCGATTACCATGACAAAGGAAGACATTTTAGACGTTCACCGTTCTCAGCCAAAAGCACAAATTGTCGCTTGTCACCTTGAGGCAGTGAACCATTGCTTGCTAACAAGAGCTTCTTTACAAGCTTACATTCAGGAGCATCATGCAGATCAAGCCATTTTTGTCCCTAAAGATGGTGAAAGCCTCACCTTCTGAAAAGATTCATAAATAATAAAAAACCGGCACCTCGCTGCCGGTTTCATCATTATGGTCGATGGTGCTGTGGTTTTTTCAGCAATGGAACGAATCCGTTATTTTCCAAATGATTGTAATGTTCATCCATTCGTTTGGTAATATGTGTACCTTGTTCCTTTGTTAACACACCATATTGAACGTATTTCTCAATCACTTCTTTTCGTTTAGAAAGAATTTGCTGCTCAAGCATTTCAATTTGTTTTTGTTGTTCTGTCGTTAATTTTACTTGATGCGTTACTGGACGCTTTTCCATTTGGGGTGTTTCACCATGAGCTGTTTCCATATAAAAACCAGGCAACAGCATCATCGATAATATGATTAAGCCACTTACTTTTTTCATCATTGTTATTCCCTCCTTTATTCGCAATTATTTTGTACGCACCTTCCTTTTTTATACATTATTTCACCACGCAAATTGCACATAATATTCTTACTTTTTCGCTTTTCTTCTGAAAACGTTGTCCTAACAGAAAAAGCGTGCTATGTTTTGTTTTGTATAAAAAATAGAGGAGGATTCTTAAATGAGTCGTTTTTATCATAGAAAATCGGTATGGGTGATGCTTGTTGTGTCTGCTTTCATACTTGTCATGTCTGCTTGCAGTCAATCAAGCTCTTCTCAGTCTGGAGATTCAAAGTGGGATGAGATTCAAAAGAAAGGGAAAATCGTGGTTGCTACTTCAGGCACCCTTTATCCAACGTCATATCATGATACATCTAATGGCAAGGATCAATTGACTGGTTATGAAGTGGAAGTGGTCAAAGAAGCGTTTAAACGCCTTGATGTGAAAGTAGAATTTAAAGAAATGGGCTATGATGGCATGCTGAGCGCCATTAATTCTGGTCAAGTGGATGCCGCTGCAAACGACATTGACATCACAGATGACAGAAAAGATAAGTTTGCCTTTTCAACTCCTTATAAATATTCCTATGGCACGGCGATCGTACGAAAAGATGATTTGTCTGGCATTAAAACGTTAAAAGATTTAAAAGGAAAGAAAGCAGCTGGTGCTGCCACAACGATTTACATGGATGTCGCTCGCAAGTACGGTGCGAAGGAAGTCATTTATGATAATGCGACAAACGAGCAATACTTAAAGGATGTCGCTAATGGTCGTACAGATGTCATTCTAAATGATTATTACTTGCAGACACTAGCTCTTGCTGCATTCCCGAAATTAAATATTACGATTCACCCTGACTTAAAATACATGCCAAACGAACAAGGTTTTGTGATGAAGAAAGACAACACAGAGCTTCAAAAAGAATTAAATCGTGTCTTAAAAGACATGAAAAAAGACGGAACCATGAAAAAGATTTCCGAAAAATTCTTTCATCATGCAGACGTCTCAAAGAAAATAGATGCTGATGTCGAAGATGTCGACATTTCTAAATAAGGAGCCGCAATCGTGGGAGATATTCATTTAGAATATATATTTAATCCTGCACTGGCAAAGGCGTCATTTCCATTTGTCATGAAAGGCATCTGGCTGACGCTGCTCATTTCCTTTGTGAGCATGTTTTTTGGTACAATTCTTGGCTTTTTTATTGCGCTTGCCAGAATGGCGAACACGTGGATGCTTCGGCTGCCTGCACGGCTGTATATCTCATTCATGCGAGGCGTGCCCATTCTGGTGATTTTATTTATTCTTTATTTTGGATTCCCTTATATCGGGATTGAATTTACAGCGGTCACTGCTGCCATTATTGGGTTCAGCTTCAATAGCGCTGCCTATATTGCAGAAATCAACCGGGCGGCTCTCTCCTCTGTTCCGAGTGGACAGGTGGAAGCTGCCAAGTCACTAGGTCTCAGCTATTGGCAAACGATGCGCGGTGTCATTTTACCTCAATCTGTCCGCATCGCACTTCCGCCATTGACCAATGTCATGCTCGATTTAATCAAAGCCTCCTCACTGGCTGCGATGATTACTGTACCCGAGCTCTTCCAGCAAGCAAAAATTGTAGGTGGACGCGAATTCGATTATATGACCATGTATATTTTGGTCGCACTCATTTACTGGGGCATTTGCAGCGTAGTCTCATTGCTTCAAGACTTTTTAGAAAAGCGCTATGCGAAATATCTGTAATAAAGGAGAGCAGATCTCATGGATCTGCTCTCTTTTGTATTTAGCTTTAATGTATCAGCCATAACCACACATATAACCCTAGTAAAGTAAGGATCAAGGTTGGGATGGTCAGGATGATTCCGGCTTTCATGTATGCACCCCAAGAAATATGGACGCCCTTTTTCTTGAGAACATGAAGCCACAGCAATGTCGCCAATGAGCCGATTGGCGTCATTTTCGGACCAAGGTTGGAGCCGATGACATTGGCATAAATCAGTCCGTCTCTCATGACGCCTGCTGTATCTGTATGACCGATCGCAATCGCATCAATTAACACAGTGGGCAGATTGTTCATGACAGAAGACAGCACTGCGGCAAGCACGCCCATAAACATCGTTCCCGCAAGCAAGCCATGCGATGCGCCTTGTTCGATCCATGCCGCCAATATTTCTGTGAGACCGACATTCTTCAGTCCATATACGACGACATACATGCCAATTGAGAAAAAGACTATGGACCACGGTGCTTCTTTTATGACGCGTTTTGTCGCCACTTGCGGACTTCTTCTCGCCAGCCACAAGAAGACAAGGGCAATACCGCCCACAATGATGGAGACCGGAATCCCAATGAGTTCTCCTGCAAAATAACCGACAAGCAGACAGCCAAGCACATACCAAGACAAGCGGAACATGCGGATATCTCGAATAGCTGATGCCGGCTCTTTCGCTTGTGACAGATCGTATGTTTTTGGGATGAGCTTCCGGTAAAACACATAAAGCACTAGCATGCTCGCTCCAAGCGACACAAGGTTTGGCACGAACATGTTCGCTGTATATTCTAGAAACCCAATATGAAAATAGTCGGCTGATACGATATTGACCAAGTTACTAATGACAAATGGCAAGGAGGTTGTATCTGCAATAAAGCCGCTCGCCATCACAAAAGGCAGGATCATCTGCTCATCCAGCTTTAACGCTCTCACCACAGACAAGACGATCGGGGTCAGAATCAGTGCCGCTCCATCGTTCGCAAAAAAAGCAGCCACGACAGCGCCGAGCAATGTTAAATAAATAAACATGCGGACACCGTTCCCTCTTGCGGCTTTTGCCATATGCAGTGCAGCCCATTCGAAAAACCCAATTTCATCTAAAATTAACGAAATAATAATGATGCCAATAAACGCAAATGTCGCGTTCCATACTATATGCGTCACTTCCCACACATCGCCCAGATGAACGACACCAAAGACAAGGGCAAGAATGGCGCCTCCACATGCTGACCATCCAATGGTTAAACGTCCTGGCTGCCAAATGACAAGGACGAGGGTCAGGATAAAAATCAAAATGGCCAAGGTGACTGCTCCCAAAGGTGGCCCCCCTTTCATAAAATCCTTACCTATCATACAACGAAACGCAGCAGTTGTATGCCATTTTCACATGAAAACCCGCAGGTGATCCCGGGCACCTGCGGATTCGATGACTATTGATCCTTTTTCATCAGCATCAATTCAATAAATAACTCACATCGCTGACTGAAGTGACTTAAATCAATTGAGGTCATATCAAAGATTTGTTTCATTCGATAGTTTAATGTATTTTGATGAATAAACAACTGCTCTGCAGCAGGCTTTAGCTTGCAGTTATTCAATAAGTAGACTTCAAGCGTTTTTAAAAAAGAAGTTTGGCTGTCACGGTCTTTTTCCTTCAAACGTAACAAATCTGGATTGAAATCATTTTTCTTTTTTTGATGGCTGTAAATCGAGTCTAAGAACCGGAAAACCCCCAGATTCTCGTAATCATATGGAATCAGCTCTTGCCCCCCAACAATTTTCACAGCCTTCACGACCTCTATCGCTTCAAATCGACTTGTACTCATTTTCATGACATCTCGATACTCTCTTCCCATCCCGATATACAGCGGCGAAGGATGGGCATGCGTTTTCGATTGCAGATGAGCGATGACGTCAGCCGCAGTCGCTTTCGGTGAGTGCCGGTCTGACAAGCTGCCCAATATCACGACAATGTCGGCTTGAACGGAGTATACGTGATTCACCTTATCTTCTAGCTGCAAATACGTTCGAATGACATCCTTCACGTCTTCTGCCGTCTCACTTTTGTTATCGGCAGCGTGTACGACCATGACAGTAAATACCGCTGGCAGCGGGATGCTTAAATTCTCAGCCTCCCACTTCAGTTCTTCTTCTGTATAAAAATGATCATCCATGACCTTTTTGAAAAATTCTTCAATCTTGCCTTCCTTTTTCTCCAGCTGTTTTTTATTCTTATAAATCACTTTTCCCACTTGAAAGGAAGCTTCATGCAAAAATTGCAGCTCCTCCTGCGTGAGAGAATCCTCAATGTCCTGCACCCAAATAAAGCCCACAACCTCTTGTTTGTGCTTGGCGCTCACAGCCACCCGCCGATTAAACCCGAGCTCGTCATGACCGCTCACATAAAAAGGCTTTGACTCCTTGTGAAGCCGCTCGATGACCCCTGTTTTCTTTAACCAATCGACTACAGACCCCGGACATTCCTTTGAGAAAATCGTTTGCTGATTGACTGGGTCAAACTGCTGTATGCTGTAAGAATTATAAGCAAGGAGCTGGCACTCTGTGCTTTCTAAAATCACTGGTTTTTTTAAATACCCGCTAATAAATGCAATTAACTTATCGACATCAAAAAATGTATGAAGCTTTTCTAATATCTCTTCCATCCCGATTGCTCCCTGATTAAGTGATACATTTATCATACTTCTTTCCGGACAGATTTGCATAGAAACAAGTCGTAGACAAGCAAAAAAAGCATGAACCCGTGTGCACAGGTTCATGCTTTTCCAACTTAAAACATTTCACTAATCGTTTTTGCCTGCATGTGTAGAGCTAGGTAATCTGGACCGCCTGCTTTTGAATCGGTTCCTGACATTTTGAATCCGCCGAATGGGTGGTATCCCACGATGGCTCCTGTGCAGTTACGGTTAAAGTAGAGGTTCCCTACATGGAACTCCTGCTTCGCACGGTTGATATGATCACGATTATTGGTAATGACAGCACCTGTCAAACCATATTCCGTGTTGTTGGCTACTTCAAGTGCCTCATCAAAGCTAGACACTTTCGAGAAGGCCAAGACAGGTCCGAAGATTTCTTCTTGCATCAAACGAGATGTTGGCTCAAGATCTGCAAAAATGGTTGGGTGAATGAAGTATCCTTCCGAATCATCACTCGTTCCGCCAGTCACTAAGCGGCCTTCCTGTTTGCCCACCTCGATATAATCCGTGATCTTGTCAAAGGACGCTTGATCAATGACAGGTCCCATGTAGACATCCGCAGAAAGAGGATTCGCTGTTGTTTTTGTTTCTGTGATTTCCTTCACTCGCTGGACCACTTGGTCATACAGCTTCTCGTGGACGACAGCCCGAGATCCAGCCGAACATTTCTGACCTGAAAAACCGAAGGCTGATGTGAAAATGGCATTAGCCGCTAATTCGACGTCTGCATCCTCATCTACAACCACTGTATCTTTACCGCCCATTTCAGCAATGACGCGCTTTAAATGCTGCTGACCTGGCTGTACTTTTGCCGCGCGTTCAAAGATACGTGTCCCTACTTCTCTTGAGCCAGTGAATGTAATCAGGCTTGTTTTCGGATGATCTACTAAGTAATCTCCGACCTCTGCTCCGCTTCCTGGTACAAAGTTCACCACACCCTTTGGAAGACCTGCTTGCTCAAGCTCTTCCACAAAACGTGCCGCAATCACAGGAGTTGCACTCGCTGGTTTTAAGACAACTGTATTCCCAGTGACGATTGGTGCTACTGTAGTTCCTGCCATAATGGCAAACAAGAAGTTCCACGGCGGAATGACGAGTGTCACGCCAGTTGGTGTGTATACGTATTGATTGTGTTCTCCTTCGCGGCTGTTCACTGGTTTGCCTTTCGCCAGCTCCAGCATTTGACGAGCATAATATTCAAGGAAGTCGATCGCTTCTGCTGTATCTGCGTCCGCTTCATTCCAAGGCTTACCTGCTTCTTTGACAAGAAGGGCTGAATACTCATGCTTTTTACGGCGAATGCTTGCCGCAGCACGGAAGATGACGCTGGCTCTTTCTTCTGGAGACGTATAGCGCCAAGTTTCAAATGCTTTCGCCGCAGCCTGAACCGCTTGTTCTGCCTCTTCTTTTCCGGCCTTTGATACGGTTCCAACGACTTCATCCTTTTTCGCTGGATTGATCGAGATAATCTGGTCTTTCGTTTCGATTCTTTCTCCATTAATCACGAGCGGATAGGTTTGACCAAGTGATTCTGTTACCTTTGCTAATGCTTGTTCAAACGCTTTGCGGTTTTCTTCCTGGCTAAAATCCGTGAATGGTTCATGTTTGTAAGGTGTTGTCATCTTTGTCACGCTCCCGTTTCAAATTATTTTCTCGTCATCCCTTTTAAAGCAAAGGCAATGTTTGCCGGCCGTTCTGCAAGACGTCTCATGTAGTAGCCATACCACTCTCGTCCATACGGGGTATAGACCCTCATTTGATAGCCTTCCTTCACAAGTGCCTGCTGCGTTTCTGATCTCATGCCATACAGCATTTGAAATTCGAACTGACTTGTCGGTATATTGTGTTTTTTCACAATATTTTTCGTAAACTCGATCATTTGATCGTCATGTGTCGCAATGGCTGTATAGTTCCCTGTGAGTAATTGCTTTTCGATCAGCTTTTGATAATTCTGATCGACGTCTTTTTTGTTTGGATACGCCACTTCGGCGGATTCCTTATAGGCACCCTTTACAAGTCTTAAAAATGGCTGAAGCTCATTTAGGTCATCAAGATCCTTTTCTGTTCTGTACAAATACGCCTGCAGGACCGTACTGACATACTCATATTGAGATTTCATCTCTTTAAAAATGTCCAGCGTTTTTTGACAGCGCTGTTCATCCTCCATATCGATTGTCACCATGATACGGTGTTTCTCTGCCGTATCTAAAATGCTTTTCATATTGCGATACACAAGGTCATCGTCAATATCCAGGCCAAGTGATGTCATTTTGAGTGACACGTGGGAATTGAGTCCCGCCTCAGCAATCCGCTGAATGGTTTGAATACACTCATTCGTCCGCTCATTTGCAATCTCTGCCTTTGTGACAAACTCACCAAGGTGATCGACTGTTACAGCCATTCCTTGATCATTTAATCGTTTAATGACAGAGATAGCGCTCTCAAAATCTTTCCCACCGATGATTTTCTTAGATGCAACAGCACTTCCCCAATTACGAGCAATATGGTTCAAGAGACTGCTCTTTGACAAAAACAAGAAGAAATTTCTTGTGACCGACTCCATAAAGGGCACCTCCCACTCTTTGTAAGCTATGTCTTTATTGTAAGGCTCATAAGCTGTCCGCTACAATATTTGAAGATGACAAAAATTCTGACTTTTTTTGTGGTTTTATCACAATAAGAGATAAAAAAGAGCCTGCCGCTATCCGGCTGGCTCTTCCCTCCTACGCCCACACCTCATCAAGGGTAGACTGCAAAAGCTCATTTAATTCTTGCGTGAGATTGTCTTTCGGCTGATTGTAGCTTTTCACCAATTCATCAAAACGCGCCAGCTCTTTGTCGATGAATGGATGGACATAGGCGAGACGGTGCTCTACATCCATTTCCTCTCCGTCCATTTTACGTTTGAGCAGCTCGTGAATTTCTGTTAAAAGCGGGCCTTCCTCCACTAGCTCCTCGAGCAGTTCATGAAAGTCCATCGGCGGAACCGTCCGGTAGCGTTCAATCCACTGACAGGCAAATAGCGGACGAAGCACATAGAAATACTTCTTGATTCGCACCTGCTCCCCTCGTAAATGCCGGCTTTCATTCCGCTTCGCCATATTGAGGTAATGATACATCAATGCTGCAGGATAAAACGCTCGATCCTTTAATTCTCTTAGCTGCTTTGCTAAAGAGAAAGATTCAGCATAGATGATGTCAGAAGATAGCCATTCCATGATGGATGGATTTGATTTATTGAATAAGCGAAGTGCCTTTCTAAGCTCCCAGCCGCTGATATCAAGCACGTCATCAATCGGCCGTTCAATGACATCACGATGCTCTTCCATCGCCCAATACCATTCTTTCCGGGGAACATATAAAAAACGAACATCATAATCACTATCAGTCGAGGGAAATCCCCATGCCCTGCTGCCTGATTCAACGGCGAGGCAAATCTTTACGTCATACGTTTCTTCGATGATTTTCAGCTCTTCCTTGATTCTCTCTCTCAACATCCATCAACTCTTTCTATAGAATTCTGCATGACTTCTTCACGTTTTGGGAAAATACGAATAAGACATATAAAAAAGGAGTTGGATCTGATGTCTATATCTCGCATTATGAAATGGATCACCGGGATTTTTGAAGCCTGCCTTGCCATCCCTGTGATCGGAGGTCTATTCGTTATCAGCAATGGCTATTCACCGCTCATGGTCATGCTTATTCTGCATATTATCACACTCGTCTTATCGAAGCGAGACCAGGGACCAATGATTGGAAGCATCATCGGAATTGTCACATCCTGCCTTGCTTGGATTCCGATTCTCGGATTCATTCTTCATATCATCACTGCCCTTGCCCTGATTATCACTGCGTTAGTGCCTGATGAAAAAACGAGACAGAATACGAGCTATTAAAAAAGAGGCCCTCCTAGAGCGGCCTCTGTTCTTTTAGATCCTTAAATGCTTTTGTAAGAAGGCAAGCTTCTCTGTTTGAAAAGCCGGGATGTACTCGTGTCCAAAGTAGCGATACACCTTTAAATCTTTATCTGTTTCTAAATGGTTGTATACCGCAAACACAGTAGATGGCGGGGTGATTTGGTCGATCAGACCGATGGCCATCAATGTGGGCTGTTTCACCCATTCGGCTAAATTGATCAAATCAAAGTAGCTCAATGTCTCAAATACCTTTTCTTCCGCTTCTGGATCACTGTTTCTTCGAAAGTATGAATTGATTTCTAAATAAGGCTGCTCCAATGCCACATCCACTGCACGCTCGAAATTTGATAAGTAAGGATAATCTGCCACGACGACCTTTGGAATGTCTGAAAGTGCCGCAGCTGCAACCGCCAGTGCACCTCCCTGGCTTCCACCCACCACGCCGATACGGTGTTCATCCACTTCCGGAAAGGACTGAATAACATCGAGTGCACGAACCGCATCTAAATAAACACCTCGATAATAGTAGGTCTCTTTCGATAAAATGCCTTTTGTCATCCATCCCAAAGCCTGCCCGCCTGGTGTCACTGTCTTATCTTCACTGCCGCCTTGACCGCGGACGAGCATACCAAATGTCGCATAGCCATGCAGTGCCCAGTTGACGATGTCGTGAATGCCGCCGTCATAGCTGGCATTATAGCCATGAAAACGAACGAGCGCTGGATGCGGACCTGTTTGATCTGGTACCGCATACCAGCCTTCAATTCGAGAATGACCAAAGCTTTGATACGTCAGGCGGTACACCTTGACGCCTTTCACTGGATAGTCATAAGGTTCAAGTGCTGGCTCTGCCTCCACTTGGCGCAGTTCTTCGAGCGACGCCTTCCAAAAGTCTGAGAAATCAGGTCGTGCTGTTTTCTTCGGTTTATATACTTTTAGCTCTTCTAGTGGTAAATCGAACAATTGCATACCATACTATCCCCCTTTGTTTTATTAGTTATGAGTATCATATCACTGTTTTCTTGACTTAGAAAGTCATTTTCACTACAAAAGACAAAACCTTCTGACATTTCTATTGGCAAAAAAGATTGAAACCTTTATGATAAAGAAACTGGCTTGAAAACTAGATGTTCTCAGGCAAAACAAATCGATAGACATTCATGGATTTTCACATTTACACCATCGAATAAAGGAGGAACCTGTATGAAAATCGCTCTTGTCCAAATGGACGTTCAAATTGGGGAACCTGATGTGAACTTTCAAAAAGCAGAAGCGTTTTTAGAAGAAGCCATCCGTCAGCAGCCTGATCTGATCATTTTACCCGAAATGTGGAATACCGGTTACGATCTTGAACAAGCCGAGGAGCTTGCAGATGTAAACGGTGAACGCACAAAACAGCTCTTCTCTTCCTTTGCCCGCAAACACCAAGTGGTTCTCATCGCAGGAAGTGTATTGAACAAGCGCACAGAAGATGACAACATCACCAACACGATGTATGTCTTTAACCGCCAAGGTGAGCTCTTAGTGGATTATGATAAAATTCACTTATTCCGCTTAATGGATGAGCACAACTATTTAACCGCTGGTGATCAGCTTGGTTTATTTGACTATGATGAGGATGTGAAGATCGGTGCGATGATCTGCTACGACCTTCGCTTTCCGCAGCTTTCCAGAACACTTGTAAACAAAGGAGCGAAAGTGCTCATCAATACGGCGCAATGGCCGTCAGCAAGAGTGGATCATTGGCGCAGCCTGCTCATCGCAAGAGCGATTGAGAACCAGTCATTTATGATTGCTGTTAACAGAACAGGCACAAGCAGAGACACTGAATTCCCTGGCCACTCCATGGTGATTGATCCACTTGGCCGTATTCTGCTTGAAACAAGCCATGAGGAAGACATTTATTATGCGGAAATTGATCTTCAGCTAGTGGATGAAGTGAGACAGCAAATTCCTGTGATGACGGATCAGCGTCTGGATATCTATTAGAAAGCAGGGTGCTCCCCTGCTTTTTGCATTTAATTAAACGTTTGTTTAAGCTTGATTCTGGTAAAGGTCCATTAGGGCTTGAGCGGCTTTCGTTAAATACCTTTCTTCCACATATGCAAACACAAGAGTGCGGGTTGGGCATGAATCAATTTTCAAATAAGTGACTTCGTTCCTTTCCTCTTGTGCCACCATTTTCGGCACAACTGTCACACCTAGTCCATTTTTGACCAATGCCTGCGCTGTTTGAATATGACTTGTTTCAAAGGTAATCTTCGGCTGAAAACCATGATGAAGACATAGTTCCATGACCACTTGCCGAAAGCCATATCCCTCTTTCAGCATAATAAATGCGGCGTCTTCCAGAAGGCGAAACGGAACAGACCCTTTCTGATCTGCTTGATTGATGATTTCGTTCAATTCATCTGTTGACCAGGGCTGGGCAGTTTGCGGAACTGCGAGAAGAAGCGGCTCTGTCAGCATGTGTTTCGTTTTCAATGATTCATGCTCGACAGGCATAGATAAAATAGCCAAATCCAGCTTTCCAGCCAATAGAAGTTTTTCTAGCTCACGAGGTGATTCTTCTATTAGTTGAACGTGAACATGAGGATACGTTTGACAAAAGGTTTTTAATAAACCGGGCAAGACATAGCCTCCTGTGACTGCTGGCGCTCCAATGTTCAGCTCTTTCCCCACCTCATAAGCTGCTTCTCCCATTTCACGCAGCAAATCATCTCTTTCCTTCAAAATGTTCTCAGCCCTTTTAATGAATCGACTCCCTTGAGGTGTGGGCGTGACTTGTCCATACTTTCGAATAAAGAGGGGTGTGTCTAATTCCTCTTCCAGCTTCTTCATTTGTTGGCTTAAAGAAGGCTGTGCAATGTGAAGTTGATCCGCTGCTTTTGTAAAACTTTTCTGCCGGTACACTTCCATGACATATTCCATCATTCGTATATCCACTTTCATCACCTCATAGGTTTTAACTATTCATGTCATATCTTTTATGTCTTAGACAAATAACAAAATGAATTTTACGATAAAGAGACAACAAAGGGGGAGAAGAAATGAATCCATATGCTAAAGCCGAAAACCAATTCTCACAAAATGCCGAGAACTATCGAGATTCACCTATATTTGCAGCCGGAGAAGAGCTGGAATGGATGAAAGCAATAGCCAATACGAAGGGTCACGAGCATTTACTTGATATCGGCTGTGGGGCAGGACATACCGTTTTTTCCTTTTCAGATATCATTTCTAAAGGAATCGGCATTGATGTCACGCAAAAAATGATCGAGGTTGCAGCAGCACTTGCGGAAGAACGCCAACTGAAACATATTACTTTTGAGCGGGCAGCCGCAGAAGCACTGCCCTTCGCTGATAAATCATTTGACATCGTGACGTGCCGATTTGCCGCTCACCACTTTACAAACCTGCCGGCAGCCATGTCTGAAATCAGCCGTGTCTTAAAAAAAGGCGGCACATTCCTGCTCGTCGATCATTACGCACCCGAAAACACTGCACAGGATTCATTCATTAATCACTTAAATAGACTCAGAGATCCTTCTCATGTGCGAGAAAGCTCGTTATCAGAATGGAAAGAGCTCTTCGCTGCCAACCAACTGACTCAAAAAGAGAAGCGTTACTGGGATCTGCAAATTGATTATCAGGACTGGATGATGCGTGGACGCACACCAGAGAATGTTCAAAAAGAGATCGTTTCCCATCTTCAATTCGCAGACCCTGATACAAAGCAGCTGTTTCAACTTCAATTCGATGCACAGCAGCAGCCTATTTCCTTCTGTTTAAAAGCTGCACTCATTCAAGGAATGAAGAATTGAACTTATAGAAAAAGTCTACCCTCGTTGGTAGACTTTTTTATTTCGAGTATAAATCCCAGCCAAGCTTGAGTGTGTCCACAATATAATTGGCGACTTCCTCAGCTTCTAGATGATCTGTTTCGACTCTTGAGTTATGAAGGGCATATATTTCCCGGCGCTCTTCAAACAGCTCTTTCATCTCGTCAATCGTCCGGTTGTGAAGAACAGGGCGGTTTTCAATCAAAATATCAAGCCGCTGTTTCCAATTCTCCCAAGATAAATCAAGGAAAAGAACCGTACAATGCCTCAAGCAGGCGCGTTTGATTTCTTCCTGTTTGAATGCACCGCCTCCAAGAGAAACGATCTTTAGCTGCGTATGTTCACATAAATCGACGATATAATCTTTTTCAGCCTGCCTGAAGAATGCTTCTCCTTTTTGCTGAAAGATCTCAGGAATCGTCATGTTATACTTTTTCTCAATCTCCTGATCCACATCAATAAAATCTCTATATAGCTTTTTGGCAACCAGCTGCCCAATGGTTGTTTTCCCAACACCCATAAAGCCAATGAGGACAATATTTCGCTGTCTCACAGGGATTTCTCTATTGTTTTTCATATTCGTGACACGTCCTCCTTACGACAAGGAATGCTACATAATGTATCTATTATATGATAAATGGCGCGCGAAAAGATAGGCAATTTGAAAAATATAAAGACAAAAACCTCTCCATCAAAGGAGAGGTCTCTTGCATTTTCTTATTTCCACCAGTCATCAAACATGGAAGCTGGTACTTGGCGTTTATGCTCTGATTGAACATAACGCTTTTCAATCGCTTCTGCTGCTTGATCTGACACTGGCTTACCTTCTAAGTAATCATCAATTTCATTGTACGTAATGCCAAGTTCTGTTTCATCCGTTTGCTGAGGTTTGTCATCAAGCAGATCCGCTGTCGGTTTCTTTAAGTATAGACGCTCAGGTGCTTGCAGCGCTTCTAGCAGCATCCGGCCTTGGCGTTTCGTCAGACCTGTGAGCGGAAGAACATCTGCACCGCCATCACCATACTTCGTGAAGAAGCCGGTTACTGCTTCAGCTGCATGATCTGTACCGATGACAAGCAATCCTTCTTCTCCTCCGACAGCATACTGCGCGATCATTCTCATGCGTGCTTTGACATTTCCTTTATTAAAGTCAGACAACGGACCGCCTGTGTCCTTTTGATATTGTTCACTGAATGCAGTCACGGCAGGCGCAATATCATATTTCCACGACTTGTCCGGCTGAATAAATGATAAAGCGAGCTGTGCATCATCTTCATCCTGCTGCACACCGTGCGGGAGGCGCACCGCAATAAAGACTGCCTCTTCTTTTCCTTCTTGACGCAGCTCAGATGCAGCCAGCTGTGCAAGACGGCCAGCGAGCGTTGAATCCTGTCCGCCGCTAATGCCGAGGACGAATCCTTTTGCGCCAGTTTTTTTCAAGTATTCCTTTAGAAATCCAACCCGCTTTTCGATCTCCTGCTTTGGGTCAATTGAGGGCTGCACATGCAACTCTTGGCTGATCTTTTTCTGCAAACTCATACACTTTTCCTCCTAAGCATCCTCTACATGAAGAGAACAGGTTTTACTCTGAATTCATTGGTTTGACAACGTTTTTTGAGTCTTCATTATACCATGTTTTCAGGAAGAACATTTTGTTAGACGTTCCCCTCTTTCATTAATGATCAAACATTCACAAAAGAAAAAGACCATGTCTATATGGACTGGCCCTTTTCTTTTTTCAATCAATTTCTACCCGTATAGATGTACAGCTTGCGCCATTACACTTCCCAATATCAGAAGGACATGCGGATACGGCCACAATGAGATCCATTTCGGCTCGCAGACGAATGTAATCACCGGGAAGAGATTTTGGGAGCTCCACAGACAGTTTTCCTTTTTCATCAATGACTGTATTCATAAAGGCATTAAAAGGATAGTACATATCCTCCTTAGGAATCCCAAATGGCTCAAAGGCAGTCCGCAAATTATCGTAGCATGTATGCATGACCTCTAAATGCGTCCGTCCGTATAAAAGCTGATACATTTCTTGCCGGCAGGCGGGCATGTATAAATCATGGCATTCGACTGTGTCTTCAATGACCGTAAACATCGGTTTATATAAATTAGAATAGAGCTTATCCCCTTTTTTCACTTTTGACGAAAATAGGCTGTCCATTGTCGCGCCTTGGTCAAATTTTTCATAAAAATCCTTTTCATGATAGGCCATGACATCTGCTACTTGCTGACCTTCAATATCAACGACCCGCATACATTGGCCTTTTCCTAAGCGAAAGCCGTGTCCATCCTTTGGTAAAATGACATATTCTCCGTTCATCACATGCACTCCTTTCCATGTCAGTATGCCCAAAACGTCCCCTTGATCATGTATAAAAAAAGACGGCGGTCACAAGCTAATGTCATTGAAATCGAAAGGTGTTGCACATGCATTGAAAGAAGAACAAACTTTATCTTGGTGGCAGCTTTCTCTCATCGGAGTCGGCTGTACAATTGGCACTGGTTTCTTCCTTGGTTCCAGCATTGCCATTACAAAGTCCGGTTTTTCCGTCTGCATTTCTTTTTTGCTTGCTGCGGTCGGAACCTATCTCGTCTTTAAGCATTTGGCTGCGATGACAGCCGATAACCCTGATAAAGGGTCATTTTGTTCCTATGCTCGTAAAGCATATGGACGCTGGGCAGGGTTTAGCAATGGCTGGGTGTATTGGTTTGCAGAAATGTTGATTACGGGAAGTCAGTTAACAGCGATTTCTCTTTTTACCCGCCACTGGTTTCCATCTATTCCGCTCTGGGTGTTTTCGGCGATTTACTCCGCTCTTGCCCTGCTCGTGATTATCATAGGGCTTTCTTCTTTTCAAAAGACAGAAAATGTCCTTGCGGTACTGAAGACAGCGGCGATTTTTCTGTTTATGATCCTTGCGGTGCTTGTGTTATTCGGCATTCTGACAGATCATAAACCGACCCTGCATCTGCCAAACAAAGATCACGAATGGATGCCGCTCGGTGCACTTGGTCTTTGGAATGGATTGATTTACGCGTTTTATGCATTTGGGGGAATTGAAGTCATGGGTCTGATGGCGGTTCATTTAAAAGATCCGAAAGATGCGGCAAAGGCTGGACGCGTCATGCTGATCATTCTAGCGGTCATCTATATCGTCTCGATCGGACTTGCTCTCTTGCTTGTCCCAGTAACAGCCTTTAACGAGAACAGCAGTCCATTTATTACATCATTAGATCCATTTCATTTATCAATCTTTCTTCATATCTTTAATGGCATTTTCATTATTGCCGGCTTTTCGACATTGGTTGCCTCACTCTATGCAGTCACGACGCTGCTTGGCACGATGTCGGAGCATCAAGATGCACCTGCTTGTTTTAAACAAAAAGACCCATCTCATGTCGGATGGCCTTCGATTATTTTAACTGCTGCTGGATTAATTGTCTCGATTTTGCTTGCACTCTTTTTGTCCAAACACATCTACGAGCATCTCACAACAGCAGCCGGCCTTACCCTTCTGTACACATGGGTATTCATTCTGTTCTCAAGTAAAAAGCTATCAAAGCCATCCACTCGCCAAACGTGCGAAATGATTCTTGCGCTTCTCTTGATTGGAGCCGCCATTTCAGGCACTTTAACAGAGGCAAGCGGACGACCTGGCTTTTTTATCAGCCTTGGGATCATTGCAGTGATTGCCATCATGGTGCTATTTATGAGAAAAAAGTGGAAGCAGCAGGATCAGACCGCATCATAATTTCATCATGTTTTTTAATGCAGTAAAAGGACATTTGGCGGAGGCTGGTTTCTCCGCCTCTTCATCTGGGAGAAAGTATTGCTTCCATTCATGATTTGTCGGATCACCGTACCATTTTAATGATGGGTGAACGCTGACCTCATCATACGCTTTGAGCCGCTTGCGAACGAGCTGGCTCATTTTTTGACCAAACTTGGTCGATCCATTCAATTTCTCAAACACCCATCTAGGCTGAAATGCCATCAAGACATAAGGGAAGTGGCGGCTTTTTCTGAGCTTATGAGCCGGTGTGGAGCACAAAATAAAATACGCTTCCCCGTGAAAGCAATACTCCCACTCATGATGATGAGTATCTAGTGGAATATCCTCAGGCCATGGCACTTCATCTTTCTGGTGCAGTCGTTGAAGCAGTGACCAAAACTGCTGCTCAAACTCTTCAAGCGAACTTTCTTTTAAATCCTGCGGTGTTTCAAAAAAACAAATAAATGAAGCATATTGACCCGTTTCTTTCGCACAGCTTTGATATTCTCTCAGCAGCTGGGCTAATTCATCAACCGCTTCCTCTTCCCTCGGATCACCAACAAACCCATAGCGTAAATGATCGAGAAAAAACCCCTGTCTTCCCGGTACACAAGGGAATGTATCTGCCTCATCTCCTACCATCTCTCCAAATTGAGTAAAAGCATCCTGCTTCCATTCTTCTAGTGATCGTAGATTTTGATCAAGGCAACTTTTTGCATACAACTGGGCCATTTCTTCCACCTCGTTTTAGCGTCTTCTCCATAGCCTATGAGAAAAAAAGGCTGTGGTGACTGTCCTTCAACGACTTTCCTTGCGCATTCAAGAGGTGGGCGTTCTCGTTCAAATTGAGCATGTATGTGTGTCTTTCACTCCATGATGCATGAACAGACAAGTGTATGCAGCCGTCAAACTGCTTCTTTTAATAGAGCGCTTTTGTATCATTCCTATGATCTGTTCTTCATCAAAAAGACAGAATCGAGCACCCAATAAATGAGAGCCGAGCATAAGCTAAACAGATAGACAATGTTGCTGTGATAACTGATAAGATCAGCATGCACACATAGTTGAATACTGGAAGAAAAATACGCATGGCAAAGCTCCTTGAAACCATTTTATATCCCATCATTATTCAAGAATGTGTTATGTCTGTCAATCCTTACAAAAAACAGACTGAATGTATCAGTCTGTTTCAAATTGTTGACAAAGGGCTAAAATGATCTTCATTTTAGCCTTTTGTCTTCTTTTCAGCGTGATAGAAAACCTTTGCAGTCTAGGAAGGACGAGTACCGGAGCGGAGCGAATTTGACATTCGTGAGCACCGGCACGCAGGACTGACACCGAATGCGAGGGTTTGTCTACACGCTGAAACAGACTGAATGTATCAGTCTGCTTTTCTACCCAATCAACGCCATGATCCCTTGATACCCAAAATAGGCGCCGAAACCAAGTAAAGATAAGCCTGCAAGAACGGATAAGCCATGTAAGACACGTTCACTTAAATAGCGCCTAAACGAACTAGCAAGCAGCGCCATACTGAAATCCCAGATCAGCATGCCGATAAAAATAGCCATGCTGTACATCAGCATTTGAGATGCCCCATACTTTTCAATCGTATTAGCCAAAATACTGCCGTAGATGCCAAGCCAAAATAAAATACTGAGCGGATTGGAAAGAGAAATGAAAAACCCCGTCATGAACGACTGACCAACCGAAGTGTTTCCACCATCCTTTTTCGGGCTCTCCTGCAAATTGATTTTACGCAGACTTTCAATGCCCGTATAGGTCAGAACGAAAAAGCCGAACAGCCACAAAAAGGTTTTCACTAGAGGTGCAGTCAAAAGCTGGGCGACACCAAAATAGATGAGGAGCATATAGACAATATCCGCGGCCATCGCTCCCACACCAAAAATCCACGCGTGCCAAAATCCACTTTTAATCCCTCTGTCGATTTGGGCTGCATTGACTGGCCCAACAGGCGCTGAAAGTGACAACCCTAAAAAGATATAACCAAAAAACACCGCCACATAGACGTCCTCCTTTTGATGCTGACTTGTACATATTATTCAAACGTTCTGTGTTTTAGTACAAGTCCTTTGTCATCTTTTCAGGTGGACTCAAGGAGACATTGGATATTGCTTACCGATCGGCTTTCAGCGCCGATTGCTGCGACAGTACCGTATCCTTTTTCTTAGCACGATTCATTTGAATCGCAGCTGCAAACAGAAGAACAGCTAAGAAGGCGAAAACAAAGACGGCACTTGCTGCTCCTGCCCATTCAAGACTAAAGCCAATCAAGAAGGACAAGCAGGCTCCGCCTAAACTTGCGGCTGCAATAAAGTAACTCGTTGCCTCGTCGATGGCATTTTCAATCATTAATGCAGATGCAGTCAGTGCGATTGGGAACATGCCAGCTGCGCACAGGCCGATGAAAAAGATGAGAAGCAGCTGCGCGGCGATGTGGGTTGTCAGGGCAAATACAACGAGCAGCACAATCATGAGTGCTGCGCTTAGCTTTAAAAAACGCAGCGGATGCAGCTGATCCGCTTTTCTCGCAATGACAGTTCTGCCAATGACGATCGCTGTCCAAAAGGTAGAAACCGCAAAAAGACTCCAGTTGTCTCCCCCTTTATCCAGCATGATCGACGGCAAAAAGTTCGCAAAGTTCGTTTCAATCCCTGCGTAGAAAAAAGCAAAACAGATCATGAGCACCACAATCATTCGATTGTTTCGATCAACAAGTAAAGACGGTTTTCTCATCCCATTGGAATTGGAAGAAGAAGCCATCTGTCCACGAGGCAATTTGTTCATAAAGGCAAGCCAGAGCATAAGAAAGAAAGTCAGTGCACCGACTTGAAATAAAAACACATAGTGCCACGTCTGTTCAGTGACAGTGAGCAGAATCACAAGTGGAAATAACAGCGCTCCTAACCCAAAAAAGACCTCCATGATGCTGATTCGCTTCGCACTGTTTGCCATCGAAATCACATACGCTCCGGCTGTGGTCTCAAGACTGCCTGCACCGCTCCCAAGAAAAAAACCTGCCAGCACAAGTGTTGTCCAGCCCGGCACCAAAAGTCCAAGGAGAAGTGACCCGATCATCAGCAAAAGACCCATGGTCAGAACAGCGCCATAGCCTTTTTTCCTCACAAGAATGGGGGATAACAGAACACCTGTCAAAAAACCAATAAACTGAAAAAAGATTAAAGAAGATAATTCCCCGGGACCCTTATCGTAACTTGACAGTAAATAAGGAGTTAAGCTGCCAAAAAACACATGAATGGTCCCAATAAAAAAATAAAAGACACAGCCAAAATAAAATACTTTTTTCATCTTTTCACTTCCTCTAAAAAGGAGCGGAGTCATGACATCCTCCGCTCCACCTCTTTAATATGTCCGGGCAGACTTGACAGCCTCTTCCCTCTCGAAGCATGTATTGAGCGCAGCCTGTGCGCGATACCCATCTACAAAATCAGCCACTTTCATATGAGATGGATATGAATCTGTATTCACCCAGTGCATCAGCTGATCACGGAACGTATCAGACCATCCGTAAAATTCATTTGGCGGATCTGTCAGCAGGGTTTGCGGCATTTGATGACGCTCCACACACAATCCATCACTGATCTCATATTCGTTTTTCATGTTCGTATGGTATTTGAATACCTTGTCATGACCAACGACTTCTACACTAAATCCGCATTCCTCAGGCTGCGTGCTTTTGGATGTGACCAAGTGAAAGAACACTTGATTCTCCATCTGACCGAAAATTTCGGTATGATCATCCACCTGCACCTTTTTCTCTTCTTTTTCCTTTACATGTGTCAGCATCTTGGTATTAAGTGATTCTTTCTTCATGTCACTGCCAAATAAGTACCACAGCATATCAATTAAATGAATACCAAGATCCCCTAATGCACCGCTCGTGCGCAGACTCTCACCGCCGTCTCTCCATGAAAATGTCTTTCTTCTGAGGGCACTGTTTTTCTTAAAATGAGTCCTGACGGTCAAAATGCGGCCTAATTCACCATTGGCAATCAAGTTCTTCAAAATATTCACAAAGGATAAGTAACGATAGTTAAAGCCCATACTGGCTTGAACCTGGAACTGTTTGGCTGTCTCCACCATTTCCTTCGCTTCCTTCAGCGACACAGCCATCGGCTTTTCACATAAAATGGGCTGTCCTGCTCTTAGTGCCTGAAGGGCATGGTCTTTGTGACAAAAATTAGGGGAGGCAATGATCAACCCATCAGATGCATCTGCTAGTGTTTCAATACTTGAATACACACGTCCGCCGTACTGTTTAATGAATCCCTGTGCAACTGACTCGTGCAAATCATAGACACCGGATAACTCTGCACCTTTGATTGTTGATAATGCTCTTGCATGAGCTTTTGCAATATTCCCTGCTCCAACAATTCCAATTTTCTTCATGAATGTGCCTCCTCATGTTTATACATCACTGTTTTCAGTGTTTCATAGATTCCTTTTGCATACCCATGATGACAAATCTGATGATGGTGCCGCTTGGCTTCGACCGTCGCATTTTGGACGAGGAAACCATGCGTGACGGATTGAAGCATCCGCAAATCGTTCCCACTATCTCCAAAGGCAAAGCCTTGATCTTTCGATAGATCATATTGGTTCAGCATAAAGCGGACAATTTCATCCTTCCCTGTTCCGACTGGTAAAAAATCGACATCATAGCAATCCGCAGGGTCTCCTGCGAGCGGATTGCATTTGTTAATGTTGACCGCCACCCCGCGCTCTTTGGCAAGTGTTTGGATGAATGATAGATGATGAAGATCTGTCCGTTCATCCTGCTCCTGATAATAGAAATTCTTCTTATACCCTGAGCTGCCCAGCTGCGTTTGCGGTCTGAGATGAATTCCCTTTTCACGTACGGTTTCCAGGATGTCTTCAATTTTTTCATCTGAAAAGCCCTGCGCATCCAGCCGCTTCATCCACTCCGCATCTGGCTGTCCAAAACGAGCTTCCGATGTATACACAATTTCAGTTCCTAAGTTCGACGCAATGAAATGCGGGAATTGATGAAAACCGCCTTTTTCCATTTTACTTGTGACAGAATCGAGGCTGCTTCCCGTGACCCAGCCAAGCATGAGCTGTCCTGCTTCGCTCTTTTCTGCCACAAAGGCTTCCAGCCGCTTTACATCCTCTCTCTGCTCATCGGTCATTCCGTGAGAATAATAGGTTTCATCAAAGTCACAGAAGACGATCCACTTCGGATTTTCCGGCTGATTCAGCAGCTTTTTATTGAATGGAAGACTTGATAACATGATGAACCCCCTCGATGACCTTCTCCTGATCTTGCAGCGGCATGCCTGGATACAGCGGCAAGTGAAGTAATTGCTGTGCTGCTTTTTCCGTGTGTGGAAGTGTCGTTTGTTTATACTTTTGAGAAACAAGATTTGTTTGATGCTGATGCGATAGAATCGGGTAATAAACATCTGTTTCTATGCCCATTTCCAGCAATTTCGCTGCAAGCTCATCTCGTTCTCCCTTCAACACTCTAATCGGGAACAGATGCCAGACATGATCATCCGTCAGCTTCGGAAGCTTCAAGTATCCTTCTTCCTCAAGCGTTTGCAGCTGGTCAATGTATCGCTTTGCTAAGTAAAAGCGTTTAAAGTTTTGTAATCCTAAATACTTCATGCGTTCGAGTCCGATCGCTGCCTGCAAATTATCAATTTTAGAATTAAAGCCGTAGTCACTGCGTTTGACATTTTTCTTTCCTACTTCAAAGCCGTGATAGCTGATCTCCATGCATTTTTCCGCTAAGGCTTCATCATTTGTCGCGATAGCTCCTGCTTTGCCGCAGACACCAAGATTCTTGTATGGATTAAAGCTGAGAACAAGTCCATCTCCATATGCTCCAAGGCCGCTGCTGCCGATCGCCTGACAGCCATCTTCAATGATTTTCAACCCATGCTGTTTTGCAATCGCCGAAATGGCCTTCATATCCGCTTGCTTTCCATATAAATGAACTGGAAGAATGCATACCGTTTGATCTGTGATATGCTTCTCTATTTCACTCGGTGCCAAGCAGTAAGTATCTGGATCAATATCGGCATAGACCGGAACAGCCCCAATCGCAAGCACTGCATTTTCTGTTGCAGCAAAGCTATTCGCTGGCAAAATGACCTCGTCTCCCGGATGGACGCCTGCTGATATGAGGCTGATCATTAGGGCATCTGTTCCACTTGACGTGGCAATGACATATTTCTTCCCTAAGTACTCAGCGAGCTGCTTTTCAAACGCCGGAATATATGGCCCTGAAGTAAAACGGCCAGAACTCAATACTTCTTTCAACACCAGCATGATATCATCGATCTCATCCTCCGAAATCAGTTTATCAACTGGCAGAAATGGTATCTTTTTTTCCTTATTTTGTTTATAATGGAAGAGAATTTTTTCCAAGCCTGTGCGCCCTATATCTTGCTCAAGGAACGTCACCAGCTTTTCATTTGCTAGGTGCTTCTCAACTGAATCAGACTTTACTTGAACACCTTGATTGATCATATCCAGCAAAGGAAGATAATCCTTGCTTTTACCTGATATCTTCGTCAATATTTGCATTCCATTCCCTCCAATTAATCAATTCCATTTGTTAATATTTAACTTGTTTCACATTGTAAATGATGTTATCGATTTCAGAACAATAACTTTGTGTAAAGGATTTGTTAATATGTGTACAATTTATGAAATTGCCAAACGCTGCGGGGTTTCAACCACCACCGTTTCCAGAGTGCTGAATCATCATCCATATGTGTCAGAGGAAAAGCGTCAGCTCATTTTACAGGTGATGAAAGAAATGGAATATACACCGAGTTCAGCGGCTCGCACTCTTCGTTCACATCAGACAAAAACCATTGCTGTGTCTGTCCCGGCTGTGGACCATCCTTTTTTTGCACAATTGATTAAAGGCATATCAAAGGAAGTACTGGATCAAGGTTATAAAGCCATCGTGCTTCAGACGTTTTATCAGGAATCGTTAGAGCTTGAAGGGCTTCAATTATTAAAAAAAAGAGAAGTAGATGGGGTCATATTAGGGGCATTAGAAAATCCGTGGGAAAAGATCGAGCCATTTTTAACGAACGGCCCTATTGTCATGGCGAACGAATATCATCAAACAGCAGACATCCCGATTATTGGATACGATGAGCGGGAAGCCGCCTATAAAGCGGTTGACTACTTGATTCAGTCAGGGCGAAGATCGATTGGATTTTGCTTTGATACTGAAAGCAGTGAAGCACAAAAACAAAGGAAACAGGGCTATCTTGATGCACTTTCTGCACACGGCTTGCCGCTGCATGACGATTGGCTTTTCGGGGAGGCCTTCACCATTGAAGACGGTTTTCGCTTAATGGATGTCATCCATGACATGAAGAATGCACCTGATGCCATTTTCACGGGTAATGATCAAGTCGCAGCAGGGCTCATTAAACAGGCCATTTCATACGGTTATCAAATCCCTAAGGATCTAGCGGTGATCGGCTATGACAATCAAGACATTTGCGAGGTGACAGCTCCAACAATCACCACAATTGACATCCCGATCGTAGAGCTTGGCCAGCGGTCTGTGCAGCAAATAATCGAGATCCTGCAAGACCAAAAACCATTACAGCGTGAACATATCCAGCTGCCTACCCGGCTTGTGACAAGGGAATCGACATAAACAAAAAAGACTGAGAGCTGTCTCAGTCTTTTTTGTTTACAAAGGGCTAAAATGATCTTTGTTTTAGCCCTTTGTCTTCCTTCTTTCAGCGTGATAGAAAACCTTTGCAGTCTAGGAAGGACGAGCACCGGAGCACAGACCGGACAAAGAATGCGAGGGTTTATCTACACGCTGCGACTGAGAGCTGTCTCAGTCTTTTTTTAAACCTATACAAATTGAGCAAGAATGAATGTCCATATACACACAATGCCGAGCAGGATGAAGCTGTACTTCACGGTCTTTTGGAAGAGCTCAGATTCTTTACCTGTTTCTCCAACAGCTGCTGTAGCTATGGCGATGGATTGTGGAGAAATTAATTTTGCCATGACCCCGCCAGTTGTATTTGCCCCGATTAACAAACCTGCCTGTGAGCCGATTTGAGAAGCAGTGACCGCTTGAAGGTTGCCGAATAAGGCGTTGTTACTCACGACAGATCCTGTAATAAACACCCCGATCCAGCCAAGCACCGGGCTGACAAGCGGGAACAAATCGCCTGTTTTGGCAAGTGCAAGCCCAATGGCTGAACTTAGTCCAGCGAAGTTCGCCAAGTTGGCAAAGCCCATGACAAAACAAATGGTAAGAACAGGTACCCAAAGCTCTTTCACTGATGCTTTTAAGCAGGCAGCTCCTTCTGTTAATGTAATATGTCTGCTAAACAAACCTGTCAGCATCACCGCAATCAGAATGGCAGTACCCGTTGCACTGATGACATCAATTTTAAAGATCGCATCAATAGGTGTTTCTGTTTGTGCAATTGGTGGTAATTTCACAATTTGCTGATGCAAAAAAGGCATTTTCACTAAAATGGTTGTCCAGTTGAGCGGGCCTCCTACAGCAAACAATGCTTTAAATGCTGGAAGACTCCATACCGTAATAATGGCGGTTAAAATATAGAACGGAGACCATGCTTTCAGCACTTCAATGCCGCGATACGTTTGTTTCTGTTCAATGGCTGGTGCTCCTTCTTCACGATAAATGTGTTTCGGCTGCCATTTTCGAAGAAATAAAGCCAAAATGCCCATACTTGCTAAAGCTGAAATAATATTGGCAAGCTCAGGACCCATTGTCACCATTGTGACAGCTTGTAAAATGGCATAGCTTCCACTTACAACAAGCAAGGCAGGGAGCGTTTCTTTAATCCCTTTGAATCCGTCCACAATGAGAATGAGGAGGAACGGAATACAGAATGAAATAAACGGTATCGTATACACAAGGGTTTGAGATAACGCAAGCGGAGTCATATTGCCCATTTGCGCCCCTGTAATGACTGGGATACCCACAGCACCAAATGCGCCAGACGCAGCATTGGCAATTAAGCAGAGCATCGCAGCTTTCAGCGGTTTAAACCCAAGCTCTGTTAAGAGAGCAGCACTGATCGCAATCGGTACACCAAACCCAGCGGCTCCCTCTAAAAATGCATTAAAACTAAAACCAATTAATAATAGCTGAAGACGTTGATCTTGAGAGATTCCTGCAATACTAGAACGAATGACATCGAATTTTCCAGATTTCACAGCAATTTTATAGAGCCATACCGCCATGATGACGATATATCCAATCGGCCACAGCCCATTAGATATACCGAGCAGCACAGCAGATAATGCCTTTTCAATTGGCATATGAAAGAAGAAAACAGCTGTTACAAAGCTGACGATTAAGGTAAAACAAGCGGCTAAAACACCTTTTAACTTAAATACAGTTAATGCAAGCAGGAAAAACAAAATTGGGAGCATTGCTACCAATGCACTCACGAACTCATTACCAAACGGATTATATATTTGCTGCCACATAGTGATTCATCCTTTTCTGCTCAGATAGGTTGCTTTTGATTAAAAATGAGGAGCCAAAATCTCTTTTAACACATTCACACTGTGTGCGAATTGTTCTTTTTCTGTATCATTAAGTGCAAGCTCCATCACTTCTGTTGCGCCATTTCGATTCACAAGGGCAGGTACACCAATGTAGACATCTTCTGCTCCATACTCTCCATCTAAGTAAGTGCTGACGGTCAAAATACTGTTTTCATTGTGCAGGATCGCTCTTGTAATGCGGGCCAAACTCATCGCTACGCCGTAGTAAGTGGCGCCTTTTTTCTCAATGATTTGGTAAGCGGCATGGCGGACATTTTCCATCATCTCATCTAAATCTTCTTGTTTGTATTGATCATTTCTCTTCATTAATTCTGTAATGGGTACACTTCCGATATTCGCATGACTCCACACAGCAAGCTCTGTATCCCCATGCTCTCCAATGATGTACGCATGCACATTGTGTGCCGCTGCTTCAAAGTACTCACTGAGCATGTATCTAAATCTTGCAGTATCAAGTGTGGTTCCACTGCCAATCACTCGCTCTTTTGGCAGGCCACTGAATTTCCAAGTGGCATATGTCAAAATATCAACAGGGTTCGTGGCGACTAAGAAAATACCATCGAATCCACTTTTCATCACATTGTCTACAATGCCTTTAAATATATATAAATTTTTCTCAACAAGGTCAAGTCTCGTTTCACCTGGCTTTTGGTTCGCACCAGCACAGATACATACAATGTCTGCATCCTTACAATCCTCATAATCTCCATACCATGTATTCACAGGATGCGGAGCAAATGCTTTCCCGTGGTTTAAATCCATGACGTCACCCATTGCTTTATCTTGATTTAAATCGATGACAACCAATTCATCTGTGATCGCTTGATTTATTAATGTAAAGGCATAACTGCTGCCTACAAAACCTGCTCCAATAAGTGCTACTTTGTTTACTTTTTCGTTTGTCATTTATCTCATCCTCCTGAGTAAAACTAGGTTGTTTTTCTTTTGTGAAGTATTTCACATTCTTATTGTGCAACACTTCACAAACTTTTGCAAGGGGGTTGCTCAAAAAAAATATGTAGCGAATTTGTGAACACACTTATTGTGCTTTCAAAGCGCTGTCTCCATGCATATTTCCACAAGAAAAAAACTGCCAAACAATTGTCAGCAGCTTTATACATGTTTAATAAGGTCCCCAGTTGATCATAACGCCGATACAAATAAAGACAAGGCCAATGACAAACCAAATGAGCGCAAGCGGCACCATAAAACGCAGCCACTTCACATAAGGAATACCACTTGCAGCAAGCACAGCCATCAACACACCTGACGTCGGATTGATACAGTTAACCACCCCTTCACCAAGCATCACTGCTTCTACAGCTACCTGTCTTGTGATGCCCATTAAATCAGCCAGTGGCGCAAGAATTGGAATAAAGACAACCGCTTCTCCTGATCCTGATGAAATCAAAAAGTGAAGAAGCGCACTCGCAATATACATCCCGATCGCACCAGCAATTGGACTAAATCCTGTCAGCATACTCGCCAAGCCATTGACCACTGTATCCAGCAGCTTACCGTTTTCTAAAATGACAGAAATGCAGCGTGCCATTCCGACAATGAGTGCGCCGTACACAAGGCTTTGACAGCCGACAATAAATGTTTTCGCAATATCATTGGCTGCTAATCCGCCAAGCAATCCAGCAGCAATGGCCATAAAAATGAACACACCTGCCATTTCCTTATCGGTCCAGCCAAGCTGAAGCGCGCCATATAAGAAGCCCCCAAGAGACAATCCGCACACCGCTAAAATCAGCTTATGTCTGCCGGTAAATGCAGGCTTGTCCACAGATTCCGCATCAGCTCCGCCAAGCCCCTTCGCAGGAAACCATTGATCACCAAGAAGGCTTCCCTTTTCTTTATTCTTCAGGCGTCTTGTATATAAATAGATGTACACAATACTAGATATAAGAAAGCAAAGATAAATAATGACACGCAGGCCAATGCCAGAAAAGATCGGCAGCTCTGCAATCGTTTGAGATAAACCTAGTGGAGATGGAGACAAAATGGTTGCGTTAAATCCAGCATAACAGCCGATGTAAATGACCGCTGCTCCTGCCACAGCGTCCCATTTCAAGGACCTTGCCACAATAATCCCGATTGGAATAAATCCTATAACAGAGTTCACGACAATGCCGGTCGTTCCAAGCACCGAAAATAATCCTCCAACAATACAAATAAACAATAATTGCTTCGTTTGAAACCTGCTGATGACATGGTGAATCATTCCGTTAATAGCACCTGTTTTCTCCAAAATGGCAATGGTTCCGCCAGTAAATAGAATGAGAAAAATAATAGAAGAGGACCCTACCATCCCCTCCTGAATGGCTGTAAAAAAGCCAACGGGACTCACGGGTGATTGATCAATGCGGTGAAAGCTGCCAGGAACAGCTGTTGTGATTTCCCCTGATGTCTTTCGATCAAATTCACCCGCTGGTACAAAATACGTTGCAATGGTACAAATGAGCGCAATGATAAATAAGAGAACATACGCATCCGGCATTTGAAGTTTTCGTTTTTGTTTCTCTGGTGCTGATACTGCCGCTGTTTTCATGTGTCAAAACCCCTTTGTCCCGATCGGAATTTCACTTAATTTTCTGAATAATCAAATGATGTGTTATATTATAAACACTGATGATATTTAAGATCAATATTATTTCACTAAAAGAATGTTTTGGCAGATTTTCTGTCAGCAAGGAGGCTACTCATGACAACTTTGACAAACGAAATGCAACAGACCGTGACAGACATCTTTGAACACCTGCACGCCCACCCAGAAATCAGCTGGGAAGAAACGAATACGACGGCTTATCTTGAAGGCATATTAAAAAAAATGGGCTGCAAGACTCGAACATTTGACGACTGTACAGGAGTGATTGGTGAAATGGGAGAAGGCGCACCAGTGGTCGCTGTGAGAGCCGATATTGATGCACTTTGGCAGGAAGTAGATGGTGAGTTTCAAGCCAATCATTCATGTGGTCACGATGCACACATGACAATGGCTCTCGGCACCTTCATGGCATTAAAGGAAAAGGAGCTCCCGAACGGCACCATCCGCTTCATTTTTCAGCCTGCTGAGGAAAAAGGCGGCGGCGCGCTGAAAATGATTGAAAAAGGTGTGTTAGCAGACGTTGATTACTTATACGGAGTGCATGTGCGCCCAATTCAAGAAACATTAAACGGACGCTGTGCACCTGCCATTTTGCATGGATCGAGTAATCATTACATCGGCACAATTATTGGAGAGGAAGCCCACGGTGCACGCCCGCATCTTGGGGTCAACGTCATTGAAGTGGCTTCTACCCTCGTACAGAGACTCGCGCATATCCATGTCGACCCAAGAGTTGCACATTCTGTGAAAATGACCAACCTGAATGCTGGCGGAGGCAGTTCAAACATCATCCCTGGCAAAGCTTCTTTTACATTGGATGTCAGGGCACAAACAAATGTTGTGATGGATGAACTAGAAAAAGAAATTGAAAGAGCCGTACATGCTGTAGCGGATGCCTTTGGCGCTTCCATTACACTTTCAACCGATCACCGTCTGCCTGCCGCAACCTTAAATGAGGAAGCTGTCCAGATCATGTCTCATGCCATTGAACAGGTTTTAGGCAAAGAACAGCTCGATCCCCCGATCGTAACGACAGGCGGAGAGGATTTTCACTTTTATGCAGCAAAGGTTCCGCATATCAAATCCACGATGCTTGGTTTAGGCTGTGATCTAGAGCCCGGTCTACATCATCCTTATATGACATTCGACCGCTCTGCTATCTTTACCGGCATTGAGATTTTGACTGAAGCTGTTTATCAAACACTTCAGCAGCATTCATCATAAAATCAAAAAACCACCCGTTTTTTCTTTAAACGGGTGGTCTTCTTTATATTACGCATTCAAATCTGTCATGGCTGGGACATTGATTTCTTTTACACAGGATACCCTTGATAAATGAATCACACATCTCGCAAGCTCTACTATATCCTGTACAGGGATTCTCGTTTCATCATATAGAGCGATGGCTTTTTCGGCACCATCTTCATATGGAACCTCTGCCGCCAGCTCTCCTGGATTGATACAGGTAACAGATATTTTATCTTTTCTCACATGCTCTCTCAGTGCATTCACAATTCCGCGCAGGCCAAATTTAGATGCGACAAAAGAAACTTGCGGCAGGTTTGTATGATCGAGTCCCGCCGTTGAGCCAATCACGATGATTTTTCCATTCTCCGATTTCCTTACGTGCGGAAGCAGTGCTTGGATGTAAGTAATCGTAGAGATGACATTCACATTGATTAAATGAGCGATATCCTCTGGCTGATCGTGATCGAATGAATAATCATCTTCAAAGCCTCGTTTTTCCCATAAACCAATGTTATAGATGAGAACATCAATGGTTTGATTCTCCAATGCTTCGAGCATAAAAGGGATGTGGGTTTGGCTTGATAAATCAATTTTCAGCCAAATTCTATGTACACCGTCATCTATGTTCAAACTGCTCGGTTCACTTCGAGACACAATCCAAACTGTATCTCCACTTGAAGGAAGACCTTTTACAAAAGCATCCCCTAAGCCTTGACTCGCACCGAATATGATATAGTTTTTACTCATAGCTCCTCCTTCTACAGCTCATGAGCTTTCAGTCAGACTGCAGCTCATCTGTAAGCGTTTTATGCCTATATCATATAGGTTCTAAGATCTAACTGCCTCTTTTATGCCTGTCTTCACTTTCGGCTACTTGATTTCCTTTAATTCCACTGGTAACGCACGCTCTTCTATAAAGGATTGAATCATATCAATAAACAGTTCTTTCTTTTCAAACGTAAATGTATGTCCAATATCAGGAACGACGACACCTGCTGCCTTCGGATGTGATGTCGTTATTTTCTTTGCTGACCGTTTCATGATACCTTTTTCCTTTTCTCCCACTGTGACAAGAATCCGTGCCTTCGCTTGTTGAAACGTGTCTGGGAGCTTGTAATGGAGATTTTCTTGAAACATCGTCAGAAGGGTTTTCTTCTGCAAACTCTTCGAATCCGCCGCATAGTCATTCAGTACATCGTTTGGAAGCCCCATCTTTTCAGCTTGGAGCTGGATAAACCAATCTTTCTTTAATAATGGATACGTAAGAGGTAAAAGAGGTCTCACCATCAAGTAAAGCCATGGCAGCGGCATCACAAGAGCGCTGTTGATGACGGCTATGTCTACGATATCAGGCTCATTCGATAACACTTCAACGGCAACCTGTGCACCTAGAGAGAATCCAATGAGTATCACTTTACGGCCGTGCGCATGCTGCTTGAACCACGAGATGACTTCAAGAGCGCTTTCTCGCATGGAAAATGACTGTTCATTTGCTCTTGTCCCATGACCAAGCAGATCAGGCGTATAGCATTCATACGCTTCCTTGAATGTTTCCATCTGCTCCTGCCACATCCAGCTGCTGACTCCTCCGCCATGCAGGAAAATCATGATTGGCTTATCCATCATCGACAACTCGTCCACCATCCTTATATAAGAAAAAAGCAGCCGCTTTTTGAGCAGACTGCTTTTTCATATGCTCCCTTCTATTATAAGGGAACCTCATCACTATAGGCTATTTTTTCAAATCCTCAATCGAGTTGACGTTCTTCATATATGTCGGAACAACTAGCCCCATGCGAAGACCTTTCATACTTGTGCCTAGATCATCATATTTCCCTTTAAACTTCGCTGCATACGTTTTATGCGTATTTGGCAGCCAAGCAGATAATGAGGCATCCGCACTTCCAGTTGCAATTGCTGTCCACATTGGACCTGCTTCCACCTGAGTCAAGGTCACTTCAAATCCGAGCTCACGCAGTACTTCTGCAGCGACATTGGTACTTGCAATCTCACTATCCCACGCAACGTAGGCAAGATTGACTTTGTCACCATTCGACTTTTTCACGCCTTTTGTCCATTTCGCTACTTGGTCTTTATGTTTCTTCACATATTTAACGGCGGCATCCTTTGGATTGATACCATCTTGGATATCCATCATGACTTCGCCCATGTCATCTTGAGACCATTTAAATTGACTAAGCATTTTGGCTGCTTCCGGCTGATCTTTTGCAAAACCTTTACGTGAAATCGTATGAATCTCTTCCGCTTCACCGTAAGATTTCTTTGGATCCTCTAAATATTTTAAATCATAGCGAGTAAACATCCAGTGTGGATTCCAGCCAGTGATAATAATTGGCTTTTTACGGTCGTAAGATTTCTTGAGCGTTGCGGTCATAGCTGCACTTGATGCAGACACAACCGTCCAATCCTCTAAGCCGTAATCCTTTTTCGCTTGATCCGTTAGCGCCATAATCCCTGAACCCGGATCAATGCCGATAATGGTTTTATTCACCTGCTGTGCTGCACTCGCATTTGAATCTGACTTCACGCCACAAGCGGCTAGTAAAAAGACAAGCAGGGCGGTCATCCCAATGTAGAGAGACTTTTTCCACATTAAGCATTCCCCCTGGTTTTTTTCGTTTTAATGTTTTGTGTAATACGGTCGAGTGTAATCGCCACAATCACAATGGCAATACCTGCTTCAAAACCAATTCCTGTTTTCAGCTGCGTTACCGCACTATATACTTCTGAACCAAGTCCTGGCGCACCTACCATTGCCGCAATGACGACCATTGATAGAGCAAGCATGATACTTTGGTTAATACCAGCTAGGATGGTTTTTGTTGCAAGTGGAAGCTGAACTTTGAACAAACGCTGGAATGTCGTTGAACCAAATGCTTCTGTTGCTTCAATTAAATCAGCTGGTACTTGTTTAATACCGAGAATCGTCATACGAATCGTTGGCGGCATGGAGAAAATAACTGATGCTACAACCCCAGGCACAACGCCAATGTTAAAGAAGAAGATTGCTGGTAATAGATAAACGAATGCAGGCATTGTCTGCATTAAATCTAAAATAGGTGTTACAATCTTACGCACAGTTTCCTTCTGTGATGCCCAAATACCGATCGGAACCCCGATCACGATGGAAATGACCACAGCTGTCAAAACGAGCGCAAGTGTTTGTAGCATTGGATGCCAGTAGCCTAAATAGTCGATCAGCAAAAATCCAATAAGTGTGAAAAGAGCAACTCCTCTTGTACTGATCCACCAGGCAATGCCGGCAAAAATAAGGGTTAAAATAATGGATGGAATCACACCAAGTGCTGCCACAATTCCATTTACTGTGCCTGCTAATCCATTTGTGATGCCATCAAAGAAACCACCAAACGTTAATGTTAACCAGTCAACAAATCGATCAATGTAATCCGCGAACTGAATTCTAGGTAAATCACTCATACTAAACATCTTATTCTACCTCCTGTGCAGAAGGCTCTTGTGTTTTAATTTCCTCAAGTTTGTTAGAAGACATGTTGATATACTCATCATTACCTGATAACGCACCAATTAATGCACCTCTGACCACAATACCCTTCATTCTGTTTTTCTCATCGACAACGGCAATCGGAATGTTTGCTGCATCAGATACTGCGTCAAAGATTTCTGTCAAATACGTAGATTCCAATACTGTCGTGAATTCTTTATCGAGAACTGTTTCAAGCGACGCTCCCATTTCTGCCGCCTTTTTCGCTGCTTGTGCAGAAATAACACCTAATAAATGCTTTTTCTTATCTACTGCATAGATAGACGAAATCCCAAGGTTTTTCATGAGCGTGAGCGCAACACGTGCCCCTTTGTCGATCTGAATTGTTTCTGCACGTTTCATAATATGACCAGCGGTTAATACTTTAGAAAGGTCGACATCTTCAACGAAACGTTCAACATATTCATTCGATGGGTTCATCAGGATTTCTTCTGGTGTTCCGATTTGAACGATATTTCCGTCCTTCATGAGCACAATGCGGTCGCCAATCCGAAGCGCCTCATCTAAATCATGGGTAATGAAAATGATCGTTTTTCCTACAGATGTATGAAGCTCAAGCAATTCATCCTGCATATCTTTACGAATTAATGGATCGAGTGCGCTGAATGCTTCATCCATTAATAAAATGTCAGGGTCATTTGCTAATGCACGTGCCAATCCAACACGCTGCTGCATCCCGCCACTTAATTGGTTTGGGTACTGTTCTTCAAAGCCTTCAAGTCCAACAAGCTTTAAGGATTCAAGCGCTTTTGAGCGGCGTTCTTCTTTGTCTACACCTTGTAATTCAAGACCGTACTCTGTGTTCTCAAGAATCGTACGGTGGGGGAACAATGCGAAGTTTTGGAAGACCATGCTGATCTTTTTCCGTCTGACTTCACGCAATTGATCCTTTGACATATTTGTTATCATATCCCCATCAATAAATATTTCTCCGGAGGTTGGTTCGATTAACCTATTTAGCAGCCGCACAAGTGTGGACTTTCCGCTCCCTGATAGCCCCATGATGACAAATATCTCGCCGTCATACACATCAAAATTTGCTCGATTGACACCAACTGTTGCGCCGGTCTCTTTTAGGATCTCTCTTTTTGTTTTCCCTTTTCCAAGCATTTGAGATGCTTTTTTAGCATTTTTACCGAAAATTTTAGATACATTATTTATCTTGATTTTGATAGTTCTCTCTTCAGAATTCATATTTTCCCTCCAAATTAGCATCTTTATAACCGTAACATAAGCGTTATGATGCGAACAATCTTTAGAATTCGCTTATTTCCGCACAATATGTATGAATTCCATATAGAGGTCTGGTGATTAGAGTTTATACGCCGTATTACTCGTAAATCCTATAGAATGCTTCATAAACTACATATTTTACGGGGTATTTCCTCTCATCAGACAATATTTTACTGGAAATTCCTAATTATGCTAAAAAATAACTCGAATCCTCACCATAGCGGACTTTTCCAAACGTGGGTGAACCATTCCCCTGAACAGGATTTACCCGAAAATGGTCACATAAAAACCTTTTTTCTTCAAATTTTAATAAAATTGATGGAAAAACTGCCTGCAACTTTAGTTACAGACAGCTTATTTTTTAGGACTCTAGGGCAGCCCGCTTAATATTATCTTGCAATTCAAGCATACGTTTTGTTCCATCTTCGCGTAATCGTTTGTTTTCTTCTTCGATCTGTTTCGTCTCTTTCATCCCTTGTACAATTGTATTAAAGGAAGATTCGATCGTTTCGATGTCGATACTTGGACGTCCAGACAATTTGGCAATCTCCACACTTTGACTTGAGATGTTTTCAGCATTTCGTTTCAGCATTTCATTTGTTCTTCTATCCAGCTCACTCATTGAATCAGCCACAAGCTTTTGTCTCTTCGCTGTAACAGCTTGAATGATCCCATTTTTAAAAATTGGAATGGTGATGATGAACGCTGAGTTGATTTTACCGATTAATTTCGTATTCCCACGCTGCAGCAAACGAATTTGCGGTGCCGTTTGAAGAGCCACCATCCGTGCCATATCAAGGTCATATACACGCTCTTCCAATGCTTGAATGCCGTTACGAAGTGTATCAAGCTCCATTTGTGCCAGCTGGTTTCCACTAGCCGCTTTTTCTTCATAAGAAGGAACCAATTGCTTTAATTCTTCGATTTTCATTTGACCTGCAACAACATACTTTTCAAGCTCCATATAGTATTGAATGTTATGCTCATACATTTCTTCAAGCGTCACAGTCGATTTGGTCATTTCGTCTTTATATTTACTGATTTCTACATTAATTTTTTCAATCTCTGCACCGAGCGTTTGATATTTACTGAAAATCTTTTCAATCATGCTGCCGCCGCGCTTAAAGATTTTTGACAACAAACCACCCTTTGGCTCGTCAAAATCATTTTTATCAAAACGATCCATAATTTTTCCAAGCTGCGTCAGCATCGTTCCTGAGTCAGTGACACTTGTTGAACGCATCATCGAAAGAATACGATCAGAGAACTTAGAGATTTCAACGGCCGGCTGTTTTCCGTATTCAAGCAGCTCCAGCTGATTTTTCGCATCGATCTGTCTCGCAATATTTTGCACTTCTGGTTCATTTCGAAGCTGAACGCGGATATCGTCTGCCTTCTCAATGGAGATTTCCTCTTTATCAATTGAAATGATGTCATTTCCGTTTGTATTTGTCATAAGCTTTGATCTCCTTATCGATTTTTAATGGATTGAAATAACTTTCTGACGATGGATGGCTCTTTAAACTCCTGATTCATGACCATCTCATCAAGCCAATGGGTATCAAATAATTGGTCATCTATATACCGCTCGATACACTGGTATCCCGCCGGATGATACACGAAGAGATCCACCCCCATTTCGTTTAGGAAAATGAGGGCAGCCGCATCAGAACGAGTCAGCTCACCATTATATTCCGTATGGTATAAAATCACTTTCGGTACGGTTTGTGCATAATCAAAGGTTTGAATGAGTTCAATGAGCTCCTGGCCGATATGCAGTATCTGTTTGAATAAATAAATACGGACATCTAATTCGGTCTCATTGCCTTCTTTTAATAGCTTTGGATGCTGACAGATTCGAGATACCGCCTCTGCTATCGCACGCTGCGCGCCCTCATATAGATGAGAAAACTGCCATACATTGCTTTTCATTAATAATTCAGGATCAATCTCTCCAGCAGACGAAAGGGCATGCTGATAATGAAATTGATAATTCGAAGACACTTCTTTCGTAAAAGGAAAATGGCGAATGGTCTTCGTCTCTTTCCCTTCCATTAATGTGTGGATACGATACCAGTATTCACGCTTGTCTCGTGTGACCCCCATCATTTTCGCAAAGAGATTCGGAATCTGTATCGTGTCCCGGTCTGCTTGAAAATTAGGGCGGATAAAGGAACGTTCCTTTGCAATTAAAAACAGCTCATCATACGTTGTCTTCAGCGTAATGGAATGAGGGGTATGATCTCTGAATTGCCACGGCTTATACAGCATTGAATCTTCCGTGTGGAGCACCTCTTCAAGCTCTCTTGTCGAGCGGTACGCCACCGTTGATTTCCTCTCAGGCTTTTCAGTAGGGAACGGTTCAAGCTTTGAATTTCCCGGATACTGATCAATAAAAGTCAGCTTTTCTTCTGGATCTAATTCGCGGAACGAATCCTCGCCCTCTGGATGAAATAGCACAACATCACAGCCAATCAGCATGACATAGTAAAGAAAATAAAGCTGACTTTTATTCGCCTCTCCATACCAAATGACAGCCGGCATTTTTTCTTCTATATTGGCTTCCTTCAGCCATGGACCTAGATGATTATTTGAAAACTTCACTACATCCAGCAGAACCCGGCGGAAATCGGGATGCTGAAATCCACCCTCATGCATCTGTTTGAAATGCTCAAACACCTTGATCAATGAAAGGCGGATATGCCGGTTCATCACAGGGTTTGGATGGCGTACAATCAGCTGTTCACCATCTAAAAAAGCCACAAAGCGATTCACGGACAATCCCTTTTCTTCTTGGTTAATCAAATGAATGCGTTGAAGCGCTTGAAAATGCTCCGGCTCAATATGACGATTGAGCGTTTCACTTAAAATATGAACACCATCTGTTTCATATAATTCATGTAAATAAATAAAATAATCGGTTGCATCATGCGGAGTTCCAAGGACCCGGACGGCGAGACGCGGCAAGGACAATGTATGCTCGTCCTTTACATAACCGTCTCTTTCAGGGAGCGGCTTTTTCAGCACGTTTTTCCAGGCTTCCTGCTCCGCCCGTGTATGGTTGACATCGATTTCTTTATAACTCACGCCGCTCCTTCCTTTCTCCTATATTTTCTCGAAAGCTACTACTATCATATCATTCACCCTTCTACTTCTGCTATCGAATCGAAGGCTTTTTTACGGTCGTCATCTGCTTCATGACACAAGCGGTGATTTCATCTGCTGCTGCCATGCCCGATGCTGCTGTCGGCTCAAGTAGTGGGTCAAAGTCGAGCACTTCTCCATGCCTTGGGGCAAAGCCCATATCCGCCTGACGAATAAGACCTGCATCTAAAAGGGAATCGCCTGCACCATATACATATTCAAGCTCCAGCCGTTCCTTTAAAAAAGCAACAGCATCCCACTTATTCAGCGGCTCCGGAATAAAATAAAGCTTCCGTCCTTGAAGAGACACCTGCCAGCCTCTCTCCTCGCCCCACAGCTTCAATTCAGCAAGTGGAATGTGAGACAAATACTCATCTTTCATAATCAAATAAAGAAATTTCCCCTCTGCTGTCCGGGTACGCTTCACCCATGCCGCAACTGGAAGGTCGGAGATGGCTTTCAGCATCTCTCTGACTGACATACACGCTTTGAGCCTCTCATCAACGATGACCTGCCAATCCTCAAGCGGCTTGCCGTGATGAAGGATACAGCCCCCATTTGTCGTAACGGCATACTCCGGTTTGAGCTTTTGCTGAAAGAAGGTGATCCGTTCATACTGAGCGGTCGTTCTTGTCGTCACTGGAATGAACCAGCCCAGTTGATGGATTGTCTGCAAGGATTTTTTCGTTTCAACCGACATATAGGAAAGCGGCCGTTCATCCAGCACCTCAACTAAATCATAATCTCCTTCATACTCATACTGATCCAGCACTCGATGTGAGTAAATCAGTGTCCGGTCTAAATCACTAGCAAACGCACTTGTCTTCATGACGTCTGCTCCAGCGGACGAATGAGCCCACAGCACGTATAGGACATATTGGCATATTCAATGACAGGAACGCCTCTGTCCTCTGCCAAAAGCAAAATATGCTTCAGCTTCTCCTGAGACCCAGGCTGAATCAGGATTTTCCAAGGGATTCTTCTAAGCAGCACACGGGTCGTCTCACCAACACCCGGCTTAATCAAATGGGTATTTTTAATTTGAAACTCCTGACCGATCGCTTCAATGGACGCCATCCCCCGCCAGTCCGCAGGCATTCCCTGTGTGAGGATGGTCTCTGCTTTCTCTCGTACATTTGGTTCGAGGCTAGAAAATGCTTCTTCAATTGTATCCACATACAGATTGGACACATCCTCATCAAGCAGCTCTTCATAATACTTCGCCCCATGGAAATCATCGGCACTGATCCAGCGGTTGTTTAGTACCGTTCGACTGACAAGTCCAGATACCGTCGAATTCAAGCAGGCACTTGGAATGAGAAAGTCCTCTCTCGTTCCGTAGACATTTGTACAATAGCCAGGGTCAGCTAGTACAGCCAGTTCACTAGAAAGACGAATATCATACTTTCTTTCAAAATCAATCACAGCTTTTTGGAGCTCTCTCGAAATCGCACCTTTTCCGGTCCATCCATCAATAAAGGCAACCTCAAAGCCCGGATGTTCTTTGAGCATATAATGCAGCGCATTCTCATCTATTCCTCGGTCACGAATAATAGAGATGCTGTAATGAGGCAGTTCAAGACCATATGTCTTTCGAATATATCGTTTGATGAGCACCCCGATCGGCGTTCCCGCCCTTGCCAAACTGCAAAGAACCGTTTGGAAGCCTCGCTTTTTCACAATCTGTTCTGCTACCACAGCTACTGCTTCTGCTACCTTTTCCTTACTTTCTTTCAGAGATTGATAGAATAAATCCATATAAGATTCCGTTGGTTTATACTCAATCGGCAGCATTTCTGAATAATGCGCACCGCTCTGAATCGAACGCTCCCGCTCTTCTGTACTTTTCTCCATCTCAATGGATGATAAATCTTTGAGTAAGAAGGTTACATCCTGCTCTGGATAGCTTCCCATCTTTGTATACACATTAGCCATTCACCTTCACCTCGTCTGATAAAGTCACAATATGCACATGCTTCACATGCCGCTCGGCAAATAAGTGAACAAGCGGACGCAATGCCTCCTGAGAGACCTTTTTCTCAAAAAAGAGAAATACATCATCGTATTGATCTTTTGGTATGTTGTACACGTAGTGCTGAATTCGGGCATCCTCTGGACTCACAAAGGTAAACCCATTTTGAACAGCGTATCCATCCTTTTCAACAGGGTGAATTGGGCTTCTCGTCGTTGAATGAAAGAGAACGCCTTCTCCCATATGTGCAGCCAGTCTCATCGGCACATACATCAGCTCACCTGTTCCTAAACAAAGTGTCTGCTTTCCTTTGCGTTCCTTCTTCAGTTTCAGCCCAGCCTCTGCAGCTGCTTGGTCGATGGCTGCCGTATCTGCTGCGTTTAAACCAAAACGGCCCGTTTCATGTATATATGGCGAATGACCTGCCGAATTTGCTGCATGAGAAAGTGCATACGGCTCGTGCTTAAAGAAAGATTGAAGAGAGTGAACAGAGAGACTTGGCAGATCCTTTTGCTCAGCAATCTCATACGAATAAGCTGGCTCATCCAGCGTTTTGCCCCGAAAGACCATTTGCCCTTTTAATAAAGACAATGATGTGATGTGAATACCAAGCTCCTCTTCAAGCTCACACATGGCTTTCTCGTGCTCCTCAGTCCGCCAGTCCAAAATAGAAAGAATCGTGTAAGAATGCCGCGGATGCTTTGCATGAAGGTCCCGAATGATATTGATATTCGTACGGCCTGTCGTGACTTCATCATCTACTAGCACGATGGGACGGTCTGTGCGAAGTAATGCTTCGTCTGCATAACAAAGCTGATCCGTCGCATGCGAATGCTCTTCTTCAAATACCAATGAAGGATCAAGATCCAGCAGCTGTTCACGTGTCGTATGGATGTAAGATGCTCCTTCTATTACGTCATACACACCATGCCCCAGTGCTGTTGCTGTTTCTGCAAAGCCGATCACGATCGGCTGTTTTCCTGCTGAAAGCTTCTCCTTTTTGAGCACTTCGTAGGCTTTAGTTAATGCCATGTGGTCATCCGTCTTGAGTGCTTCTACTAAAAGGTCTTGATGCGGAGATGTCTTGCCTGTTTGCTCTTGGGCATATGCCATGGCTAAAAGACCCGAGACAAGGAGCGGTTTTACTGGATGAACAGGAATATGCTTACCGAGCACCTTACTAACGAATAAAAAGGCTCTTTTTTTGTTCACCCTTGCTGCCATGTCAAAAAGATGCTCTTTTTCCAGCTGAAGCGCACCTTCTTTGAGATCAAGCTCAACTTCCATATGTTCCAAGATGCTCAGCGTATGCGGCTTCTGCTTCTGTGAGTATGTCGATATAGCTTCTATTTTCATGAAACACCCCGTAAATATCTGACTTAATTAAAATGTGCTCTGCCCACCGGTAATGCGGCTTCGTTTCATTCATTTTATTAGAGAAGGTACTCTTCATTACGCCAACTGTGCCGTCTGCATGTTCAAGAATGCTTAATGCATCCATATACTCTTCCTTCGTCACAACATACATGCTTTGCACCGGCTTAAGATGTGTTGGATGAATGACCGTCTTTCCATGAATGCCGTTAGCCACATCGAGTTTTGTCTCCTTGAGTAAACCTTGTACGTCATCAAATTCAGATAAAGACGGTTCACCGCTCCTATGAGAAAGCGCACGGATGAATGGCTTTTGTTCCTTTCGAGCAGGGCCAAAATGCTCCCACACAGCCCCAGATATTACAAAGGAACGCCCAAAATAATTGATGATATCTGTGATTAAATCTGCAATCAATTTGATCTCATAGATGGTCGTGTCACGATCACGGCGAATACCGTACAAACCACAAAGATCCGTTGCCCCAATGCGAATATTCAAAATATATTCCTCGTCATTCAGCAAGATCTGCTTTAACTCAGACAACACCGTATCTCTTGTTTCTTTTTCTAATAAATCGGGTGTTTCCAAAATGGGCATCCCATAAAGTGTTGTCCGCGTTTGGGACGATGCCTGTTTCAGACTGTCCAAATAATCCTTCGCATTATGAACTGAACACTTCGGGAACACAAAACCGGTAAGTAATTGAAGAGAGGAACCGAGCAAGTCTGCCATTTTAAGCAGCTGTTTCGGCGAACGAACACGAATAAATAAAAGAGGCAAATGTTCAGCCGTTTCAGGAGCATGCGTTACTTTCTCTTTGAGACTGGCCAATTGTGCCACTAGATTCTGTTCGGCCATGTCCACTTCTTGATCACCGATGGCATCCTCCAAGCAAAATACAACAGAGCAAAGCGCTTCATATTTCTGTGACAGCAGCATATCTGCTATATCTTGTCTTGTCGCAGGCATATACAAAGTAGCACCTAATGCATGCGCAAGAACATGCCTCTGTGTCAGTGGATGCATCGCCCCTGGCCGCTTGAAAAAAAGATCGTGCTGCCTCGCCTCTGATAAAAATCGAAAATACCGCATGCTGTGCCACCTCCTGTTGTTTAGAGAAAATAAATGACCTGATGATTCAAAAAAGGATGGAGCCGCTAGTCAACTCCATTCCTTTTTGATCGTCCTATTCTTCTTTTGAAGCCGCAGCTTCGTTTGTCACATCTTGATGTTTCTTCTTATTGATTTTATGAACAATAAACGTCCCGATAAATGCTAGGATAATAATTGCAAAGAATGCGACATGCGGAATTTCAATATGAGCAGCACTTAAGCCCATTTTGATAGCAATAATTCCAATGAGAATAAACGCTGTATTCTCAAGCTCTGGAATACGGTCAATGAGGACAAGGAATAACTGTGCCACTGTACGCATCATGAGAATTCCAAGCATTCCGCCTAATAGCAGAATCCATACTTCCTCAGATACAGCGAATGCCGCAAGAATACTGTCCACCGAGAAGGCAAGGTCCATAATTTCCACAGAAATAACAGTTGCCCAAAACACGCCAAATACACGAACCATCCAGCCTTCTTTTTTCAATTCCTTCGCTTCGTCATCGCCATCGCCTAACCAGAAGTGCTTAATGACAAGCCATGCTAAATATGCAGCTCCGAGGACCTTAATCCACCAGAACTTAATAAGCAGCATCCCTACGCCAATGAATAGAAAACGGAAGAAATAAGCGCCAATTAATCCGTAGGTTAATGCCTTTTTACGCTGCTTTTCTGGTAAATGTTTCACCATGACAGCTAATACAAGCGCGTTATCTGCTGATAACAATCCTTCAAGCACAACAAGGGTCCCAATGAGCCCCCAAGAGACAGGGTTTGTTAATACCTCTGCCCACATATGCCAATCAAAAAACGAGGCATACGTGTCCAACATATGTTTCAAAATATCCAACTGGTTTTCCTCCTATAAGTGTAGAAGCATCAGCAGGCTTTCGCCTGCTGTTATTCTTGACCGCTGTTTCTTTCTCACTTTGGAAAAGGCCCTCATATGAGTCATTGGCAGCGCCACTTGAATCGATTTGTTTCTATCGTTTACACTTCTAACCCATAATTTTGACAAAGAGCTGCAAGTCCGCCAGAGAATCCGCTTCCGATGGCGTTAAACTTCCAATCGCTTCCATGGCGGTACAACTCACATACCACAACAGCTGTTTCAATTGAGAAGTCTTCCCCTAAATCAAAGCGAATCAATTCTTCCCCGCCCTCTTCATTTACAACCCGAACAAACGCATTAGAGACTTGTCCAAAATTCTGGCTGCGCGTCTCTGCATCATGAATCGTAACTGTAATTCCGATACGATCAATGTTAGCAGGAATTTTTGAGAAATCAACGAGAATTTGCTCATCATCTCCATCTCCTTCGCCCGTCCGGTTATCACCTGTATGAGTGACACTGCCGCTTGGGTGCTGAAGGTTATTATAAAAGACAAAATCTGTGTCTTGCTGACAACGATTGTTTGCATCGACTAAGAAAGCCGAAGCGTCCAAATCAAATTCGGCTCCACCAGAATATTTATTCGTATCCCAGCCAAGACCGATCATCACTTTCGTCAGCCCTGGGTTGGTTTTTGTTAAATCGACACGTTGTCCTTTTGAAAGCTGAATCGCCATATTCGTACCTCTCCTGTCTTTGAAAATATGAAACTAGCCGTTACCCGATATCTAAACCGAAGTCCGTTGCAATGCGGGCAAGTCCGCCTTGATAGCCCGATCCGACAGCTGAGAATTTCCATTCCCCGCCATGACGGTATAATTCACCTACAATAATCGCTGTCTCGATGGAGAAGTCCTCTGCCAAATCGTAGCGAATGAGTTCTTCATTTGATGCCGCATTTAAAATACGCACATATGCGTTCGTTACTTGTCCGAAATTTTGACTGCGCGCTTCCGCATCATGAATCGTAATGACAAATGAAATCTTCTCAATACTCGCTGGTACAGCTGATAAGTCGATATTGACTTGCTCGTCATCTCCGTCTCCTTCACCAGTGCGGTTATCGCCTGTATGTACGACACTGCCGCCACCGCCAGTTGTTTGATTGTAAAAGACAAAATCCGATGGAGAGCTTGCCTTACCTGCCGCATCTAAAAGAAATACACTTGCGTCTAGATCAAAGTCATGTCCGCCGTCATACTTATTGACGTCCCAGCCAAGACCGACGACCACTTTTGTTAAACCTGGATTCGTTTTTGTTAAATCAATTTTTTGACCTTTCGCTAAGGAAATTCCCACTAGGAATCTCTCCCTTCTGATTAAATATAGTTTCTCGTAATATCGGCAAGCTTCGCATCATTTGTACCGTTTCCAACAGCCGCAAACTTCCAATCATTCTCATGACGATAAAGCTCTCCAACGATTAACGATGTTTTCCCTGCATACTCATCTTTTAAATTATATTTCACTAATTCTTGATTGTTTGAACGATCCACGATGCGAATGTACGCATTTTGAATCATACCAAAATGTTGATTTCTTCTTAGTGCATCATAGATGTTCACAACAAACACCAATTTATTCACATTGCCTGGCACCTTGCTCAAGTTGACGAGGACTTGTTCATCATCTCCGTCTCCTTCACCAGTCAGGTTGTCACCTGTATGCTCGACGCTACCGCATTTGCTTTTCAAGTTGCCAAAATAAATCAAATCTTTATTTTCCGTAAACTTATCATTTTTCAGCATGAGCACTGAAGCATCACAATCAACATCAGCGCCGCCTCCGCCGCCAAACAGCTTTCCTAAAAATCCGCCGCCTTGTGATACAGGGTCCCAGCCAAGTCCAACAAGAATATTCGTTAGCCCTGCTTTGCCTTTTGTTAAATCAATACGTTGACCTTTTTCTAATGTAATCGCCAAATCAATCACTCCTCCAGCATAATAAAAATCTATTTATTAAGCGATGGACCCTATTAAAATTATCATACATGAAAATTCGACAAAATTCATGATATGACATTGGAGCCTCTTACTCTTTTTTCTATTTACTAGTATATACGATCTATGTTCAAGATAGGTTTCAAACAGATGATATTTTTTTAACGAAAGATCCATGTTGAAAATGGTTCATGTCGTAAATGAAGTGTTTCATGTGAAACATTGTCGAATGTTCCCGGTAAGCAGCTCTAGCTGAATGAACGAAGTGTAGGCATCATTTCACTTGGTTTTATATGTTGATATAGAAAATATAAAAGCTTGCGATCGAGAGATAAACCCTTTCGTTTCCTTCTATTCATGGATTTCTTTATACTTGAGATGAAGAACATTGACCGTGTCGATGAAAGGATGTTGATGATGCCATCACTTCACATATTAGATCAAGTCGCTATTCCTAAAGGTCAGACAGCCCAAGAGACATTGATTCACACAACGCAGCTGGCTCAGCTTGCGGAAACTCTTGGATATGAGCGTTATTGGTTTGCTGAACACCACAGCACAAGAGGGCTCGCTAGTACAGCACCTGAAATATTAATGGCACATATTGCTGCTCATACATCAACCTTACGTACCGGGTCTGGCGGCATTTTACTTCCGCAGTACAGCCCCTTTAAAGTAGCAGAGGTCACGCGGCAGCTTGAGGCTCTTTATCCTGGACGAATTGAAATCGGTGTCGGCAAATCTCCGGGCGGAATTGAAAGGACGAGACTGGCTTTGACGGACGGCGTGCATAAAGACCTGTCTCAGTTTGACCGCCAGCTGAAGGATCTTCTATATTACTTATCAGACAGCCTGCCTTCTGGGCACCCGCATGCAGGAGTCAAAGCTTCTCCGCTTGTCGATGCTCATCCGCCGGTTTGGCTGCTTGGTCTAGGAGAAAATAGTGCCATGCAGGCGGCGGAGCTTGGGATCAACTATATTTTTGGTCACTTTATCCACCCTGCACGCGGCAAACAAGCATTTGAGACGTACCGGTCTCACTTTTCTCCATCTGTCTTTTCTACGCAGCCGCACGCTATGTTTGCCGTTTTTGTCATCTGTGGTGAAACAGATGAAGAGGCTGACCGGATCGCCAGCAGTACAGATTTATGGCTGCTGCGTGTTGAAAAAGGACTGGACAGCCGCGTACCTTCTATAGAAGAAGCCAGTGCCTATCACTACACCACGCAGGAAAAGAAAAAAGTGTTACAAAACCGCCAGCGGATGATTGTCGGCTCAAAAGCAACGGTGAAAGAGCAATTACTTAGCTTGATGGATCGCTATCAAACGGATGACATCATGATTCTAAACAATTCTTTTGATCCGATAGAAAAACAGCGCTCCTTCAAACGAATCGCAGAATTATTTTGAAGCCAATCCCCTTGGCTTCTTTTTTTACATTGTCATAAAAAATGGGAAATGTAACATCAAGATGTCAAAATCCTTCCGTCTGTCATCTGATCGCAAATGTGTCTTCTAATCGTTAGCGAACTGTAAACGCATAAGGGGTGTACCTTTTATATAGTAGAGGTACATATTAAAGAATCGTTTACGACGCTAGAAGGAAGGAGATGACAGGCCATGAAAAAGAGACTCGATTGGGTCGATGCGGCTAAAGGAATCGGCATTCTGCTCGTGGTCATGGCGCATGTGCCCATTCCAGATTCGTTAAAGCAATTCATTTACTCTTTTCATATGCCGCTTTTCTTTTTACTATCAGGCATGATGTTTCGATCATCCTCACACCCTGCTCTGTCATTTATTCAGAAGAAAGCCAAGAGCTTACTCTTGCCCTATCTCTATTTCTCCATCATTACGTATGTTTTCTGGTTCTCCGTTACTCGGTTTTTTGCCTTTAAGGGACAAACGGATATTGATCCTTTCGTTCCGTTTACAGGTATTTTTATATCCAATGCAGATGAAGCTAGACTCACGCATAACCCAGCCATCTGGTTTTTAACGACGCTCTTTTTAGTGGAAATTATATTTTTCTTTATGCACCGTCTGACAAAAGGGAAACCTGCTGTCTTGATCTTACTGACCGTTCTTTGCGGAGGTGCTGGATATGCCTCTACATTGCTTTTAGACCAAAGTCTGCCTTGGAATGCCAATGTCGCCTTGACGGCTGTTGTGTTTTATTCAATTGGATTTTTGGCAAAGCAATGGTTTGTGGAATTAAAAACAGATCCAACCCTTCTTCTATGTACAGGTCTGCTTGTACTGACGGCTTACATGCAAAGCTTGAATTCACGGGTCGATATGCGCGTTAACGACTATGGCGATCTCTTTCTTTTCTATGCATGTGCACTGCTCGGTTCAGCTGCCGTGATTTATTTAAGCTTTAAATTCAAAACGTCCCCTATTTTGACGTATCTCGGACGAAATTCTATTGTTATTCTTGTCTTGCAGTTTGCCGGCATCGATATTATGAAAGCATTTGTTTATTATGGACTTGGCATCAATATTGCGGATACAGCGCAGCTCTCTTGGACACTCTTTTATACGATCGGGACTTTGCTGCTTATGGTGCCGTGTATCTCCTTCCTGAGCAAGTATCCGATGCTGCTCGGCAAACCAGCCAAAGCCGCACACCGCTACGAACAAAAAACATCCGCCGGCTGATCGGGCGGATGCTTTTTGTATTAATCATTGATTTGAGAAGGATAAAGCGTCATTCCTCCATCCACAAATAAGGTGGTGCCTGTGATATACGAAGCTTCCTTAGATACGAGGAATGCAGCGGCGGACCCAATCTCCTTCGGTTCGCCAAAGGCTCTCATCGGAATCTTTTCAAGCTGCTTTTGTTTTTTCTGTTCATCCTGCAAATCATCATTCGATTCGGTCGCCATTGTACCTGGAGCAATCGCATTGATCCGAATACCTGCTTCCGCATAATCAAGAGCCAGCGTCTTCGTCATCATATTCATTCCACCTTTGGAAGTGGAATAGTGAACATTGAACGGGCGCGGTATTTCCTGATGGACACTGGATATATTTAAAATGGACCCTTTGATGTCATGCTCCATCATATAGGCGATCGCAGCCTTTGCTCCTAAAAAGGCGCCTGTGATATTGACATCAATGACTTTTTGCCATTGTTCAAGCGTCATCTCATGCGGCATCGCTTCTTCGCCATTAAAGCCTGAATTATTAACGAACACATCTACTGTACCGAAATGCTCCAGTGCTGTATCCATGATGGCTTGAATTCCTTCCTCTTTGGAGACATCTGCGTGTACTTTCACCGCTTGACCTCCGCGCTGCTGAATGGCTTGTACCGTTTCTTCAGCACCATCTTCATCGCCTTTATAGTTTACAACCACATTCATTTGCTCTTGTCCAAATCGTAATGCGATGGCTTGTCCGATTCCTTTTGAAGAACCTGTGACAATGGCTGTTTTTCCTTTTAAATCTTGATACATCTTCATTTCCCCCAATCACGTGCTTCATCTTGTTGATACACAATGGTTACCCATTTTGAAAAAAAGAAAAACACAACCCTCTGCAATCGTTGACTAAGAGGATTGTGCTGTTCATCAAGCTAAAAGGTGTTATAGACATTTTCACATGTTTCACCGGTTGGCTGATAAAAGCAATGCGACTTATACCTTGCCACAAACGGCTGATTGTACCAAGTCGGTGGACAATTTCCAGGCGGTTTAAAATACCAAAGGCTGAATTTTGCCGGCCAAAATCGTTCTCCGTTAATATTCCTCCGCGCTAGTGCTTTTTCCGTTTCTCGTGCTCGTTGATAAAAATAACCATGCGTGACCGCTTCAAATGCATGCTCCTGATAAATCATTTGTGGAATCGTACGCAGCCCTTTAAAGTCAGAGCAGTTGGCACGCAACCGGTTGATGCCCACATTTCCTACGAGCAGCATCCCTTGCTTCCCTTCACCTTCTGCCTCCGCTCTCAGCAGTCTGGCCATTAGATCAATATCAGAGCTTGTCGCTCTTACCACTGCCATACATCCACCTCCATTTCGTTTCTCTTTTATTTTATGTGGTCTTTCTGTGTAGATGACTGCCATTTTGACGGGAAAAGACACATTCAGTGTCGAGAGCCTGTCTAAACACCTCAACATTTTGCTGGACATGTGTCTCTCTGCCAACAACACACAAACCAAGTGATCATACACATAACAGGAAAAAATATTCATTACTATAGACTCATTTACAAGTCATAAAAATCCTTCTAATTGCTACACCTTCGTCAAAAACAGTCATTTGAACCTATTCAATAATCCGACTCAAAACCTTAAAATATAAAATGTTGAGTTTTTACAGGAGATATCACATCATAAATTACAAGTTTCTCCTCTCAACTTAGTGTCATTTTTACTACTTGAAGCTGTGCGACCTTTGAAACGCACTGAAGTATTGACAGTACTTTCGCTTCATTCTACAGTAAAAAACATACAGTATTTTTCTTTTTGTGCAAAAAGAACGATATGAACTAAAGCTTTCCAATGAAATTCATCATAAACCCGAGGAGGAAAACACGTCATGTTTAAAAAGAAATTATCCCTGTTTCTTCTGATCTTGTGTGTCACTGTTGTCGCTGCTGCTTGTAGTGGTGGAAAAGAAAAGTCAGCTGCAAAGGAAAAAGATACAAAATCCCTTGATGCAGCAGAGGTAAAGGTAGAAAGTGCTGAATACACATTGCCACCTCAATACGATACATCTGTACAGGATGATCAGTATGTTCTAAAAGTGAATGTATCTGTAAAAAATATCAGCAAAGAGCCTCTAAATGTTGATAAAAGCAACTTCACGCTTTACCAAGATGACGCACAGGTGTCTACGATCTCTCCAGATGACTACAACGAAGTATTATCTTCAAGCTCTCTAAATGCAGACAAAGTATCAAAAGGCGGTCTTTTCTTTGTTGTTGACAAAGACAAAGACTATCAGCTTGTGTACAATGAGCCAGGCAGTGGTTCTAAAAAAGATGACAAAACACTAGAGTTCGATATTAAAGGGAAAGACTTAATGAAAAAAGCAGATACACTTCAAGCATCTGCAAAAGCTCTTTCTTCTTATATTGATGTGATGATTTTTGGTAAGAATAACGACGAGTTCGAAAAACTAACAGGTGATAACAAATCAACCGTTATCAACGAATTTGATAAATCATTCAAACAAGGCTACATCACGTCATCAGGTATTTCTTCTAGCTCAGCGAAGGACGAAAACCTTGATAAGCTTCTAAAAGCTGTAAAAGAAACATTAGCTGAAAAATCAAAAGTATCAACAAAAACAAAAGCCATCAGTGGCGATAAAGCCGTTGTGACTGTGACCCTTACACCAATTGATGCAAGCCCGCTTGTCGATCGTTTAAAAGAAAAGGCGACTGAGTTCTACAGCAAAAACCGTACAGCGTCTTATGATGAAGCACAAAAATATTTACTCTCGATCTACCCAGAAGAGTTCAAAAAATTAGGACCATCCTCTTCTGAAGAAACAGTAGAAGTCAACATGAAGAAAAATGACATCGACCAATGGAAACTTGATTTGAACGATTACAAAACAAGCTCATTAGTTGAAAAGTTCATCAAGAACTAAAGAAAAACCCCCGGAAAACGGGGGTTTTTCATTTATCGTTTTTTCGGTTGATTCCTATATTTGATTCCGAAATACAGCCAAGAAAGTAAGATACGGTCTATTACGAAGGATTTTCTTTTGCCGCTTCATACTCTTTTATCACCTCAACCGGATCAACAGCATCCTCCTCTTGTGCGTATTCCTCTACATAAGGAGTGGTTAATTTCTCAAACCTTTGCTCATCGTCTACTAAAGCAATATAAGTTTCGTATCCTTCAAAATCAGATGGATATAAATGTGCAACGGAACTGCCCGTTTCTAACGCTTCATCTATTGCTTTTCTTAATTCCAATAACCCTTTCCTGTTCCCCAAAATAAACGCTTCAAAATGGTGTGTTTGTTGAGCATATATATTACATAACTCTAGCACATCATCGTCATCTGTTTGATAAGACATACACCAATCACCTCTTTAATCAAATTAGGATAATAATGTAAGTTCTCTTCTATTATGCCATTTCTTTAACCCGATCGTGAACCTCTTTTATATGAATCTCTGGATATAAAAAAACTTGTAGAATAATCTACAAGTTTTACTTTCTTTATTTCGCAAGCATCCATTTCTCTTTCATAAACAAGCTTCTCACGATGACAAACAAGATGACGACTGCGAGGGCTGAGGAGCCGAGTGTCAGAGTGATGGACATCGGATCGATGATGCCAAACATCAATTGCTTACACAATGCATGAATATTAAGGAATGGGACAGCAAAGTAGTACGTATCTAGCTGCGTAGCACCTGCTCTCATGGTAAAGAACATTGGGATCACACCTAATGTAATGATCATGGACATGTACGACTGCGCTTCTTTGACTGAGCCTGAAATGACACTGAGTAGCAGTTCAATCATCGATACCATGAATGAGAAGATGATAAGTGCCGCAAACATGACGGCGATAATGCTCCACATTTGATCACCAAAGTTCAGTGCTTGTTTTAGCTTTTCTGTAAAGAGCAGCGTGGATAGAAGCAGCATACCGATTGCTACAATTCCACTTAAAATACCAAACATAGAGACAGCAAGCCATTTTCCTATGAGAATATGAAGTCTGCTGGCAGGTGTCAGGAACAACGCTTCAATGGATTTCCGGTCTTTTTCACCCGCTACAATATCAAGCGCAGCTGGCAAAGCTCCTGAGATAACGGAGGTCACCAAAATCATCGGAAGGAGAATCGACAAAAGCATAGCGGTCATTCCATTTTCCCCTTCATCGCCTTCTTCTACATCAACGGCCTGCACCTGAAATGGATGAATAACAGACGTATTAATTTGATCAGCTGCTAAACGCTTTTCTACGACTTGGTTTTGATACTGCTCCAGTAAGGATTGCAGCATTTGAACCGTTATGACAGAATCATCATCTGTTGTGTACCCATGAATTTTAATCTCAAATGATTTTTGATGCTGAAGCATGTCGTCAGCCTCTTTCGGCATTTCCAGGTAAGCATTCGCCTTCCCTTCTTTGACAGCTTGCTGCGGGTCATCAAATGTTTCAAGCGTGAGGTTTTTGACCTCTTTGATCATTTGATTCATTTCAGTTGGAAGCTTTTCATTGATTGCGACCGTATAGGTTTCATCCCCTGGATCTGCAATCATGCTTTCATAAAAGAACACCAGTCCAAGCATCGTCAAAAGAGGAATCAGCACTGTTAAGAGTAAGGTTTTTCGGTCCCTGAGTGCATCTGTCATTTCTTTTAAAAATACGGTTTTCCACATTATGAAATCCCCCTAGCGAGCTTCGACATAAAGATATAGTTCAAGTCATCACTTTGTTCCTGTGTATATAATTCTGGAAGTGTCCCTTTGTACACAAGCTCTCCTTGATGAATCATCATGACACTGTCACAAAGCTGGCTGACTTCTTCCATGATGTGGCTTGAAAAAAGGATGGTTTTATTTTGCTGCTTGAGCTGATGAATAAAGTCTCTGAAAATATTACTTGATGTGATATCTAAGCCTGTTGTCGGCTCATCAAATAAAATAATGTCAGGATCATGAATCAAGGTTCTAGCAATCGCCACCTTTTGTTTCATTCCTCTTGAGAATCCTTTCACCTTGCGATCCATATATTGTCTCATCCCAAAACGCTTTGCCAGATCCTCTATTCTTGCTTTGATTTCATGCTGATCTAAGCCATATAATTTGCCAAAGTATTCAAGGTTTTCTCGTGCCGTCAAACGATCGTAAAGCCCTGTCTCACCGCCAAACAAAACACCAATTCGCTTTTTCACTTCAGTTGCTTCTTTCACCGTATCAAAGCCTGCGACAGTGACTGTTCCGTGCGTAGGCTCTAATAATGTGGCTACGGCGCGCAATAATGTGGTTTTTCCTGCACCATTTTCTCCTAAGATACCAACGACTTCCCCTTCCTTCACGGAGAACGTCATGTGTTTCATTGCTTTCACGACTTTTTTCTTATCTTTAAACCAGCAGCTGCAATCGCTGAGAGTAATCATTTGGTTCGCCCCTTTCAACTTTCTAAGTCTATGATAGAAAAAATAACGCTTCTCTGACATAAAAATGTCGCGAAACGTCCTTTTTCTGTCTTGAAATGATCTATTTTAAAAAAACAAATGGTAAAATAGACAAATAATAAGAAGAGTCACAGGTGATTTTTATGATAAAAGTAGGTCTCGTTGATGATTACCGAGTAGATTTAGAAAAGCTGCATGCCATTGTGGGCAGAATGGAGGCTGTAGACATTGTCTTTGTCACGCAGTCAGCAGAGGATGCATATAAGAAGGTCAAACAGGGAGACATTGATCTGTTGTTCGCAGACATTGAAATGCCCGGAATGTCCGGTTATGAATTAGCGGATCTCATTCACTCTCACGCACTGAATGTCGATGTTGTATTTGTGACAGGAAACAGTGGATATGCGGTCCATGCGTTTGATTTAAATGTTCATGATTATATTATGAAGCCCTACCAAGCCGATCGAATTGCCAAATCCTTAGATCGCTATCTGTCCACCAAGCAGGAGAAAAGCATTCATGGACGGCTTCTCATTAAGCAGCAGTCAGATATTCATGTGCTGCAAAAGAAGGATGTCATTTTTGTTGAGCGAACAGGCCGGTCAACCACCATTGTCACAACAACAGGAGATATCCAGACATATCAGACATTAAACGAGTTAAAGGGCGATCTGGCTGAAAAAGATTTTATCCGCTCCCACCGATCGTTTATCATCAATATTCATTACATCAAGAACTTCTCGGCGTATGCCAAAAATTCGTTTATCGTGTCTTTTGAAGGTACGGATAAAAAAGCCATGATGACCAAGCAGCAATTAGAATACTTTAAGAAATACTATTTTTAAGGAGAACGAACGTGAACGATTTCTATCTTGGATTCCGCATGTATGCTCTCATATGGCTAGGTCTTGCATTTCACGCAGCTGTTGAAGCTTTTCTGCCGCTATCATCTGGGGTGCTGTGGCTCCTCACCTTTTGTGTGATTTGTCTTTATACATTCTTCATATACAAAAGGTTTTTGCCTCATGTGAGTGATTATGTGATGCTGGGCGCTTTTGTGCTCTTCACCTGTGCAGGTCTTTCCCTTTTTCTGACGCAAGGAAATGGGCTGAGCTCTCTTTTGGCTTTGATGATCATCATGACAGCAGATATCCTTTCATTGAAGATGATGCAGACGGAGAGACGGTTAAATGGACGGCTTCAAGAGCTGATCAACGCAGAATCAAGAACCAATGAATTGCTGCTTGAGCTGCGCAGTAAACATCATGAAACAGCTAGACATTTAAATGCCTTTTCCACGTCGAACGACGAACATGAGATCAAGGATTTGATTCAGCAATACGTGAAACATTTCCCATGGATTAAAGGAGAAAATGCTTATTTGGCCTCAACCTTGCACCCCTTTTTTGAGCGGGCTGAAAAAGAGGACATTGCCCTTTCACTAGACCTTCAAGCACCATTTTCATCGCTTCCCTTTTCTAAGGCGGATCAGGTTAGTTTTACTGGCAACCTGCTTGATAATGCCCTAGATGCGGCGATTGAAGCGAAGCAAGCCGGGAACGAGGGAAGCATCTCAATCACGACCTCTATTCGGAGCGGGCTCTTTTTAATCCATTGTGAGAACAGCACAAAAGGAATGGAAAAACACGTGTTAGACCATTTGTTCAAAACCTATGGCCGCTCGACAAAAGGCGGCGATCATCAAGGAATGGGGACGTATATCATTCATCAGCTTGTTGAAAAGGCAGACGGTACACTTGATTTCACTTACCGTTCTCCAAATTTGCGGCTCGTCATCAAAATCCCCCTCACGATGTCATAAAAAAAAGGTGCAGCTAGGCACCTTTTTTATGTTAAGAGAAAATGTGATCAATTTGATTGATTTCCTCTTTTGTTAATTGAACATCGTTTGTTTTTAAGTTTTGCAGAACTTGCTCAGCTCGTTTTGCACCTGGAATGATGGCGTCGATGCCTTCCTGCGCTAAAAGCCAAGCCAGTGCGACGTGTGCCGTTTCAGCGTTCTTTGATTGTGCAATTGCCTTCAGCTTGTCTACTTTTTCGAGGTTTTGAAGGAACGCCTCGCCTTGGAAAAGCGGGTCTTTTGCTCGAATATCATCAAATGTCGCATCCTTCGTAAATTTCCCAGTCAACAGGCCTGACGCCAACGGGAAATACGGAATAAAGGAAATACGATGCTCGACACAGTATGGGAGAAGATCCTGCTCTGCCTCACGTTTCAGCAGAGAATACTCCGACTGAAGCACGTCTAAGTAGCCATCTCGATTAAAGGCTTGAAGCTGTTCGAAATCAAGGTTTGATGCACCAATTGCCCTGATTTTTCCTTCATCCTTCAATTCCTTTAATGTGCCTGCTACTTCTTCCAGCGGCGTCCGGCCGTCCGGGAAATGCATATAGTATAAATCAATATTATCTGTTTGCAGTCGTTTCAGGCTATTTTCGACCTGCTCTCTTAAAAAGTCCCGGCTGTTATCCAGTTCAATTTGTCCGTTTACTTCTTTATGAGCCCCCTTTGTCGCAAGGACAAGGTTTTCTCTGCCGCCTCTTTTGGCAATGATCTCACCGATCAATTCCTCTGAACGGCCCAGCCCATAAATAAAAGCAGAATCTAAGAAATTGACACCTTGATCAAGAGCCGTCTCCACAAGCTCTCGTCCGGCATCTTCACTCAGGTTCGGGAACAAATTATGTCCACCTACCGCATTCGTACCAAGCCCTATCGGATTCACCTGTAAATCAGTTCGTCCAAGCGTTACCTTTTTCAAAAGCTCATCTCCCTTATCCGCTTAATCATCCTTATTTTCCCATGAATCCTTTTCAACATTCAAGTATCCTGCTCTCTGAAAATTAACTGGGAGGTGGACGGTGAGAAAATAAATGGACATATAGTCATCTCTCTGAAAGCATTAACACCTCCACTTCAAAATTTTTACCTAAAAAACATTTAAAACCCATGATAAATCTATAAATTAATTCTTATTAACTAGTATATTAGGCTTAAAAAATTCCTTTTATTAAAGATGTTTGTGTAAATTTCTTTCAAAGATAGGGACTAAAACCTATTCCTCATCATGATTGAATTCCGATAGAATGAAAAGTGCAAATCGTCATAAGGAGATTTTCCCCTTTAACACCCGAATATACCATTCTATCTGTTTCTTTCTTCATAGTCAGATAGCGGGAATGAAATGACGAAAGAAAAGCAAAGGAGCATCAACTGTGAATCTTAAAAAAATAAGTGCACTCCTCATGATTTCATTCGTGATGATCATCTCTGCAGCCTGCCAGAGCTCAGCAAAATCAAGCAACACTGATCAAAAATCAACAAAAACAGCAGAGGTAAAAGTCAACAGCTACGAATATACGTTACCAGAAGACTCAACAACTACGCTAAGAGACAATGAATTGGTACTAAAAGTCAACCTGACGATTACAAACAAAGGTGACAAGGCTCTTTCATTATATAGCTCTGACTTCTCCCTTTATCAGGACGATGCCAAAGTAACTGATTTAAAATTTTACGGCAGTAAAGACCGTCTTGACCTCGGTTCATTGAACAAAGGCAAATCACAATCAGGTGCTCTTTATTTCCTAGTAGACAAAGGGAAAAAATATCAGTTCGTGTACCAAGACAGCATCAAGAAAAACAGTGATTCGATTGAAATCAACCTAGATGGAAACAAAATACTGGATACAGCGAAAAAGCTGGATAACCCTGCAAAGGCGCTATCCGCTTATACCGATATGATTGTCTTTGACAAAAAGAACGATCAGTTTGCAGATTTAACGGGTGACAACCAGTCAGATGTCGTCAATAAATACCACGACATGTTTGTGAAAGACTTCAAAAGAAGTGCCGGCATTTACGGAAATGAAGTAAGTGACCGTGATATTCTGTCTATGTACAAACGTATTCAAAACACCATGAAGGATAAAGCCAAAGTAGAAACAAGTGTAAAAACCATCTCTGATGACGAGGCGAAGGTTGTCGCTAAAGTAACAGGCCTTGATGCTTCTAACTTAAAAGACAAGCTAGACAAGCAAAGAGACGAGTTTTACAACGGCAAGATCCGCTCTAAAGAAGAATTGTATAAGAAAAGCTTAAACATGTACGCATCTGAATTCGAAAAGCTTCCTCCAGTCTCCAGCCCAGCTGAATACGAAGTGAAAATGAAACGTAACGGGGATGGTCAGTGGAAAATTGACCTCAACGATTATAATACATCGCAGTACATGAGCGGTTTTATTAAAACAAGATAATCATGAACTAAAAAAAGACGCTGGCCCATGAAGGTGCCGCGTCTTTTCTTATGCTATACAGTCGCCTCTTGCTCTTCTTTCACCGCTTTTTCAATATCTTTAAAACGGCTCGATACAGTAGACGCACTAATGCCATACTTTTTCGCTATTTGCGCTTGAGAAAGCGGGGCATCGCTTGCAAGTGAATGAATGTAATATTCGATTCCCGCAGCAAATGATGCCGCTTTACGGATTACAGGTGATTTCTGATCACAATAGGCTTTCCACACAGTTAAAGCGCCATCAGTCAGGCTTTGGTCCCCGTGTTCCTTCATTCCGTCTTCAATCAGCTTAGCTGTTTCCAGCTGAACATCACTTGCCCAGTCCATGCGATCTGCTGTTAGACCTGTATCGCCTTCTGTTTGAGCAGATGTTTCTGATTCTTCTACTTCTTGCTTCGCAAACATGCACTTCAGCACGTCAGGGAATGATTCTCTCATAAATGTGCTGCGCGTTCCTCCATTTGCCTCATATGCTTCAACAAGCTGACGAACTTGAAGAAGAAGCGTATCTGTAAACTCTTTTGCAAACATCGTATATTGAATGAAAAACTCTGCTTTTTCTTCAAATTGAACAGGGAATCCAAGCACGAGACTTCCTTTTTCAGGAAGCACTGTTTGATCAGGTTTTACATCTACTTCAACCTTTTCCGCTGTCACCATATTCTCAAAGTAAAGAGACTCGTCCGTTTTTTCATTTAATAAAAGCAAAGATGGTTCCATGTCTGTCCATGATTGAACCACTTGTTTTGTTTTCGGACGGGTAATATCCTCTGCTTTCTTTGTCAGGAATTCTTGGAAGATGGTTTCTTTCTGATCCGTTAATGGACGGAAGAAAATGCCCCATACACTTAAATGGAAAACTGAAATTTGTTGCGTTTCTTTATCCATATCTGCAAGGAAAGAAAACTCATTAATGAATTGATTAATGGCTCTCTGATGCTTAGAGAAAGCATAATTCATTAAATCCTTTTGAACTTGTACAGCTTCCTTAAACACAAGCTCAGACGTTTGTTCTCCGCCTGACTTTTGACCACAGCAATGTTTATATTTTTTTCCGCTTCCGCATGGGCAGAGCGCATTTCGTTTAATTTTTCCCAAAATAAAACCTCCGACATTCTAGTCTAACCTCACTATTTTAACAAACGATTGCACAGGAGAGTTTTATTTTCAAGAAAAAAGAAAAATCAGAATGATCAGTTAAATAACAAAGGTACATGAAGATCACGACAGATCATAGGAATAGCAGTCTTTTTCTGTTTATTTTCTCCAATCATTCCAACAGTTTTTCTTCAGCTCATTCCTTCAAATAACTGCTTTGCTTCAAAATAAAAGATTTGAACAAACTTCTTCGTATTGACTCTGCCTGTCGATCCTGCGGATGAAGAGGTCTTCTGCATTTCTTTCATTCTTTGGCTGACATCGGTAAAGTCAAAAAACTTCGACGCATAGTGCTCAAACTTAGGATTCGAGAAATCTGTTAATCCTAGTGAAGCAAAATGATTCAAGGAATGATGAATAGCGCGTCTAATCCGCTGCTCTGCTGCTTTCACTTCTCTCATCACTTCGACATCGGTTGCCCCATCATCCAGCTTCCTCTCCGCTGTTTTGATAAAGAGTTGCTTTAGCGGCGGGAAATTGACCTCATGAGAATTGGCTGACTGTGTTTCATGTAAGTAGATCAGGATCTCTAGTAAATCCTTAGATCCGCTCTCTCCGACAATTCCCAGTTCGGATAAGAGAAATTCCCCTGCCTCTTTCATCGTCCTTTTTTTCGCCCCAGCACCCGTCGTATCATGAGAAATTACAGGCTCTAACGGCAGCACATGGCGAAGGGAAGCTTGAATATCATATATCGATTTCTCCAGCTTAATACGCTCCATGACTTTTCGAATCACACTGACGATCTCAATTCGATTGACAGGTTTATGAATATAATATTCGATCCCTAATTCATAGGCTTCTGCCATCATCTCTTTCGCCTCTACTTGGGAAATCATCATGATTTTACCTTTGAATTCAGGGTGAATATGACGAATCGTTTGAATGCCGTCTCTAGCAGGCATTAAAAGGTCAATCAGAAGGATGTCTATGTTTTTTAGGTTCAATGAATGTGCTTCTAATCCAACTCCGTCATCGGCTTCATCCACGACCTCTCCCAAATCTTCATCCTCAATGATTTGTCCTAAAATCGAGCGTATTGCACGATCATCATCTGCAATGAAAAACCGCATACACTCACCCTCTCTGTATTAAATTTTGTATAGGAAGGATTAGCTGAAAAGCTGTTCCCTTTGTTTCTCTTTGTTCGATTTTAATTTGACCGCCAAGCTCTTTAACCAACTCTTTCACATAGGATAATCCAATCCCAGTTGATGGTGTTCCATATGCATCAAATTTAGAAGTATAGCCTGGATCAAATACAATTTCTCTCATTTTTTCAGGAATCCCCGGGCCATCATCTTCAATCCGAATCTCTATTTTATCATGACTTCCTTTTAATACGAGTGAGATCATTCCAGTATCCTTTATGGCTTCAACCGCATTTGCCATTAAATTATTAATGAGCGATAAGAAAATGAACACATGGTAATCATGCAAATGAATGCCCCTTATATCAGATGTAAAAGAGATGTTTTTCCCTAGAGATAACGCATATTTCTCTTGAATGCGGATGACAATCTGAACCAGCTCTTCAGCCTTCATATAGTCTTGCATATTTTCCTTAGAAATCAGCTTCGAAAGACCAGCATAAATACGCTGATTGTCCTTTTTCACTTCATGGATTTCTCCTGCGAGCTTCAACAGCTCCTGACTCACTTTCTTGCCTGCTTCGTGTTCATGCAGCAGACGATAAAGTCTGTATGATTCTTGCGTAATATGCTCTGTATGTTTTAACGTTTTCTTTAAATGAACCGTTTCTTCATATAAATTTGAAATGACCATCATCATATGCTCATTTTGTTTCATGATCTGCTTCTCTCTTGATTGTGCCTCGTACAGCTTCATCATATTAAAAAAGCTGATCACCACAAAGCTGTGAGCAAACGCAATGAGAAACATATCACTCAGCTTTGATAATGTCATCGTCGTACCAAACACTAAAAATTGTACAAACAGCTCAACAAAATCAGCTACTAATTCGATCATGAGACCAATGATCCCAATAAAAATAGAGCGCTGTTTAAAACGTCCCGTACGGACGGCAAAAAACAGGAAAGCATATGTAAAATAGAAGAAGAAACTTGGGAATTGCTGATAAAATGATGCAGCCAGTCCAGCATTATGCTGAATCAGATCTAAGCCTACTCGAAAAAGCACAATGGCTGCGCCTGTTAAAAACCCAGGCAAAAACGGTCTAGATTTCCTTAAGAGTAATAAACAAAAGAAAAACGCAGGTGCGCCAAAGCTGATCCGGAACGTCTCATTCACAGGATAAAACTTCAGTTCTCCTGCAAGCGGCACAATAACCACCATAAAAATTAAAATGAATGCGTCTTTTTTGACAAGCTGGTTTAAACTCAAATGACTGACATCCCTTCCCCTTTTTGCATAGCCACAGTATACAAGGAGACTCTTTTCTTCACAATGTGCAAAAAAATAATTTTCACGGCTCCTTCTTTCCCCAAAATCCTTTTTTATGACTATTCTCCGAGACGGCATGGTGACCTTTCAGCTATTCAGCGTTTTGGTGATTGTCTACAATAATGGGAATTGTTTAGACAATCATCGACAAACCGATTTTTATTTGTAAGTTTTTCTGTAGATTTTCGTCAGATTGTGTAGTTTCCAAGATAAATTAAATGAACAATTTTAGTGAAACTATATGTAAGCGTTTTCTGAATTTTCACTAAAAACCCTTTTTGTTTTTTCGCCGCCAAAGCCTTCAATTGAACATATATTTAGGTGTAAAGGAGTGGTACAAGCAGCGCATGACAAGTTCTTTGAAGATGTGTAACATGTTTTCGTGCCTATTTGATCGCATTTTTTGTCATCCGCCAATTCAATAGGGTACTTTTTGATTTTTGATTGGAGGAATCGTATGAAAACAGCAATTTCTAATAATACACAACACGCATGCCAGTCTTCTGTTGATCAATGGGCAGAAGAAATACGTCCGTATTACAAAAACGGGCAGAATGCTGGCTACATTCCAGCACTCGGAAAAGTGAATTCCTCTCAACTTGGTATCAGCGTGATAGGCCCAGATGGATCATCTGTACGATATGGTGATTGGGACGTTCCCTTTACCCTGCAAAGTATCTCAAAAGTCATCAGCTTTATAGCTGCCTGTTTAGGAAGAGGCGTTCCTTACGTCTTGGACCGGGTAGATGTAGAGCCAACTGGTGATGCATTTAATTCCATCTACCGCCTTGAGATGCATAAACCGGGGAAGCCCTTTAATCCAATGATTAATGCTGGAGCTATTACCGTATCCTCCATCCTTCCCGGAAAGACTTCTACAGAAAAGCTAGCATATATTTTCGATTTAATCGAAAACTTAATAGGAAAGCGTCCATCTGTTAATGAAGAGGTTTATCAATCAGAATGGGCAACTGCGCACCGCAACCGTGCTCTTGCTTATTACTTAAAAGAAACCAATTACTTAGAATCAGATGTCGAAGAGACATTAGAAGTGTATTTAAAGCAATGTTCCATCGAGGTCACAACAGAGGACATCGCCTTGATTGGACTGATTATTTCAAGTGATGGCTACCATCCCTTTAAACAGGTCCAAGTCATACCAAAGGATATCGCAAGACTAACAAAGGCATTGATGCTGACATGCGGCATGTATAATGCATCTGGTAATTTTGCTGCTTTCGTAGGCGTTCCAGCCAAAAGTGGTGTGTCTGGAGGAATTATGGCTTGCGTTCCGCCAAGCGCAAGAAGAGAATTCCCATTTCAGACAGGCTGCGGAATTGGTATTTATGGTCCCGCCATTGACGATTGCGGAAATAGTATTACCGGTGTCATGATGCTGAAAAAGCTCGCCAAAGAGTGGGATCTCAGTATTTTTTAAAATGAACAGTCATGAATTCGAAGAGGTGATGTTATGAACGAAAAAGCTTTGCTATCTTATTTAACAAATACAAATGATTTTATTTGGACTTATATTGTGATTGCTCTGTTACTTGGAGTAGGGGTCTACTTCACATATAGAACACGCTTCCTGCAAGTGAGAATGATTAAAGAAATGGTGCGTGTCCTGAAAGAAGGAAGAAAAGAAAAAGAGGGGATATCACCGTTCCAAGCATTTGCCATCAGTATGGCGGCACGTGTAGGAACAGGGAATATCACAGGGATTGCTATCGCCATTGCAATTGGTGGACCTGGGGCAATTTTTTGGATGTGGATCGTAGCCATTATCGGTTCTGCCTCAAGCTTTGTTGAAAGTACATTAGCCCAAGTGTATAAAGTGAAAGATAAAACAGGATTCCGCGGTGGACCTGCTTATTACATGGAAAAAGGGTTAAACAAGCGCTGGATGGGAATTTTATTTGCGATCCTAATTACAATTTCTTTTGGAATCGTCTTTAATGCGGTTCAATCAAATACGATCACCGTCGCTTTTGAAAACTCCTTTGGATTAGACCGTTTAACAGTCGGTATTGTAATGGCTGTTATTTTTGCAGCAATCATTTTCAAGGGAATCCAAGCCATTGCAAAAGCTTCTGAATACATTGTCGTTGTACTGGCTCTAGCTTATATCGGAATTGCATTCTTTGTTATTGTGACAAATATCACTGAACTTCCTGGTGTCATCAGTACGATTGTGAAACATGCCTTCGGGTTTGAACAGTTCGCTGGCGGAACACTAGGCGGGGCATTATTACAAGGGATTAAACGCGGTCTCTTCTCAAATGAGGCTGGTATGGGTAGTGCACCTAACGCAGCAGCAACAGCCGTGACAAGTCACCCTGTAAAACAAGGGTTAATCCAGGCATTTGGCGTATTAACAGATACGTTAATTATTTGTACGAGCACAGCCTTCCTTGTCCTATTCTCTGATGCGTACAAAACAACGAACCTGCAAGGAATTGAATTAACACAGGCTTCACTCAGTCAGCACATTGGGCCATGGGCCTCTGGATTCCTTGCTATCATGATTTTCCTATTCGCCTTTAGTACATTGATCGGTAACTATTACTATGGTGAAACGAACATTGAATTCCTTGGTGCCAACAAAATTTGGCTTAACATCTATCGAATTGCCGTTATTGGAATGGTTCTTTTCGGTGCAGTTGCAACTGTTCCTCTCGTTTGGGGTCTAGCCGATCTCTTCATGGGACTCATGGTCATCGTCAACCTCATCGCCATTACCATGCTGTCTAAGGTCGCCTTTGCAGCATTGAAGGATTATACGAGACAGAAAAAAGAAGGCAAGGACCCTGTCTTCTATAAAAATGCCGTTCCAAACAATGAGAAAATTGAATGCTGGGACGACGAACCTGCTTCGTTGAAAAAGAATCAAATCGGATAAATAAAAAAAGCTCTGGTCCTCTGATCAGAGCTTTTTTCTTTAGTTCAAAAATTCGAGTATGAGTTTGTTCACCACTTCTGGCTTTTCATGATTGATCCAATGAGAAGCATCATCGACAAAAATCAGCTGACCATTTGGGCAAATCTTCATCGTTTCCTTCGCCAGCTTTCTGCTTAAAAACTTGTCCTCCATCCCCCAGATCATGCGAACAGGTACTAAAATGCGTTTTGATATCGGCTTTTCAAAGCCGCCCTTTTTGATGGCGCGGTACCAATTCAGCATTGAGGTCATGGCACCTGGCTGCGTCCAAGCCAGCTTGTAGCTTAATACATCTTCCTTCGTGAACAAATGTGGTCTTGCAGTCAATCCAATGGCTTCATCCAGCTTTTGAAAGTGATTTTCCTGAAGTGCTGCCTCTGGCACATTTGGAAGCTGAAAGAAAGCGATATAGGAGCTCTTCTTCCACTGCGGGGGATAAAACGGAAGAACCTTCATCATGACCCGCGGATGCGGCATGTTGACAATGATTAATTTCTCTACATATTGAGAACGTGTGGATGCCAAATGCCAAGCAACAGCTCCTCCCCAATCATGACCTCCCACAATCGCCTTTTGATTCGGACTAAGCGTCTTAATCAGCCCTACGATATCATCTCTCAGTTGATCTAATACGTAGGATTCGATTCCTTCCGGCTTATCACTTAAATGGTAGCCCCTTTGATCAGGAACGACGACACGATAGCCTGCCTCAGCCAGGGGCATGATTTGGTTCTTCCAGCCGTACCAGAACTCAGGAAACCCGTGCAGCAGTACAAGCAGCGGGCCATCCTCAGGTCCAGCCATTGCTGTGTGAAGTGTTACACCATTTGTTTGGATCGATTGAAATTCAATTTGCTCCATCCCTTTGCCACCCTTCTCCTTGTTCTTTTATTCTTCCAACATAGCATATTTTCCATTTTTCAGAAAATAAAAACACTCCCAAAAAAACCTTCACAATAGTGAAGGTCTTAGAATTTTGACCAAGGATCCTTGAACAGCGAATTGGTGCCTTATTGCGAAAGAAACAGAGAAGATATGTATTTGTGCTAAATGACTAAATAACTAAAAAAGCAGACTCTAATCAGTCTGCTTTTTTTACGATTTTTATTTATCTAGAGAATATTTTTCTATTGCTTCTTTTGGAGATATTTCTTCATCAAATGAAAGATAACGACAATACACTTCACTTAAGTGAAGTGGTTCTTCTTCTAAATTGTCTACAAGTTCAAATATATCTAGGATTGCTACTAATTTTTTTGTTGTTTGTCCGTAATCCCCATTTCCAAATGTTTCTTCTGGAAAACTTTTTTCTATAATTTTTTTAACTTCATCTTGATCTTTTGCTTTGATTAATACGATTCTTTCTTCAAATATCTTATCAGGTCTAACTTTGGGAGACGGTATGGATTCAAACAATAATTTTGCTGAAAAGAGATCATACATAGATTTATCACCTTTTAATTATTTTTTCTTTTTAAATCTGTTATCAGTTAAAAGTTTTTTAGCTGTTCTTGCTTTTTTGATACCCTTTTTTGCATCTTTATTAATTTGATCAATGGTTTTATTTAGATATTCTGTTGGAAATTCACCTCTTATTTTTCCTTTTCTGTTTTTTGAGATGAATTCATTTGCTGTCATTTTGTGATGTTTAACAACTTGAGCTTCCCAAGAGTTTGAAGAAAATATCATACCACCTACAATGACAGCCCCAGTTGCTAATACTGCGACTTGTCCTAATCCTGGAATAAAGAAGAAAGGGATCGGAATTGCAAATTTTGTTTCTGCAAGTTGATCATGATTTATTTCTCCTTCAGAGGATACTAAATCATTTGGGTTAATCACAATATTTTCGTTTTCTGTTGCCTTTGCTGGTGCTTGTAAAACAAAAGTAAATACAGATAGTGCTAGTAGTGTGGAAATTATTTTTTTGATCAAGTCCAATACTCCTTATAGTTTATTAGAAATTCAATTGAATAACAAATTATATATCATATTACATTAATTGGATATTCAATAGATTTAAGGTAAATATAAGGGAATTGTTTTTTGAGGTTGCTGTGTCCACAATCATTTTTTATTTTTATATCATTGCATGATCTTTATTTAGCTCTTTGTCTTCATCTATTTCATATAATTCAGCACCCAGATCAACCCATTTTTGCGGTCCTGTACTTGTCCGTGAAGTGCACCAAAGAACGTATCCTGTAATTCGACCAGTACATCTCCGTCAGCTTCTAGCGCTTCATATACTGCCTTTAGTTCTTCTTCATTGTCAAACTGCATAATCAATCTGAGATTCTCGGGCTTTTGTGTGCGGCCAAACGTATCTGAAAAGTGAAGCAATGATTCTCCAAGGTGAAGTTCCGCATGCAGCACACGGTCTTGATGTTCATTTAAAATATGAATATCTCCGCCAAAAATTCCTTGATAATATTGAAGAGATTCCTTCACATCGTCTACCACAATATAAGGACTAACGCTAATCATACCCTTCATCCTCCTCTTGTCCGTCCATCTTCTCTTTTATAGCTTATCCCAAATCGTATGAAAAAAGGCACAAATCGTCAACGGATTTGCACCTTTTTCTCATGAAGCTTTCGCTAATTCACTATGTTTGTTTGAATACGCTGCGTACATGACGACACCGATTAACAGCCAAACACCAAAGTAAAGCCACGTCCGGCCTGGTAAGTTGAGCATAAGGAACAAGCAGCAGCCCATTGAGATAATCGGCAAGACCGGCACAAATGGAACCCGGAATCCCCTCTCAAGCTGCTGATGTGTCTTTCTCAAAATGAGCACAGATAAACTCACCATCGCAAACGTCAATAAAGCACCGATATTCGCTAAATTGGACAAGTCCTTTAAATCAATAAACCCTGAAATAACAGCTGTCATGCCGCCAATCATCCATATGCTTGCAACAGGCGTATCGCTTTTGTTTGTTTTCGAAAACACTTTAGGCAAAAGTCCATCTCGTCCCATCGCATAAGCAATTCGAGTTGCTGCATAATTATTGGCGAAAATCACAGCCATCAATCCAATAACCGCACCGACAGAAATAATACCGGCTACGCTATTTTGATGTACACTTTGCAGCACATAGGACATAGCCTCTGTGACATTCAGTTTTGTATAGTGCACCATGCCTGTCATGATCAAACAAACGACAATGTAAATGATCGTGCAAATGAGTAATGAGCCGATAATACCAATCGGCAGATTCCGCTGCGGATTTTTTACCTCTTCCGCAGAAGCAGAAATCGCATCAAATCCTAAAAAGGCAAAAAACACAGCAGCAGCACCGGCAATGACGCCTTCTGCACCAAACGGCATGAACGGCTGCCAATTGGCTGGCTGTACATAAAAACCGCCTACTACAATGAAAAGAACAATAATACCGAGTTTCACAAACACCATGATATTATTGAATTTTTTACTTTCCTTCGTTCCTCTAGATAAGATCCACGCAATCAGTAAGGCAATGATAATGGCTGGCAGATTCATGTATCCGCCTTGTTCTGGCCCCGCTAAAAATTGATGGGGAATCGAAATGCCAAACCCCTCAAGCAAGCTGTTGAAATAACTCGACCAGCCACTGGCGACAGCTGAAGCAGTCAGCATATAAACGGACAATAAAGTCCATCCCATCAGATGCCCGACAAGCTCACCCATCGTTGTATATGAATAAATGTACGCACTGCCGAATACAGGCAGCGCTGAAGCCATTTCTGCATAGCAAAGTGCTGCCAAACTGCACACAATCGCTGCAATGGCAAAGGAGAAAATGACAGCCGGTCCTGCATCCTTAGCCGCTGTAATTCCGGTTAACACCATGACCCCCGTGCCGATCACTGCCCCTATACCAAGGAGCGTGAGATCGAGCCCGCCCAGCGTTCTCTTTACCTTTTGCTGCCTGCTCTGTTCTAACAAATCGTGAATGTGTTTCTTACGAAGAATATGTCGCAAACCCTTTCCCTCCAAAACGTTAGAAAAACAAAAAATCACTCAAATTTCATTATAGCAGAATAGGTACTACGCATTCACAACCAATTCACGTAAATCTTTCTTCATGATTTTACCAAGCTTGTTTTTTGGCAGCTCCTGTGTGAAATGAATGGAGGGCACTTTGTAATCTGCCAAACGTTCCTGGCAATAGTTCACCACATCTTCTTCGCAAAAATCGACGGAATCGTCTTTTACGATATACGCACTTGGCACTTCACCATATAATTCGTCTGGTACCCCGATGACAGCTGATTCAATCACACCTGGAATTTGATCAATGACCTCTTCTACTTGGTCAGGATAGATATTATCCCCGCCGTACAGAATCACATCTTTGTATCTGCCAGTAATGAAAAGAAAACCGTCTTCATCTAGATAGCCTGCATCCCCCATATGGAACCAGCCATTTTTCAGCACCTTCTCAGTAGCGTCAGGCTGATGATAGTAGCCTAGGAAATAAAATGGACTTCTCATGACGACTTCGCCAATTTCTCCTGCTGGCAATGTCTCCTCTGTCTCAGGATGCACGATTTTCACATCTACATCCGCATCCACTTTACCGGCAGAGCCCATTTTATCCTCACCCATCGCTGGATGCCACGCACTGACAACCCATGCTTCCGTACTTCCATAGCCATGCATCATCTGAATGCCTGCTTCTTTGTAATCTTTAATTAAGCGTACCGGCACCTTCGTACCGCCAGAAATCGCAATTTCAAAAGATGAGAGATCGTACGAACCGCGTTTCATTTCTTCTAGCATGTACGTGTAAGCTGATGGGAAAGCCATCATGAACGTAATTCTTTCTTTCTCAATCGTTTCTAAAATGCGTTTCGGTGTTGCATCATGTAAGAAGACAAGCGTATACCCTTCAATCGCAGCTGCGATCAGATGATTAATTGAACTCATATGATACAGCGGATGACTCGCCAAGTACCGTTTTCCTTTCAGATCAAATCCTCGATTCCCATGTCTTGTTAAAAATTGATAAATTCGTCCATGCCCGACCATACAGCCCTTTGGATTGCCCGTTGTTCCAGAAGTGAATAAAATCATCGCTAAATCCTCTTCTGATACCTCATCAGCAAGATGACTTCCATCATTTGAAGCCAAAATGTCTTCAAACAGCTGGGTTGTTTTCGCATTGGCACCGGATTCCACCATCAGACAATCTTCTAAAGACACATTCACTGCCGCAATGATGTCACGGAATTCACGGTCAAAAAATAAAGCCTTTGGCTCTGCTTTTTTCAAAATACCTTCCAGCTCAAAAGAAGTAAGCTGCCAGCTAAGCGGAACTGCGACTGCACCTGCTTTGATAGCTGCCAGCATAATCGTTGAAAAGTGATGATGGTTTTGACAAATAAAGCAAACGCGGTCTCCTTTTCGAATCCCCTTTTGATATAAGTAATGAGCGAGCTTGTCAATGCGTTTTGCATATTCTTCAAATGTATAAGACACACCCCCGCCAGTTACCGCTTCAATTTGTGAAGAGCGTTCCATTCTGTCGTTAAGTAATGCCTGTAAAGTATTCAATATCTTCATCTCCAAACGTTTGATTTACAATAGCCAATTTCCAGTGAATGGGGTTGGCAGATTTTATCTCATTCACATTCTAAAATAAAACCAGCTGAAAGTAAAATCATTTCATTTTGGAATTGTTCTTTATATTAATTGATAATATAGGTAATTTTATAGCCGTCTTCCATTTTGGTTTAAATGATGATAACTATTATGATAAGATAGACCTAGTAATTGATCGGAAAATGCGAACGCAATAGGAAAAGAGGTATGGAGAATGCAACATTTCGAGCTAGAGGCAAGTTTATTAGACCATGCGCTGACAAAGTATTTAAAGGCGACGAAGCAAATAGATGAAGAGAACATCCCGAAAAACGTCACGTATGTGAAAGGGTTTATTTTACGCATCATTTATCGCCATCAAACATGTACTGTGAAAAATATTCTGCAGGAAGTTTCATTATCTCCCTCTGCAACAACAACCGCTCTCAATCACTTAGAAGATGAAGGGCTGATTATCCGCTCTCGAAATAATAATGACCGCCGTACTGTATGGATTACACTCTCTGAATCAGGTGAACAAATCGCAAAACAAATGATCGACAACCGCCAGCTGCTTGTCAATCAGCTGTTCAACCATCTTTCAGAAGAAGATAAAAAAACATTTTTTGAATTAATCGAAAAAATGATGGACGAGCACACATTAAAGGCTTAGGAAACCTCCTAAGCCTTTGTCTTCTTTTCAGCGTGATAGAAAACCTTTGCAGTCTAGGAAGGACGAGTACCGGAGCGGAGCGAATTTACATTCGTGAGCACCGGAATGCAGACCTGACACCGAATGCGAGGGTTTGTCTACTTGCTGAGACTTAGGAATATTCCTAAGCCTTCTTTTTATGGCTTTAAGATGACCTTTATACAATCATCCTTCTTTTCATTAAATATGTGATACGCATGAGCGGCATCATCTAACGGCAATTGGTGTGTGATGATCGCTCTAGGATCAATTTCACCGGCTGTCACTTTTTGATAGAGTTTTGACATGTAGCCTCTCGCCGGAGCCTGTCCCATTTTCAGTGTGACGTTTCTTGCGAAAAAGGCACCTAATGGGAACATATTGTATAGTCCGCCGTACACACCCGTCATCTGCACCGTTCCACATTTACGGACGGCTTTTGTAGCAATTTGAATCGGTCCGATCGTTCCACCTTGCAGCTTGAGTTTCTGCTCAATTTTTTCAAGCGGTGACTTCTTCCCGTCCATTCCCACACAATCGATCACAACATCGGCTCCACCCTTGGTGAGCTCCTTTAACGTTTCTCCCATGTCGGGATCTTCTGTAAAATCAAATACTTCTACGCCGCTCATCCGTTTTGCATGTCGCAGACGGTAATCAATGTAATCGACCGCAATCACACGTTCTGCCCCTTTTTGCCATGCAAATTGCTGCGCCATTAACCCAACAGGTCCACAGCCTAACACAATGACCGTATCACCTTTTTTCACACCTGCGTGCTCCACGCTCCAATAGGCAGTTGGAAGAACATCCGATAAGAACAGTAATTGTTCATCCTCCAGCTCACAATCATCTGGGATCTTAAACGGGGTGTAATTTCCAAAAGGCACGCGTAAATACTCTGCCTGTCCTCCAGGATAATTCCCATATTTCTCACTATATCCAAAAAGCCCACCCGAATCGTAGTGCGGGTTTGAGTTGTCGCATTGGCTTTCTAAGTGATGATGACAATATTGGCATTGACCACATGCAACGGTAAATGGAATAACGACACGATCTCCCTTTTTTACTACCGTGACATCCGGTCCAACTTCCTCCACAATCCCCATTGGCTCATGCCCAATCACATAGCCGATTGGAAGCGGGAAGTTCCCCTGATACAAATGTAAATCAGATCCACAAATTGCTGTTGATGTAATTCGTATGATCACATCTTCCCGATCTTGAATAGATGGCGCATCTACTTTCTTCACTGCAATGCTATTTTTCCCTTGGTAAGTAACAGCTCTCACATGCATTTCCTCCTTTAGCGAAAATCATCTGTACATAGCTTCACCTTGAATGAATGGTTCATTCATCAAATGAGAGATTTATAAGGAGGAGCCAAAAAATAAGAAAGGCCCGTCGATAGGTTCGACAGGCGCTTATTCAATCATGTGTAACGCGTTACATATTTATCCTTTTTCGACAAAAACCAAATCATATTGAGATGAAGTCTCTCGATCGATCATCAAGTTCCCTTCTTGAATAAAATAAGGACATATACTCGGGCTTTGTGATTCTTCAAACTGCTCATACAACTGCTCAATCTTTCCAGGGAGCAGTAAAAGCAAAAATTTATTAGAATGGGAAACGAATTCATAAGAATGAATCGTATCCGGCGGTATATAGGCAAAATCACCCGGCATCAGGCAAATATCCTCTCCGTTCAATTGAAGGTTCATTTTTCCTTCAACGCAATAGAGTGCTTCTGTATGTACTTGATGATAATGTGGAGGAAAATACTTTCCCTTCGCGCCTTCAATCACAAAATGGCTGAACCCGCCTCCAGTTGTTTCTGTTGTTGCGATCAGCTCATGAAGCTGACCATCCACGATATATTGCTTCCCTTCACCAGCCTCTAATACATAGGGCTGCACCGCCTGAGGGAGCTGACTATGAAATAAAACGGAGGGCTTGGTTGTATTTGATAGCTGCCGGATACCATGCATCAATATGAGATCGCTTTCTTTTTCAGCTTGTTCAAAGCTGGCTGCATCGAAAGCATGATCAGTCATCAGCCATTCGTTCTGCTGAAGCCTCTTCCCAATTTGCTGATAGACATCTGTCATTTGTCCGCCCAACGTATATGAAATAAACCTTGTTTTGTGACTATGCATTCTGTAGCCATGAATCGTTTTAGGCGGGATATGAATATAATCGAAGGCTGTGACCATATATTTTTTACCGTCCAGTATCACTTCAAGCTTTCCTTCCAGCACGAAAATGGTTTCAAATAAGTGCTCATGACAATGAAGTGGAAAATAAGCCCCTTTCCCACCTGTGATTAAGACAAGCTCAAACAGCTGATTCGTTTGATTTGCTTCTGCCAGCACATGAACAAGCTGATTTTCAAGCCCATACAGCTTCCCTGAACCAGACACGGTATAAAAATAGGTATCTTCGGATTGCTTGATTGATTGCGGTTGCTCCGACATCCCATCACTCCTCATGACTAATTGACTATCTTTATTATATAGACCAATTGATATAATAGATAGACAATATGCGAGAGATTTTACTCTTCTCGCATAAATAAGTGTCTAAGGTAACACTTTACGTGTTCTAACGGGGTCGTTTGTTTGAGTGCTGTGGTCATCGATAGACCCCCAATCACCATTGAATGAAGGAGAGAAGCCAGCTCATCCGCTTTGTTTTCTTCATATCCGCTGTTCATTAGCTTTTCTTTCACAAGCTCTTGCCAGCGGATCATTTCTTGTTTGCATGCAGCATGAAGCTGCGTATGTTCTGGCTTGGATTCTGCCGCCAGCAAGACAATCGGAATCCCTCTTTCACTTTCTTGCTCCATAAATCCCCGAATGATGTTTGTCATAAAACGGTCGATGGCGATATAAGGGTCATCCGAATAGGCAAAACTTTCTTCAATTCGATCGATGACCTTTTGACTAATATATTCAACGGCTGCTATGGCTAGCTCTTCTTTTCCGTTTGGAAAGTAATAATAAAGAGATCCTTTAGGCGTGCCGCTCTCTCTAATGATTTGATTCAATCCTGTCGCATGATACCCCTGTTTTCGTAAAAGAAGTGCAGCCGTTTGAATGATTCTGTCCTTCGTACTCACGTGTGACACTCCTTTCCCTCCATAGACAAATGTCGTTTCAACGTATGATTTGATTTGTTCCTTTCCAAATCGAGGATGTCTCCATTTCTGCTGCAAGCCGAAGCAGCCAGTCCTCTTTTCCCTTTGGTGCTGTCACCTGTACCCCTAAAGGCATGCCCGCTTCAGTGAGATGAACAGGAACACTCATAGAAGGCTGACCCGTTAAGTTGGCAAGCTGTGTAAATGGTGTGTAGGTCAGACTCTTTAAGAACATGTCATAAATGAGATCCTGCTGCGCTTGCATTGAGAGGGATGACACACGTAAAAGTTCAGTGATTTCCTCTTTCGAATGCATCAGCTCACCAATTCTTGGAGCTGAATAGGCAGTAGCTGGTGTCACAAAAAGATCGTACGTTTGATGAAATGATGCCATTTGTGCAGCCGCCATATCCCACGCATCAAGACTTTCTGTATAAGCAGCAGCGGTCACATTCTTGCCAGCCTCCGCCAGCACCCATGCGACGATGTCCGTTTCCTCCGGATTGACTGGACGTCCTAATGAACGAGCCAAGGACGTGAATAATGCAGACATTTCTCCGCTGTTCATGACGTAGTATTGCTGCATCAGATGGATCCCGTCAATTGCCGGCTTCGCTTCTTCTACTTGGTGCCCTTGGTCACTCAGCCATTTCACTGTTTGCTGAACCGCCTGCTTCGCTTCCTCACTAACCTTCGTACCTACTGGAGATTCTATACTGTAAGCAATTCGCATAGAAGATGTACGTTTCACTAGATCTTCTTGATAGCTGCCGTCGTATAACGGCGTTTGGAAAGCCGCTTCAGGCTGAATGACTTGAAGCAGATCAAGAAGGGCTGCACTGTCCCGCACTGTTTTTGTGAGTGTAAAATCAATGGAAGCCCCTTGCCACTGCCTTCCTGCGCCTGGTCCTACTGGCGTTCTTCCTCTCGTTGGCTTGAGACCGAACAAACCTGTAAAGGATGCTGGAATCCGAATGGACCCACCGCCATCACTTGCTCCACCAGCCGGTACGATGCCGCTTGCAACAGCTGCTGCCGTCCCGCCGCTTGAACCGCCAGGGGAATAGTCAGGATGCCAAGGGTTCCTCGTTGGACCATGTAAAGAAGGTTCTGTTACATTCCTTAAACCGAATTCTGGTGTGTTTGTATGCCCCATCATGAGAAATCCAGCCTGCTTCAATCGATGGACAAAGTGGGAGTCCGTTTTTGCCTTTACATCCTTTAACAATGCAGCACCTGCTGTCAGCGGTTCATTCTCCATCCCTTGCGATATATTTTTCAGTACAAATGGAACGCCCGCAAACGGCTGATTCGTATGTAATGTCTTGATTTCTTTTAATACTTGATCTTGTCTTGTCTGAATCACCGCATTTAGTTCAGGATTGACCTCATTCAATCTAGCAAATGCAGCCTGTACAAGCTCGTCTGGCGTTACCTGCTTATTCCGTACAAGTGCTGCCAAGCCAGTCGCATCATACGTCATATACTCTTTTACGTTCATCAGCATGTCCTACTTTCTCTTATTATGATCTCTCTATTGTCTACTAGATTTGTATGAATTTCAATTTCAGGTTACTTGTAAAAAAACTTTCTGACAAACAATATGATTCTTCTAACCATCCTTCTCATTTCTCCGATATAATAGAGAAAAAAAGACGGAGGTCATCGTATGCAAGGGGCTATCGCCTTGAAAAAGAAAATCGTCGTAGTCATCGCGTTTCTTCTTGCGTTGACAACTGCCTTGCCTTACCATTCGCAGGCAGCTGCACCGCCAAAAGAAACAGATGTCATTATCGTCTATAAAAACCAAAAAGGAAAGCAAACGGCTATTGAAGAAAGTGAAAAAGTGAACGCACAGTACATACATCTTCCCGCTGTCGCTGTGACAGCAGATGAACAAGCCGTCACTTCACTCAAAAAAGACCCAAACATTGCATATGTGTCAAAAAACGTAAAGGTCAAACTCGCTTCTTCTACCATGAAAAAAACTGCTGCCGCTACGAATCAGGATGCATTGGTTCAAAAATCTTACAACCTGCAAAAGCTGAATGTAAAGAAAGCGATCAAAGAAGGCGTCACAGGTAAAAATGTGAAAGTAGCCGTTTTAGATACTGGTATTTTTCCACATGAGGATTTAAAGGTATCGGGCGGTAAATCATTTGTGAACTACACATCTTCCTATAAAGATGATGAAGGACACGGCACACATGTCGCGGGCACGATTGGTGCGATCAATAACGATTACGGCACAGTCGGCGTCGCTTCTGGCGCGAAGCTGTATGCTGTGAAAGTGTTAGATAAAAAGGGAGAAGGCGACCTGTACAGTCTGCTTCGAGGCATCGATTGGGCCATTAGCAATAAGATGGATATTATGAATTTAAGTCTAGGTTTTGAAGACAATATCCCCATCTTGCGTTCAGCAGTGGATGAAGCATACAAAAAAGGACTGCTTGTGGTCGCTGCAAGCGGAAATGATGGGAAGAAGAATCATATCAGCTACCCTGCCGCTTACAATAGCGTCATTGCTGTTTCCGCAACCACTGACAAAGACAAACTCGCGTCTATCTCAAATACAGGGAAAGGCATCGAATTTTCTGCCCCTGGCGAGAACGTCATCAGCACTTATTTAAAAAATGAATATTGGTATGCAACGGGTACATCACAAGCTGCACCGCATGTCACAGGGATGCTGGCGCTGTTGAAGCAGCTTCATCCGAAGAAAACAAATGCACAGCTTCGCACCTTATTGCGCAGCTATACAGTGGATCTTGGCGCAAAAGGAAAGGATCCACAATTCGGCTATGGCCGCGTGCAATATGTACCGCAATCCACCTTTTTAAAGGCTGCGACCAGCGCTGTCAAAAAAGCCGAAACATCTAAAAAGCAGGCAGATGTCAATCAAGCCAAAACGAGAATTGGCCGACTCACTGCAAGTAAACAAAAAACAGCACTCACCGAACGGGTGAAAAAGGTACAAGGAACCATTGATATCCGTTCCGCACGTTCAAAGGTTCAAACAGCCGAAAAAAACAAAACACAAGGCGCCATTAAAAGCGCCCAAACGGCTATCAAAAAGCTAAACAAAGGCAAAGAAAAAACAAGCCTGCAAAACCGGCTCGACAAAGTCAAAAAACAGGTCGCCTATCAAAAGAAAGTGACAGACGCCAAACAAAAGGTGAAAAAAGCGGAAGCCAAACGGACAAAGAAAACAAAAGCAGCGGCTCAAACCGCTGTCAAACAGCTAAAAGCTTCCAAAACGAAAACCAACTTACAGAAACGATTAAACCGTATCAAGGTTTGACAGAAAAAAACGATTCCTCGCCTGAAAGGAATCGTTTTTTCTATTTCAACATCGGCTCAAACAAGCTGTGATGATATTTTCCTTCGGCATCTGCCCTCACTTGATCGAGTATGCTTTCTAACGAAGCCATCACACCCTCTAATGCCCGGCGCACTGAACCTTGTTCAAAAGCCGCTAAACTCTCCGGCAATTCATCTTCATCCAACACAAAGAAATGACCATTCGGCAGAACGAGAAGATCAATAATGAGGTCTTCAAATATGACCAGCTGGCCGTTGAACCATGTATTCCCCACAATATTAAAATAAGACCCAAGTTCCTTCCCTTGATCATCCCTCCAGAAGTAAATATTGTAAGGTCGATCCTTCCAATAATAGGCGGTCGTATAGCTCCCTTTTGGAATGGTCAGAGCACCATCACCTGCCCTCATCGTAAACGTGTCTTCGATCTTGTGAAATAGCACAGCCTGCTGCTCCTGTGCGTCTAACAGCTGACAAGTATATTCCACGACCTTCTGATCGTATTTGATTTTTCTCTCGATTACTTCATCCCAACGATCCGCATGTAGCGAAAACAACATGTCACAACTCCCTCTGCATCTAGTTTCTCTCTTTCCAGTATACACCGATTTTTTTTGAAGAAATAAAGGGTTGCTGCATTTACTTATGGAAGACCTATGATGAGATGAAATAAATGAACGGAATCACGATTCTTGAAAACCTTACAGAGCTTGGACAAATCATCCTCTTTTTATGGAACTATGCCTTTTATTGGCGGCTGGTGAAAACGAAGAGAGAACGAAAGCTGTCCCTTTACGAACGCGTGTTAAAATTCTTTGTCATGTTCGGTTTAATTTCGTGGGGGGGGTATCATATTGGGCGCTTGTACTGTGGGCGTAAATTGAAAAAAGGAAGAGCTGTCCCTGAAGGACTTGCTCTTCCTTTTATTACGAGTGAAGTGATGAACCAGCCGGCTGTTCTTTTTGGATAACATATTGATAGCTCTTGACATGCGTCCCATTTTGATTCACAAATTCTTTATCTAGTGCACGCTCAAAGCCCATTCTTTCATATAGACGAATGGCAGCCTGCATTTTATCAGATGTATGAAGATACAGGACATTTTCGCCCCATGATTGCGTAAGTTCAATACTTTTACGTAATAATGACTCTGCAATTCCTTTTCCCCTAACATCGGGATCTACTCCTAAAAACCGGACGATGGCTGATGTAATGCCCATTTCGGGTTTGTCATACGCTTGCTCTGATGACCGGAACATTTGAAGCGTCCCCACGACCTTGCCTTCAAGCTCCGCCACAAGCATCAGCTCCATGTTCGGATTATCTACAGCTGCTGCAAGCGCAGCAGAATAATTTTGCCAGCCTTCCTCTGTAAATTGAGGCTCATACTGTGAATAGGATTTGATTAGTACATGCCTGACCGCTTCATGATCTTCTTTGACTGCTTGACGAATGATCAGCTCTTGCTGCTTCATGTCAGCACCTCCTGTTGTTTATTGCTAGATATACGTATCATGCAAATACTGCATGTCGATGACCTTGTTCTTTTCTCTACTCATTCAATGTAAAGAGTCTCATTCGAAAGATCAATCATTTTGCACGGAATCATCTTTGAAAATTTCCATTGAAAAGGAACGCTTGATTCATTATGCTGTTTTGAGGAAGTATACGAGGAGTGTAGTGATCATATGAGTTCTTTATCTTATCCCCAAGAATCGAAAAAAAATCGATTTCTCCTTGCTGCATTGCTTGGGTCTTTAACAGCCCTTGCACCGCTTGCAATGGATATGTATTTACCTGCTTTGCCTAATATTGCGCGTGATTTTGAAGCAAGCACGGCTTTGTCCCAATTAAGTCTTATGGCTTGTCTTATTGGACTGGCGCTTGGACAGCTGATTGCAGGTCCTATTAGTGATACGATCGGCAGAAGAAAACCGCTGATGATCGGCTTAATCATTTTTATAGCCTCATCACTTTTATGTACGGTGGTCACATCGATTTGGATGTTCATCCTCTTAAGATTGATTCAAGGGCTCGCTGGTTCAGCTGGCATTGTCATTGCACGAGCCATTGTGCGAGATCATTATGAAGGATCAGAAATGACGAAATTCTTTGCACTGCTGATGTTGGTCAACGGAGTTGCTCCGGCAGCGGCACCTATTGTGGGCGGACAGATTTTACGCTTTACAACATGGCAGGGTGTATTTGTTCTACTAGGAATTCTCGGGGCCTTGATGCTGCTGAGATCCATTTTTTCACTACAAGAAAGTTTACCTGTGGAGCGCAGACAGACTGGGGGCTTTCAACAGATTGTTGGTGCCATGAAAATTTTAGCGAGTGATCGTCTCTTTGTTGGGTATGCCCTCTCGCAGGGTCTTGTATTCGCAGCGATGTTTGCCTATATTTCTGGCTCACCGTTTGTGCTCCAGGATCTTTTCCACCTTTCTCCACAAGGATTTAGTGCTGCCTTTGCGGTGAATAGTCTTGGCATCATCACGGCTGGACAAGTATTTGCCCGTGTCGCTGTAAAAATCGGCGAAGAGAAAGTTCTTCGCATTGGATTGCTGACAGCTGCCTTAGGCGGCGTCTCCTTATTTTTGATGATCTCCATTGATGCAGGGTTGTATGGCATTCTCATTCCATTGTTTTTTGTTGTCTCAAGCGTCGGAATTGTCGGTACGTCCGCGCCGTCTCTTGCGATGCAGCATCACGGAGCGCATGCAGGAAGTGCAGCTGCCCTCATCGGGGTGGCACAAATGCTGCTAGGCGCATGCATGACACCTCTTGTCGGACTAGCGGGAAGCCAAACAGCCTTTCCAATGGGCCTGATCATTATGCTTTGTGACCTAGGTGCACTTTGCTGTTATTTCTTCTTTGTGGCCCGAGCAACAAAAAGACCCGCATAAGCGGGTTTTTTTAGTTCATTATAGCGCGTTGCTACCAATTGATGGTGCGGAACACGTTGTTCTCTTTTTTTGTGTGATATGCGTCTGGATCAAAACCTGATAGCCCAAACCCAATCGCCGTTACAATGCCTCCTACAACTGTGAAGATCATGCCCCATTTAAAGCATTGCTTTTTGAATTCATTCACGTTCATATTCTCACGACCTTCTTTCTAAACATTCCCATGAATGCCTTAGTGGTTTGAACAGTCATTTGCACAAATAACTTTGTCAAATACACCGTGGCAATTCCGCATAATAATCCGACACCTAATAGAAGAATACCCACTCCAACCTGCGTCACCACCACATGCAAACCGTCCTGAAAAATAAATGGAGAACCAATGATGCTCCAAAAACCTCCGAGCAGACCAGTGAGCGTCAATGCACCTGTGACGAGCGGAACGCACCAAACCACCATATAGACAGAAAGAATCAGCAGAATGACCGTTGCTAAAATACTTCCCCATAACGGAAAGCCCAAAATGAGAATGGAAAGCCTTGTAGCTTTTTCTCCGAACGTCGGCACCTGAGCAGTTTTGATTCCTTGTTCCTTCATAATCCCCTCAGCGATGATTGAAGGCTGACCCACTTGATGAACAGCTTCCTGTTCGCTATAGCCATCTTCCTGATAATCCTCGATCATTTCATCGTAATATTCGATGAACCGATCACTTTCTTTTTCGCCTAGACGATGCAGGTGCTTCTCTAAGCTGGCTAAAAATTCTTTTTTATTCATTGCCCTGTCCTCCAGAAATAAAGTCGTAAATCGCCATCACTTGATCCCATTCCGCTAAAAACTGCGCCATATGCTCACGGCCGCTATTTGTCATTCGGTAGTACTTTCTTAATCGACTGTTATGTTCCTGGGAATAGGTCTCCACATAGTTGTTTTGCTCTAACCGCTTTAATATCGGATATAATGTCGATTCTGAAATCTCAATACAATGGGACATATCTTTAATAATTTGATAACCATAGGAATCGCCTTTCTTTAATACCGCCAGTACACAGAATTCCAGCAAACCTTTTTTTAATTGTGCATTCATAATTACAACTCCTAACCATTTATACTATACAATACATAGTATAATGTGACAAGAGGTATAGAGCATAAAAAAAGACCCGGTTAAGGTCTTTTCAGGTTTATATATTCACAAATCCTTCTCCGAACACATCACGCACGTCATGGACAACAACGAATGCGTCTCGATCAATTTTCTTGATGATTTTCTTTAGGCGCATGAGCTCTTGCTTTTGAATAACTGCGTAGAGAATCTCCTTCGATTCCTTTGAATAATGACCGCGTCCGTTTAAAATCGTCACGCCTCGATCCAAAGTGTGATTGATTTCTTCAGCAATATCATCTTTGCATGAAGAAATAATCGTTACTGCCTTTTTCGTGTTAAGCCCTTCTATCACGAAGTCCATCACCTTTGTTGCCACGTACAGCATCACAATGGTGAACATTAATTTTTCCGCACCAATAATAAAGTAGGAAGCAAATACGACGATCAGATCAAAGAACAAGATGGCATAGCTCACGTTCCAGTCTAAATACTTGTTGGCAATTCTTCCGAGTATGGCAGAACCCGCCGTTGTACCGCCTGCTCTTAGCACAAGACCAATTCCAATACCGATGATAATTCCTGCGAAAATCGCTCCAATGATCAATTCATGTACATTCACGACCCATGTTGTGGTCAGGTGTAAAAATAGGGAGTTACTTGCGACGGCAACCACAGTATAAATCGTCGTCTTCTTGTCCAAATATTTATACCCCACAAGCAGCAGGATGGCATTAAACACCAGGTTCGTCAGCCATGGTGCAATTTCAAACAAATAATAGAAAATGATGGACAGCCCCGTTACACCGCCTTCACCAAATTCAAGTGGAATGACAAACATGTTCACTGCTGCAGCAAATAAAAAAGAACCAATCAGAATCATAGCCAAATCTTTTACACATTTTTTCAATTTCTTCTTTCCTCCTTTTCTAAGCATATAAAAAACCCTCTTTCTGCACGAAAGAAGACAGTCGTTGGACAAAATAAAAATCAAAAGACAGCGCCTTTTGATGAAGCTTTCTGAAATGAGCCTTTCCATAATATATATCTCTTTTTAGAGGCTGTCAATGACTTGGTTTTCTATTATTTTGACTGCATCTTTATGCACCGAAACCCGCATGTTTTCAAGGTTTTTCCGCGATATCATGCTTTTTCCTCTCCTTGACAAAAACACTTTAGTCATTTAAACTACTGCCTCATATCATATCCATCATTTCCAACTAAAAAGGAGGGTGTTCGATTCCGATGAATCCTATTCAAAGCCGTTTACAGCCTCACGCACCTTTGGTTTTAGACGGTGCACTTGCAACGGAGCTTGAACGAAAGGGATGCGATTTAAACGATCGTTTATGGTCAGCCAAAATACTCATTGAACAGCCAGAATTGATTCAGCAAGTACACTTGGATTACTTCCAAGCCGGAGCTGACTGTGCCACAACAGCGAGCTACCAAACAACGATTGATGGCTTCGCTGAAAAAGGCTATACAAAAGAAGAAGCCATTGAACTAATGAAACGATCTGTCACTTTAGCAAAAGAGGCACGCGATCTTTTTTGGCAGGATGAAGCGCATCGTAAAGGGCGGACAAAACCATTTGTCGCAGGATCTGTGGGGCCATTCGGTGCTTATTTGTCTGATGGTTCAGAATATAAGGGAAATTACGGACTCACGGAGCAGGCACTCATTGATTTTCACAGACCAAGAATTCAGGCATTAGTAGAAGCTGGTGCAGACATTCTTGCATGTGAAACGATCCCTTGTCTGATTGAAGCAACGGCTATCGCAAAGCTGCTGCAAAATGAATTCAGGGGTGTATCTGCTTGGATCACATTCAGCGCAAAGGACGATCTTCACATTAGTGAAGGTGATTTGCTCAGAGAATGTGTACAAGCATTGGAACCTTATGAACAGATCGCTGCTGTTGGTGTAAACTGTACGCCGCCGCAATTTATCTCTTCTCTCATTCAAGAGATGAAAAAGGGGACGAGCAAGCCGATTGTCGTGTATCCAAACTCAGGAGAATTATATGATCCTGAAGAAAAGGTATGGAGCGGGGATACATCTCAGCATACATTTGGTGAATGTGCGCATCAATGGTACAAAGACGGCGCGCATATCATCGGCGGCTGCTGCCGGACGACCCCAGAAGATATCACGGACATCTTAAAACAAACCACATCATAGCACCACGAATCATCACACATACTTCTAAGCAAAAGGGCGGGAAGACATGGAACAAGCAAAAGATCAGTCACAACAATATCAACGAAAAATGACGAGCCGCCACCTGTTCATGCTTTCTCTAGGCGGCGTTATTGGAACAGGGCTCTTTTTAAGCTCTGGGTATACCATCAATCAGGCAGGACCCGCAGGAACGATTCTTGCCTATCTTGTCGGGGCATTAATTGTGTACCTCGTGATGCTCTGTTTAGGCGAGCTGTCTGTCGCAATGCCGGTTACAGGGGCCTTTCATACGTATGCAACAAAATACATTGGACCCGGCACAGGCTATACAGTCGCTTGGCTCTACTGGCTGACATGGACAGTGGCACTCGGTTCGGAATTTACAGCGGCAGGCCTTTTAATGCAGCGCTGGTTCCCAGACACATCGGTTTGGATGTGGAGTGGCGTTTTTGCTCTTCTCATCTTTTTACTCAATGCTTTTACAGTTAAGTTCTTTGCAGAATCGGAATTTTGGTTTTCCAGCATTAAAGTAATGGCTATTATTCTCTTTATTATCCTTGGCGGAGCTGCGATGTTTGGCTTGATTCCATTAAAGGGCGGTGAATCTGCTCCGTTCTTTTCTAACTTCACTGGAGAAGGCGGACTTTTCCCAAACGGCTTTTTACCAATTTTAATGACGATGCTAGCTGTCAATTTCGCTTTTTCAGGTACGGAGTTAATTGGGATTGCTGCGGGTGAAAGCGTCAATCCTGACGAGACCATTCCAAGAGCGATTCGCACAACCGTACTGCGTCTTGTCCTGTTTTTCGTTGGAACGATCGTGGTCTTAGCCGGCTTGATCCCAGTGGAAGAAGCCGGGGTGATCAAAAGTCCATTTGTTGTGGTGTTTGATCGAATCGGGATTCCGTATGCCGCAGATTTCATGAATTTTGTCATTTTGACGGCGATCTTATCTGCCGCAAACTCAGGACTATACGCGTCATCCCGTATGCTCTGGTCTCTTTCTGAGGAACGGACACTGCCTAAGAAACTAGCGAAGCTGACATCAAAAGGAATTCCTTTGAATGCACTGGTTTTAAGTATGATCGGCGGTATTCTTTCTTTGTTATCAAGTGTCATCGCACCCGAAACGGTATACCTTGTCCTTGTTTCGATCTCTGGACTGGCCGTTGTAATCGTGTGGATGGGGATTGCTGCCTCACAGTTTATGTTTCGGAAAAGTTTTTTACAGGAGGGCGGACAGCTCCATGATCTTTCCTTTCGAACCCCGCTCTATCCAGTGGTTCCAATTGCTGCTTTCCTCCTGTGTTTTGCATCTGTCATCGGTATTGCCTTTGATCCAAATCAGCGGATTGCCCTCATCTGCGGCATTCCTTTCATCGCGCTCTGCTATGCTGCCTATTATGTGACAGCTTGGATTCAGAAAAAACGAGAAGAACCTGGTGTATAGCACCAGGTTTTTTAAAAGTATAAACAACTTGACAAAAAAGGATATCGCTAGCAAAAGAAACACACATTGGTATATGATAGAAATCTATGATTTTCAGGATGAACCAAGGGAGTTGTCACTAATATGGAAATGACCATTACAAGAGCATTAAGTGAACTGAAAATGTTAGATAAGAGAATCAACCGAACCGTTGATGAAGCCGTACTTGGTGGATTGATGATCGGGAAACATATACAGCACGGGTTTCAAGATCAAGAAGAAATCGAAAAAAAGGCGAAGGCTGATGACCAATCGATTCAAGCATTAATCAAACGCCGGAATGCCATCAAATCAGCCATTGTTGTGTCGAATGCGACCACAACAATTGATGTAGCGGGTGTCAGCATGACGGTGGCAGAAGCGATTGAACGGAAGACGTCGATCGAATACGATATTCGTTATTTACGGAAATTGAAAAAGGTGTACACAGAACTAGTAGACAAAGCAGAACAAACCAATGAAGATGTGAAAAAGAGGCTCGACCAGCATTTAGAAACCTTGTTTGGGAAAGACGGAAAAACACAAGCGGCTGCCAACCAAGAGATCGTCAAGTCGTTCCTCGCTGAAAATGAGGCAACGATCATCGACCCGCTTCGTCTTCGAGTGAAGATTGAAAAGCTTTCGAACGAAATTGAGGATTTTCAAATGGAAGTTGATTTTTCCTTGTCTGAAAGCAATACACTGACGAAAATACAGATCGATTAATTGATTTTGTTAGTGAGCCGAAAATCGATAGAACTAAACACCTCCGAGGGAAAGGTCATTCCCTCCTCATCTGATCATCTTTGGATGATCCTTGATAAAAGCTCAAAGCTGAATGTTCAAGGATCAACGTTCAAGTGTGAAAGTTCTTATCCATCAAAGCTCAGGATTAAAAGTTAAACGCTCGATCGAATCTGGGAGTAACGGCTGATGAGTGTTTGTTTATCGACTCTTTCGGTTGCCGCCCAGCAGGTTTGCTAACAAAAAGAAAAGGATGTCAAATGAGACATCCTTTTTTCTATGAAAAAAACGACAAGCTCCAGCCAAGTCGTCTCCCTCAGCAAATTAGTTACGTAATGTATATGCCAAATGGTACACACTTGTGACATTTGAAGATAGCTTGATGTCGTTTGAAGTGAACGTCGCCGGAACAATATCGTAGTAATGTGTCGACCAGCCTGCATTATTGTATGTACGGTAGCCTGCACCTGAAGGAACTTGAATCGTTAGTGAAAATTGTCCATTCTCGTCTGTTGTGCCTGTCGCTGTTTGAGCCAATGATTTGATCGCTGCTTCAAAATAAAGCTGGATTGGCTGATTAGCCATCAGATTTCCGCTCGCATCCTTTAATGTTCCTTTAAACGTAGCTGGATAATAAGAGCCCACTCGATATTTACTGCCAGAGCCGTAATTCACCATTCCACTATCTGCTGCTGTGACACTAGTTACTTGTACAGATGCTGGTACTGCTCCTGTTTCCTCTGCATGTGCAAAGGTTGGGAATACGAGAAGCAATGATAGAAAGAAAGCAAACATCATTTTTTTCATCGATAAATCCTCCTTTTTTTCCTACTATATTACTTTCGACATTAATTGGTATTTTTCCAGTAACAAACAAAAGAACTTCCCCTTTTTAGAAAGGGAAGTTCCAGATTGTTGACAAAGGGCTAAAATGATCTTTATTTTAGCCCTTTGTCTTCTTTTCAGCGTGATAGAAAACCTTTGCAGTCTAGGAAGGGCGAGCACCGGAGCGGAGCGAATTTGACATTCGTGAGCACCGGAGCACAGCCCTGCGGGCGAATGCGAGGGTTTGTCTACACGTTGAAACTTCCCTTTTTTTAGAAAGGGAAGTTCTTCTCTTACTTTTTCACAACAACAACCTTCACCGCTTTGCTTTCTCTTTTTCTCACATCAGAAGCGGTCACATACAAGACTGTTTTGGCTTTTTGCGGTTTTATTTGGGCAGTAAATGCGCCCTTGTTATTCGTTTTCACCGTTTTGATGATTTTCTTTGATTTGTTTTTCACTTTAATGGTCAATCCTGCACCCGCAGTACCTTTGACCGTTTTACTTTTGACCGTTACTTTGCCCACTTTCGGCTTAGCTGGTGCTTTGCCTTTTTTGACGACTGTTTTGAGCGTTGTAGCGGCCTTTCCTTTTGAAATCTTAATGTGAAGGACTTTGTTTTTGTTCTGATGCTTGATCTTCACACTAAAAGTTCCATTTTTGCCTGCTGTGCCTTTTCCAAGCAGGGTTTTGCCTCTATACACAGAAATAGCAGCGCCTGCCTTTGCTTTACCTGTCACCTTTTGATGCTGATCCTCCACTTTGCTCACAGATGCATTCAGTTCGACAGCACTTAAAGCAGCAAATGCATTCAGTCTGCCATGTCCTGCCATCCAATCAATACCTGGAATTTTCGGATCGACAATTGGCTCATCGTTTTCATCATAGAAAACGTCATCTTTTCCATCAACAGATGTAAAGAAGATCTTATCTGCTGTGCTTTGCAAGATATTCCTTACTTGATTTGGCTTCAAGGATGGATTTTTAGAAAGCAGTAATCCTGCTGCTGCTGCCACATATGGTGTCGCCATTGATGTCCCGCTCAGATATGAGACATTCCCATCTGGCATTAAGCTTGGAATATCAGATCCTGGTGCAGACATGCTCAGTCCTTTACCATAGCTTGAGAATTCAGCGGCAATATCCATACGGTTGCTTGCACCAATGGCCATTGCGTACTTTGATGTCGCAGGATAGCCCATTTCTGGAATGCCATCATTTCCACTCGCGACGACCACTAGTACATTTCTTTGAGCCGCGTAGTTCATTGCATATTCAATCACCCGGCTGTAGTAGCCGCCAAGGCTCATGTTGATGACCTTTGCGCCTTTATCTACTGCATGCTTGATTCCAAGTGCAATATGCTCTGTATCTCCAAAGCCATAGGCATCCAGCACCTTCACTGGAATGATGCCCGTATGTTGATTGAGGCCTGCCATGGAGTAATGATTATCGGCTTTTGCGGCAATGATGCCGGCAACATGCGTACCATGTCCATTGTCATCAATCGCATCTTTGTTTCGTCCAATGAGATTCGCACCTAAGTCCGTACGAACAGTCCCGCTTAAATCAGTCAAACGACTGTCTACACCTGTATCCACAACAGCAATTAATGTTTGCTTCATTTTGCTTGTGCCAATCAGTGTATTCATTTGTTCAAACTTCACATCAGCGCCTTTTTTCCCGCTGTTTTGCGCACTGTTTTTCAGCGGCCACTGGTAACCATACTGCACGTCATTGCTAAGTGCACGATAAGTTTGAACAGGCTCCGCAAATTCAACATTCGGCATACTGGACAGCTTTCTTGCAGTGCTTTTGATCACAGCTTTGCCTGCTTTTAGTGTCTTCCCAGCTGATTCTTGCCCTGCTGGTACATCATAGACATACATTCCTTTAAACAAAGGACTTACTGACTGCGATGTCACGCGGTTTTCTTGGATTCCATAGCTTTTCATCTTCTTTTTCGCAGATTGAAGCGTTTGGCCATCCTTTAGTTTAAAAATGATCTTATTCGTCTTCACTTTCTCTTCTTTTACAAGCTTTTGCTTCTCTAATACATAACCGATCGATTTTCCTTCAAGCTGATCGATTCCAATATTTTGACTCACTGCTTCTAATTCCTTCTTTAAATAGGCAGGACTTGCTCCTTTGAGCATATCAAAAAGAGAACGGATCGCCTGTTGTTCTTTCTCTGTCACGATATGACCGCTAAATGCACCATTTTTCTCTACGTCATTTAGCAGTGTCTTTAATGTAAGCAGATGATTGTATACCTTTTGCTGCTCATTTTTTTGTTTGATGAGCTTCGATTTGAGAAATGGCTTTGTCTTTTGGAGCAGGCGACTCAGCTTCTGACCATTTGGTGTTTCATTAAAACGTTTATCTTCAATTGTACGCATCGATTGGAGAATTTCGCGCCCGTACTTTTTCTCAATAATAATGATGTCAGGCTCATCGTCTTCAGGGAAAACGGGTTCGGAAGGCGGAAGGTTAGCTCCTTTATACCCAATTGTATAGGCCGCATCCTCTTCCTCATCACGGCTGTCTTCCTCCGACCCTAAATAGAGCACTTTGACAAAATAAGGACCTGACCATGCATGCGGGAAGTCGATCTCTGTCTCTCCACTTGCAGTGTCCACACGATATCTGGAATAAGTGTCATCCTTCATCGCTCTGTCCTTGCTTGGATAGACCGATACGGACAACACCTGTTTACTTTTTACAGAAATTTTCATATGCGTATGTTTTGCCACCTCTTGTGCAGATGGCGTGATTTGGTACCATGACTCTTCTTTTTCATTCTGTAATGTACCTGAAATCACTTCACCATTTTTTAACCCAATGGCTTCATTGACAGTTGTTCCTTTACTGGCAGCTGCTGCCTCGTATCCAGGTAATGCCGCCATACAGAGAATGATGGCCATGAGTACGACCACACAGGATTTGACCTGCTTTTTGAACATGAAAAGACCCCCTTATCTTTTGTAATACCTTGGAAGAATATCACAGAAATGCATTTAGTAGAATCTGTTTTTTACATAATTAAACTCGTTTTAAGCTAGGATTTGAGATATACAGACAGCAAAACGAATAGCTTCATAAACTTTTTGCCATTTCAAACGGAAAATGATGCTATTTAACCATGCCGAAAAGTACATTACAATCAACTTGTAAGCGCTTAACAAACAAGAGAGAAGGGATCAGCTTGTTCCAAAAAGATCATGTTTTCACACAAGTAAACGGACGATCAAAGAATGAGATTTTACAATACATTGCCGAGAAAGCTGAAGACCTTCAGATTACAAACGATCAGGCGGGGTTATTATCCGATTTGTTGACACGCGAAGACGAAGTCTCAACAGGACTTCAGCAAGGCTTCGCCATTCCTCATACAAAAAGCTCCGCTGTACAAACGGCTTCACTTCTATTTTTAGAGTTAGAACAACCTATTGAATGGGGAAGCTTCGACGATTTGCCCACAAGCTATTTATTTACACTGCTCGTTCCATTAGAAGAAGCAAATGTCACACACTTGAAATTACTGTCAGGGATTGCGACAAGCCTCATGGAACCGGCTTTCATCGAAAAGATACAACCAGGTCAAACCGCTGACTATTATTACGAAGTCATTGAACAACAATTGAAAGAGGGGATTACACAATGAAAATTGTCGGTGTCACTTCATGTCCAGCAGGGTTAGCTCATACACCAATGGCAGCAAAGGCATTAGAGAATGCGGGTAAACAGCTCGGTCACGAGATCAAAATCGAGCAGCAAGGGATTATGGGACAGGTAAATGGCATTACAACAGAGGAAGCAAAGCAGGCAGACCTTTGTATCATTGCCTCAAATCAGCATATCAACGATGCGGAACGTTTCTCAGGCATTCCCACAGTACGTGTCGAGATTGGACGCGCCTTAAAAAATGCCGAGCAAATCATCACAAAAGCCGTAGCACTTGTTGAAAAGAAAAAATCTGAATCTCAAAAAACGTGAGCAATGCCATATAGAAAGGAGCAAAGCAAAATGAAAGCAAAATTAAAAGTCATTGAAGGCCATCTCATGACCGGTATTTCTTATATTCTTCCTGTGATCATCGGTGCCTCCCTTATCGTTGGTTTAGCAAAACTAGTCGGATTAGGATTTGGTGTTTCAGATTTAAACGCCTATAAGGATGCTGGCGGCATTTTACACGGCGCCTATTTAATGGAGCAGGTTGGCTGGACAGGCATTGGCTTAATGAACGTCCTGCTCGCTGGATTTATCGCCTATTCGATTGCGGATAAATCAGGTCTTGCGGCCGGCTTCATCGGTGGTGCCCTTGCCAGCTCAACGAATGCTGGATTTATCGGTGCCGTCATTGCAGGCTTCTTCGCAGGATATGTCGCTCTTTTTGTAAAACGAAAAATTCAAATTCAAGGCTCCGCGGCCGGACTCGTTCCTCTGCTCATCTTACCGCTTATAACCGTTGGCTTAACCGGGCTTCTCATGTCCGTTCTGCTGGGCGGACCATTAGGCGCTTTGAACACGGCATTAATTGAATGGATTAAAGGTATGGTCGCTGACGGCACAAGCACACTTGCACTCGCTCTGATTCTAGGCGCGATGATTGGCTTCGACCTTGGCGGACCGGTGAATAAATCCGCTTGGATGGCAGGTAACGCACTCTTCCTATCAGGCGTCTACCTCCCTGCCATCCTCGTCAATATTGCGATTGTCATTCCGCCGCTTGGATACGGGCTTGCGACATTGATTCGAAAACGCAACTTCTCTCCAACCTTTAGAGAAGCCGGACGAGGCGGGCTTGTGATGGGCATTATCGGTATTACGGAAGGGGCGATTCCTTTTACCCTTGTCAATCCTTTGAAATTGATTCCGCTCAATGTTGTCGCGTGTGCTGCTGGAAGCGGGGTCGCTGCATTATTAGGTGTTCATGACATCATGCCGCCAATTGGCGGGCTATACGGCTTCTTCTCAGTCGGAAACTGGTGGGCTTATTTAATCGGAGCCCTCACTGGCGCACTCGTCATCGGTATTGGCGCCAACCTGCTTGTGAATTTCTCTGAGAAAAAAGAGCCAAAAACGCCAGAACATGACCAGAAGCAGAAAGAAGAAGACGATTTTGACCTTGTGCTAGAAGGATAATTTGAACATAGAAAGGTGTCGTTGATCAATGACTGTCAATGTACATGTGATTCCACATACTCACTGGGACCGGGAATGGTATTTCACCACCTCCCGATCCCGTATCTACTTAATGAAAAGCGTAATGGACATTTTAGACACCCTTGAAACAGATGAAAGGTTCCATTACTTCATGCTCGATGCACAGGCATCCTTATTGGATGATTACCTGAAATGGCGCCCTGAGGATGAGAATAGAATCAAAAAGCTCGTCACAGCCAAACGTCTCATCATCGGCCCATGGTATACCCAAACCGACCAGCTCGTCATTTCAGGTGAATCGATTGTACGGAACCTGCAATATGGGATTGAACGCTGTCAGCAGTTCGGTCATGTGATGAAAGTCGGCTATGTCCCTGATTCCTTCGGTCAATCCGCGCAAATGCCTCAAATTTACCGTGGATTCGGCATTGTGGATACGGCTTTTTGGCGCGGCGTTTCAGACCATATGACGAATCACACTGAATTCAATTGGCAAGGTGCTGACGGCAGTGAAGTCTTTGCGGTGAACCTGCCATTTGGCTACTACTACGGTGGAAATATTCCTGAGAAGGATGAGGATTTACAAGCCTTTTTATCTGAAAAAATTGGTGCACTGCAAGCAAAAGCAACCACAAAGAATGTCTATTTCCCAAATGGCTTTGACCAGGCACCGATCCGCAAAAACCTGCCTGACTTATTAGAAAAAGCCAATGAACTTGACGAGCACCACTATCAAATCAGCAGTTTAGAAGATTACATTGCAGCAGTAAAAAAAGAGCGGACGTCTTTTGAGACATTAGAAGGAGAGCTCATTCATGCGAAGCATATGCGGATTCACAAATCTATTTTTTCAACACGAGCTGATTTAAAAATCTTAAACAATCAAATTGAAAACTATCTCGTCAATGTGATGGAGCCTATCCTAACGATTAGCTATTCACTCGGACACGACTATCCGCATGATACGGTTCGTGATATTTGGTACCTCATGTTTGAAAATGCAGCGCATGACAGCATTGGCGGCTGCAATAGCGACACGACGAATCAAGATGTCTTCTTCCGCTACAAGCAGGCAAAGGAAATCGCCGAGAATCTTGTGGACTTACACATGCGTCTCATTGCTATTCGACTGCAAACTGAGCAAGAAATCACATTCACGTTATTTAATACACTGCCTTCAAAGCGTTCTGAAGTCATTGAGGTTGAAACCTTTATCACGGAACGTCCATTTACACTAAAGGATGCAAACGGAAGAACGCTTCACTACACAGTGAAAAGCAAAACCGATGTCACAGATTATGTGCTGGCACAGCAAATTTCTCTTAACCCAAGTAAAGATGTGTACATGCCAAAACAAGTATGGAAAGCCATTCTGCTGATTGAAGCCGCCAGCTTACCGTCCGTTGGTTATACACAAGTCAGCATGGTTTTCGATGAATCGAGCGAATCTGTATGGGAACAAACAGAAGGACGCGCGATTGAAAATACGTATTACCGCATAGCGGCAAATGACAACGGATCGCTGGACATCACAGATAAACAAACAGGCCTGACATTCTCTGAGCAAATGATCTTTGAAGACAATGGAGACGATGGAGATTCCTACAACTATTCCCCGCCGCGCGAAGATCTGTATGTGTCATCCAAGGATCTTTCTTCAGCAGACATCACAGTGTCTAAAAGCGGCCTGCAGGAAGAGCTCACCATCCAGCTTACTCTCACTGTCCCATATGACTTAGAAGAGCGCTCTCAGCAATCGGTCACGACTTCACTCCCGATCACAGCGAAGGTGGCATTAAACAAAGATGAGCCTGTCATCCGTTTTCATGTCGATGTCGACAATCATGCGTTAGACCATCGTCTGCGTGTCCTCTTTGATACAGGCATCGCATCAAAGGTATCACTGAGCGATCAGCAGTTTGGAACCATCGAACGCCCAACAGAGCTCACACAAGAGCTTGAATGGTGGAGCAATGAGCATTGGGAAGAAAAACCGATCACCATTGAACCGATGCAATCCTTTACTGCACTTCGTGATGAAGCATATGGTGTCGCTCTATTGACCGACTGTGTGAGAGAATATCAGATCACAGGAGAAGGCTACACAACGATTGCGTATACGCTCTTCCGCTGTTTCGGAAAAATGGGGAAAGAAAATCTTCTTTACCGTCCAGGCCGCGCATCTGGGGAAAAAATTGTTGAGACACCTGACGCTCAGCTGCAAGGTGCACTGTCGTTCTCATTTGGCATGCACTATAGTAAGGACGCTGTCAGCGAGGGGCACTTAGCGCAGCTTGCTAAGCGGTATACCACCCCAGTTCAATGCTACGAACGGGCAGACTTTTTAAACGGTCGTTTAATTTTCTCTTTCCGAGATGAAAAAGAAGACTTACAATCTACTTATAGCCTGCTTGACATTGAGACAGACGGAGCCATTCTAAGCGCTCTAAAAAAAGAAGAGCATGGAACAGGCATTGTCATCCGTCTCTTCAATCCATATTTAACGCGTCAAACAGCCGCTTCAATCAATAGTTCATCTCTACAACACGGAGAAACAGCGAATTTAGGCGAAACACCTGAAGGACATATACTCAAAGCACAACATGGATCATTACACATTGAACCGCTCACACCTTGTCAGGTACAAACCTACATTGTAAAGAAAAAATGAACATGTAGGGGCGGGGTCCATTTGGATTCCGCCCCTCTTTAATGGAGGGCATTGATCATGCGAATTGGAGGCATTGAAGCAGGCGGAACAAAATTTGTCTGCGGCTACGGAACAACAGACGGAACGATTGAACACATGACTTCCTTTGCAACAGGAAACCCAATTGAAACATGCCGGCAAGTGATCGATTACTTTACAAAGCATCCTGTCGATGCCATTGGCATTGGGGCATTCGGGCCTGTCGATGTAAAAGAACAAAGCCCAAGCTATGGGACGATTTTAGATACACCAAAAACAGCCTGGCGCCAATTCCCTTTCCTCTCAACCTTAAAACAAGCCCTTGGGCTCCCGATGAAGCTCGATACCGATGTGAACTGTGCAGCACTCGGAGAAGCCCGCTTTTCGGTCGAAGCACGAAAGCCTGCTTCTTTGGTTTACATCACAGTTGGAACAGGAATAGGCGGCGGTGCCTATATTGAACACCGCCTCATTCACGGATTATTGCATCCAGAAATGGGTCATATCACCGTTCAGCGGCATCCTCATGATTCCTACGGAGGCTGCTGCCCAATACATCACGACTGTTTAGAGGGACTGGCATCTGGACCTGCCATAGAAGGACGCTATCATACACTGGCGCAAATGCTGCCAGAGGAGCATCCTGCCTGGTCACTTCATGCCTACTATCTCGGGCAGATGACCGCCAATTTATTACTCACTCTTTCACCAGAGCGCATCATTCTCGGCGGAGGTGTGATGAAACAGCCCGCTATGCTGCCGCTCATTCTTGATGAAACAGAAAAGCGGCTTCACGGGTATTTGCAGCTGCCAAAGCCTTTAAATGAAATTATCACCAAGCCATCCTTTGATGGATTATCTGGTTTAATGGGCGCAATCGCTCTTGGTACTGATGCCTTACAGGCGCAAGGAGCCGCGCAATGATGATGACGGCAGATCCTCGAACCTATCAGCTGATTCAGCGGCTATTTGAAACGAAGGGGTTCGTGAAGCTGGAGGAGCTCACTGCCTCTTTTCGCTTATCTGACCGCTCCATCCGCAATTTAATCAAAGAAGCAAATGAGCAATTAAAGGAAGCTGGAGCCAAGATTAAAACGATCCGCGGAAAGGGATACACCCTATTAACGAGTGATCAAGACGCCTTTCTGCTTTGGCTTCATCAGCAGAAGCTTCCTGCCCGCTCTCTCGTCCCCGTCATGCCAGAAGAGCGTGTACGATTTATGATGAGAAAGCTATTGCTTCAACCGGATTACTTAAAAATTGACCAGCTGGCTGAAGAACTGTTTATCAGCCGCATGACAGTCAGCAGTGATTTAAAAAAAGGACGAGAGCTGTTAGCCCGATACGGCATGACCCTTGTGTCAAAACCTGGGTTTGGCTTAAAAATTGAGGGAGACGAGTTGCAAAAAAGAACATGCTATGCAGACTTACTCCTTGAGGAAGAGCCTGCACTTTCTCATATCACCGAGCGGGAGCAGCTCCATTTTCCTGATATTTCTCTTGAAACCATTCGATCTATTGTCCTGACGAACCTGCATCAAGAGTCATTGCTCATTAAAGACATTGCCTTAAAAAACTTAGTCATTCACTTAGCGATTGCGATTCAGCAGACACGAAAAAACCAGCGGATATCCGCCAGCACCACTCGTACACAAAAATCGCAAGTCTTAATGAGAATTGCCCAAAAGATCATACAGCAGGTAAGTGACACCTTTCACGTCATCTTATCAGAGGATGAAACAGATTACTTAGTGATGCATCTATTGGCGAATCAAACGTGGAAAGAAGCCGCCCAGCACCAGACGACAGTGGAAGTTCAGCAGGCGGTTGCGGTCTTTCTACAGCACATTGAGAAAACAAGCGGCCACCGCTTTGCAGATGACAACATCCTGCAGCAAGACTTGATGCTTCATATGAAGCCATTATTAAATCGAATCCAATATGGCGTATCCTTACAAAATCCGCTTTTGCATGAGATCAAAGCGTCCTATCCTTACCCGTTTGATTTGGCTGTCAGCGGACTGAATGCCTTACAGCTGGTACGGACGCCAAATGAAGACGAGGCGGCATATGTTGCCCTGCATATCGCTGCTTCATTTGAAAGAAGTCAGCTCGATACCTCGCAAAAAAAGAAAGCCATTATCGTGTGCGGGTCTGGACTAGGGACGGCAAGACTGCTTGAAATTAAATTGAAGGCAGCCTTTCAGCACGAACTGGAAATCGTCGAGCTGTATTCCTATCAGGATTATCTAATGAGTACCACCCTGCCCTGTGATGTCATCATTACAACCGTCCCACTCGCATCAAAGGGAAAACCCGTGATTCAGGTCAGCGCTTTTTTTGAACATCATGATGTACAGCGGGTAAATGAGATCATTCATTTATTAAATGGACATGGGACTCCCTCTAAAGAGCTGATGGCATTTTTTCAAGAACGATTGACCTTATTAAATGCTGACCTATCCAGCAAGGACGAGGTATTAGACACACTATGCAGCCGTCTAGAGGAGCATCAGCTAGTATCGCCTTCTTTTCGGTCCTCGGTGCTTGAGCGGGAGCAAATGTCGTCTACCTATCTTGGCAGAGGAATGGCTATGCCACACCCGCTCATCACAAATGAAGGCACCTCCTGCGTAGCCATCGCACACTTAAAACAGCCAATTGACTGGCAGGGAGATGAAGTATCACTTGTCTTTTTATTAGCCATTCATAAGGATGACGCAGCCTGCATGAATCAATTCTTTGAACAAGCCGTCGATTTACTGGACAATCCAAACCGCATTCACTCCTTGAAGCAAGCAAACACATTTGTTGAGTTGATGGATGCGTTGTTTCAATAAGATAGAACAAAGGCCGCCCAGTTAATGAGGCGGCCTTCGTGTTATTTAGAATATGGATCATCAATCGTATATGACATTTTTTCCTTCTTCACTTAATTTCTTCAAAGAGCTCAGCATATGTTCAATTTCTTCATCAGAATGTCTTTCCCATGAACCTAATTCTGCGACTATTTTCAAAGGGGATTTCGATCGATAAGAACGTGTTGGATTGCCGGGAAATTTTTTGTCAGTCAAATTCGGATCATTTTCAAACTCGCCTAACGGTTCTACAAGATATATTCTCTCTTTCGCATCTGACCTTGCTAACTCAGCACCCCATTTGGCCGCATTTAATGTTCCAGTGAAATAGATATGGTTTGATTTTTTATCCTGAAAATTGGATAAATACAGCGGTTCAAGCAGATCTCCAATCTTCAATTCTGCTTTCGTCCCATGAAAAAATGGGCCAGGATCTAAAACCTGCTCATTGTCATTCATACAGCCGCACCCCTTATCGTTTTTGACTTGCGTATAACAGTATACGGCCTGATCTGGGCGGAAAACAGTCTGTAAATGAGATTGTATTCGCGGTATAATAATAGTAGAGAGCAAGATGTGATTGGATCTAAAAAAATGGAAACTTCTCATTAACACCAACAAGTACAAAAACAAGAATACCTTCCACAGCTGATAGAGTCACAATCACACCATGGTTCATTGGGTATTCCTTCGCAATTAATTTCTGACCTATATAATTCAAAGCATAAAAAATGAAAAACAATAAGAAAAACAGAAAAAGAATCGTCATCATATAAACAGACCCTCTCTTATAATGGATATTAAACCAAATTTTACAATATATAATTAGACTATCATTTTAAAACAACTCGAACAATATGACGTTGCCAATAGAGTGAACGAAAAAAAAAGCCAGCCACCCGCATAAGGTGATTGGCTTTTTTATCTGTTACTTCCCGATGTTCTCTCCATTTTGCTGAATCAAGATTTCGTACCAATAAGAGCTCTTTTTACGAATTCGTTTGAGGTCTTTTAGGTCAAATTCGTCGCGGTTGACGTAGATGAACCCGTAGCGCTTGGAGCATCCTTGGTGTGTGCTGATTAAGTCGATGGCGGACCACGGGCAGTATCCGAAGACCTCGACGCCGTCTGTGATCGCCCATTTGATTTGTTCGATATGCTTTTCTAAATAGTCAATTCGATAATCATCCTGAATCGAACCATCTTCTTCTAACTTGTCGAAAGCACCCAATCCGTTTTCTGTAATAATAAGCGGCAGCTGATAGCGGTCATAAATCTCGCGCATCGTTGAACGGAAGCCGACAGGGTCAATCTCCCAGCCAAACGCATTTTTACTTAAGAACGGGTTGTTGCCGCCTTTGTATACGCCATCTTCACCAGATTTTAAATGCTGATCTCCGCCGCGTGCAAATTCATCGTTGCCATCTCCTTTACTCGCTTCAACTGTTTGCGAAGTGTAGTAGTTAAAGGCAATGAAGTCTGGCTTCGCACTTTTCAAAATATCCATATCTCCCTCTTCAATAACAGGAAGAATGTCTTTTTCTTTCATATAAGCCCAAGCAAGGTTGTTATAACGGCCGAAGACTGCCATATCAAGATAAAGCCAGTTGCGGATCGCATTGTAATTCGCCGCAGCAAGCACATCCTCAGGCTTTGGAGATGCCGGATAAATGAGCGCAATATTTGGTGCTGGTCCAATTTTCGCTTCAGGCAGCAAACGATGACAAAGCGTCATGGCTTTCGCCTGAGCTACGAGCATATGGTGGTTCTGCTGATACAGTTCTTTTTTTGGATTTTCTAAATTTGGATCAAGTGTACCGAGCGCCGATCCATGTAAGATCATCATGTTTTGTTCATTAATGGTCAGCCAATAGTTTACCTTATGGCCATATTCCTTAAAGAGAACCTCTGCATAACGTTCAAACGCATCTACTGTCGCACGATTTGACCAACCGCCTTTTACTTGAAGCGCATGAGGCAGATCAAAATGATACATTGTCACGATTGGTTCAATATCATAGCGGCGCAATTCATCGATGAGAGAATGATAGAATTCAATCCCCTTTTGGTTGATCTCCCCATCTCCATCTGGAATGATCCGTGTCCATGCAATAGAGAAGCGATAAGCCTTTAAACCCATTTCTGCAAACATCTTCACATCCTCTTTATAGCGGTGATAGTGATCGCTTGCGACTTTAAAATCCGTTGTCCCTTCAGGGTAACTTGCTCTCATATCAATGACAGAAGGCCCCTTGCCATCCTCGTTCCACGCACCTTCTACTTGATAGGCGGAAGTAGATCCGCCCCAGAAAAAGTCCTTTGGAAATGGTGCTAGTGTTGAATATCTCATAATTTCTTCCTCCTCTTGATTAAACGAGATGTAAAAATGATTGTCCTGGTGTGATTTGTCTTACTTCTGTTTCTATGATATCGCTAAACTCACCTGAATTGGTAATAATCACTGGTGTTGTGACGGAAAGGCCGAAAGCTTGGATGGCTTCAATATCAAATTCTGCAAGCAGTTCACCTTCTGTGATGGTTTGCCCCTGTACGACCTTCGGGGCAAAATGCTGACCGCCTAATTGGACGGTATCCAGTCCAATGTGAATGAGCACTTCTGCTCCGCTTTCAGAGGTGAGGCCGTACGCATGGCCTGTTGGGAACACCGTTGTCACGACTCCTGATACTGGTGCAAACAGCTTGCCTTCTGATGGAATGATGGCTGCACCCTTTCCTAGTGCACCAGATGAGAATGCCTTATCCTGCACTTCCTCCAGCTTGATCACCTCGCCTTTTAAAGGACTCTTCACATGAGCTGCTTTGACCCCATGTTCGTTTTCCATTGTTGGTGCGGAAATCGGTGCTGGCGTGTCATCTTCATCTACTGGATCCTTAAATCCAATCAAATAAGTCAAGACGATGGATAGAACAAACGAGACCGAGATTCCGATGATGAACCCTGTAAAGCCTTGTCCGTAGAAAATCGGAAGTGTCAGTAAACTTGGAAGCCCTGACGCAATCGCAATACTTTGTGAATAACCGATGATCGCACCGCCGACACCGGCAGAGATAACGGCTGCAATAAATGGTTTTTTCAAACGAAGCGTGACCCCGTATACAGCTGGCTCTGTAATCCCAAACACGGCAGAAACCGCTGTCGATCCAGCCAATGATTTCAGTTTTTTATTCTTTGTTTTCAGCATAACACCGATTGAGGCACCGGCTTGTGAGAATACAGCTGGCGCAGTAGCCGGCTTGATATGATCTTTTCCATGGACGGCGATATTATTTAAAATCACTGGCACTAGACCCCAGTGGATACCGAAGATCACGAGAACCTGCCATGCCATCGCAATTAAAGCACCTGCAAGTGTAGGACTAAAGGAGAATATTTTCAGCAAGACAGCTGCAATGCCGTTCCCTGCATACACACCAAATGGGCCGAATACAATGAGTGTCAGCGGAACAACCGTGACAAGTAAAATCAGTGGTGTAATAAAGTTTTTGACACTTTCATGAATGACTTTGTTAAAGAAACGTTCGATATATCCCATGACAAACACTGCCAAAATGATTGGAATAACCGTCGATGTATAAGACATTAAGACGACCGGAATCCCGAAGAAGGTCACATCTCCGCCGCCTTTTGACAACTCTTGAATGGTTGGGTAAATGAGTGCACCAGCAATCGTCACAGCGACAAACGGATTCGCTTTAAACTTCCTAGCAGAAGTAAATGCGAGCAGTAGTGGCAGGAAGTAGAACAAGCTGTCAGACGCAGCAAATAAAATTTGGTACGACGTATCTTCAGGTGATAACCATTTCGCATTGATACAGATACCTAATAGACCTTTTAAAATACCAGCACCCGCCATGACACCGAGAAGTGGTGTGAAAATACCAGAGACAATGTCGACGAATTTTCCGAAAAGGCTTGTACTCTCTCCACCTGATTTTGCAGATGAAGAAGTGGAATCCTCTAATAGATTCGTAAACTCCCCAATTTCTCGATAAACCTCTGGTACTGTATTGCCAATGACTACTTGAAATTGGCCGCCGCTTTCCATGACGGTTACAACACCATTTAATTTTTCAATGGCTGCTTTGTCTGCTTTTGATCGGTCATGTAATGTGAAGCGAAGTCTTGTAGCGCAATGGACCAGTGAATGAACGTTTTTCTCTGTGCCAATGTGTTTGATAATGTCTTCTGCTAATTGACGATAACTCATACAAAAACCCCCTTTTTTTCAAAAAAATACGTTTTTAGGCAAAATAAAAACCTAAACGGGCACCAAAAATAGTCGCAACTTGCCATTGCGCTTTTTCAGTGAACGTTTAGGTTTTGCCTGCCGAACAGTCACAATCCTCTAAGACGATCATTGTGAAACCGTATTCTTTTATGTTTATGAGCAAATAGTACCACTCAGCTTTTCTCATGTCAACGCTTTCTTTTAAAATCTACCTTTATTTTTCTCGTTTGATCAATCGATTCAAATGAATGGATAGATACAGCATCTCCTCTGATGTGAGATCTCGGTGATAGGTTTGATAGACATATTCTGCGATTTTCTTTGCACATTCGTATGCCTTCGGATATTTTACCTTGATTAGCTGATACAAGTCATGATCTTCGCTGACAAGCATTGTTTCGTTCATCAGACGCTGGACGAAAAAGCGTAAATGCGTGAGAAAACGATAAAAGTTGAGCGAATCTTCATCAAATTCCATATTGAGATGATATTTCACAATGGTGAGAATGGCGTTTACTTCTTTTGTGATATTGACCGTTGTATTCATGTCCTCATTGAGCTCTGCATTAATGATATGCATCGCAATAAAGCCTGCTTCATCCTCAGGCAGTTCAATATGAAGACGCTCTTCAATCATCTCAAGACAGTCCTTTGCCACAAGAAATTCATCTTTGTATAAGCGTTTAATCTCCCAAATGAGCGAATTCTCAATGAGGTGATTTTTCTTCAATCGTTCGATGGCGTAATGAATATGGTCTGCGAGCGATACATGCAGACTTTCGTTTAATCTTCGGTTCAGCTTTGTATGTGCATATTGAATCATTTCTTCGGTTACCTTGACCACATCATACGGAACCTCCAGAAGCAGCATTTTCATCCGCTCATGAACGGAATGATCCTCTAGTCGAAAGACTTTATCGATTAACGACTCGTCTACCGGGTCCCCGGGTCGCCGCTTGAACGCGATACCTCTCCCCATGACGACGATTTCTTTCCCTTGTTCATCTATCACACTAATGACATTATTGTTTAGAACTTTTTGTATCTGCAACCCCAAACACCTCCGTCTATGAACCACAATCTTCTCTCAAAATATGCTCTCATCTTAACATAACTGTCAAATCACTTGGTGTTTTTATCTGACTTTTGCAATAGATTTCACCATAATTCTCCCCCGTCATAGCTGGTCTGATCCTTCAATTGCCTGCATACAATACTCCGAGGAGGTGACCTTCAGTGAAGGCTTTTTTCTGGTCTGCATCATTTTTATTCGTGCTTCTATTCACACTCGTCTTTCTAGGAATCGTGTTTTTGCTTAGTGGACAAGGCATGAATCAGCTTTGGAAGTATGTGCTCATCTCATTTGTCACAGCAGCCGTTTTGCGCGGTGTCACCACTTGGCTAAGGCAGCACGTGATGCATCATTTATCAAAATAAAACGGCTGCCCGTAATATTCAGGCAGCCGTTCCTTTATTCTTTGGATGATGCGGCTTCTTGCGTAGAAGTACGCAGCTCATCATTGATTTTTTTCGCATCCTCTAGAAATTCTGTTTCAAATCCACTTTTGAGTGCCCACATATAAAATAGCAGAGCAACCACTGTAATAAGAGCCATGTCCCAGCCATAATGAATGACGTTATAGCCGCCGAATTTGTCACTGCCAAGGCAGGAAATCGTCATCATCACAAGTAAGTACACGACCATCCAAGCACCCGCCTTGAAGTTGCGGCCGAAGCCTTTCCACTTCGCTTTTGCTTGATAGTAAAAATAGATCGGAAGACCGATGAGAATAATGAATAGCACTTGACCTGTTAACGGCCATCTCGCCCAATACAGCGTCAATGACGCAAAGACAAAACCGAGAGGAGCAATAATGCTGAGTCCTTTTATTCGAAGGGGACGATATAAATCTGTCCCTGTCTTTCTCAGTGTCATGACAGTCACTGGGCCTGTCAAATAAGAAATAAGTGTCGCAACAGAAATGATTTCCGCAAGTACACCCCAGCCTCTAAACAAAAACAGAAAGATAAACGATACGGCTAAGTTAAAAAACATCGCTGGACGAGGCACGCCATAAATAGGGTGCAGACGACCAAGTACACTTGGCATGTATTTGTTTTTTTCCATTCCATAAATCATACGGGATGTCGTCGCCGTATACGTAATGCCTGTACCAGAAGGTGATACAAACGCATCTGCATATAAAATCAGAACCAGCCAGTTAATCCCAAGCGCAATGGCAAGGTCAGCAAATGGCGAGTTAAAATTCAAATGTCCCCATCCATTCACAATCATGGACGGATCGACAGCACCGATAAAGGCGATTTGTAAAAGAACATAAATCACAGTCGCAATCAAAATGGATCCAACAATAGCAATCGGAATTGATCGGCCTGGATTTTTCGCCTCACCCGCCATATTAATCGGGCTTTGGAAGCCATTGAAGGCAAACACAATTCCTGATGTCGCAACAGCTGTCAGCACACTCGCCCAGCCGTTAGGGGCAATACTTGTTCCAGAAGTAAAATTCTCACTATGAAAACCTACGAATAAGAGCGCACCAATTGTTAATCCTGGAATGACAATTTTAAACACGGTAATGAATGTATTGGCTTTTGAAAATAACCCTACTGTCCAATAATTGAGCAGAAAGTAAATCACAAGAAGCACACTGGCGACCATGAGCCCTTCTGTCGTCAACACCCCTTTTGTGACCAAATGGCTTGTCCACTTTGCCCATTCCCAAGGCCATGAACTCATATACTGGACAGAAGCCACCGCCTCAACCGGAATGACGGAGACAATAGCGATCCAGTTTGCCCAAGCAGCAATAAACCCGATAAAAGAGCCGTGTGAATATTGCGTATATTTCACCATTCCGCCTGCCTCTGGAAACATCGATCCGAGTTCACTATAAGACAAAGCGATAAATAAAATCACGACCATCCCAATCAACCAGGACAAAATAGCAGCAGGGCCGGCAATTTGAGCGGCACGCCAAGCACCGAAAAGCCATCCTGAACCAATGATTGAGCCAAGACCTACCATCATTAAAGCGAAAGTTCCCATTCTACGATGTAAATGATTCATGTTCATAACACCTTTCGATTAAATTACAAAGCATGTGCCCAAGTAAGCACCTTTCTTTCATTGCAACTCACTTTTCATTCAATTGACAAATATTTCTTCAACTAAATCTTTACCCTTGTTCATTTTTTCGCCTGTTTTATTATCTCTCAATTCTCTATTTTCTGAAATAGTCGAACATGCTTATTTCTTAAGAAAGCGCTTTTTCAATGCTTCAATCTATTAGACTGAATAACTACCTTTACCCTTATTTTGAAAAAAACAAAACAAAAAAGAAAGAGGAAATGAATCCCTCTTTCTTCTGAGCCCTATCATGTATAGAAAAAAGGATAAAGGGGGTTTCCCTCTATCCTTGTGAGATTGCTTGTTCTTGTTCAATCACAGCTAGTCTTTCTTGCACTTCTTCTTCAGACAGATTGTGCTGTTTCACATAAAGGTTACGTTCACTTGTACGGCATTCATGGCTGCAGCTGCGCATATACTTATGCTCGCTTTCTTCTGTTGCAATCATTTTGCGGTTACATGCAGGGTTTGCACAGTTCACATAACGCTCGCAAGGCTCACCAGTGAAGAAATCTTTTCCGACAACCACATGCTCTGTTTGATTCACGGGCACTGTTAAGCGAGTATCAAACACATAGCATTGACCATCCCAAAGCTTCCCTTGAACTTCTGGATCTTTTCCATACGTGACTATTCCGCCGTCAAGCTGAGAGACATCTTCAAAGCCTTCACGCTTTAACCAGCCAGAGAATTTCTCACAGCGTACGCCGCCTGTGCAATACGTCAGGATTTTTTTCCCTTCAAGAATGTCTTTATTGTCACGAATCCACTCAGGTAATTCGCGGAATGTCTCGATATCAGGACGTACTGCCCCTCTAAAGTGGCCGACATCAAACTCGTAATCATTACGTGCATCAATCACAACGGTATCAGGTGATTGCATTTGCTCGTAAAATTCAACCGGGCTGAGATGTTTACCTGTTAATTCTAACGGATTCACGTCATCTTCAAGGCTAAGATTCACTAGTTCATTCCGATGGCGGACGTGCATTTTTTTAAACGCATGACCATCTGCTTCGTCAATTTTGATCGGCATAGACGCAAAGCGCGGATCTTCTTTTAACGCTTGCATGTACTTGTCCGTTTGCTCAATGGTACCAGAAACAGTTCCGTTCAAGCCTTCTGCTGACACAAGGATACGGCCTAACAAACCAAGCTCCTTACAGAATGCTAGATGCTCTGCTGTAAACGTCTCTGGGTCCTCAATGGGGACATATTGATAGTAAAGTAAGACACGATATTGTTTTTCCATATATATAAACACCTCTTAAATTTAATGAGAACATACCGTTCTTTATCATACAGGAAATACATACCTAAAGGCAATGACAGCGGCTCAATTCCATAAAACGGAAGGGTCTTTCTCCTCATATTATCGATTATTTGACAGAACTTTCTGTAAAATGAGATGATTTATGAAATATGATGTTGTAAAGGAGCAGAACGCAATGATCCAGCCAGAAGATATCGTCAGAAGCGGCCCAAACCAATTTATTTCACAAAAAGGAATTTATCATGAACTCGATTCACTTGTTTCTTCTTCCTTCCAGTCGCCCGCTGTCGTGACGGGACATGATTCATTTCATGCTTTTTCAGCGTACACAAAGCTTCCACCTCATTGGCCTGTTGTTCAGCATAAAGGATACAGTTCACCAAATGCGATCACACGAATTGCTGAAGAACTGAAAGGGGCAGATGTGATGATTGGGATCGGGGGCGGCACGATTTTAGACACCGCTAAGTCAGTAGCAGAAGCTCTTCAAATTGAAGTGATCATGGTTCCAACCATTCCAGGGACATGTGCTGCATCTACACCGCTTAGCGTCATTTATGATGACAAGGGGAATTTCATGAGAGTCGATTACCATAAACGGTCCAGTTATCTCACCTTAATTGATCATACATTTTTGCTCTCTTCTCCTCTTTCCTACCTTCAAAGTGGTATTGGAGATACGCTGGCGAAATGGTATGAAGCAGAAGCCATTATTCGAAATGCAAAAGACTCCTTACCGCTCATGGTGCATGCTGCACTAAAGCAGGCGGTATACGTCAGAGACATTCTTCTTTCCCATAGCGAAGAAGCCGTCCACAGCTTGACAACAGGGCAGCACTCGCAAGCATTTGCAGATGTAACGGATACCATTATTACATTAGCCGGCACGGTCGGCGGGTACGGGGGACGCTACGGCAGAATGGCAGGAGCGCACGCTATCCATAACGGATTGACATTTATTGAAGAAACGCATCACGTATTACATGGTCAAAAAGTGGCCTATGGCATTCTTGTTCAGCTTGCCGCAGAAAATCGAATGAGCGAAGTAGAAGAATTACTTGAGCTTTATGAAACACTCGGATTACCTAAAAATATGCGTGAGCTTGGCATCACAGCTCAGCTGGAAGAAGCCGCAAAAACAGTGGCAAGCCATGCTGCACGTGCAGACGAAACTTTTTGCTTGATTGGAGACTATTCCAAAGAGCAAATTGCCGACGCCATTCAAGTCATTGAAAACGTATCAGCCTCGAAAAACCGTTAAATAAAAAAAAGCACAGGCATCTCACCTGTGCTTTTCTTTCGATTAAAAATCAAAGTTATCTGGATCTGGACCTGTGCGCTCATCTTCATTAAGCTGATCGATGACGCCCATCTCATGTGCGGACAGCTCGAAATCGAAGACTTGTGTGTTTTCGATGATTCGGCTCTTCGTCACAGATTTTGGAATGGTGATAATACCATGCTGCAAGTCCCAGCGAAGAATGACTTGTGCCACGGATTTGTCATGTTTTTTCGCAATATCCTGAAGAACAGGATGGTTCAGAAGCTTCCCGCTGCCTAATGGTGACCACGCTTCTACATGAATCCCTTTCTCCTTGCAGTAGTCTCGTAAAGGCTCCTGCGTCAGCTTTGGATGCAGCTCGATTTGATTGACCATTGGCACAACTTCTGCCTCTTCTAATAAATCATCTAGGTGGTGCTGATGGAAGTTACACACACCGATGGCTCGAACGCGTCCATCCTTATACAGCTTCTCTAGTGCTTTCCATGTTTCTTTATATTTGCCTTCAACTGGCCAATGAATTAAATAAAGGTCTAAAACATCTAGCCCAAGCTTGTTCATACTTGTTTCAAAGGCTTCAAGTGTTGCTTCATAGCCTTGATCACGATTCCAGACCTTTGTCGTAATGAACAGATCATCGCGAGAGATGCCTGATTGCTGAATGGCTTTGCCTACCCCTTCTTCATTTTGATAGGCCGCTGCGGTATCGATGCTGCGGTAGCCTGCTTCAAGAGCGTCTTTGACTGCATTTACAGCCTCTTCCCCATCTTTTACCTGCCATACACCAAAGCCTAGCTTCGGCATTTTTACTCCGTTTGCTAATGTGACTGTATCTGTTAATCCACTCATCAAACAAACCTCCGCTTCATTTTTACTTACCATGCACTATACCCGAATTTTCTATTGATCATGCATGAACTTTCGCTGGTGTTATTTGATATATTGTCCTATATCGACTTGATTGGCGTCAACGATTTGGTATTCGCTGATCTTATTTTTCGTTTTAGAACCATCATATGTCTCTAAATAAGCTTGATCATAAAAGACGATTCAGTATGTAACATTGCCCTCCTCTAACACCCTAATCCAATAAGACTCTTTTGTTTCTTTTTTAGCGCCATTCGCCTTCTTTAATTTCATACCTGAAAATTCATTCAGCAGCTTTTGAATATCTTCTTTCTTATCTACCACAACTTGCTCATTGTCATGCTCAATTTGAATCGAAGTCACCTTATTCTTATCCAGTGAGGTCACATCATCAAAAGAGTATGTTTTGGCATTGATCATAAAATAAATACCTATTCCTATTAAAACCACTACACCTACACCAATGTCCACTTTTTCAACCTAGCTCCTCCTTCTATCCACGCCACACCTATTGAAACAATGAAGTCCAATCATCCTCCTCGGAGAACACTTGAATTCCATGCTGTTTCAGCAAGGCGGACGTCACACCATCACCAGCTTTTGTCTTACCGTTAAACTCTCCCTGGTAAATCAGTCGGCTACCGCAAGAAGGGCTGTACTCTTTTAGCACAACCGCTGTTGCTTTCAGAGACTGAACCTGCTCCAGCGTGGCTTTTGCACCTTTTACATACATCTCTGTGACGTCAGTTCCATGAACATCGACAACAGCAGCCTGCCCCCGTAAAACATCATATCCATCTCCGCCAATGATTTCTGCCGGTGGTCTAGGCGTAGAAAAACCGCCAAGCAGTTCAGGACAAACTGTCACAGCCTTTCCTTCCTGCACAAGCTCTTCGATTCGCTGATCTAATCGATGGCTGCCATTATACCGGACCTTCAACCCAGCAAGACAAGCGCTGACCACAATCATGAATGTTCCTCATTTTTATGGATTGAACGTTTTCTACTGACCGAAAAATAAATACTTATCGGCAAACAAAATATCGTGTACACCAAAAAGGGCAGAGCACAATACAAAGCAGCAGCCCAAATCGACCCTTCAACTCCAGTAATGCCAAAAAAATAAACATATAATAGCAAGCTGACAAACAATCCAACGAACGGCATGATGGTGGCGGACTTTTTAAAATTTTCCATCATCTCTTTCTCCAAAGAAGCTCCCTCCTTTTGAGCATGATCACGAATAACGTCAATATATGTTAATTTTACCATATAAAAAACCGAAATCATCTCATTTTCTACGATGGTTTCGGTTTTTTTAATCTATATCTTTTCTTTCCAAGCCTTCAAAAAGCGCTCAATCACTTGTAATTCATCTTCATGAAACTGCTGGAGAAATTCTAAGTAGGACGCGACGGCTTTTTCATGTAGTTCATCATGCAGCGCTGCCAATTGCGTGCCTTTCTCTGTCAATGAATAGTAGACGGACTTCTTATCCCCTTGCCGGTGGCAATAGTCCACCATGCCTTTATCAATTAGTTTTTTCACAGCCTTTGTAATAGCGGGCTTTGATAGCTTCAGTTGTTGAGAAAGAAATGTATTATTTGATTCGTTTGGATTGGCTTGAATCATTGATAATATGTGAAGCTGTGTGAGTGTCCAATCTTGTTTGAGTGTATCAGTCGTGGTAATCAGTGGATCTGTTGGATCATTCCGTCTCTTTTCTCTATGCATAATCAAATCTTGAATCGCTTTTAATACAATCTGCTCTTTTGTCTCCATCTGAACCTCCACTCTTAACTGGTTAATAAAATGGTACTAATAATTAAAAGAGGAGTCAAAAGAAATGTCAGTGTGAGAAAAAGAACAGGCCATTACACCTGAAAATGGTGTATGTACTTTTCTACTAGATGATCTATGATGTCACATCTCCTCTTTCTTTTATTTGCTATAATTCATGAATAGAAAGGCTCTTTTCGTGTGATGTTGTAATAATATAGAACAGAAAAAAAGCTGCCTATCATGAGGCAGCTATTCAGCACGATGCTGACGATCCATATAAAGTGGCGGTCTCTTCAACGAAATCACCGCACAGCTAAAGGCAATCAGCACAAAAACTGCACCGAATTTCGCCAGATCAACAGATGAACCGGTCATCGTAAACAGGACACCGCCAACCGCTGATCCAATTGAGATACCAATTTGCAAGGCCGATGTATTTAAGCTTTGCTGAATATCAGACGTGACAGGATCTGTTTGAATCAAATAACTCTGCAAGGCAGGCGTTAATGCCCAGCTAAGCGCTCCCCAAAGGACAACCATGATCATAAAGAGGATAAACACACCCGCAGTATAAGGAATGATAAACATCACAACCGCAAACGCTATTGTCACCAGCAAAATGGCTTTCCCTGAACCCAGCTTGTCACTAAGCCAGCCGCCAAATCCATTCCCGCCAATAGAAGCAAGCCCGAAGACCAAATAACAAATACTAATCCAGAACGGGGTCATATGCAGAACTTCCATTAAAAACGGAGTGAAATAAGAATAAAGCATATAATGACCTGCAAGCATAAACAAACTGATCAAATGTGCACTAAAAATTTTCGGATGCCCTAAAGAACGAATTTGCTCTCTAAGAGGTGTGACTTTTTCAACAGGCATTTTCTCCAATAGGAAATAGATCAGAACCATCGATATGGCTGATAGAATACTGATTCCTAAAAACATCACTCTCCAGCCAAAGCTCTCTGTAATAAAAATACCGATCGGTACACCGAGAACAAGTGAAGAACTAATCCCAATAAAAATCAGCCCTAATGCCTTCGCACGATGCGCTGGTTCCACCAATTTAGCAGTGATCGTCAGTGACAACACCACCACAAGCGCTGTACTCATCGCGATCAATACCCTAGAGATCATGACAAGGGCAAAGGTTGAACTAAAATATGTGAACACATTTCCTAATGTAAACACCAATAACGCGATTAAATAAAGACGCTTTCGTTCGATTTTGGCTGTGGCGGTCAGCAGCACGGGTGCTGAAATGGCATACACAATGGCAAATACGGTGATGAGCTGCCCAGCTGTTGCAAGAGATACATTCAAATCCTCTGCAAGGCTTGGCAAAATGCCCCCAACCACAAGCTCAACTAATCCAACCGCAAAAGTAGAAACGGCTAATAAATATACTCTCCAGTTCATGTCTAACATCCCTTCTCTATATCATCGCTTTCACTTTTGATACAGGGTGCAGACAAACAAAAAAACCCTGATTACAAAAAAGGAAAGCGCGCTTTTGTAATCAGGATTTATCGGATCCTGGTAGAAACCCTCAAACCATATTATTGAGGTTATACAAGTCTATTTTTTTCTTCAAATATAGTAGCATATGCTTACATAACTGGCAAGCTGTAAAAATAGGAAATGACTGCAAATTCACGATCAAACAAAAGCACTCAGAGCAGCATGACAAGAAACCCCAGTACAACTTGCTTTCTCCTGCATTTACAGGTAAACTGATGAAAAATCAACGAACATTGATCAACTTAGATCTGGAATAGTAGCTTGAATTGACCTTTAACAGAGAGGGAACGGTGCTGAGAAGTTCCTACTGACATCTTCAAGTGAACCTGCCGATTTAGTTCTGTTTCATACAGCGGTTCATACCGTTATCATGATCGAGTGTAAAGCTGTGCTTTAAATTAGGGTGGTACCACCAGGAATGGTCCCTAACTTAAAGCACAGCTTTTTTGTTTTTACAAAGGAGGAACATGCAATGTCAAAGAAACAATTTGTTGAAAAAATCACAAGCATGGAAGACGATTTTGCCCAGTGGTATACAGATGTTGTCACAAAGGCGCGCCTCGTCGATTATTCAAGCGTCAGAGGCAGTATGATCATTCAGCCATACGGCTTTAAAATTTGGGAGAATATTCGCGACGAACTTGACCGCCAAATCAAAGAAACAGGGCATGAGAATGTGTATATGCCGCTCTTTATCCCAGAGAGTCTGCTGCAGCAGGAAAAAGACCATATCGAAGGCTTCGCTCCTGAAGTGGCGTGGGTCACACATGGCGGTGAATCCGAATTACAGGAAAGGCTCTGCGTCAGACCAACCTCTGAAGTACTGTTCGCTGAGCATTACAAAAATATCATTCATTCCTACCGTGATTTACCGAAGCTTTATAACCAATGGGCGAATGTCGTCCGCTGGGAAAAAACCACACGTCCATTCCTTAGAACGCTTGAATTCCTATGGCAGGAAGGACACACATGCCATGAGACTGAGCAAGAAGCGATTGAAGAGACAGAAAGAATGCTTCACATCTACGCTTCTCTTTGCGAAGAGCTCCTTGCCATTCCTGTCATTAAAGGGAGAAAAACAGAGAAGGAAAAATTCGCTGGTGCCCGCTTCACCTATACGGTCGAAAGCTTGATGCATGATGGAAAAGCGCTGCAAACGGCCACTTCTCACTTCTTCGGGAACGGATTTGCCAAAGCATTTGGCATTGAATTCTTAAACCGTGAAGGAAAACTAGAGCATGTCCAGCAAACCTCTTGGGGCTTCACCACAAGAATTATCGGCGCCATGATTATGGTGCACGGCGATGACAGAGGGCTTGTCCTTCCGCCAAACATTGCGCCAGCCCAAGTGCGGATCGTGCCAATCGCCTCTCATAAAGAAGGTGTGCTCGATCATGCCTACGAATTGAAAAATCGACTCACCCGCATCGCACGTGCTGACATCGATGCAAGCGATAAACAGCCAGGCTGGAAGTTCAACGAATGTGAAATGCAAGGCATTCCTTTACGTGTAGAAGTGGGACCAAAGGATATTGAAAAAGGACAAGTGATGCTCGCAAGACGAGACACTGGTGAAAAGCAAGCTGTCACATTAGATGCACTTGAACAAACCATCACATCCACGCTTGAAGACATTCAACGGACGATGTACGAAAAGGCGAAAGAACGATTACATGAAAAAACATCAGAAGCTCACACAATTGAAGACATTGAGCACATTCTTTCAGAAGAAAACCGATTGATTAAAGCCATGTGGTGCGGTGACGAAGGCTGTGAAAACGACATTAAAGAAAGAACAGGGGCGACCTCACGCTGTATCCCATTTGAACAGGAATCCGTTTCAGACACATGTGTCTGCTGCGGAAAGCCTGCATCTGATATGGTCTTCTGGGCGAAAGCTTATTAAGAAGAATAGGAACGAAAGAGAAGCATCCTTCACGATGCTTCTTTCAGATTGTTGACAAAGGGCTAAAATGATCTTTATTTTAGCCCTTTGTCTTCTTTTCAGCGTGACCTGAAAACCTTTGAAGTCTAGGAAGGACGAGCACCGAAGCGGAGCGAATTTGACATTCGTGAGCATCGGCGCGCAGAACTGACAACGAATGCGAGGGTTTGTCTACACGCTGAGGCTTCTTTTTTTGTTAAAAAGACCCAAACACCCATTGACCTCACCTGCACGATCCCCTATAATTCATATTAATATAATCGGTTTTTAAGACTTTAACTGGAGTGGTGATATATGAAGCGCTGGCCCTCACTGTTTGCCGAACGCTGCCCTAAATGTAAAACTGCATTAGAAGTCTCTAAGTCCAATGCCCTGCAAGGCAAAGTCGTGAAAACGTGCCCCAACCTTCATTATCAAAAAGAGTTTCACCCAGCTCTTGAAACATATATCGAGCACGATGACGTCAAATAAAAAAGACCAACACGTTTGCTTTGTTGGTCTTTTCTTTATAATAAATCAAGCCAAATTTTGACCGCTGTCGCCGTAATCATCACAGCTAGTGCCCATTGCAAGTAGACGGCATTGATTTTCTGACCGACCTTAGCACCAATCGGAGCAGCTACTAAACTTGCCAGCATCAGCACAACCGCAGGAAGAAGCATAACTTGACCCGTCAATACCTTTCCAGTCGATGCACCGATAGCAGATAGAAACGTAATCGCAAGTGAGGACGCAATCGTCATCCTGACAGGAATTTTTAAAATAGACAGCATCACCGGTACCAATATAAATGCTCCACCCGCGCCTAGCACCCCGGAAACACTGCCAATCACAAAGGCAATACCTGCCGCAAGCACTTTATGAAAAGTGACTTCTCCCTCTGAGTCTGCACGCTGTCCCTTTTTTGGAATCAGCATGAGGATCACAGCCACTACCGCGAGCAATCCATAGACGAGATTCATCCCACTCTCTGGCATAAAGTGGGAGACATAACTGCCTAATAAGCTGCCCGCCAATATACTGCTCCCCATATATAAAATCAACGATCGATGTAAATATCCGCTTTTTCGGTAGGCCAATACCCCACCCAGCGTCGAAAAAAGCACTTGAATAGCACCAATCCCTGATACCTCGTGAGCCGATAGTGCCATCACACCGACCAGTGGCGGGATATAAAGCAGCATAGGATAGTTGATCACCGATCCTCCAATCCCCACCATTCCTGATAAGAAGGAACCAATACATCCGATGATAAAAAGTGTAATCAAAAACGCAAAATCCACGCTGGTCTCCTCCTTTGCAAAAGGAAAAGGGGATCTTCAGCAGATACCCCTACATCCTTTAGGACCCTTTTCTCACCCAGAACTTCAGCACATGTCCTTCATCCGTCTGCGTGATCAATTCATGTCCGCTTGACTTCGCCCATGCTGCCAAGTCAGCTTTAGCCCCTTTATCTGTTGCATGTATTTCTAAAACTTGACCCTCCGTCAAGTCATTCATTTTTTTCTTCGTTCGAATAATCGGCATTGGGCATGCAAGCCCTGTTACATCTAATATTTGATCTGATGTCATTTGATTGTTCCTCTCTTCTTATTTTATTGGACATTACCGAATCGCACAACGGTTTGGACCAATTTCCATTTCACGCTGCGCTTCATCGTCTGGGTTCAGCTTCCCCATATTGGTTTGACGAATGTCTTGATAGGCGTTTGGCTGTGCAGGCAGATTCTTCGTGACCATTTGTCTAAATACGTCTGCATCTTCAATATTCAGTCCATGATTTTCTTCAAATAGAACGCCTAGCTCCTTCCAAACGCTTCCGTCTTCATTGACTTCATCCATGATCATGAAATGTGCTGGCAAAACAATGGATTCTTTCGAAAGTGCTCTATATCGGTCATAGAGTGTTTCTCTCAAATCACCTACCCAGTCCTCCGCCATTCCAGCGAGATCAGGTCTTCCAATCGAATCAACGAACAAAATATCACCTGAAAGAAGATATTGATGATCCACGATAAAAGATGTTGAACCAATCGTATGCCCCGGCGAGTAAAGGGGGTGAATATCAATGGAAGCCGCTCCAATCGTCATCCGCTGTCCTTCTTCAAGCCGTTTATATTCAAAGGTCACTTCTTCTGCATCTTTTGGCGGCAGCCAGTAGCTGGCACCAGTCTGTTCAGCCAGTTTTTTCCCGCCAGAAATATGATCCGCATGAAGGTGAGTATCCAACACTTGCGTGATAGAGACATGATGCTTTTTAGCAAAATGGATATAGACATCCGTCATTCTAGCTGCATCTACAATTGCAGCTTCTCCATTGGACATGATCATATAAGACAAGCATCCCTTGCCCATCCGCACAAATTGATACAACTCTCCACCGCCGGTTAAATCCCCGATCTTCACTGGCTCTAGATGCTCGCTCCACGCCTTCATACCGCCTTCTAAATAATGGACCGTTCTGCCCGCCTCTGACAGCATCTCCGCCACCATGATAGAGGAGCCTTCCTTGGCACAAACCACCAACACTTCACGGTCATAAGGAATGTGAGATAAAATGCCCTCTACTCCTTCAAGGAGTTCAAAATAAGGCACATTCATATCGACTATTGCTTCCCCTTCAATCTTCCAGTCCTGAACATCCGCTTGATTTCGCACATCTAGCAAAAAGAGCGGCTCTTTGTTCACGATCTTTTTTGTTAACTGCTCTGCTGTCATCGCTTTTACCGTCATGTTTCATTCAGCTCCTATTTTTCAATCGGTCCTGTCCAGCTATTCATGCCAGGCACTATATTCATCAATTGATGAAATCCTTTTTCTTTTAAATTTTGCGCAGCTAATTCACTTCTTCTGCCTGAATGACAGATAAGGTAAATGTCCATCTCCCGGCTCAATTCTTCCGCACGTTGTTCAACCTCACCAAGAGGGATGTGAACAGCTCCTGGAATATGACCCGCCTCGTATTCATCCAGCTCTCGTACATCTAAAACAAACAAAGATGGATCTTCTTTTACCTTCTGTTGAAAAGTCTCCAAAGACATTTCCGAAATCATGAACTTCCCTTCTTTCTCTTGTTCTCCGCCCTTACGAATCAAATGATGAAGCACCTGACCTTCTACTTTTGTTCCTAAAAATTCGTGGCCGGCACTTTTTGACCAAGCCGCTAGATCCGCTGCTGACCCTTTATCGGTGGCTTGCACTTCAAGTACATCTCCGGGCAAAAGCTCATTCATTTGTTTTTTTGTTTTCACAATCGGCATCGGGCATGCCAGTCCTTTTGCATCTAAAATGACAGTTGGTTGCTGCATGTCATGTCCTCCTTCATATAGGGGTAGGGGTATATTTTTATGCGCACTTAATGCCAAGCATTCATGCCACCCTTAATGTTTGTAATTTGAGTAAATCCCTGCTTCTTCAATATTTTCGCCGCCTGCATACTTCTCATTCCGCTTTGGCATATTACATAGACCTCTTTATTTTCCTCAAGCTGAGAAGCTCGTTTCTTCAAATGAGACAACGGGATGTTTTGAAAGCCTTTGATATGGTTTGTTTGAAATTCACTAGGAGAGCGCACATCAATGAGCTGTTGACCTTTGCTTTTCAGCTTCTTTTTCATATGGGCTGCATCCATTTGCTTCACACCTCGTACCGGCAGAAAGCGGCTCACGAGTAATCCAATCACGATGATGAGTAAAATCGTCTGCACCATCCTGTATCACCTCACTAGATAAATAAATTCACACATCCGATTTCAGCTTCTGCTAAATATGCCGCTACACCAGCATATTGAATATCATCTAATAATTCTTTCTCCTGTAATCCTAAAAGATCCATCGTCATTGTACATGCCACAAGATTGATATCCTGTTCCTTTGCCATATCAATGAGCTGCGGCAAGGTCATAGCATTGTGCTTTTTGATCACATGCTTGATCATTTTCGGCCCCATCCCTGTAAAATTCATCTTTGACAGCCCCATTCGATCAGCCCCGCGCGGCATCATCTTCCCAAACATTTTTTCTAAAAATCCTTTTTTCATTGGCACCATCTCATCCTTACGCAAGGCATTCAGCCCCCAAAACGTATGGAAAATGGTTACCTCATGATCATAGGCTGCTGCACCATTGGCAATAATGTAAGCTGCCATCGCTTTATCATAATCTCCACTGAATAACACAATCGTCGTACGTTTTTTCTGTTCTTCCATTCTGCTCCTCCTTCAAATATTACCTATGGGGGTATATAAAAATAAAAAATATATATACATATACCGGTAAGGGTATATTACATCAAGTAAAAAAATCCGTCAACCTCCAAAGGCTGAGGAATTTCTTACCGGCTTTTCACCAATAGCTCAACTGCCTCTTTCACAAGACCTTCCGTATCCTTGCCTTGTTCAAGACTTTCACGAACACATTGCTCAAGATTTGTACTCACAATCACACCCATTGCCCGATCAATGGCATTACGTGATGCAGACAGCTGCGTGACCACCTCGCGGCAATCTTTGCCTTGCTCCATCATCGCAAGAACCCCTTTAATCTGCCCTTCAATCCGGCGAAGACGATTCTTCATCTGTTGATTATATTCCATGAATAAGCACTCCTTTCTATGACAGATAGTATACCCTAAGAGGTATTTAGTCAAACGACTTGCCCTTCTTTTTATGTTGAAGAAAAGAGGATACACATATGACTTTACATCACTATATTGGTGCTAATGAAGAGCTGCCGCTTGGCACCTATGAAAAAGCCTAACTATCATCACTGAAAAACCCCCTACCCCCTTTGGCTATCCTGATGCAAAAATTAAATAACAGAACACAAGCATGTCTATATACCCATTTCAGTTTAAACAGCCTATATTTCAATTGTTAGAAGTTAAAAAAGTTTCTCAACTAAATTCATTAAATTACCAAATAACAATTCCGAGAAAATTATAGGAAAAAAGAGGGTCTGGGTAATTTATGTCGAATACTGTTTAAAAATGTATTTGAATATTAGAGGTGAAGGTGTTTTTTAATGCAGCCCAACAGAAAAAAACTTACAGATAATCAAAATGCAATCCTTTTATCTGAAGTGGAAAATATGTGTCCACTTTGCGCAAAATCACTTATGTATGAGAAAAATGGAAGAAATAAAAAGTTATTTGAAGGTGCTCACATATATCCATTAAATCCTTCAACAGAAGAGATTGAGTTATTAAAAAATGAAGAAAGATTACATAAAGATGTAAATAATTTGAGTAATATAATTGCATTATGTGGAGATTGTCACAAAAAATTCGACAACCCGAGGACTGTTGAAGAATATAGAAAAGTATTAAGTATTAAGAAAAACATATTGATAAAGAATTTAACAAGAGAAAAGTATCATGATTATCAAATTGAAACAGAAATAAAACAGGTTATTAAATTACTTATTGAGGGTGAATTTAACCAAGTACCGATTAATACTTTAAGTTTGACCGCTTTAAAACTTGACCAGAAAGCAGATAAAACGCTAACTGGTATTACTACTCGAAAAATCAGGAACGAAATAACTGATTATTATTTATATATACAACAGCAATTTAAACTATTAGATAAACAGTATCCAAATTCTTTTGATTTAATAGCAACTCAAATCAAATCTTTTTATTTAATTATTAGCCGTTCAGAGACTTCTCAGGAAGTGATTTATGAACAACTTACTGAATGGCTATCTAAGAAAACTGAAAATAGCTCATTAGGTGCTTGCAGCATAATAATTTCCTTTTTCATTCAGAATTGTGAGGTGTTTTAGTGATTGTTCCAAATAAGATTATAAGTTTAAATGAGTCTATTATTGGTAAGATGATTTTTATACTTGAACACATAACTGAACAAAAATATTTGACTATAGAGGACTTATTCAGAAATACTAGAAGCCACTTTGAAGAAATAGATGAATTCGTTTTATCACTCGATGTGCTATACCTACTTGATGCCATAGAAGTAGAATTTAGTAGAGGAGAGGCTACCTATGTTAGTGGAGATCAGAAGTAGAATATTTAAAGAAAAAATAATAAAGTTTCATCAAGGTTTAAATGTTGTACTAGGAGATAACCAAGGAGCTAATTCAATTGGTAAGTCAACTCTACTGATGATATTAGATTTTATTTTTGGTGGTAATACTTATATATCACATAATAAAGATTTTATTACTAAATTTGGTGATCATGATTTTGAAGCTACTTTTAAGTTTAAAGAAACTGCATTTTATTTTATTAGAAGTACGAAAGATCCTAACATAGTCTTTGAAAGCAATCAAAATTTTGAAAAACTAGTTCCCATAAAATTAGATAATTATAGAGAATTTTTAAAAGAAAGCTATAATCTAGAGTCCGAACAAATAAAGTTTAGAAGTGCAGTAAGCACTTTTTCTAGAGTATGGGGGAAAAATAACTATGACGTTAGAAGACCACTCCACAATCATCATTCCGAAAAAAATATTGAGACAGTAATCAAATTAATAAAACTATTTAACGAATACGATAAAATAGCTGAACAAGATAAAGAACTATCAAAGTTAGACGAATCAAAGAAAATTTTAAATAAAGCAGGGAAATTAGATTTAATCCCCAAAATATCAAAAAGAAAATATGAAAAAAACTTAAAAGAAATTAATTTTCTTAAAGAAAAAATTGAGAAATTAAGTAAAAATGCATATAGCCCTTTTATTAACCTTTCTGAAATTGTCTCTGATGAATTAGTTCAATTAAAGGTTCAGAAGAAAAAGCTCTTAGAAGAACAGGATTACTACAGATCCAGATTACATAGAACTTCAAAAAAAAGAGAACTATCAGCATCCATTGATTTTGAGAATCTCTTGGAATTTTTCCCTAAGATAAATATGAAAAAATTGGAATCTATTGAAGATTTTCACAACGGGATTAATTCTATTTTAAGTAAGGAGCTGAGAAACGCTAGAAAGGAAATTAAAGAAAAGCTAAAATTATTAAGTGATGAAATTATCGAAATAAATCAAAAGATGGAGGCAATTCTCAGTCAAACTGAGGAATCTACTTTGTTTATGGATCAAGTAATCGAGTATTCTTCAGAATTAAAGAATCTCCAATCAGAAAATGATCATTATAATAATTTTCAAGAAATACGCACAAGCATTGTTGCTAAAACTACGCTACTTAATGAAATTAAGGAAAAGATAGTTACTAGACTTACAGATGATATTAATGTTCAATTAACAGAAATAAATAATTTCATTTATGAAAACAAAAGAACAGCGCCCGAAATAGAACTTAACTATAGTAACTATGATTATAATTTTTTTGAAAATACTGGAACAGGCAAAGCATATACAAACCTAATCATTTTCGATTTAGCAATTTTACGTTTGACCGCATTACCTTTTATTATACACGATTCTGTTCTCTTTAAAAATATTGAGAAAGAAGTTGTTGAGCGTTTAATTTATTTTTATAACTCAATGTCAAAACAAGTGTTTATAGCAATTGATTTTATAAATATATATAATCAAAAAACTCAAGATATAATAAAAATTAATACAGTAATTCACCTTACACAACATAATCTATTAACTCAAATAGATTGGAGAAATAGAGACAAATAAACATATTATCATTAAAATTAAGGTTACTATATAAAATATGTTTGAGATTAGTTTTTAACAATTTATGTTTAGGGGGTTTTTCTCATTATACATTTTTAATTAAAGCATATCTTAAAGGATATGCTCAGCGTGTAGACAAACCCTCGCATTCGTTGTCAGTCCTGCGCGCTGGTGCTCACGAATGTCAAATTCGCTCCGCGCCATTACTCGTCCTTCCTAGACTGCAAAGGTTTTCTATCACGCTGAAAAGAAGACAAAGGGCTAAAATAAAGATCATTTTAGCCCTTTGTCAACAATCTGAGCATATCTTAAAGGATATGCTTTTTTAAATCAGTAAATAAAACAAATTCGAAATTTCAGCTACGTTAGGCAATAGATGTTAAAATTCATAATAATTTTACTAATTCAAAGCAGGTGATTCCTTGGCAGAGAACAAATTGATTAATGAAAAATCTCCTTACTTACTTCAACACGTGCATAACCCAGTTGACTGGTATCCATGGGGAAAAGAGGCATTTTATAAAGCAAAGAAAGAGAACAAACCTATATTGGTCAGCATTGGTTACGCCACTTGTCACTGGTGCCACGTCATGGCACACGAAAGCTTCGAAGATCAGCAAGTCGCTGACATCTTAAATGAGCATTTCATTTCGATTAAAGTCGATCGTGAGGAGCGTCCAGACATCGATTCTATGTATATGTCTGTTTGTCAGATGATGACGGGGCAAGGCGGCTGGCCGTTGAATGTATTTGTCACGCCTGATCAAAAGCCTTTTTATGCGGGGACTTATTTTCCAAAGAGAAGTGCTTACGGACGTCCTGGTTTCATTGAAGCACTGACGCAACTGCTGGATGCGTATCACAACGACCGCGATCATATCGAATCGTTGGCAGAGAAGGCGACAAATAATTTGCGGATCAAAGCAGCAGGGCAGACAGAAAGTACGCTCACTCAAGAGGCGATCCACAAAGCCTATTACCAGCTCATGAGCAGCTTTGATACGCTGCACGGCGGGTTCGGCTCTGCGCCAAAATTCCCTGCACCTCATATGCTTTCATTCTTGATGCGCTATTACGAATGGACTGGGCAGGAAAATGCGCTATATGCAGTCACGAAAACGTTAGATGGAATGGCAAATGGCGGTATATACGACCATGTGGGTTCAGGTTTTTCTCGTTATTCAACAGACGAAAAATGGCTTGTGCCTCATTTTGAAAAAATGCTGTCTGATAACGCCTTGCTGATGGAAGCTTACACAGAAGCATATCAGCTTACTCAACAGCCTGAGTATGAAAAGCTTGTCCAACACCTGATCCACTTTATTAAACAAGATATGATGAATCCGGGCGGCTCCTTTTATTCAGCGATAGATGCAGATTCTGAGGGGAAAGAAGGACAATATTACGTCTGGTCAAAAGATGAGATCATGACTCATTTAGGCGAGGACCTCGGCGCTTTGTTCTGCGCAGTCTATCACATCACTGAAGAGGGGAACTTTGAAGGGGCGAACATCCCTCATACCATTTCAACCTCTTTTGATGACATCAAAGCCTCTTTCTCGATCGACGACCATACGCTTCAGTCCAAGCTTCAATCTGCCCGGCACATTTTACAATCTGTCAGACAGCAGCGGCCCGCACCGCTTGTCGATGACAAGGTGCTCACATCTTGGAATGCGCTGATGATCTCTGCGCTCGCCAAAGCAGGAAGGGTATTCGGTACAGAGGAAGCCATCCGCATGGCGAAGCAGGCGATGTCTTTTCTAGAAACACACCTCGTCCAACATGAGCGGCTCATGGTCCGCTATAGAGAAGGTGACGTGAAGCATCTTGGCTTTATCGAGGATTATGCGCATATGCTTTCTGCCTATATGTCCTTATACGAAGCAACCTTTGAACGAGAATGGCTGGAAAAAGCCACAACAGTAGCTGAGAACATGTTTGAGCTGTTTTGGGACAAGGAAAAAGGGGGCTTTTTCTTCTCAGGATCAGATGCGGAAGCGCTCCTCGTTCGAGAAAAAGAAGTGTACGACGGCGCCATGCCTTCTGGTAACAGCACCGCACTCAAGCAGCTTCTCACGCTAAGCAGACTGACCGGACGTCAGGACTGGCTGGACACATTAGAGCAGATGTTCAAAGCTTTTTATGTCGATGTCTCTTCCTATCCAAGCGGGCACACAGCGTTTCTGCAAGGACTCTTGAGTCAATATGCAACAAAAAGAGAGATCATCATTCTCGGGAAAAACGGTGATCCTCAAAAAGAACGACTTTTACAGGCGCTTCGGAAACGCTTCATGCCATTTGATATCATATTGACTGCCGAAACAGGGCAGGAATTAGCGCAGCTCGCACCCTTTACAAAAGATTACAAAACAATCGATGGCAGAACCACTGTGTATATTTGTGAAAACTACAGCTGCCGCCAGCCCATTACCAATATCGACGAGGCGATGGAACAATTATTCCACGATTGAGTTTGTCATAAGATGACTATGAGAAGACAAAATGAGGACAAACAGATAAAAAACATGTCAATCCGCTAACAAATTGTCTGTACGGTTTTATTTTTCCTAAAAAACGGTTAGAATGCGCACTAGATGTTCTCATACCGAAGGGAGAGAAAATGATGAAAAAGGTATCATACACACTCATCGCTTGTTTGTTATCTGTTGGGCTTGCAGCCTGCTCGTCAAACGATACCAAACAAGATAAGCAAAACGATTCAGCCAAAAACAAGGAAACAACACAGGCTGACCAAAAAGAACAGCAAAAGCAAATGGAAGAGATGCAAAAGAAATTAGACGCACAAAAAATCGATGATCAAAAGGTCGTTGCGACCGTCAACCAAGACAAAATCACAGGTAATGAATATAATAGTGCTTTATCGACCATTCAAGGCCAGCTTCAACAATCAGGGCAAGACCCAACATCTAAAGAAGGCGCAAAAGCAGTCAAGAAACAAACCATTGATGCGCTCGTAGGTCAAGAGCTCATCCTGCAAGATGCTGAGAAGAAGGGCATCAAAGCCTCTGACAAGCAGGTAGATAAACAGCTAAAAGAAGAAAAGAAACAATTCAAAGACAACGCTCAATTTGAAGAAGCTCTTAAGAAAAGCGGACTCACAATGGATCAGCTGAAAAGTGACATTGCCGACAGCATCAAATACAGCCAGTATGTCGACAAAGAAATCAAATCAGCGTCCGTCTCTGAAAAGGATGTCAAAGCGTACTATGATCAATACGCAGATGAAATGAAAAAACAAAAGCAAAAAGCACCTGAATACAAAGAGGTTAAATCACAAATTAAAAAACAGCTAGAATCTCAAGAAAAGCAGAAAGAAGTACAAAAAGAAATTGAAAAACTAAAGAAATCTGCGAAAATTAATGTATCTCTGTAACAGCTAAGAAAAATCCGCCATTGTGCGGATTTTTTTTCGTTACTTGATGAACTGTTTTTCCAAAATTATGACAAAAGCCTCATCATAAACGTCTCTTCCATCCGATATGATGGGAGTACAAAAGAAAGCGCTATCAATTCTTTTGTCTCTTAAAAAGTACAAGATCAAACGCCGATCTCGTACTTTTGCTTCAGTCAATCGGATAACGACAAGAGGAGGATCTTTATGTTCAAATGGTTTAAACCCGCTCCGCATATCGACAGGCTCGATGATGCCAAAACAGATGAGACCTATAAGCGGCTGCGGCTGCAAGTCTTTTTAGGCATCTTTATCGGGTATGCGGGCTACTATTTGCTGCGCAAAAATTTCGCTTTTGCCATTCCTTATCTACAGGAAGAAGGGTTCACGAAAAGTGAATTAGGCTTTGTACTCGCAGCTGTCTCTATCGCTTATGGCTTTAGTAAATTCATCATGGGGATGATCTCAGACCGCTGTAACCCAAGATACTTTTTAGCCACCGGACTCTTTCTATCAGCCCTTATCAATATCCTATTTGTCTCATTTCCATGGGTGACGTCAAGTGTATGGATCATGTTCTTATTCATGTTTTTAAACGGCTGGTTCCAAGGCATGGGGTGGCCGCCATGCGGACGCACGATGGCGCATTGGTTTTCGGTTAGTGAACGTGGAACGAAAATGTCCATTTGGAACGTCGCTCACAATATCGGCGGGGGAATTCTTGCACCGCTCATCACCTTAGGGATCGTGCTGTTTGCGACATGGAAAAGTATCTTTTTCTTCCCTGCCATCATTGCCATTATCGTCTCTATCGTGATCATTCTACTCGTCCGGGATACCCCGCAATCCGCTGGCCTTCCGCCAATCGAGGAATATCGCAATGACTATCCGGCACAGCAGTATGAAGATCAAGAAAAAGAATTAACAGTGAAAGAGATTTTATTTAAGTATGTACTCAACAATAAATTCCTTTGGTATATCGCCATTGCCAATGTCTTTGTGTACTTCGTCCGTTACGGTGTCGTGGACTGGGCGCCGACCTACTTAACAGAAGCAAAGGGCTTTTCACCAGAGCATTCACGCTGGTCTTATTTTCTTTATGAATATGCAGGCATTCCGGGGACATTGTTGTGCGGCTGGATCAGTGACCGATTCTTTAGAAGCCGCCGTGCACCAGCGGGCGTCCTCTTTATGGCTGGGGTGTTAATTGCGGTGCTCGTTTACTGGTTAAACCCTGCTGGCAATCCAATGGTCGATAACATCGCCCTTATCAGCATCGGCTTTTTGATTTACGGACCTGTCATGCTCATTGGACTTCAAGCCATTGACCTCGCTCCTAAAAAAGCGGCTGGCACTGCGGCCGGACTCACTGGCTTCTTTGGCTATATTGGCGGCTCTGCCTTTGCCAATGCGATGATGGGCGTCGTCGTAGATCACTATGACTGGACAGGAGGCTTCATTTTACTGGTTGGTTCTTGTGTGCTTGCGATTGTCTTCCTGGCGATGACATGGAATACAGGGAAGCGCGTAGAGCAAGCTTAATGAAAATCACATAAAAGATTCATATCCACCCAACATGCCCTTTACATCTATTTCTTATGATGAAGGCAGTTACCGTAAAAGGAGGATAAAATATGAAGAAAAGTAGATTACTTGCTTTCGTGTTGCTCTCTTTTGCTTTACTGTCTTTTGCGTGGGTGCCGACCACCATATCGGCACATGAACATCTTTTATCTCCAGATCGTATTCTAACCGTTGCACACCGCGGAGCATCAGGGTATGCACCAGAGCATACCCTGGCTTCCTACAAACTCGCCACAAAGATGAATGTGGATTACCTCGAACTCGACCTTCAAATGACAAAGGATGGACACCTCATCGTCATGCACGATGAAACCGTTGACCGGACCACAAACGGAACAGGCTGGGTCAAAGACCTCACACTTGCCGAAATCAAACAGCTTGATGCCGGTACATGGTTTAACGAAGTCAATCCCGACAGACAAAATGCCAACTATATCGGACAGCGAGTACTCACATTAGATGAGGTGCTGCGCTATTTCGGCAAACGAGAGAATTATTATATTGAAACAAAAAAACCGGACCTTTATCCGCAAATGGAAGAGAAACTATTGGCCGCCTTAAAGAAACATCATCTTCTCGGAAAACATACGAGAAAAGGGCAGGTCATCATCCAGTCCTTTAGTCAAGACAGCCTGCTAAAACTACAGAAACTAGCTCCACGCCTTCCAAAAGTACAGCTATTAGACAGAACCCAAATGACGTCCATCACAGATGATCAACTCGACTTCATCAAATCTTATGCAGTGGGTGTCGGGCCAAACTTTAGAGCATTGACACCTGAAAACGTACAGCAGGTCAGAAGCCACGGACTCCTCCTCCACCCATATACGGTAAACAACGAAGCAGACATGACCCGTTTACTGCAATACGGCGTCACCGGTCTTTTCACCAACTTTCCAGATGTCTTTAACCGTGTGAAAGCTTCACTCTAAACAAAAAAAGCCTTGCGGTCCATCCCGCAAGGCCTTTGATTATTTTACCGTTTGATCAGAAGAAGCTGTTTCGATCGGTTTCCGTTTCCCAATCCCAAAGACAAAGAAGCTAAGCGCTACTACAATCAAGAACCCAATTGCCACAATCAGAGAAATACGCGTATCCTGATTAATAAGCATAAACACAAGCACCATCAGTAAGAAACCGATTGTTAAATAATTAGAAAACGGCGCTAGCGGCATCTTGAATGGATGTTGATCAAGAGCAGATCCCTTCGCTTTTCTAAAGCCGATATGACTAATCAAAATCACAAACCAAGGCACCATACCAGGAAGTACACTCGCACTATACACATAGACGAAAATGTTTGGTGGCGCAACATAATTGAGGACAACTCCTATCGCTAGACCAATCAGCACAGCAAATGTCCCAAAATACGGCACGCCATTCTTCGAAATTTTGGTGAAGAAAGCAGGCGCCTGTCCATTCACACCTAATGTATAAAGCATACGTCCCGCACTGAAAATCCCACTATTACAGCCTGACATCGCTGCTGTAATGACGACAAAGTTAATAATACCAGCAGCTGCTGTAATCCCAATTTTCGCAAACGTCGCCACAAATGGACTGCCAAGGGTATTCAGCTGATCCCAAGGATACACTGTCACAATGACAAAGATCGCACCGATATAGAAAATCAAAATACGCCAGATGATACTTTTGATGGCATTGGTCAGCGTCTTTTCTGGATTTTGTGCTTCACCTGCTGTAATCCCAATCAGCTCTACCCCCTGATAGGCAGCAATGACAAGCGACAACGCAAACAAGAATCCGGTAAATCCACCTGTAAAGAACCCGCCGTGCGCCCACAGATTAGACAAGCCAATAGGCGTCCCGCCATTTCCAAATCCAAAGAAAATAATGCCTAGACCTGCAATGATCATCAAAATAATCGTCACAATCTTGATCATTGCAAACCAAAATTCGAACTCACCGAACGATTTAACCGAAATCAAGTTGGCCGCTCCCAAAATAATCATCGCGATTAAACCTGGAATCCACGCTGGCAGGTCTGGGAACCAATATTTCATATAAGCGCCTACTGCAATAATTTCCGACATCCCGACAATGACCCACTGGAACCAGTTACTCCAAGCTGTCATATACCCCGCAAGCGGATGAATATATTGATGACCAAATGTAGCAAATGAACCTGTACTCGGTTCAACGTATAACATTTCTCCCATCGCACGCATAATAAAAAAAATAAAGATACCACATACTGCGTACGCTAGAAGAACCGATGGACCTGTCCATTGAATGGCCTTGGCTGACCCCATAAATAAGCCAACACCAATCGTGCCGCCGAGTGCGATCATTTGAATATGGCGGGCACTTAACCCTCTCTTTAATTCTTTTTGAGCCACTTTTCTTCCCCCCTCATCAACAAACAACATAAAAAATAAAAATCAGAATGTTCATTCTGATTGAGAAACATCAATCTTTCGTTGTATATTATCATAATAAATCTACCCTTAAAAAACAATTGTTTTTTTGAGGGAAACACTATTATCAAAATATTCCGACATAAAGAGATGTTCAAATTGTTTTATATTGATATATTGAATCAAAGGGTGAAAGTCATTTCAAATCTGATGACTTAATAGGAACTGACCGCCTCTTATATCAACCTCAAAGGATCGCAATCCATTTTTATGCACCATTTTCTCCTTCTCTCGATGACAAGAAAAGTCATTCCGGAAAGCGCCGGATCTTTTCTTTACATAACAAGTAAACCCATCATTTTCCGGTATCGCCACTTTGACATTTGCTCCTGTTGAAGTAGATTTAAGTGAATCTAGCATGTTTGTAGAATGAATCTGTATCCTTCTACCTGTTACATGCAGATCAACGTCCAAAAAAGCACCCGTCAACTCAACCTTTGACGATGTGGCGTGCAGTAATAATCTCTGCGCGACCAGCTGCCGACTAGAAATAAGTCCACCTACTGTCTCTAAATGGAGATGCTTGATTTCACCTGATAGCATCGTCTTTCCAGAAGTTAAATGACAAGAGACATTTTCCACCTTCAGCCTCTCTGCCTGAAGATTTGCTCCTTTACAACGAAGAGATATGGACTGTAATTGTTGTTTAGGAAGATAAATATCTACATCAGTTTTATAAAGGTGAAACCCTAAGCTGAGTATTCTTTTTCGTCTATCTTGAATGACTAAACGTCCTTCTCTTACCTGATGATGCAGCAAATAGCGTTTGGGAAAAGCTTGATTGGTCGTTTGACGAATGAATAGATAAGGATGATCATGATGATGAATACGCACCTCTCCCAATAGCCAATCCAGCGATAATTCTACGACCGATTCTTCAATTTGAATCGTATGCTCCACAATGTCTCCCTCCTTTTTTCAACGCGGCTCATCTCCCTTGAAGCCGGATGATACTGCCCCATAATTCCAAGATCACAATGAGAACGGCTGCGATCATGACTCCTGACAGAATGAAATTCATTTGATCATTTCCATAAAAAGCAATTAATAGGTTTCCTAAAACAGCACATAGAACAATCGCAGTCAGAATGGTCATGGAGGTAGATTTCTTCATTAACCCCACTCTCATCGCAATCATGCCAATACCGTTGATACAACAAGTAAACACTAGGTACGTTTTGATCACAGTGAACATCACATCAGCTGTCAGCGCATCCTGAACAAGGGGGAAGAACGATTCAGTGACACTAAACACAACAAATGAGGGAATGATGCTACACAGCATTGCAATCGTAGAAAAGCACAGCATCCAGACCATTCTCGAAAGGAGTGATGCTTTCAGACTTGATGAATGAGGTTCATGCTCTTTCAATGCAGTCACCATCACTCGACAATACATCAAGGCTGTGACGATCGAAAAAAAGATCATCCATACTATACTGGTCAACAAATAGATATTCGGATATTGCTGAAAACCTATTTCCTGTTCAACCTGTGCAACAAACGCGACAAAATAAATAAACACCAGCAGTACAATGCTTGCAATCATACTAGCTTGAATATAATGTTTCATATGGCTTTTTCTTAGCTCAAGTTTTATGTAGTGAAGCATAAGGCATCCTCCTATGAAATGAATTTTTCTTTTTGTCTCTTATCTGACCATTTAGGTTCCAGGCTGATCATATCCACCAATTCCAGCATAATGCGCTGTGACCTTTTGAATAAATAGATCACTCACTACATCCACTCCAAGCCCTTTCATCATCTGTTGTAAAAACAGCAAACGCTGACTAGTTTCCTGTTGATCACGAGCAAATAGTGTTGGATTCAGCCATATATTCACGAGAAGCATAAACACTTCTGCCACTTCACCAGGAAAAGCAGTCTTCATCGAACCATCATCAATTCCTTCTAGAATGAGCCTTTTAATTTTAAGCGCATCCTGATTTACTCCTGCCTTCATCCCTTCCACCACAAACTGCGGGTTTTTGATCTGATCAACTAAGATTCCATCAATTGAGTGAGACTGTGGATCTGCCACAAGCTTCTCTAAAATAAGCTGCAGCTTCTCTTTTGCATGAACTGCCTCTGTATGCTCAATCAGATCTTCAAGCTTCTCTGTCGCATGACGAAATTGCCGATCCATCACGGCACGTAATATTTCTTCCTTCGATTTGAAATGATGATAAATAGCACCCTTAGACATGTTCAATTCATGGATGATATCCTGCAAACTCGTCTTTTCAAATCCTTTTTCCTGAAACAGCTTCGTCGACACATCTAAAATTTGCTGGATTGTCTTTTCTGGATACTTATTTCTGGCCAAATGAAACGCCTCCTCTTAAATACCGACCGTCGGTATGTATTTTAATCTACTTCATGATAAACTGTCAATATAGGTTCTTTATATAAAATAAATAAAAAAGACCGCTCACACGGTCTCCTCAAGCTCAAACTGTAAATTCACTGGAACATCTGGCAATGCAGAATCCTCCACCATATTGGTTGTAGGTGTCTTCTCATTCACTTCCTCAAATCGAAACCCATCTGCCCATACCGTTCCCTTGCCGCTGAGCAAGACACCAAAATGAATGGATTCACTGTGAGAAGGGATATCTAAAACAATCGCATATTGAAATGAAAATGAGAATTCCCCACTATTTCAGGCACCTGCCTTAATACAGCTCATCCATCAAATGCGACTCAAAATAGAAAATCGCCTCTTGCGTGACAGACTATACATCATCTCGCTCACCTCTACTTGATCATAATTGCGGTCATGATCTACTTTGAATAGATTCAGCTATTTTTCCTAGAACACTTTCCTCTGATAAATAGCAGTAGAAAGCCCCCAAGACAGCAGGTAGATAAGCATAATCAGCACAGCTGACCCAGTATATAAAATAGGTATCGATAATTTCATGATAAAATCTGTGATCCCACTGAATTGCTCCGCTAAATAGGCAACAAATGGCGGTCCTATACCAGATAAAAGGATAAAGCCAATAATCACTGCCGTTGTGATATAGCCAGGCTTCAAGATATAAAACAATGGAAACGTACACGCCGCAAACAATAAAAACAGCCCGCTGCCAATCGCAATATCCGTCAGCGAAAACAGCTTCCCAAAAACAAATAAAGCAGCACTTGTCAGCCCGATTGCGATAATCATATAGAAAACGGCACCAAGATAACGTGATGCGATAATTTCTTTACGTGTATAAGGCAAAGAGTTTAATAGAATATTCGTTTCTGCCTTCTCGTCGTACGCATATGTGTTAAAAGGAATGAAGAAACTAGCGACTAGAAACGTCAATGCCGGATGCGCATCCATGAGAATAAAAAATAAGATAAACGGAAGGAAAATAATCAGCTGCTTTTTCTGCAAAATCACATCACGCTTAATTAAATGAAACATGCGCCACCCCGCCTTTCAAATAAAACATGATATCCTCAAGCGACGCCGGTTCGATCACAACAGCGTCTCCAAAAATATGATTCACTTCACCGATCCGATCTGTTAATGCTTCAAACCCTGCTGCTGTACGCTGAATATGGACAAAAGCCTTTTCTGTGTCTCGATCCAATAAATCCAGGTTTCCTTTCACCAGCGCATAATTCTCCGCTACATCATGAACCGACTGTTGAAAGACCAATTGTCCATTTTGTATAAACGCAATATAATCCGCAATCCGGTCTAAATCTGTTGTCATATGTGTTGAGAAAAATATGGTCCGGTTCTCATCAATCATTAACTCTTGTAACGTTCCTAACAGCTCTCTTCTAAAAACTGGGTCTAAACCGGCTGTTGGCTCATCCATGATAATCAGCTCTGCATGATGTGATAGCGCAATCGCAAGTGACGCCTTCATCTGCATCCCTTTTGAGAATGTTTTGATTGCTTTATGCAGGGGCAGGCCAAACTGTTCAATATATTGATGGAAAAGACGGTCATCCCAGCGTTTATAAGCAGGTGCCACAATCCGTTTAATGTCTTTTAAATTCAAACCTGGGAAAAAAACGTTGGCATCGTAAACAAAGCCGATTCGTTCCTTAATCTCTTTTTCATGGGTGTGATAATCTAATCCGAAAATCTTGACCTCACCTGAATCTGGTTTTAACAAATTCATGATCATTTTAATGGTGGTCGACTTACCGGCTCCATTTTCCCCAATAAACCCTGTAACAAAGCCTTTTTTGACCTGTAAATCAAGATTCTGAACAGAAAAGTCCTTGAATCGTTTTGATACTCCTTTGAATTCAATCACATGCTCCACTCATCTCACTCCTTATACAAGAACTTTAATAACTGCTGCAATTCATCAAAAGATAAGCCTAATTCCTTGCCGTTTGTGACAACCGCTCCAAGCTGATCCTCAATCACCTTCAATTTTTTCTCTCTCATGACCTCTAGGTTTTGTTCCGCAACAAATGATCCCTTGCCTACAATCGAATAAATAAATCCTGCCTTCTCTAACTCTTCATATGCTCGCTTTGTTGTGATGACGCTAATTTGCAAATCCTTCGCCAGCTTTCGAATAGACGGCAGTGCCGAGCCTTCCGCCAGCTCCCCCGTTAAAATCATCGATTTGATTTGATTCGTAATTTGCTCATAAATGGGCTCCTTAGAGTGGTTTGAAATCGTAATCTGCATATAAAAACCTCTTTTTTCTGTACTGGTGTTTGGAACGAAATATTGTATATACACTATATACACATTATATACACACTGAAAGAATAATCAACCATTTTTTGATTGCAACTCAACTAAAAAAAACCGCACAGCTCTTCAGCTATGCGGCCTTCCCCAACAAAATTCATCTCCAATACACCCATTTTCCCATCATCCACTCCACCGGACCTCTTCTCCATTTTTTCAAATAGAGATAGCTGATGAACAGCTGTGCTGTGTACAGTCCGACAGCGAGCAGCAGTCCAAACATTGACCCCATCTGTCCAAATAGACCAAGTCCATAAGAATAGAAAATTGTTGTACAAATGATCGACTGCGCCAAATAATTTGATAGGGACAAACGGCCAAGTCCTGCAAGCAGACGTTTGAGGCCTTGAGCTGCTTTCGAATAGTAAAAAACAATAAACGCTTGAATATACCCGATCGCCAGCACATAGCCACCGAGAATCATAACGAATTCACTCCAAGGCGCATCAATGAACGTCGCACATTTTAGCGCAAGCCCGACGACAATCATCCATACCCAGCCTTTGCGATAGGCCATTCCTCGATCTTCTTCTGTCAGATGTCCTCGTTTACCAATCACCATGCCAAGCAATGCGAACGGACCCACCATCATCGTACCGAAAAGAAACCCTAGTATCGGCATAAGCGTAATGGTCACGATCGCCAGAATAATGGTCACAATCAACATATCGTCTTCAACCGTAATCCGGCTGAGCAAAATATCTCCATATGCACCCTTCGCATACACATCGGTTAAAAAATCATCATTCCCATAAACAAAGTTCATCATATATGGCACAACGACTAAAGACAACGCCCCTAACACACCCGACCAAATAAGCATTGTTTTGATTCGGCTGCTCAAAAACATCATCAAGAAAAACGTACAAGCTCCATAATAAAGAAGAATGTCACCATTCCAAATAAAGATGTAATGCAGCATCCCAAGCACAATAAGACCAAAGCCCCGGCGAACGACAATGGCATTCGTATTTAGTCCCTTGGCTTTCGTTGATTCAATCAGCTTGATAAAAGAATACCCAAACAAAAAAGAGAATATCGGATAAAACGACCCTTGGAACAAAATTTCCGTCAGATAAACTCCGAATTCCTGCCCCCAAAAACTCGAATCAAACATTTTCTCAAAATCATAATCATATTGAAAATTAAGCATATTCACGATCAAAATACCTAATAAACTAAAACCACGCAAACTATCAATGAACTCAACCCTAGATCCCTTCAACACGACAGCTCCTTCGGAAAATATAAAAGCATATTTATCCTACCACACTTTCAAAAAATTGGTCTCTACACCCATGTAAAAACATGCGTTTTAAGGTAAATTTAATAAAAAAACCTAGAATATACATTCTAGGTATCTTACTGATGAATTATGAATGATGATTTTCTTCTTTCCGCATCACACGTTTCAAATAAAACAAAATCCCCAATCAAAAAAAATCAACATCAGCTCCCAGTCTGCAGGAATCGGAAACCATTTCAATATCATTAAAATCAACAAAACCGCTCCAATCCCTGCGAAAAAAACCGCGTTTCTTTTTAATTCTTTGTTTGATAGAAACAACACTCTCTCCTCCCTTACACTTACTAACCAATTGAATGTTTTTCTAACTTTTCCTTTGATCTGAAGGATGAATCCACGGAAGGTGCTCAGGCCAATTGAGTTTTTGCTTTTCCACTATTCATCCTCCTTTTCCTTTAGCTGAAAAGCGATAATTTTCCCTAATGCTTCCTCTGCAGCAAAAGGAGTGACGCTGCCTGTTGGATTTTCTTGTTCTTGTTTTAAGCACTCGTACATGTTTTTTTCAATTTTTGATGGATCAATCCAAGAGATACACCATGATGCCCAGAAACAAGTAGGTCCCTCATAACGTTTAGCCAGTGCCAGAAGGAATGGCAAGCTGGGCTGTCCAATCCTCATGAGTGACATGGCAGCGGCCATTCTTGTATCCTCTTCGTCACTTTCTAATAGCTGGGCTAGCGGCTCAGCTGCTTCTCCCGCATCTGCTCCAAATTCACCAAGTACAGCTGCTGCAATGTTCCGCAGAGATCCTCTTTCTTTTAAAGCCTCAACAAGGACGGGCACTGCATCTTTTCCGAACTTTCTCAATTCCCCTATTGCTTGAATGATCGTTACTTCATTTGTATTTGCCAATTGTTGAACTGATTGAGACAGCTTATTTTCTGGTTTCATTGACAATCAACTCCTCTTTTTAATGAACCGCACGGTATCGATAACAAAGCACATAAAATACAGCTCCAGCCACTAGGGATACAATTGCTGTCAACAAGCCATCAGTGAACAGATGAATGCTAATAATGACCACAGCACTGATCACAGACGCAAATAGCAATGATCGATAATAGGCGGCCAAAGCAAAACTCTTTTCTCGTCTCAGAGGCTGCATAAAGGCAAAGAGCCGTATGACCAAAAACCATATATAAACTCCTCCACCAAATAAGGTCCAATACAATACATCCTGAATCTCAACCAAATAAAGTGAAATCAAGTAGAACGCATACAGCCAAAAGGTTTGAAACACTTCTAACAGAATGATTTTTTGATATAAAGCGCCTGGAAAAAGATAGAGCACTCCTGTTTGTGCGTGTCTTACAATCCCCGCATAATATGAACTAAAAAGAACGGATGCAGCGATGACGATTAAGAATAGATTCAGCCAATCTGAAAAATAAGTAAGGACGACATAGTAAGTACCAATTAACAGCATGGTAGATAACAAATGGAAGGTCGCATACTTTTTTAGCAGCAATAATTCAATCCAAAGAAAAGCCCAGCTGCCCGTTAATGACGGAAGCCCCCACCACGTCTTGCCCTTTTTTTGAACGATTGGACTTGATTGAATATGTTTCCCCTCAAATTCTTCCCAAAATACTGCCTCCTTGACTAAAGACTCCTTCATCTCTAAACGATGACTAGCCTTGTACATCATCAGGAAAGATAGGAACATTACTCCAATAAAGATGAAGAAAGAAAGAATGGAGAACTCTTCGAACATACGTCCAGCTTGAAACATCAAAGAATCAGCAATGTTCATCAAGAAGGGCTGTTTCATCATGAATTGATTCAAAACAAGCAGTGCAAAGAAGCCAAACATCAATACAAAACCGAGTAAGAGCAGGCGCTTGTATACTCGAATGGTTCTAGCACAAGACATCGCAATCATCCAAGTTTCGATCAAACATAACAGCCCTGTCAGGATGAGTGATTTTCCAAGCAGAAACGGGTACTGCTGCGTCATAAAAAACAGAAGAAGATCCGCAGCCACAGCAGAGACAATGAGAAGAGCCCCTCGCCAAAAAATGTGATACAACCATACACTGATGACAACTGTCCATAGAGAAGCGCCATTTCCATATAACCAAATGATATCGTTCATTTGACTAGGGAGTCGATTTGTAAACAAGCCAAACCCCGTATAGAGAACAAACAAACTGACAATGATCCATCCAGCTGCAACCGTATTCCAATCACCCATACTTGAAACTGCGCTTAGCTGAAAACCAATTGCCGCAATGAAAAGAAGTAAGATCACAAAAGGCATTTTCTTTTCTTGATTTTTACTGATCAAGCGCCTTTGAGATTTCATCCATAAAAGGGAGAGTGTGTTATTCACTTGACCACTCCCCCAGAAGTTGAATGACTTCTGCCCTCCACTCAATCTGTTCTTCCTTTAATTGAGGAACATCCATATTCTTCATGATGGCACCGTCTCGAATCAATACCACCCTGCTGGCCGTATCGAGAACGAACTCCAGACTATGAGTCGACACAAAGACCGACCCACCTTGACTGCTTTTTTGTCTCAGCCAATCCGACAGCCACTGTTTTGACGCAATATCTAACCCAACAGTCGGTTCATCTAATATAAAAAGGGAGGCATCTTGAACAATGGCCCCTGCTAAGACGACACGCTGCTTTTGACCTCTTGACAGCCTTCCGCACAGTTCGTTCATCTTTTTTTCCATATGTACTTCTTTCAACGCTCCATATACCTTTTCCTTGATCTGTTTTAAGCCTTTATGATATCCACGAGCACGGAACTGAACATGTTCAGCAGCCGTTAAGTCTGGATACAAATACGGCTGATCAGGAATAAGAGCTACTTGTTTTTGGACATGGGAATGACCAGGCGGGAAACCCTCAATGAGAATTTCCCCTCCATCTGGTTTATATAGACCCGTTAAACACCGAATCGTTGTCGTCTTCCCGGCGCCATTCGGCCCAAGCAGCGCCACAACTTCTCCTGCTTCTATGGAAAATGACAGGCCCTCTATCCCATCACCATTACTGTATCGTTTGCTTATATTCTGAACCTCCATGAATGGCATCAAATCTCTCCCTTACTATTAGAGTGATGTATGCTTATCTATGGTGTGTTATAAGATGAAAAGCGAATGTCATTAGACCCACTAACCACTTACCCTAATATTACCATATAGAGAATAACAAGGTAATAGGAATGAGGTAATCTATTCTATGTACAACGGATTAAGAAAATATATCATGTACAAAATAAAAAAAGATTAGGCGACAGTATCCTAATCCTTTATCTATTAAACAGTTATTCCCTCAAACCGCCCCATCACCCAAACCCATCTCCTGACACGCCCAAGCATCCACCTCTACCTTCAAAGCAGGAGAAGCCAAGGCAACTACATAAATCATCGTCATACAAGGCAGATGATCACCTAAGAACTGCCCCATGATTCGCACTCAGCATCGAACTCTCCCACGAGATAAAATACTAGTTTCGTTATATCTTCCACGGCCATATCTGCCGCTTCTACGTTTCGTTTCACATTCTCTAACGCTAGTTCGAGCTGCTCCAACGGGCTCTCTGGGATTGTTCCATCCGCCTCCATTCCCACTTGACCTGATAGGGTTAACCACCGCTGTGGTCCAGTTGTCTCTATTTGATGGGTATATGGTGCGACTGGCGGGTGAATGGTCTCAGGATTACGTGATGTTCTCATGAATAAAAACCCCTTTTCTGAAAATACAGTCAATTTTTATCCATCATATCAAACTTTCTACCGTATTCAGATTTTTATGCTCATAGTAAACCTGAAGAAGCAATCGCAACAGCAACCTATAATTCTTGTTTTCTAAAAAGAAACCATCCAATGAGAAAAAAGATAACAATCAATACCGATACACCTAGAAAGCTTGTAAGAGTCTGATCCGAATAAGTCCCTCTATGAATCATCTCCTCTGCCGCACTTGTCACGCCTTTAGGCGCAAACTTCCCTAATGTATCCTCATAAAATGAAGGAACGGTAAATAGAATAAGGTTGATCACAAGCGATACACCGCCGGCTGTGACAGAACGTTGAAAGAACGCCGAAGCACAAATGGTCGATACCACAATCAGCAATAAATTTGGATAATAAAGAAGTGTTCCTTTTACCACATTGACCCAATCCACATGCCCAAATTGGATGTCCACATAATAAACGGAGGCAAGCACTGCCACCACCAAACTAAACAAGGTCAAACCAGCATAGGCGCATATTTTTGAGACATAATAACTCATTCGACTGATCGGCTTCACCATAATCATCGCCGTCACCCCAGAGGCACGCTCTCCCGCAATCGTCCCCATCACGATCATAATGAGAATAAAAACGCCAAGCGAATCGAACTTACTCAATGCACTCGCTAAAGCCTCACCAGCGCTAGGCTCTGGTATATAAAATGTGGACCCTTCAGGTAAATTAGCTGATTTCGATAAAAGATCCGGCAGCATTTTGAGCGTAATAGGCTGTGTGATCATTAAAATCGTAAAAATGATCGGCACAAATAAAATTTTATAACTAGTGAATAACTCCCTAAATTCCTTTTTCAGCATCATCATGCATTCACAACCTTCATGAAAATATCTTCAAGCGTCAGCTTAGATAGTCGATAATGGAGGAGAACACCGCCAGTTTCAGAGATGAGACCAGGCAGCTCCTTCAACGCCATTTGTTGATCGTTCACTCGCACCTGATAACCGTCCCCTGCCTCAATGCATTCCTCCATCCAATCCTGCTCTTTTAATAAAGCCACTAATTTCGTATTCTTTTGTTCTAATTGAAATTCAATCACTGGCTGGATATAGTCTTCTTTGATCTGTTTCATCGAAGAGGACATTTCAATTTTCCCGCTGTTGATCATGATAATATGATCCGCCACTCTTTCAATGTCATCTAAAATATGGGTCGACATAAAGATCAGCATCTCATGCTTTAAACGCTCAATCAAAGTCAGGACGTCTTTTCTTCCCATTGGATCAAGTGCAGACACAGGCTCATCCAAAATAAGAACCTTCGGGCTATTGATAAGCGCCTGTGCAATGGCGAGCCTCTGCTTCATGCCTCCGCTGTAGCTGCCTATGGCACGATCCTTCGCCTCATACACACGGCAAAGCTTCAGCAGCTCCTCAGTTTTGGAGCGAATGACTTTTTCCTCTAATTGAAATAACCCGCCAACCCAATGCATCCACTCCTGACCTGTCATATCCTGATAAAATGCAGGCTGCTGCGGACAATATCCAATCACATGACTGATGTCATCCATGTCCTTTATCACATCCATACCCGCCACCTTCACGACGCCAGACGTAGGACGAGCAAGCCCCGTCAGAATCCGAATCGTCGTTGTCTTCCCCGCTCCATTGGCTCCTAAAAATCCTACACAACCAACCTCCCCAACAGAAAACGAAACGTTTTTTAAAACTTCATGCCGACCATACGATTTCGTCAGCCCTTGACACTCCAGCATATTCAAGCAAATCCCCCCTATTAAGATTGTTTACGACCAAAAATGAAATACGCAATAGGACCGGCACTCGCCACAAACACAATCACCAAAGCCCAAATCCACTTCACCTCTCCTCTGATCCTAGATGGATCTCTTTTCAGCAAATCAAACAAACCAATCACCATTAAAATGGCTTGCAGCAAAACGAGAGGTAAAATCATCTTCATATCCATCCACGCCACTCCTTTTTCATAACCAATTTGTTTTGATATCACTTCTTTTGACGACATGAAGAGTGAATTCGTTCAAATGGATTTTATTTTTATCGATCGAGTGGTCTATAAGATATAAAAAAGCCCAGTGAAAGTAAGTTCACTGGGCTTGCTTGTGATGGTCATAACGAATCCCGCAAAATCTTTTCCATCGTCTTTCCTTTCGCTAACTCATCAATCAGCTTATCTAGATACCGAATGTTTTTCATGGTTTCTTCCTCAATGTCTTCTACTCGAACACCACAGATGACTCCTTTGATTAAACTGCGGGAAGGATGAAGCTCAGGGGCCTCGGCAAAGAAGTTTTCAATATCTGTCTGTTGATCCACCCGTTCCTGCAGCTCTTCCGGACTGTACCCTGTTAACCAACAAATAATCGTATCGACTTCAGCCTTTGTTCGTCCTTTTCTCTCTGCCTTTGCGATGTAGAGAGGATAGACTTTTGCGAAGCTCATTGTATAGATTTTAGGTTTGGTCATGTGTTATTCCCCTTTTCTTTCTTAAAGTACTTTTATCCATGCATTAGAAGATAGTTACCCTCACGTTTTTAATCTGCCTAACCTTTTATGTCCAATCTAGTAATGAGGAATCTAGCTACAAAATAAACATTACAATAATAACCATATATACATAAATTATGATATAATTACTCGTTATCAACATGTGAAAGGAAGATGAAAATTGTCTAATTACGATTTTCATGCATTACTTCAACCATTAGAGTTTGAAGTGTTGGTATGTGATGTAGTCTCTCAAAGAGAGAACGTTCCCTTTAGAACCTTTAAAGAGGGGCGAGATCAAGGCATTGATGGTTTTTATACAGACGGTAAAACTGAAACCGTCATACAAGTAAAGCGTTATGCTCAGCAATCTTTTAAGCCTTTAATACATTCTTTAAAGCAAGACCTACAAAAAGTTCGCAAATTAAAACCAGATCGCTATATCTTAGGGATATCAATGGAGTTAACACGTCAACAAACGAAAGATATTGTTGAATTATTTAAAGAATTCAATGTGACTGAACACGATATATTAGATAGGGTTGAATTGAACAGACTCCTTTCACAGCCGACTTACAGAAAAGTGATAATTAATCAACCAAAGCTTTTAATTCCAAATTCAAATGTGCTTGAACACTTGTTAAAAGAATATCTACATAGTCGTATTTATAGAGAGTCTGCCTATAGATTAAAAGATGCTTGTAAAACAGCAAAAACTTTTATACCTTCAAAAGTCTATAGATCAGCAGTTTCGAATTGGGACATTAACCGAACTATCATACTTTCCGGAGAACCAGGTGTTGGAAAAACAACAATCGCTCAAATTCTAGCTTTAGCCCATTTGTATCAAAATCATTTAAACGGATTTAGATGGGTATACTCAATCGATGATATATACAGTATGTTAGATGAACACCAAATACAAGTTTTTATTTTAGATGATTACTGGGGAAGTATCCTCGAAAAAGAAAAGAATAAAAAAGAAGAAGAACGCTTAGCTAAGTTAATAAAGGATATCGAAAATTTCCCTAATGATACAAGATTAATTATTACAACAAGAGAATATATTCTTCAACAACTCATTCATAAAAGTCCTTTACTAAAAAAAGTATTTGATAACTATACCTTAATTTGCAACTTGGAAGCATACTCCGAGAGTGAAAAAGCAAGTATTTTATTTAGTCGTCTCTACTACTCAAAACTAAATTATGAGCATGTTAACTATTTGCATCTTTATACAGATGAGATTGTATATCACGACAATTATAATCCAAGGGTACTATCACTATTTTTAGATCAAAAACCTCAAAGTTATGAAACACCAGAAGATTACTTAAATCGATTGTTAAATTATTTAGATTGTCCAAGTGATTTTTGGAGAGATATTTTTGATAATTTATCTAATGAAGCAAAGTTTGTAGCTTTTTTACTACTAATTACTTCAACACCTTCATTACAAGAGGATGTAGAAGTCTGCTACAAAAATTCTTTACATTATTATTTCAATGAAACGCACACGAAGAATTTAAGTGAGAGTCTTAGAGAACTTGAAGAAACCATGATCAAGACCGTTTATGATGATGAGTATGATGATATCTTTATATATTTTATAAACCCATCAGCACAAGATTTTCTGCTTGACTTCTTGAAAGAGAATTGTGAACAATGGATTCCCAAACTACTGCCTTGCTGCTCCTTCTATAATCAATTATTGTTTCTATTTAAGAATGTATCACCTTCTTGTAGTTCAAACATTAGTGAACAGATCATACAAAGTTGTATAGAACATTATGATGATTATACAACTAGTTTTTCAGAAAACGATAATATATGGAATATTGATATTTTAGAACAAGAAAAGGGAAGCTTAGATAGATTCTTTGATTTACTTAGAATTTATCTAACACAAAATCAAAAACAACCGAGACTTTATAAATTTTTAGAGTATAAAATCAATCAGTACTGTATTGATATGGGGAGTAATGGCCCTAAAGAATATCAATATAATGATTTGCATAATTTACCTGATTATATCGTAAGTTGCACAAATATTGGAATGGCTTTTAACGGATATAAATTAATAGATAAATACTTCAAAAACGCCTTTAGTGTGTTTCATTATAAAGCGATGGAACGTTTTCGAGAAATATTTCCTAAGGAGTACGAAATATTTTATGAATCTTTTAACTCAAAAATTAGAAAAAATATAAAACAATTGATTTTTTCAGAGTTGGATTTTTTAGAAGAATACTGCATGGATGTAGAATTAGATATGTTAATTGATAGCATTCCTGATTTATGTGACTTTTATGGCCTTCAATACTCAATAGAAATGGATAAACAAATTGAGCTTTTATATGGACGCTCACCTACACGAATAAATAATGACCATTCAATAATGAACAGACATTCGCCAACTGATAATTTAAGTGAACATGACGTAAGTACAGTAAAATATAACGCATATGATTGGATGTATGGAAAGGAAGAAGAATTAATAGAAAATGATGAAGTTATCGAACTTATATCAAAAAGCAAACTTTCGAATGGTGTCAAAGATAAATTAAATCTCGTATTAGACAATAATTCACCAGTTTACATCTATCAGTTACTAAATACGAAAGAATCTTTGAATTTATTAATCGCAACATTAGAAAAAGACGGTTCAATGCTACCTGAGAGAGAAACCGACTTATATATGAAAACGTTAACCTATTTAACCCAAGGTGATTCTACATTATTAATAAATTTAATTGACTTTTGTATTGATTCATTTTGTTCATTCATGTATCGGGAACAACCTTTATTTCGAAAAAGGGAATTTTTAAAAAGTAACATTTATAGAGATCATTTAGCAGATAACCCTCCACTCAAAAATATTGTGTATGAACATTTAATATTAGAGGATGAACAGTGGTTACGATTTATTAATATTCCATTATTCGTCGCTTGCTTTTCGATGAGTATAAGTTTTAGCATTGATGATGATGAATTACTAGAAATCTACCCCGAAATATGGGGTGAAAATTCAAAAAAAATCAAACGAATAAAGCTGGAGAATGGAAAAAAATTATCTGAACTATTTTATCCTGAATTTGGAGAATACTACATCTATAACAGTGAGTGGGAAAGCATATTATATAGGCTTTTCGAAGAGTTAACACCATATCATTTTAATCAATTCTATGTTGAACCTGCCATTAAGCGATTTATGAAGCAATTAGGAGATGGCGATGAATCATCAAAAGTATTAAAACTCATGTCTACTATGGAGTTGTTATTAGAATATGAACAGCATGATAAAATTAATCATATCGGCCAACAATATAGTATTAATGACGAACAAAATCTAATAGAGAAATTAGGAATAGCTGATTTTGATTTTTGGGATTTGCCTTCGATTCCCCAAAATACGTTTACTTATTTAATTAAAGGTGACTTAATAAAACGTAAAGCACATAATTGGGAAGTGCCAATTTACAAAATAGAGAACATCTGTTTAATAAAAGAGCTTGGAGTTTATAGTTACTCATTAACATCCATAAAAAAGATTGAAAATCTCCTTAAACGCTTTGAAAATGGTGATTATTCGCAAATAATAGTAACCTAAACAAAAAACACCCCTTTAACAAATTCTCAAAGGGGTGTTTCATTATAAAAATTAAACCTACTCCACCGTCACACTCTTCGCAAGGTTACGTGGTTTATCCACATCACACCCGCGGTGAAGAGCTGCGTAGTAAGCGATTAGCTGTAATGGGACAACAGATGCAAGTGGTGCAAGTGCTGGGTGTACAGCTGGAAGGACGAAACGGTCACCTTCGTCTTCTAGGCCTTTCAGTGAGATGACACATGGGTTTGCTCCGCGTGCCACGACTTCTTTGACGTTTCCGCGAATGCTGAGGTTCACGTGCTCTTGCGTTGCAAGGGCAATGACCGGTGTGCCTTCTTCAATTAAAGCAATGGTGCCGTGTTTGAGTTCTCCGCCAGCAAATCCTTCTGCTTGGATGTAAGAGATCTCTTTTAGTTTTAGTGAACCTTCAAGGCACACATAGTAATCAAGTCCTCTTCCAATAAAGAATGCGTTACGTGTCACTGTGAAGAAGTCACGAGCGATTTGTTCCATTTCATCCTTTTGATCGACAAGAGCTTCCATTGCGTTTGCTACAATCCCAAGCTCTTTCACAAGGTCGAAGTCAAGAGATTGACCATTTAATTCAGCTGCAACGGATGCAAGGATCGCAAGAACAGCGATTTGCGCTGTGTAAGCTTTTGTTGAAGCCACTGCGATTTCTGGTCCTGCATGAAGAAGCAATGTGAAGTCCGCTTCACGAGAAAGCGTTGAACCTGGTACGTTTGTGATCGTTAATGCTTTATGACCAAGCTCTTTGACTTGAACAAGTACAGCACGGCTGTCCGCAGTCTCTCCAGATTGAGAAAGGAAGATGAACAACGGCTTTTTCGATAGAAGCGGCATGTTGTAAGAGAATTCACTTGCTACATGGACTTCTACAGGTACTTTCGCCCAGTCTTCAATATATTGTTTACCGACAAGTCCTGCATGGTAGCTTGTTCCGCAAGCCACAATGTAAATGCGGTCTGCTTCTGCTACTGCGCTTGCGATATCGCCAGCGACTGACAGCTTGCCGTTTTCGTCTTGATATTCTTGGATGATTTTGCGCATGACAAGCGGCTGCTCATCCGTTTCTTTTAACATGTAGTGAGGATATGTGCCTTTCTCGATGTCGCTTGCATCTAGCTCAGCGATATAAGAAGGACGTGTCATGATATCACCGTCAAGGTTTTTGATGATCACCTCGTCTTTTGTGACAATGACCATTTCTTTATCCATTAATTCCGCATATTCGTTTGTTACTTGAAGCATCGCCATTGCGTCAGAAGCTACAACGTTGAAATCTTCTCCGAAACCAACCAATAATGGGCTTTTGTTTTTCGCCACATAGATTGTTTCTTTGTTTTCGTTATCGAAAAGGGCAATTGCGTAAGAGCCTTTTAGTTGAAGAAGCGTTTGACGAAAAGCTTCCTCAGTATCAAGACCTCTGTTCACAAATTGTTCGATAACTTGAACAACAACCTCTGTATCTGTGTCGCTTTTTAGTGTGACGTCTTGTAAATATTCGCGTGTCAATTGTACATAGTTCTCGATGACACCGTTATGAACAAGCGTAAAACGGCCAGAAGCACTTTGATGCGGATGCGCATTTAGATGGCTTGGTACACCGTGTGTTGCCCAGCGTGTATGTCCGATTCCAGCTGAAGATGCTACATTTGCATCAACAACTTCACGAAGCTCAGCAATACGTCCTTTTTCTTTGAACACATGCACGCCTTCTTCGTTTGCCACAGCGATACCTGCTGAGTCATACCCGCGGTACTCAAGCTTCTCTAAACCCTTTAATAAGATTTCCTTCGCATCATTCTGACCAATATAACCTACGATTCCACACATAAATATTCTTCCTCCCGTTCATGTGAAAGGGACAAAGAAAGCCTACTAAAATAGAAGGGACATTTCTTCGTCCCTCTCTACATGTTTAATTTGGGAGATCATGTGTATTCCCTTTGTACAAAGAGTCACCTCTTTGCTTTAAAGAAACACTTACGGCTGTGATCTCTTTTTTGATCAGCCGGGAGGCATCCGCCGAAAATTCGATAACCTCCATCCTCGTCAACTAAGCATCTTTCGTCCGATCGCTTAGTTCGGGCGCTATAATTATAAGAGAGTTGCTGAACATCTACCCTGCCTTTCCTGATAGAATAAAAATCCAGTAACACAAGGATGATTGTACTATAAGGTCTGACCTCCGTCAATCACAATTTAGCGGGTGATCCCGCTCAAGAAAGTGAGACCTCCATTCACTATATGCGATGAGGCTTGTCATGTTCTACCTTTGATGTGCTCTCCTATGTATGAAGGCAGCAAATTGCCCTCGCTTATAAGATTCGTACAAATCCATCCATTTATGACGTTTATTCAAAAAAAAGCAAACCGCTACTAGCGATTTGCTTTCATCTATTACTCGATACCCATTTCCTCTTTCACAACAGCGGTAATTCGAGTCACATATTCATCACACAGCTCTTTTGTTTTCGCCTCTGCCATCACGCGTACAAGCGGCTCTGTTCCAGATGGACGAACAAGAATACGGCCATCACCATTCATCTCTTTTTCGACCTCTTGAATCACTGCTTTTACTTTTTCATTTTCTTCAACTTTATATTTATCAGACACTTTGACATTCACTAGAAGCTGCGGGAATTTTTCCATTTCAGCTGCAAGCTCTGACAATGTTTTTCCTGTTGCTTTGAGTGTATTAACAAGCATGATCGCAGAAAGCATGCCATCACCTGTCGTATTGTAATCAAGGAAAATCAAATGGCCTGATTGTTCACCGCCGACATTATAGCCATCCTTTTTCATCGCTTCAACCACATAGCGGTCACCAACAGCGGTTTGGATGCTCTTAATGCCTTGTTTCTCCAGCGCTTTATAGAAGCCTAGGTTACTCATGACCGTGGACACGACGGTGTCATCCTTTAATCGGCCTTCACCCTTCAAATAACGTGCACATATGTACATAATTTGATCGCCGTCTACAATATCACCTTTTTCATCGACAGCAATTAAACGGTCTCCGTCACCATCAAACGCCAGACCAATATCTGCACCCTTCTCCTTCACAAAAGCAGAAAGTGCCTCTGGATGAGTTGAGCCGACACCATCATTGATATTCAATCCGTTTGGTGATGTTCCCATTGTGGACACATCAGCATCTAAATCCGCAAATAAATGTGTCGCTAGAGAAGAGGTTGCACCGTGAGCACAGTCAAGCGCCACGTGAATACCTGTGAAATCCTCGTCCGCTGTCTGCTTCAAGAATTGCAAGTATTTCTGACCTCCTTCAAAGTAGTCATTCATCGTTCCAAGATCCGCTCCAACTGGGCGTGGCAATTGATCGACCGGCTGATCCATCAGCTGCTCAATTTCATTCTCCTGTTCATCAGACAGCTTAAAGCCGTCACCGCCGAAGAATTTAATTCCGTTGTCTTGAACTGGGTTGTGAGAAGCAGAGATCATGACACCCGCTTCTGCGTCCATTGCCTTCGTTAAATAAGACACACCAGGTGTTGAGATCACACCTAGACGCATCACTTCAGCGCCAATTGAAAGTAAGCCTGCAACGAGCGCTCCTTCTAGCATATGACCGGATACACGTGTGTCTCGTCCAACGAGTACCTTTGGACGTTCTTTATCCTTCGTGAGCACATAGCCGCCAAATCTCCCAATTTTAAATGCGAGCTCTGGCGTTAATTCGCTATTCGCCACACCCCTTACACCATCAGTTCCAAAGTACTTGCCCATGTTTCAATCGCTCCTTTTTTACCATTCAAGAGGACGCTTCGTCCTCTTTTTTATCTTCTTTGATCCGCTGTCTCTGACTTGATTCTTTCTTTGCTTTATCTTGCGTGGATTCTTCTTTACTCTTCTCATCCTGATCATCGTCATCAGAAGATGGATCCTTGCGATCATTCGTAGACGCTGGCTGATCTTCTGTCTCAGTAGAAGTCAGTTTCACTTTGACCTTTGATCTCGATAATGTCCACGTCACATTTTGAGGACCGTTCACTTGAATGGTGACCTCATGTGTTCCTTCGTTCAAGTCCCCGACATTGATATAGGCTTCAAGATCTGAAGCCTTTAGTTTATCAATCGCACTTTTTGATCCCTTTGCTGTTAACGAGAGCCGTCCAGAAGATGGGCTCACAAAATCGGAGGTGAGATCCTTGCTCAGACCCACGACAGAAATCGGTACATTATCGATCTTTTTTTCTTGAGCTGTTGCAACCTTCACCTTGATTTTAACCGTTTCGGGCGATACCTTTTTCACACCATCTGGCAGGGGAATGTCGGCATCAATCTCCGTATCATCTTTGATCTTGCTTAGGTCCAGCTTGACGCCATCAATAAAATCAAGCGAATCCAGCACTTTTTGAGAGCCGTACACCGTGACCTCACTCGGGCTTGTCTCAATGCTTGAGATACTGATCCCGTCAGGTAAGCTGCCAGTCCGCTCTATTTTAAACGGAACCTTTTTGCTTGGACTTGAGATGGGAACTGTAATATTCACCACAGAGGGACTCAATTCGACTGGCAGCTCGTTCCCGCTGCTATCATACACAGTGAGCCTCGCTTCCTTTTCAATTTGCTGATCGACATCCTCTAGGTTCACAAATGCTTTAATGACAGAAATTTTGTCGATCACGTCCTTTGAGCCAGTGACTGTGACCTTTTTCGGATTCACAATAGGCTGTTCAGGTGAATAGCCATCTTTGATTTTATTTTGATTATAAAATTCAGTTTCAACAGGAAATTCTGCTGTTGTTTTTTCTTGTATCGTCACCGTCGTCACAGATGGGTTGATCGATAGTGTGAGCCCTTTTGATACATCTCTTGCCTTCAGCTCCACTTTATGGGTACCTGTCGATAAATTCTGCATATCTGCATATATTTCGAAGTTCTTTGTTTGTCTTGCTGTTTTCACAGCACTCGTTGACCCTTTAATCGTCACATTGACTGTTTGCGGCACACCAGTAACGACGTACTTCTCGTCATCATAATACGCCTTAACAGGAATGTCGGTTAAAGTTGCTTCATCTGTCGTCGATGTTGGGAAAAAGGATTCACCGATTTTTTTCGGCGTGGGCGCTTGCGCTGAATTGACTGCACCATACAGCAATAAAGCGAAGACCAATGCAAGAAGCTTTACGGCCCAGCGATTATTCAAAATCTTATCCATTTTTCTTGCCCCTCCAATACCATTTGGTCGAGGAAGCATCTTTGCTGTTCTTACTAAATTCAGCAATCAGCATTTCTTCAAGCGCTTCTTCTGTCAATTCTCGGTGGAGATCACCATTTCTTGCGACAGAAATGCCGCCTGTCTCCTCAGAAACGATGACGGTTAAGCTGTCTGTCACTTCACTAATTCCGACTGCCGCCCGGTGACGCGTCCCCAGTTCCTTAGAGATAAAAGGACTTTCTGACAGCGGTAAATAACAAGCCGCAGCTGCAATCTCATCACGCTTCATAATGACAGCACCGTCATGAAGCGGTGTATTTGGAATGAAAATATTAATGAGCAGCTCTGAACTCACCTTTGCATTCAAAGGAATTCCAGTCTCTATGTAATCATTCATCCCAGTATCACGCTCAATTGTCAGCAGCGCGCCGATTCTGCGTTTTGCCATATATTTAATTGCTTTTGTAATTGCCTCGATCGTTTTCTGCTGCTGTTCCTCTATAGGTGTCCCGCTTCTTGAGAAGAAACGGCCGCGCCCAAGCTGCTCAAGCGCTCTCCTTAGCTCTGGCTGAAAAATAATAATGATCGCAAGGAATCCCCACGTAATCGCTTGATCCATCAGCCATTGAAGTGTGTTAAGACCGAGATACGCACTTCCCATCCTGACAAGAACAATGACCACAATTCCCTTTAAAAGCTGAACCGCTTTTGTTCCGCGGATGACCATCATTAATTTATATATCACATACCAAACAACGAGAATATCAACAGCATTACCGAGGTACTGCAAAAAAGGAATATCCCCTAAAGCCATTTCCTCGTCCTCCAGAATTTTCAGTTAATCTTCGTTTGATGCATTTTTGATAAAAAAAGAACCTATGTGTAAATACATAGCGTGGCTATTATACCACATTTTGTTTCAGCAAGGAAAACAGTTGCCATATATGGCTGGCGTGCTAATTTGCATAGATTCTGACCTATAATATAGAAAAAGAGCAGCCCCTAAAGAGACTGCTCTCGACCCGTATGATTACTTTTGCTCCTCTGGTCCAATGACCCGCATCACATTTTGTGCTGTAGATTTCATTTTGTACCAAATCCAATCAAACACTTCATTAATTTCATTAATTTGACCAGTGACTTGTCCGGCAGAAGCAGTCAGCTGTTCCCCATTGACGACGGTGACATTTCCATCAACCTTGCCTTCTACAATCAGCTTGCCATTTTTAACAGTGACATCACCTTTTACGGTTTCCCCTTTAGGTACGGTCACTGTATCATTTACAACGACGAGATTCGGCTGCTTCGACACACTGAAATTATGATCGGTATTCCAGCTTGTAAACAGACTGCCTCCCATCAAAATGAGAAAGAGGGCAGCGGCCACCATCAGCGGATGAGCTTTGATCCATCTTTGAACCGACACACGCTTTTTTTCCTTTGGAAGACCTGCCATCACCTTTGCAGTGAAATCAGTTGGTGCTTCTATATGAGATGTACTCTGCACAAGCGCGATGGATTTCTCAATTTGTTGAAAATGAGTACGGCACTCCTCACACGATTGCAGATGGCTCTTTAATTCTTTTTCGTCTTGGGGCTCAATGTCCCCGTCTAAATACTGATGCATAAGCAGGACGATTTTTTCCTGACAGCTCATCAAAATCACCTCACTCAAAGGTCTCTCAACTGTTTCCGGAGAGCCTCTCTACCCCTGTGTATTCTCGTTTTTACCGTACCAACGGGTATATTCAGAATCTCGCTAATTTCTTTTAACGAGAGTTCATCAATATACTTTAATACGATGACCGAACGATATTTATCGGGTAATCTTAGAATTTTTTGCTGAATGGTACTCGATAATTCAAGAGACACCACCTCTTCCTCTGGCAAAATGCCATCAGCAGCAATTTGAGAATACATATTCAGTCCTTCTGTTCCTGCCACCTCTGCATCTAAATAATAATCCGGCTTTTTTTTGCGAATACGGTCGATGGTCAGGTTGGTTGCAATGCGGTACAGCCACGTAGAAAACTTACGATTTACATCAAAGCTTTCAATATTCACATAGGCACGAATAAACGCCTCCTGTGCAATATCCTCTGCTTCGTGTGCATTCCCAAGCATACGGTAGCACAGCTGATAAATTTTGTCTTTATACAGGTCTACGATGTCTGCAAATGCGTTCTGGTCGCCTTTTTTCACTTGCTTAATTCTCTTTTTAATCATTGTGTCCATAGTATATTCAACCTCTGCCTTCACCGGTCTTTATGTATACGAATCTCTTTCCAAAAGGTTTCATTCTCCTCTAAAAAATAGTGTAACAAATTTTTGACAGCGTGTTACGCATATCCACCGGTAAAAACCTTAATATATCCTTAAATTTCTCCAAAACAAAAAAGAACGGGAACAAGTCCCGCTCTACAATAGCTTTTCGCCCATTAACGAACCAATCAACGCAACAGCTGCCTCGGCTGTTTTATTTTTTTCATCCAAAACCGGATTCACCTCAACAAATTCAGCTGAAGTCAAAATACCCGCTTCCTCTAAAAGCTCCATGGCAAGATGACTCTCCCGGTAACTAATGCCGCCCGCCACAGGAGTTCCTACACCAGGGCACTCCGCTGGATCTAGTCCATCTAAATCAAGTGACAGGTGGACACCATCTGTTCTTTCCTTTAAATATGAAATGGCTTCCTCCATCACCCTTGTCATCCCTAAACGATCTATTTCATGCATCGTATACACTTTAATGCCTTTCTCTCTAATCAATGCCCGCTCTCCTTCATCTAAGGATCGAGCACCAATTATAACAACATTCTCAGGCTTCAATTTAGGGGAATAACCACCAATGTTCGTTAAATCAGCATGCCCAAGGCCGATACTGACTGCAAGCGGCATACCATGTATATTTCCAGAAGGAGAGGTTTCCTCTGTATTTAAATCACCGTGTGCATCATACCAAATGGCACCTAAGTTTTCATAATGCTTGGCTACCCCCGCAAGTGTTCCTATCGCAATGCTGTGATCACCGCCTAAAATGAGCGGGAATGAGCCTGATTGCACAATACTGTCAACCTTCTCAGCTAGCAGCTGATTCGCACCAGCATTCTCCGTTAAATTTTTTAGCTTTTCACTTGTATATAAACCTTTCTCATCATCTCTTTGTTCAACCAAAATATCGCCGAGATCCTCCACATCAAATGAAAGCGATTCCAATTTTTCTTTTACACCTGCACACCGAATCGCACTCGGTCCCATATCGACGCCCCTTCTCATTTGACCCAAATCCATCGGAACTCCGACAATCGTGACCTTCTTTTGATCTCCCATATGTACATCCCCTTTCCGTTCATGCTTATATTTTACTTTCTCGATGCCTTCTGACTCAACTCAACAATATTTTGAATAGTTATACATTCCGTCTGCCAACATAAAAAAAGACACCTTTTTGAAAAAGGTGTCTTAACTGGGCTAGCTGGATTCGAACCAACGCATGACGGAGTCAAAGTCCGTTGCCTTACCGCTTGGCTATAGCCCAAAAATGGTGGAGGGGGGCGGATTCGAACCGCCGAACCCGGAGGGAGCGGATTTACAGTCCGCCGCGTTTAGCCACTTCGCTACCCCTCCACATATGGAATTGATAAAGAAAAAACAGTGCCGGCAAGAGGACTTGAACCCCCAACCTACTGATTACAAGTCAGTTGCTCTACCAGTTGAGCTACACCGGCATATGGTGGAGGATGACGGGCTCGAACCGCCGACCCTCTGCTTGTAAGGCAGATGCTCTCCCAGCTGAGCTAATCCTCCACATCATGGTGACCCGTACGGGATTCGAACCCGTGTTACCGCCGTGAAAGGGCGGTGTCTTAACCGCTTGACCAACGGGCCAGTTTGTCAAGTTTGCTGTTTCCGTGAAGCTGACAAAAGTTATTATATACAGGTTGTCCCCCTTTTGTAAAGGGGATTTTTATTTTTTTTATTTTCTAACTATTTACCTTTGATTAGCACCACTTTTTGATTGAAATATAATTTCAATATTTAAATATAATGTTGAAATTTCATATCATACTGAATATACTGAAAATGAAGAAATAAGGAGGAATGTCTCATGCAGCCATCTCAATTGCGTTCTTTGACAACAGAATCAAGAAATCCTAACACAATGGGAATATCACAAGCAGATCCACTCGAAATGCTCCAAATGATTAATGAAGAAGATATGAAGGTCGCTCAAGCAGTCAACCGTGTACTACCACATGTCAAAACAGCAAGTGACTTCGCCTATCAATCCATCTCAAATGGAGGCAGACTCGTTTATTTAGGGGCCGGGACAAGCGGCAGACTTGGCGTGATGGATGCTGTTGAATGTCCCCCTACCTATAGCGTCTCACCTGATGTGATTGTCGGCATCATGGCAGGCGGAGACGCTGCTTTTTCACATGCTGCCGAAGATGTGGAAGACAGTGAAGAAGCCGGCAAACAGGATTTAGTACACATTCATCTGACATCAAAAGATACGGTCGTCGGTATCGCCGCCAGCGGCAGGACACCCTACATCATCGGCGCTTTAAACTACGCTAAATTCATCGGCGCAAAAACAGTAGCCCTCAGCTGCAATGAACAAGCAGAAATTAGCGAGCTGGCAGACTGCGCCATTGAAGTCATTGTAGGACCAGAAGCCATCACTGGGTCAACACGAATGAAAGCCGCATCCGCTCATAAAATGATTTTAAATATGCTTTCCACCTCTGTCATGATCAGACAAGGTAAAGTATATGAAAACCTGATGGTTGATGTAAAAGTCAGCAATCATAAATTAAAAGAACGCGCCATCACCATCCTTCAACATGTGACAAACGCTTCCTACGAACAAGCTGTGAAAACCCTTGAAGCGGCAGACTTAGAAGTCAAAACCGCCATCGTCATGCTTCAAACAAACACAGACAAAAAAACAGCCAAGGATTTACTCAACAAAACGAATGGTCATATCGACAAAGCCATCTCTCATCATCAATCCTAAAGGAGGCAGAGCTCATGTCAGCAGGTGGACTCACCCTACTACACACAATGAAAGCAAAGATCCCCCAATCTGAAAAAATCATTGCAGACTATATTCTTGCCCATCCTGACAAAGTCATTAAGAGCACAGTACACGAGATCAGCCAGGCAGCCGGTGCAAGCAGCTCTGCAGTCGTCCGCCTTTGTAAATCTCTCGGGCTAGATGGCTATCACGATTTAAAAATGCGAATCGCTGGAGACTTGGTGCACAATGATAAACAAGGCTACCGTGATATCGAACAAGATGAACCGATTCAATCCATTATTCAAAAAACAGCAGGAAACTCGATTCAATCGATTAAGGACACCGCTTCTATTTTAAATGCAGATGCATTAGAAAAAGCTGTTCAATTACTGCTGCATGCAAACCAAATCCATTTTATCGGCGTCGGCGCATCTGGCATCGTCGCAGCGGATGCCCAGCAGAAATTTCTCAGAATCAATTATGCAGCGACTGCCTTCACTGACATGCACATCGCATCAACGGTCATCGCAAATGCAGGAAAGAATGACATCGTGTTCGGTATATCCTTTTCAGGAGAAACGTTAGACATCATTCAAGCCCTTCAGCTCGCAAAAGACAATCAAGTGAAAACCATTGCCTTAACGCATCCTGGTCAAACAAGCGTTTCTGCCTTAAGTGATGTTCACCTATCGACGTCCGGTTCCAATGAAGCACCTTTTCGCAGTGCAGCCACTTCCTCTAGAATGGCACAGCTCTACTTAATTGATGTCTTGTTCCTCAGCTTAGCTTCCCGTCAATATGAAGAGACAGCGCAATATATTGACAAGACAAGACATGCCATCCGCTCCATGAAACGAAAATCAAAGGGGGATTCAACATGAGTCATCAAACGAAATATCAGCAGTTGGCGAAAGACATTCTTTCTCTCTGTGGTGGTTCTGAAAACATCTCTTCCCATACACATTGTATGACGCGTCTCCGAATTACACCGATTGACAATGAACAAGTTCACATCACAAAAATCAAAGAACTCGATGGCGTCATAGGTGTCGTCGAGGCAGAAACGCTTCAAATCATTTTAGGTACAGGTGTTGTCAACCAAGTTTCAAGTGCGTTTGAACAGCTGCTAAATACCTCTGGCTCTTATAATTTAAACAATGAAGCACAAAAAAACAAGCAAGCCATTTCACAAAAGAACCGCACACCGTTCAAGCTGTTCTTACGACGGGTTGCCAGCATTTTTATTCCTATCATTCCGGCACTCGTTGCATCAGGTCTTATTACAGGAATTACGAAAGCAATCGTGCAAGCAGGCTGGCTCGATGAAAAGTCTCAAGCAGCGATCATTTTAACCGTTATTGGTTCAGGCTTGTTCGCATATCTCGGTATTTTAGTCGGAACAAATGCCGCAAAGGAGTTTGGAGGCTCTCCTGCATTAGGCGCATTAGCTGGTATCCTGATTATTAATCCAGCCTCCGCAGACATTATGTTATTTGGCACAAATATTCTACCAGGCAGAGGCGGACTCATCGGTGTTCTTCTAGCCGCCATCTTTATGGCGCTTGTGGAAACCCGAATTAGACGCTTCGTCCCGCAGTCACTTGATATCATCGTCACACCTACCATCACACTACTCATTACAGGCATTTTTACGTACGTTGTCTTCATGCCAGTCGGCGGATTTATATCTGATGCCATCACCTCAGGATTAACTTATCTATTAAATATGGGCGGAATCTTCGCTGGATTTGTTCTTGGTGCGACCTTCCTTCCACTTGTTGTGACAGGGCTTCACCAAGGACTGACACCAATTCATATGGAACTCATTAATTCCATTGGAGATGACCCGCTTTTGCCAATCCTCGCTATGGGCGGTGCAGGACAGGTCGGTGCGGCATTCGCCATTTATATGAAAACAAAAAAGAAAAAACTCAAAAGAGCCATCGCAGGTGGACTTCCTTCAGGGATGCTCGGCATTGGTGAACCACTCATTTTCGGTGTCACACTCCCTCTGGGACGGCCATTTCTCACTGCTTGTCTTGGCGCTGGAATCGGCGGCGCATTTCAAGCCTACTTCCAAATTGCAACGAAGGCGATTGGTGTATCAGGTCTCCCATTAACCTTTATTGTTCACACACATCAAATGCTTCTTTACTTAATCGGACTCTTTATTGCATATGTCGCTGGATTTATTTTCACATACTTATTTGGTTTTCATGATGATATGGCTGTTGAATTTGAGGAAAAATAAGCAATAGGAGGTCTAACTCTTGAAGAAATACTTTCTCTTAATAACAAGTCTGCTCATGCTCCTTGGATTACCCGTACAAACATTTGCAACTAGCTCCCATCCTGTATCGTCTTTGTCTAAAACAGCACCTGAAGAATATCCCGTCTTAAAAAAGGCAAAACGACCGGAACAAGCAGGTTTTTCTTCCAGGCAGCTTAGGAAGGTTGATCACATGATTCAAAACGACATCAAAGCAGGATTTCCAGGAGCCGCACTCATCATTATCAAAGACGGAAAAATCGTCCATCAAAAAGCCTATGGCTACAGGCAAAAATACGAAGGCACAACCGAACTCAAATCATATAAGAAAATGAAAAAGAATACACTGTTCGACTTAGCATCCAACACCAAAATGTATGCGACCAACTATGCCCTGCAAAAGCTAGTCTACGAGAAAAAACTGGATGTGAACGAAAAAATACAATCCATCCTGCCAGATTTTAAAGATGAACCAGATGCAAAGGTAACCGGCAAAGAACAACTCCGTGTAAATGATCTTCTGACCCATTCTGCCGGACTCCCTTCCAGTGTCTTATTTTATAGCAAAGAAGCCGCCGGCTCCTTTTTCTCTCAAGATAGAAAGACAACAATGAAATGGCTGCCAAAGGTGCCGCTGCAATACAAACCAGGCACCCAGCACATTTATAGTGACATTGATTACATGCTGTTAGGCATGATCATTGAGAAAAAAACAGGTATGCCTCTTGATCAATATGTAGAGTCGACAATCTATCGGCCGCTAGGTCTCAAACATACAATGTTCAATCCACTGCAAAAAAGATTCAAACAAAATTTTGCAGCAACCGAACGTTTAGGTAATTCGCGAGATGGTGTCATTGATTTTGAAAACATTCGCAGGTACACCCTGCTAGGCGAAGTCCACGATGAGAAAGCATATTACTCAATGGCAGGTATCTCTGGTCATGCTGGACTTTTTTCTAACATATCAGACATGGCCGTGCTGCTCCAGCTCATGCTGAACAAAGGAGGCTATGGAAAAACCACCATCTTTGATCAAGCTTCTATCGATCTCTTTACAGCCTCTTCTGATACAAACCCAACATACGGGCTAGGCTGGCGAAAAAACGGTCATACTGACATGGAATGGATGTTTGGAAAATATGCAAGTAACGAAGCCTATGGACATACTGGCTGGACCGGAACCATGACATTGATTGATCCAAAACATAATCTAGGTATCGTCTTGCTGACAAATAAGAAACATTCGCCTGTCGTTTCACCTGAAACCAACCCAAATCAATTTGAAGGTGACCTTTTCCCAACTGGTACTTATGGAAGCATCATGACCGCAATCTACGAATCTTTTAAGTAAAAGGAGGAATTCGATGTTAAAAGCTCTTTTCCCCGCTGCTCTGGTTTTGGCCCTGCTAACCTCTTCCATTCCAACGGAAAAGGTTAGCTCTGCCCCTCTTCCAACCGCAAAACAAATGGTGCAAGACATGTCCCTGGATGAAAAGATAGGTCAAATGCTCATGCCAGACTTTCGCAATTGGCAAACAAAAGATGAATCTGCACCTACAGGCTTAACAAAGATGAATAAAGAAGTGTCTCATCTTGTTGAAAAATATCATCTAGGCGGTGTCATCTTATTTGCGGAGAATGTCGTTGATACGAAACAAACCGTCAAACTCACTCATGAATTTCAAAAAGCATCACCGAACATTCCATTACTCATTTCAATTGATCAAGAAGGTGGAATCGTCACAAGATTACAAAAGGGAACACATTTCCCAGGAAATATGTCGATTGGTGCCTCTAGAAGTAAGAAAAATGCATACGACACAGGTAAAATCATCGGCAAAGAACTAAATGCACTAGGGATCAATACAAACTTCTCTCCTGTGCTTGATGTGAATAATAACCCAAACAACCCCGTCATTGGTGTCCGTTCCTTTAGCTCTGATCCTGCTCTCGTCACTAGGCTCGGTCTTCAAACCATGAAAGGACTTCAAAAGGAAAAAACTATTTCGACACTCAAGCATTTCCCGGGACATGGTGATACAGCTGTCGATAGTCACTACGGCTTGCCGCTCGTAGAACATGATCTAGATCGTTTAAAAAAGGTTGAGCTCTATCCGTTTCAACAAGCCATCAACGCTGGTGCGGATATGGTCATGACCGCTCATGTTCAATTCCCTGCCATTGACCACACAACGTACAAAAGCAAAAAAGATGGCGAGGACATTATGGTTCCAGCAACCTTATCGAAAAAAGTCATCACACACTTATTAAAAGAAGAGATGGGCTTTCAAGGAGTTGTCGTAACAGACGCCCTAAATATGAAAGCGATTGCAGATAACTTTGGGCAGGAAGAAGCCGTGGTGATGGCTATTAAGGCAGGTGTCGACATCGCCCTTATGCCAGCACCAGTCACCTCTCTAAAAACAGAAAAAAACCTAGAGAATGTGTTCAATGCTGTAAAACAGGCGATTGTAAAGAAAGAAATTCCGATGTCTCAAATCAACCAATCTGTTGAAAAAATTCTTCAATTGAAGATCAAACGCGGCATCATTTCTTCCAAGAAACCCATCACCCTTGAGAAAAAAATCAAAAAAGCCACTCAAGTCGTTGGGAAAAAGTCGCACCGGAAAGCAGAACAAAAAATGGCACGTGAAGGGATCACCCTGCTTAAAAACAACGAAAAGACCTTACCATTCCAGCCTAAAAAGAATGACAAGATCTTGGTCATGGCACCTTACGAAGATCAGACAAAAGCCATGTCTGTCACAATTGACTCTCTGATCAATAAAAAAAGGATCAAACCTGTACGTATCCAATCATATGCGTTTGCGGATAAGACTTTCACTAAAGAAACAGCCAAACTGATTCAAGATGCTGACTATGTGATTACTGGCTCTTACGTTGTCCAAAATGACCCAGCTGTGAATGATGGTGTGATTGATGACAATGTCCAGGACCCGAAAAAGTGGGCTACTGCTTTCCCGCGTGCTGTCATGAAAGAAACAGCAGCACAAAACAAAAAAATGGTCATCATGAGTCTAAGAAATCCTTACGATGCGGCAAATTTTGAGGAGGCTGATGCCTTACTAGCCGTTTACGGTTTTAAAGGCTACTCAAACGGACAATTCAATCAGCCAAATATTCCTGCTGGATTAGAAGTGATATTTGGCGCTGCATCACCTAAGGGCAAATTGCCTGTGGATATCCCATCTGTCACTCATCCAAATCAAACCCTGTATCCATTCGGCTATGGACTCAACTTGAAAGGGAAACAGATCAAATAGGAGGGATTCTCTTGAAAAAAACAGCAAGCTTGATACTCGCAAGCATTCTCATCATGAGCACATTGACCGCAGCCTCCCCTGCAGAGCAAGGACGAACAGACACAAAAGGAAAAAAAGCAACAGTCAAAACAGGGATCGAAACACTACTCTCAAGCAACCTTTCATGGTTAAAAGGAAAAAGAGTCGGTCTCATTACGAACCCAACTGGCATTGATGCAAATATGAAAAACAGTGTCGATCTCCTATTTGAGCATCCAAGTATCAAGCTTACTGCTCTATATGGACCAGAACATGGTGTGCGCGGCGATGCACAAGCAGGAGAAGGCGTCGAATCCTATACTGATGAAAAAACAGGTCTTCCTGTTTACTCTCTCTATGGAAAAACAAGAAAACCAACGCTTGACATGCTCAAAAATGTAGATATCCTGCTGTTTGATATTCAAGACGTTGGTGCTCGTTATTACACTTATATTTACACGATGGCCTATGCATTGGAAGCCGCTAAAGAAAACAACATTCCCTTTGTTGTCCTAGACCGTCCAAACCCCATTGGCGGACTAAAAGTAGAAGGCCCTGTCTTAGAACCTGAGCACGCTTCATTTGTAGGGCTCTATCCAATACCATTAAGACATGGGATGACCACTGGTGAACTAGCAAAATTCTTTAACAAAGAGTTTCATATCAATGCTGATGTCACAGTCATCAAAATGAAAAATTGGAAGCGTTCCATGACGTTTGATGACACGAAGCTGCCGTTCGTCCTTCCTTCACCTAACATGCCGACAGTGGATAGTACCTTTGTATATCCCGCCACAGGATTAATTGAAGGCACAAATGTCTCTGAAGGCAGAGGAACAACAAAACCGTTCGAGCTCATTGGCGCTCCATATATCAATAGCAGCGAGCTAGCAGATCATTTAAATCAGTTAAAACTAAAGGGTGTACAATTTAGACCAGTATCATTCACCCCCACTTTTTCTAAACATGCAGGTAAGCTATCACACGGTGTGCAGCTATACGTCACAGACCGCTCTTCATTCGAAGCGGTAAAAACAGGGTTATCCATCATCAAAGCAATACATGATTTATATCCAAAAGACTTTCAGTTCCTTCAAACAGGCAGCTTTGATAAACTCATCGGAAATGGTTGGATGAAAGAAGAAATCAATCAAGGTACTTCCGTCAAACACATCATGAAGCGCTATCATCACGACCTCAAAACGTTCGAAAAGAAACGCAAGAAATATCTCATCTATTAATTCGCAAATAGACCTCCATCTCATAAGATGGAGGTCTTTTCATGATAAAGATTTAGTCACAGCAGGCGCCTTCAGCTCAAAACGATTGAGTAAGAAACCAAACAAGGCAGCAAGCACTTGCTGAAATAGCATGCCAATCACAACAGGGACAGCAACAGCAGGCGGGAAAAAGCTAATAGCAAGCACAGCTCCAGCACTAATATTTCTCATGCCGCCCGTATACACAATGGCCACAATCTCCCCTTGAGTACATTTCATCACCTTTCCAATCAACCATGCAAAAGCATACCCACTCATCGCAATGAAAAAGACAGTCGCTGCTTTGCTAAAAAATGCAACATCCAGTTCACGCAAATATGGGGCGACAACAGAACTGTTAATCGATACGACAACAAACAAGCCTAATTTTGAAAAAGGAGACAGGGTCTGACCAATTGTTTTCGTCACCGATGGCTTTGCATACTGGCGAACGAGCATCCCTAAAATAGAGGGCAGCACCACCATACCAAACAGCCCTTTCATGATTGCGACCATGTCCATATGGACCTGTGTACCGACGAAGAGTGACAAGCTGGCTGGCACAATCAATGGCGAAAGCAATGTATCAATTAAAATGATGGATAACGTTAACCCGACATTCCCTTTATACATCGCCGCCCATATTAAACTAGAAACACCTGTTGGAATCACCATCGCAAGCGTCAAACCGGTGATCGTCTTGGAATCACCCGCAAATATTAAATGCCCTGCTGACCAGGCATAAAGGGGCATCAACACATGTAAAATCATAAACGATAAAATCAAAGGCAATGGGTGCATCACCGTATGCTTTAAAGCTGAAAAAGTAGATGACAAGCTCCCTGAAAATGTCATCATGGCAAATACCCAGGGCACCATAAACGTATAATCCTTTAAATAGGCCGACAATAGTACACCGAGTAACACACTAATGGGCGTAATAAGCGGCATCATCCGGCCGAGCACTTGGTTCAAACGCACAAGCATGCCGGCCACCTCCATCCTTCACTTTCTTACCTTTTCTATTGTAACAAACAGAAAGATCTTTTTAAGAACCATTCACCTGTTTCACAAGCTTTCGACTCGAGGTATCCATTCCAACTACGTCTACCTGTACACCAGCTGCTTGATACTTTTCCTTTACACGTTCTATCGCTGCCACGCCTGATTCATCCCATATACGCGCTTCAGACAAATCAATCACAACGGCTTGGAGATCTTTCTCATGATGGAACGCTTGGATGAAATCAGTGACAGAAGCAAAGAAAATTTGCCCTTTAATTCGATACACCCAAATACCCGCTTGGCTTTCTGTAGAGGTAATATGAAGCTTTGATATTTTTGCTACAAAGAATATCGCACTAAGCAGCACACCTGCAAACACACCTTTTGATAAATCATGAGTCAACACCACAGTCACGACCGTGACAATCATGACAATAGAATCTGTTTTCGGATTCTTTTTTAGCTGCTGAAAGGAACTCCAATCAAATGTCCCAACGGAGACCATAATCATCACAGCCACAAGAGCAGCCATTGGAATTTGAACCACCACATCTCCGAGTACAAAAATCAGCACCATTAGAAATGCACCCGCTACAAAGGTAGAAAGACGGCCACGCCCGCCTGCCTTCGTATTAATCACTGATTGACCAATCATCGCACAGCCAGCCATACCACCAAAGAATCCTGCAACCACATTAGCAATCCCTTGACCTCTCGCTTCCTTGTTCTTACGACTAGACGTCTCCGTCATATCATCGACAATCTGTGCAGTTAAAAGAGACTCAAGTAAACCAACCATCGCAAGTGCTAAAGAATAAGGAAAAATGATAGTAAGTGTCTCCCAGCTAAACGGTACTTGAGGAATCAGAAAAGCAGGCAAAGAACTAGGAAGCTCTCCCATATCTCCAACCGTTCTAACATCAATATGTCCAAATACAGCAATGATCGTCATGACAATAATCGCAATGAGTGGGGAAGGTATCACTTTTACCACCATCGGCAATAAATAAATAATCAACAAGGCGCCACCTGTCATGATATACATGGCCATTGATTCTCCGACGAAATGTGGAAGCTGAGCCATGAAGATCATAATAGCCAACGCATTCACAAAACCAACCATCACGGACCTCGGAATAAATTTCATCAGACGAGACACTCGGCAGAGTCCAAACACTATTTGAATCAGACCTGTTAAAATCGTAGCTGCAAACAAATATTGCAATCCATGATCGGCAACCAAATTAACCATGACCAGAGCCATAGCCCCTGTAGCGGCCGAAATCATACCTGGCCGTCCACCAACAAACGAAATCACAATTGCAATACAAAACGAAGCATACAACCCGATCTTCGGATCAACGCCCGCAATAATTGAAAACGCAATCGCCTCAGGAATTAAAGCCAGAGCCACTAAAATACCCGCAAGCACATCCTGACGCACATGCCCAAACCATTCTTGCTTTACAAATAAATCTTTCAAACCATCTACTCCTTTTTATATACATACCGAACATGGAAAAAGAAGATCAACCAAACCTGGAGATGAAGAAAGGAAAAATAAATAATGCTTCACTTTCGGGGGATAAGAGGGACGTACAGAGTCTTTTGTTAGAGAGGATATCATCACTTTAGTAAGAATATAAGAAAGGCACTAAAGAATCAAGAACAAAAAGAAGGAATGTGTAGAAAATTGATACAAAGCTTCCTTATAAATCGATCTATTCCATTTTCATTAGTCTACTTGTCACTGAGCAAGTTCAACATTTTAAAACAAACAAAAAAAGCCTTCTCATCATCGAGAAACCTTAAACATTGACCATTATTATCATATAGAGGAAAGCTTCCAAGCGGGCTCGAACCGCTGACCTCTTCCTTACCATGGAAGTGCTCTACCTACTGAGCTATGGAAGCATGGCTCCGCAGGTAGGACTCGAACCTACGACCGATCGGTTAACAGCCGATAGCTCTACCACTGAGCTACTGCGGAATGATAAAGTAACTTCTTCCATTGGAAGGATATAAATAAAAAGCTTGGCGGCGTCCTACTCTCACAGGGGGAGACCCCCAACTACCATCGGCGCTGAAGAGCTTAACTTCCGTGTTCGGTATGGGAACGGGTGTGACCTCTTCGCTATCGCCACCAAACCTGATGGAGAGAATGTTCTCTCAAAACTAGATAACAATGTTCAAGCTTCACATTAGAATAAAGGTTAAGTCCTCGATCTATTAGTATCTGTCAGCTCCACGTGTCACCACGCTTCCACCTCAGACCTATCAACCTGATCATCTTTCAGGGATCTTACTTCCTTGCGGAATGGGAAATCTCATCTTGAGGGGGGCTTCATGCTTAGATGCTTTCAGCACTTATCCCGTCCGCACATAGCTACCCAGCGATGCCCTTGGCAGAACAACTGGTACACCAGCGGTGCGTCCATCCCGGTCCTCTCGTACTAAGGACAGCTCCTCTCAAATTTCCTGCGCCCGCGACGGATAGGGACCGAACTGTCTCACGACGTTCTGAACCCAGCTCGCGTACCGCTTTAATGGGCGAACAGCCCAACCCTTGGGACCGACTACAGCCCCAGGATGCGATGAGCCGACATCGAGGTGCCAAACCTCCCCGTCGATGTGGACTCTTGGGGGAGATAAGCCTGTTATCCCCGGGGTAGCTTTTATCCGTTGAGCGATGGCCCTTCCATGCGGAACCACCGGATCACTAAGCCCGACTTTCGTCCCTGCTCGACTTGTAGGTCTCGCAGTCAAGCTCCCTTGTGCCTTTACACTCTGCGAATGATTTCCAACCATTCTGAGGGAACCTTTGGGCGCCTCCGTTACATTTTAGGAGGCGACCGCCCCAGTCAAACTGCCCACCTGACACTGTCTCCCTGCCCGATAAGGGCAGCGGGTTAGAAGGTCAATACAGCCAGGGTAGTATCCCACCGATGCCTCCACCGAAGCTAGCGCTCCGGTTTCCAAGGCTCCTACCTATCCTGTACAAGCTGTACCAACATTCAATATCAGGCTGCAGTAAAGCTCCACGGGGTCTTTCCGTCCTGTCGCGGGTAACCTGCATCTTCACAGGTACTATAATTTCACCGAGTCTCTCGTTGAGACAGTGCCCAGATCGTTGCGCCTTTCGTGCGGGTCGGAACTTACCCGACAAGGAATTTCGCTACCTTAGGACCGTTATAGTTACGGCCGCCGTTTACTGGGGCTTCAATTCGCACCTTCGCTTACGCTAAGCGCTCCTCTTAACCTTCCAGCACCGGGCAGGCGTCAGCCCCTATACTTCGCCTTACGGCTTCGCAGAGACCTGTGTTTTTGCTAAACAGTCGCCTGGGCCTATTCACTGCGGCTTCTCGGGGCTTTAACACCCTAAGAAGCACCCCTTCTCCCGAAGTTACGGGGTCATTTTGCCGAGTTCCTTAACGAGAGTTCTCTCGATCACCTTAGGATTCTCTCCTCGCCTACCTGTGTCGGTTTGCGGTACGGGCACCTCTCACCTCGCTAGAGGCTTTTCTTGGCAGTGTGGAATCAGGAACTTCGCTACTAAATTTCGCTCGCCATCACAGCTCAGCCTTTACGGGAAACGGATTTGCCTATTTCCCAGCCTAACTGCTTGGACGCGGATATCCAATACCGCGCTTACCCTATCCTCCTGCGTCCCCCCATTGCTCAAATGGTGAGGAGGTGGTACAGGAATATCAACCTGTTGTCCATCGCCTACGCCTTTCGGCCTCGGCTTAGGTCCCGACTAACCCTGAGCGGACGAGCCTTCCTCAGGAAACCTTAGGCATTCGGTGGACGGGATTCTCACCCGTCTTTCGCTACTCATACCGGCATTCTCACTTCTAAGCGCTCCACCAGTCCTTCCGGTCTGACTTCACAGCACTTAGAACGCTCTCCTACCACTGTTCGTCAGAACAGTCCGCAGCTTCGGTGATACGTTTAGCCCCGGTACATTTTCGGCGCAGAGTCACTCGACCAGTGAGCTATTACGCACTCTTTAAATGGTGGCTGCTTCTAAGCCAACATCCTGGTTGTCTAAGCAACTCCACATCCTTTTCCACTTAACGTATACTTTGGGACCTTAGCTGGCGGTCTGGGCTGTTTCCCTTTCGACTACGGATCTTATCACTCGCAGTCTGACTCCCAAGGATAAGTCATCGGCATTCGGAGTTTGACTGAATTCGGTAACCCGGTAGGGGCCCCTAGTCCAATCAGTGCTCTACCTCCGAGACTCTTACCTTGAGGCTAGCCCTAAAGCTATTTCGGAGAGAACCAGCTATCTCCAGGTTCGATTGGCATTTCACCCCTACCCACACCTCATCCCCGCACTTTTCAACGTGCGTGGGTTCGGGCCTCCATTCAGTGTTACCTGAACTTCACCCTGGACATGGGTAGATCACCTGGTTTCGGGTCTACGACCACGTACTCATGCGCCCTATTCAGACTCGCTTTCGCTGCGGCTCCGCATCTTCTGCTTAACCTTGCACGGGATCGTAACTCGCCGGTTCATTCTACAAAAGGCACGCCATCACCCATTAACGGGCTCTGACTACTTGTAGGCACACGGTTTCAGGATCTATTTCACTCCCCTTCCGGGGTGCTTTTCACCTTTCCCTCACGGTACTGGTTCACTATCGGTCACTAGGGAGTATTTAGCCTTGGGAGATGGTCCTCCCGGATTCCGACGGAATTTCACGTGTTCCGCCGTACTCAGGATCCACTCTGGAGAGAACAACATTTCAGTTACAGGGCTGTTACCTTCTTTGGCGGGCCTTTCCAGACCTCTTCGCTTATATCGTTCCTTTGTAACTCCGTATAGAGTGTCCTACAACCCCAAGAGGCAAGCCTCTTGGTTTGGGCTGTTCCCGTTTCGCTCGCCGCTACTCAGGGAATCGCATTTGCTTTCTCTTCCTCCGGGTACTTAGATGTTTCAGTTCCCCGGGTATGCCTTCTCATACTCTATGTATTCAAGTATGGATACTACTCCATTACGAGCAGTGGGTTTCCCCATTCGGAAATCTCCGGATCAAAGCTTGCTTACAGCTCCCCGAAGCATATCGGTGTTCGTCCCGTCCTTCATCGGCTCCTAGTGCCAAGGCATCCACCGTGCGCCCTTTCTAACTTAACCATTTCTTACTTTAGAAAGAATCACTATGTGTGATGAACTTTGCATTGCATTCAATGTGAATGTATTACTTATTGTTATCTAGTTTTCAAAGAACAATCCTGTCTCGCTAGAGACATATCTTGAAGGAATGATCCTTCAAAACTAAACAAGACGAAAACGTACGCTGCTCCATATATCCTTAGAAAGGAGGTGATCCAGCCGCACCTTCCGATACGGCTACCTTGTTACGACTTCACCCCAATCATCTGCCCCACCTTCGGCGGCTGGCTCCATAAAGGTTACCTCACCGACTTCGGGTGTTGCAAACTCTCGTGGTGTGACGGGCGGTGTGTACAAGGCCCGGGAACGTATTCACCGCGGCATGCTGATCCGCGATTACTAGCGATTCCAGCTTCACGCAGTCGAGTTGCAGACTGCGATCCGAACTGAGAACAGATTTATGGGATTGGCTAAACCTTGCGGTCTCGCAGCCCTTTGTTCTGTCCATTGTAGCACGTGTGTAGCCCAGGTCATAAGGGGCATGATGATTTGACGTCATCCCCACCTTCCTCCGGTTTGTCACCGGCAGTCACCTTAGAGTGCCCAACTAAATGCTGGCAACTAAGATCAAGGGTTGCGCTCGTTGCGGGACTTAACCCAACATCTCACGACACGAGCTGACGACAACCATGCACCACCTGTCACTCTGTCCCCGAAGGGAAAGCCCTATCTCTAGGGTTGTCAGAGGATGTCAAGACCTGGTAAGGTTCTTCGCGTTGCTTCGAATTAAACCACATGCTCCACCGCTTGTGCGGGCCCCCGTCAATTCCTTTGAGTTTCAGTCTTGCGACCGTACTCCCCAGGCGGAGTGCTTAATGCGTTAGCTGCAGCACTAAGGGGCGGAAACCCCCTAACACTTAGCACTCATCGTTTACGGCGTGGACTACCAGGGTATCTAATCCTGTTCGCTCCCCACGCTTTCGCTCCTCAGCGTCAGTTACAGACCAGAGAGTCGCCTTCGCCACTGGTGTTCCTCCACATCTCTACGCATTTCACCGCTACACGTGGAATTCCACTCTCCTCTTCTGCACTCAAGTTTCCCAGTTTCCAATGACCCTCCCCGGTTGAGCCGGGGGCTTTCACATCAGACTTAAGAAACCGCCTGCGAGCCCTTTACGCCCAATAATTCCGGACAACGCTTGCCACCTACGTATTACCGCGGCTGCTGGCACGTAGTTAGCCGTGGCTTTCTGGTTAGGTACCGTCAAGGTGCGAGCAGTTACTCTCGCACTTGTTCTTCCCTAACAACAGAGCTTTACGATCCGAAAACCTTCATCACTCACGCGGCGTTGCTCCGTCAGACTTTCGTCCATTGCGGAAGATTCCCTACTGCTGCCTCCCGTAGGAGTCTGGGCCGTGTCTCAGTCCCAGTGTGGCCGATCACCCTCTCAGGTCGGCTACGCATCGTCGCCTTGGTGAGCCATTACCCCACCAACTAGCTAATGCGCCGCGGGTCCATCTGTAAGTGACAGCCGAAACCGTCTTTCATCCTTGAACCATGCGGTTCAAGGAACTATCCGGTATTAGCTCCGGTTTCCCGGAGTTATCCCAGTCTTACAGGCAGGTTACCCACGTGTTACTCACCCGTCCGCCGCTAACATCCGGGAGCAAGCTCCCTTCTGTCCGCTCGACTTGCATGTATTAGGCACGCCGCCAGCGTTCGTCCTGAGCCAGGATCAAACTCTCCGAAAAAGTACAAAACCGAAGTTTTGTTTTTCGCCAGTTTGACTGACTACCTATGATGTTTCATAGGATTTTTTTATAAAAACTCGAATTAACAGGTACGTTTTGTCTTGTTTAGTTTTCAAAGATCATCTTCGCCGTTCTTAGCGGCTTTAATAATATAACATTTCGCTTCATCTTATGTCAACAACTTTTTTCAAGTTTATTTCCCGAAGCGTTTTGTGTTTGTCACTGTGTGTCAGCGACGATTAATAATATATCACGAAAATATTCTATCGGTCAACGCCTTTTCAAAACTTTTTTTAAAATAGTTTTATTGTGCATCTCAAACCCTTGTCCTGCATACAATCAAGTAACAATCTTGGACAAGGCAGGAGTGTTTGAATTGAGTCGACTATATGTGTTGCCTATTAAACGGCTGAAGCAAATTGTCATTATTCTTGTAGCAGCCCTTGCAGCTGCAACCTTTTTTTATGTACAAAAGGCACCGCCGCTGTCGGTATTTAAAACAGAACACGGACCCCGAGCCATTTATAAAGGCGAGACTTCCTCAAAACATGTCTCCCTCACTTTTAATATTGGCTGGGGAGATGAGAAGGCAGTCCCTATTTTAAATGTCCTTCGAGAGTACGATATAAAGAACGCTACTTTCTTTCTGTCTGCTTCTTGGGCCGAGCGTCATCCTGATATCGTCAAACAAATTAGAGAGGACGGTCACCAAATCGGCAGCCTTGGCTATGCTTATAAAAATTATAGCCAGCTTGAAGACAGTGAAATCAAGCGAGATCTTGTCCGGGCACAAAATTCATTTCAAAAGCTTGGACTAGATGACATTCAACTATTAAGACCGCCAACTGGGCAATTTAACGAAAAAGCATTGAAAATTGCCACACAGTACGGTTATACAGTTGTCCATTACAGCGTCAATTCACAGGATTGGCTGAATCCGGGCGTCGACCAGATTGTTCAGAATGTAAATGATCGAATGAAAAGCGGAGACATTGTTCTTCTGCACGCCTCAGATTCAGCAACCCAAACCGCTCAAGCCTTACCAGCTATTTTGAAACAAATCAAAGAAAAGAATTTAAAAAATGTGACGGTTGGCGAACTGATCTCCAATACCAAAACAAAGTCATCGGAAGTTAAGTAGCTTTCGCCTTTGAAAAACGCGGCATAGCTAATAACTGAAACGCATTACAGCCTAATAGCGGAAATAGCATCAAATACAGCCAGTCCTCTTCATTGACTCTGAGCGCCGGGAACCATTCTAACGACGTGATGACGACCATGAGAAACATTGCGGAAACAAATGTTTTCTTAGAGGACTGCTGCTGTTTAAAGTAAGCCACGATCAATGCGAACACACCGATAAAGACGGGCAGCCATAGGTATGGAAGAAATGATTCATTCTCCCCGAAAAACAAAAACCGCAAGTAAGCTAAATCAAACAGCACAAAGATCACTAGAAACAATTGAATGGTATTCCATAAAGAATGAGACCGGAATATCTCTAGCGCAAACCGGTGCACCGTCAAAAAGACAACAAACCCCATCTGGCTAATGACACTAAAAATCATCCCCACACCAATGAACCAAAACAATACAGATGCGATCTCTAGAATTTCAAACGATATAAAAAGCTTCTGATATTTCCCCCACTCCAGCGCAAAGCCTACTACGCTTGTAATGACCGCTCCAACAGCTAGCACAGAGAAGAAAAAACGAACTAAATCCCGACTTTTCATTGAATTGATCCAACCCCTATTTTTGTTATGTATAAATTTACGTGAAACATTCATATTAAAAGTAAGACATGTAACGAAAGGAGCCACAGTATGTCAAAAGGCATCTTGCGTATAATGAGCTGTTTTCTTCTTTTATCTCTAACAGCTTGTGCTCCCAAAACCCAATCCTCATCTAATATGGACTATGACGAAACAAAGAAAATGGTCGTCGATATATTGAAGACAGATGACGGTAAAAAGGCCATTCAACAGTTATTAAATGACGAGGCAATGAATGAAGCTTTGGTAATGGATGAACAAACTGTGAAACAAACGATAGAGAAAACACTAACTTCTGATAAAGGCAAAGAGTTCTGGAAGAAGGTCTTTGAGGATTCTAAATTTGCCGAGACTTTCGCTAAATCCATGCAGCAACAGCATGAAAAGATGTTAAAACAGTTAATGAAGGACCCTGACTATCAGCAATTGATGATGGATATTCTCAAGGATCCCGAAATGGAAAAGAAATACGGTGAACTGGTGAAAAGCAAAGAGTTCAGAAAGCACTTAGAAAAAGTCATTACAGAAACATTAAGCAGTCCTCTTTATAAGAAGAAATTCGAAGATGAGCTCAAAAAAGCAGCATCTGAAAGCAGCAGTGATACTGGTTCAAAAGGCAGCGAAGAAAGCGGCAGTTAAACATCACCCGAGTGGAACTACATCCACTCGGGCTTTCATTATGCTTTTACTGCTAATTGTTCAATGACTTTATTCGCAATGTGTTGATACACTTCTCCTGTTGGATGGCTCGCATCATAGACGGATGGAGCAAAATCATCTTCATTCCAATCAGGCTGCCTTAGAGGAATTTGACCAAGGACCGATACTCGCAGCTCTTCCGCCAGCTTATCCCCGCCTCCTTTTCCAAAGACATATTCTTTCTCACCTGTTTTTTTGCTTTCATAATAGCTCATATTCTCAACGACACCCAGCACCTCGTGATCTGTTTGCAGTGCCATTGCGCCCGCTCTAGCAGCAACGAAAGCAGCTGTTGGATGCGGTGTTGTGACAATGATTTCTTTACAGCTTGGAAGCATTGTATGAATATCAAGCGCCACATCTCCCGTTCCAGGCGGAAGGTCTAATAGTAAGTAATCTAATTCTCCCCACTCGACTTCGTGGAAGAAGTTATTCAGCATTTTACCAAGCATCGGTCCTCTCCAAATGACCGGTGCATTTTCTTCAACAAAAAAGCCCATTGAAATCACTTTGACACCAAAGCGTTCCACAGGAATAATTTTTTCCCCTTTAACAGTTGGTCTGACGGTGATTCCCATCATATCCGGTACACTAAAGCCATAAATATCTGCATCAATCAGTCCGACTTTTTTCCCTAGACGAGCCAGTGCTACAGCAAGGTTAACAGACACGGTGGATTTACCAACGCCGCCCTTTCCACTCGCAATCGCTAAGAACTCAGGCGGATTTTTAGAGTTGAGCAAATTTTCTTCCTCATCTTGTGAAGGCATAAACCTTTCAAGTGTTTCCTGAGGCAATTCTTCAAAACGTAGCCCTACTGTGTTAGCGCCAGCTGATTTCAAGGCTTGTACGATGTCTTGCTGCAGCTTCATCTGCTCAGCAGTACCCGTTTTGGCAATGGCCACCTTTAAGCTCACATGCTCTTTTTCAGGCTTTAGGCTAATTTCCTTGATGGCATCCAGCTCACCAAGCGGTATATGAAGGAAAGGTTCGTCCATCTTCCCAATTAATTTTCTCACATCGTCTTGTCCGATCATAGCAGAACCTCACCCTTTATTGAATTCGTTTACAATCCAAGTATATCATACATATCCTTACAATGTCTGTCCTGTTTGCCTGCGATCAAAAGGAAAAAGCCCCTTATTCAGGCGGCTCTTTTTGCTCTGTTAAATATCTGAGAATGCCTTTATAAATGGAGGCAGCAATTTGATCCTGATATTTAGGTGTTGCCAGCTGTCCTGCCTCTTTCGGGTTGGAGAGAAAGCCAATTTCCACAAGGGCTCCTGGCTTTGTGACATTTTGCATTAAATAAATGCCATTGATCCGTTTCGCCTTTCGATCTGTGTTTTCAAGATTCCTGCGTAATTCATCTTGGATGAACTTCGCTGCCTTTTCATTCTCTTCATACTTTCCGTAAAAAAACGTCTGCGCTCCGCTCCATTTGTTCGATGGGATCGCATTTAAATGAATACTTAAGTAGAAATCCGCTTCAGACTCATTAATGACTTTTACGCGGTTCCTCAAATCCTCCGCTTTCTTCCGGGCATATCCCTTTGTATTCTTTGATGATAAATCAGAATCATCCTCTCGGGTCATAAGAACAAGCGCTCCCTGCTCCTGTAAATAGTCACGTATCTTCATGGATACATCCAGTGCAATCTCTTTTTCAAGCAGCTCTCCTCCTACGGCCCCGCCATCTGGACCACCATGACCCGGATCTAGATAGATGATCTTCCCGCTTAGAGGCAAATTCCACGATTTCCACGAATCATCATTTAGAAATTGAAACCTGAATAAGAATAAGAGGACAATAAACCCGATTAAAAACCCTGTCCATTTCAGCTTTCTTTTCATCCCTGTCCCTCCCATACACCATTATTTTATAGATATGGGACAAGGGCTGGAAATATGCTTAGTGCAGCCGAAGCTTATGCCTTTTTTCTGATTCTCGAAAGCCTTCCTGCCACCACATGCTTAAAAAATCCTTCGCAAATGGATACAGGCACGACATCTTCCGCTCCATTCGGAACATATTCCCCCACGATTGCAAACACCCTGCTAGCTCCTCAACTAGTTCATCTTCTTCATGAACTGACCTCTTCTTTATATCATCAAATGATTCACCGTACTTGCTCGACTCACCGTATCTCCCACCAGCTAAAAAAGCTTCAATGGCGAAATCGATGCAGCCATCACTCATAATACCTGCTGGATCATCTGCAAATGGAAACAGCTTCTTTGTGAATTTCTCGGAAGCGACCGTCACTTGTTGAAGAGACAATGTACGCAAAAGCTTCTTTTCAAGCGTGACATCTCGTTTTGTTTTCAGTTGATAAAATGAAAGCACTTCTGCCATGGACTGAACTCCTTTTTTCTTTGTATTGTTCGTTGGTTTGAACAAAACATGCAGTTCAGTAAATGGAAATCAATGATCTATCGTAATGGAAAATTGTGATAAAATAAACACTTATATAGAAAGAATGGAAAAGGGGCAAAATCAATGAAGAAGTGGATGTATATCCTGCTGCTATTAACAGTCATCCTATCTGCATGCAGCAGTCAAGCGACCGAGCAGAAGAGCGACATGAAAGGAATAGAAGACATATCCTTAAAACAGCTTTCCAAGCATAAAAGCACGTATCTAGGTAACAACTCAGCCATTCGTGACATCTTATCAGAGCTTCCTGGAGGCATGATTCGAGAATTTGAAATCGTTGATGGGAAAGCATTAGACGTCACGTACGGAGTAAAAGAAAATGCCGGATACACAGAAGAACAATTTGACGCATACTGGTTTGATCAAAAGGAGACAATTGAGAAAACGTATTTATACAACGCACTCGCACTTTTTATCCTTGTCGATAACGTAGAGCAAGTGACACTCAAAATGAACTCTAACGACAAATCATCCGTCACGTTTCAAAGAAAAGAGCTAGAAAAAAAGCTGCCTCACTCATTTAAAGAGTACCAAGACGATGCAGCGCTTTGGCAGAAGGAACTGGTTGATGGAGTTGTGAAGTCAAAAGAAAAACGCCAAGATGTATACAAAGCGTTTCCCATGCAGAATTAATAAAACAGAGGGGTGTCTCCCTCTGTTTTTTTGATGATTATTTAGTAAAAGCTTGAATCAATCGTTGTCGAAAGTTTTGATCCACTGCTGCAGTAAGCATAAATTCATTGAATACTTCCCCAACCCAGTGAGAATGATTCGCTTTCGGATCATTGATAAATAGAGAAATGGATATGGATGATGTTTCCGTTTTTCGATATAAAGCAGCTGTGAAAACAAACAAAGTCGATCCGCCTTTATACCAAATATATTGATCTTTTTCCGTCTTCAATGTTTCTCCCAGCACAATTTGGCTAAAAAGACGCTTTTCTTCTGTTGTTAACAGCTCATCCTGCAGACGTTTCATAAAATGTGCATATTGATTAGTTGTAGACTTTGTCATCTTTTGCGTCAGTAATGATTGAATACGCAAGCTTAATAAGTTCTTTTTCATCATTTTTTCTTCTAACGCCTTTTTTTGCTCTGGGTCATTTTTCATGATATTAAAAATCTCAATCATCAGAGATTTGTATTGCTCATCAGTTACACCGCTCATTTGCTTTAATGCATCCCGCCGAAGATCAGAAACATAGGATGACCACAAAAGCTTTGGGGTGACCGGCATGAGTTCATCATGTTCTGTAAGACCTGCTTGTTTCATCCGATCATTGATCTTTTCTAAGCCGAGCCGGTCAATTAAATAATCGGTACAAGCATTCGAACTGACTTGCATCATCCCTTTGGCGATATCTAATAAAGTCGCATGCTCAGAAAAATCGTTGACCTCGAGCCAGTACGTGTGAGCACCTCCGTCTGTTCTATCAATATAAAACCGCTCTATATCAGACAATGCCACTTTTTCATCTAGCTTGATGCCGCCACTGGAGATAGATTTGACAAAATGAAATAAAACCATTAATTTCACCGTACTTGCAAGTGGTGTTTTTTGATCACCATTCCAATCTAACACCACATCATCATTTTCAATGATTGTCACTGATACGTCCTTTTTGTTTTTTGCGACAAATGTCAAAAGATCTTCCTTCGTTTTCTTCATATCTCTTTTATACAGCAAGATTTGAACTACCACGTAAAGTATGGCTACACCAATAACAACGAGACCGATTTTGAGTAACATGTTTCTCCTTTCCAAATAACAGAGGATTTACATATTCAATATAACAAATATTTCAAATAAAGGCGCAAAAAAGCAGAGGTTCGTGAATCCCTCCACTTCTTGATGTTCTTATTGATGGGGCAGATGCAGTTTCATCCCATCATGCGTAGCTTCAAATCCTAATTTTTCATAAAAACGGTGTGCATCTGGCCTCTGTTTGTCTGTTGTTAGCTGAACCATATGACATCCACTGTCGCTGGCGCGTTGAATGGCCCATTTTATGAGCAGCTTGCCGACTCCTTTTCCTCTATGAGTAGAAGCCGTACGAACTCCTTCTATTGATGCTCTCCATCCTCCTTGATGTGTAAGAAATGGCGTCATGGTCAATTGGAGAACACCTACAGCTTCTTCCTGATCACACGCAACCATGAGTTCAATATTTGGATCAGCATCTATTGAGTGAAAGGCTTTGATATAGCTTTCTAATAATGGTTGAGTGTAGCGCTCTCTTTTTTGACCTAACATATCATCAGCGAGCATGAAGACGATCTTGTCGAGATCTTTCAGAGTGGCTTCTCTGAACGTCAGTTGGCTTAAATCCAATGAACACACCTCCTTTGAAATGAAGTGGAACTTATTGACCAACATACCAATGATGTGCGTTCTTATATAAGATGTGATCAGCAGCTTTTTCATCAAAAAGCTGTTGAATCAACTCAACATCACCGTATTCAAATGGACGCTTTGCCCTTGTGGATGGAAGGTCTGTACCAAACATCAGTGCATCAGGGTTCGTTTGATAGATAGAAGTCAATGCATGTTCAACGTTTAAATCGACACGTCCAAAACCTGTTGCTTTCACACGAACCCCTTTTTCAACCAGCTTTAGCAAATGCGGCAAGCCTTCTTCCGATAAGCCTAAATGATCAATTGAAACGGCCGGCAGCTTTTCAAGTGTTGATGAGATGTCAGGGAGATGCTTAGCGTCTATGTAAATCTCACTATGCCATCCCGCCAGCTCATACACCCTTCTCGCAAAATAATCGAGCTTCGAAATATTCTCCGAACCACCCCGCTTCACGTTAAAACGTAAAGCTTTTACCCCATGTTGATCCAAATGAACAATCTCATCATCAGTTGCTGTAAAAGGTAATTGAGTCACACCGCAAAAAGACGGCCCCATTTCATCCAGCACCTTCAACAAATAGCCTTGGTCAAAGCCTTGAAATGACCCTGACACGATTGCTCCACCTAAAATCCCAAAATCAGCCGTCTCTCTCCTATAATCATTCACCACATAACTATACGGTGTATATCCTTGGTTTTCTTGAATGGGAAAATCAAAATCAATGATATGAAAATGTGCATCAAAGATCCTCATGCCCGCGCCCCTCTTCTGCTTATTTGACCTGATTATATCAATAGCGAAAGCGAAGGGATATTTGGAATGCCGAATTACTTCATATCATGAAAACTTATCAAGTCTTCTTCATGAACCATTCATCTTGTAAAATGGCATAGTAAAACTCATCCCACCACTCGTTTCCTTGTGGTATACACTTTTTAAAATATCCTTCTCTTCTCATCCCCATTTTCTCCATCACTCTCCACGATGGCACATTTTCAGGCTGACAAGTGGCAATGATTCGATGTAAATTCATTGTGTGAAAGCCATAATTTAGTACAGCATAAGCCGCTTCTGATGCATAGCCTTTGTTTTGATATGCAGGATTGAAGACCCACCCAATTTCATATGTGTGCTCACCAAAGTACGGATGAAACGCGAGATGCCCAATGCATGTATGATCTTCTTTTAATAGGACAGCGACATACTTAGCATTTTCATGACGATTATTTTTGATAAATTCCTTCGCATCTTCTTTAGAAAATACATCTTCCGGAATATACTTCATCACTGCCGGATCAGATGTATATGCATAAACATCCTGCCAATCATCATCAGTAAATGGTCGAATGAGACACCTTTCTGTCGTTAGATTCATAGGACAACCTCCATAAATAATCTTCTTTTAAACAGAAAACTTTCTATACTCATATTTTATACGTATCCAAAAGGAAGTGACCAGTCATTATTTATTAAATAAAAAGCACAAAAAAAGCACCAGCAGGATGCTGATGCTTTTAATATATGGTTTGTCTGTAACAAACCTTTGTAAAACGTCCATACAATATAAAATTGATTAACGTTTTGAGAACTGAGGAGCTCTACGTGCGCCTTTAAGACCGTATTTCTTACGCTCTTTCATACGAGGGTCACGAGTAAGAAGTCCAGCACGTTTAAGTGATGTACGGTACTCAGGATCTACTTCTAGAAGAGCACGAGAGATACCGTGACGAATTGCTCCAGCTTGACCAGAGAATCCACCACCGTGAACAGTTACAAGAACATCGTAGCTGTTAGCTGTTTCTGTGATGTTCAAAGGCTGTTTCACGTCTTCGATTAAAGCAGCGAATGGAATGTATTCAGTAATTTCACGATTATTAACGACGATACGGCCTTCACCTGGAACTAAGCGAACGCGCGCTACAGAACTTTTACGACGACCTGTACCGTAATATTGAACCTGTGCCAAATTGTTAACCTCCCTTATAATTAACCGCGAAGTTCGTAAACTTCAGGTTGTTGTGCTTGATGTGGATGCTCAGAACCACGGTACACATTTAATTTTTTGAACATTTGACGGCCTAATGGACCCTTTGGAAGCATCCCTTTGATAGCAAGCTCCAACATTTTTTCAGGGTAGTTTGTACGCATCTCAAGAGCAGTTCTTTGTTTCAAACCACCTGGGTGCATTGTGTGACGGTAGTAAATTTTGTCCGTCAATTTCTTACCTGTTAATTCAATTTTCTCAGCATTGATGATGATGACGTGATCACCTGTATCAACGTGTGGTGTATAAGTTGGTTTGTGCTTACCGCGCAAAAGTGATGCTACTTCAGTAGAAAGACGACCTAGAGTCTTGCCTGCCGCATCAACAACTAGCCATTTGCGCTCAATTGTGCTTGCGTTCGCCATTGGTGTTGTACGCATGAGTTTCCCTCCTAAATAAATCAATGATTTTTCCTTGAATCAAATGCTACGTTCTATTTCAAAACACAAGATAAGTCTTCCGGGGCTTATTTGTGGGGTTGAAATACATACCATATGATATCTTATAACTTTCTGCTTCCTGTGTCAAGAACATGTTACACCTGGTTTAGTTGTCATAGAAAACTTCCCATAAATACAGTCCGTGACTAGGCGCAGTCTTGCCTGCCGCTTCGCGATTTCGGGCGGCAAGCATGGCTTTTATCTCCTCAGGGTGAAATTTACCAGATCCGATTTCAAGTAACGTTCCAGCGATAATTCGCACCATGTTGTATAAAAAGCCATTTCCTCTCACACGCATTTCAAGCCCGTCTGAGACGTTTTTCCACTCAAGGGTGTAAATCTCCCTCACCTTGTCCTGAACCTCTGTATTGGCCGCACAAAAGCTTGTGAAATCATGTGTGCCAATGAGGTGCCCAGCGGCTTCTCTCATTTTGCCTGCATCCAGCCGGTAAGGAAAGTGGCAGGCATACTGTCTCGTGAACACATTTTGGTGCGTTTCCGTTGAGACCTTATAACGGTACTCCTTCGAAACGACACTAAAACGTGCATGAAACGACTCATCCACTTCCTCAGCCTTTAGAACCCGGATATCATCCGGCAGGAGACTGTTGAGGGCAAAAGGCCATCTTTCCATCGGAATCGAGAGCGGCGTGTCGAAATGGATGACCTGTCCCTTCGCATGGACGCCGCTGTCCGTCCGGCCAGAAGCCACAATCGGAATCAGTTCATCCTGTTTATGCATTCTTGCAAGAGCCGACTCGATCTCCGTCTGAACAGTCCGCTGCCCAGGCTGCACCTGATAGCCTTTAAAATGTGTCCCATCGTAGGATACGGTACATTTGACCTTCATCTAGGAATCACCTAATTTCTCAGAAGCACAAGGAGTGCTGTTAACAGGATGAATAGGAGCAGCGTGAACGTGTCTTTCATGCCCCAGACAAGCTGACGGTATTTCGTCCGCCCTTCTCCACCGCGGTAGCCTCTCGCTTCCATTGCTGTCGCCAGTTCCTCTGCACGCTTAAACGCACTGACGAAAAGCGGAACAAGCAAAGGAACAATTGCTTTCATGCGATCTTTAAGAGGTCCGCTTGTAAAATCAACACCTCTTGCCATTTGTGCCTTCATGATTTTATCCGTCTCTTCTAGTAAAGTTGGAATAAACCGAAGAGAGATGGACATCATGAGAGCAAGCTCGTGAACAGGCAGTTTGATTTTACGGAATGGGTGAAGCAGCTTTTCCATGCCGTCTGTCACTTCTATAGGCGTTGTGGTTAACGTCAGAAGTGTCGTCATCATGATGAGATAGACAAAACGGAGTGAAATGAAAATCCCCTGCTTTAGACCTTCTTCATAAATATTTAAAAAACCAAAGTGAAATAGCAAGGCGCCATCCTTTGTCATGAAGATATGCAGAATGAAGGTAAACAGGACAATCCATAGGATCGGCTTCATTCCCTTGAGAATAAAGTATAGCGGCACCTGAGAAACCATCACCACAAGGAGGGTAAAGACACCTAAAAGCCCGTAAGTGATGTAATTATTAGCAAAAAAGACAATAAAGACAAAAAAGAAAATTGATAACAGCTTTGTCCTTGGATCAAGACGATGGACAAAGGATGAACCTGGCACATATTTGCCGATAATCATACTATCCATCATGATGTCGTGTCCTCCTGATAAAGAGCTGTTAAGGCTTCTGCCATTTCATCCATGGTCAGAAGCGGCCTCGGAAACGTAATGCCCAGCTTTTCTTCTACAGTCTGCTGGAATTTAATCGTTTCTGGGAGGTCGAGACCAAACGAAGACATGTCTGTACGATTAGCAAACAATTCTCTCGGCGTACCTGTCGCCTTCACTGTTCCTTTATGCATCACAATCATTTGATCCGCATAATGAGCGGCGTCCTCCATACTGTGTGTAACCAGAATCGTGGTAAGGTTTGCCTTTTGATGAAGCTCATAGAACATGTCCATGATTTCCTTCCGTCCGCGTGGATCTAACCCTGCAGTCGGTTCATCCAGCACAAGCACTTCTGGCTCCATCGCTAGAACACCTGCAATCGCCACACGTCTCATTTGACCGCCGCTTAGTTCAAAGGGAGATCGAGATAATAGAGATTCAGGAAGACCAACCAGCTTCAGCATTTCCTTTGCCTTCGCTTCTGCCTTCTCCTGAGGAACGCCAAAATTCATCGGACCAAAGCAGATATCCTTTAGGATCGTTTCTTCAAAGAGCTGATGCTCAGGAAACTGAAACACGATGCCTACTTTTTTCCGGAGGGATTTTAAATCCTTCTGCTTTTTATTGGCTTGTAAGACGGTATCTCCAAGCGCAATGCTCCCCTTCGTTGGTTTGAGCAATCCATTTAAGTGCTGCAGCAATGTGGACTTGCCAGAGCCTGTATGACCAATGACAGCGACATAACTGCCCTCTTGGATGGAAGCATTGACATCATACAAAGCGAGACGCTCAAACGGCGTTTTCATTTGATAACGATGCTCTAGTTCTTTGATCGTAATGTCCATAGCTCTTTCACCAATCCTTCTTGTGTCAAATGGGCATTTGCAAGCGGTACACCTTGCTGCTTCAATTGTTTGCTCAACCGATAGGAGAATGGCAGATCAAGTCCAATCTGAACCAGCTGTTCATCTAGTTCAAATACTTCCTCTGGGGTTCCCTCGGCAAATTTTTTCCCGCCATTCATGACAATGACCCGGTCTGCCTTGGCGGCCTCGTCTAAATCATGTGTGATGGAAATGACTGTGACCGTTCCTTGTTCCTTCAATAGTCTAACAGTCTCTAACACTTCTTCACGGCCGATCGGATCAAGCATCGATGTTGCTTCATCCAGGATCATGATGTCAGGGCTTGCGGCAAGAACACCTGCAATGGCAACTCTCTGCTTTTGCCCGCCTGATAGATGGTGCGGCTCTTGATCAAGAAACTCCTGCATATTGACCTGTTTAACAGCCCAATCTACACGTTCTATCATCAATTCCCGCTCAACCCCGTTATTTTCTAAACCAAAAGCCACATCATCACGAACCGTTGAGCCAACGAATTGGTTATCTGGGTTTTGAAAGACCATTCCGACCTTTTTGCGAACATCCCAAACACTCTCTTCTTTGAGCTCAATCTCTCCAACCTTGACCGTTCCAGCATCCGGTAAAATGAGCCCATTCAGTACACGGGCAAGTGTGGATTTACCTGAACCGTTATGGCCAACAATGGCGAGCCATTCATTTTGGTTCACATGCAATGACACTTGATCTAAAGCGGGCTTGTCCGCATCCTTGTGATAACGAAATACAATGTCCTTTACGTCAATTAATGTCTTCCCCATCTCTACCGGACCTCCTCTCAGCTCAATCTCTTCTTTGCTTATTGCTAAAAAGCCGTAGTATCTAAAAAAGGGCATAGATCCAGTTATGAACTGTCCCGCCCTTTCTTAGATACACGCTATGTGATTAAACTAATTCAATGACAGCCATTGGTGCGCCATCGCCGCGACGAGGTCCAAGCTTCATGATACGAGTGTATCCACCTTGGCGATCTTCGTAGCGAGTTGCAACGTCAGCGAATAATTTTTGAAGTGCATCTTGGTTTGTTTCAGCATTAGCTACTTCATTACGAATGTAAGCTGCAGCTTGACGGCGAGCATGAAGATCTCCGCGTTTGCCAAGAGTGATCATTTTTTCAACTACAGAGCGAAGTTCTTTCGCACGTGTTTCAGTTGTTTCGATGCGTTCGTTGATGATCAAATCAGTCGTTAGGTCACGAAGCATTGCTTTACGTTGTGCACTAGTGCGTCCTAGCTTTCTGTATGCCATGTGATGTCCCCTCCTTAGTTAGAGATGCTGTATGAATAAAAAACACACGAAAATCCTAGTTCACAATGAAACTAGTCAATCGTCTTTACGAAGACCCAGTCCAAGTTCTTCTAGTTTCGCTTTCACTTCTTCAAGAGATTTACGTCCAAGGTTACGAACTTTCATCATATCCTCTTCTGTCTTGTTAGCAAGCTCTTGAACAGTGTTAATACCCGCACGCTTCAAACAGTTGTAAGAACGAACAGAAAGATCAAGCTCTTCAATTGTCATTTCAAGCACTTTTTCTTTTTGGTCTTCTTCTTTCTCAACCATGATTTCAGCATGCTGAGCTTCGTCAGTTAACCCAACGAAAATATTCAGGTGTTCAGTTAAAATCTTAGAACCTAGAGCGATCGCTTCTTTCGGTCCTGTGCTTCCATCAGTCCATACATCTAGTGTTAATTTATCATAGTTTGTGATTTGCCCAACACGGGTGTTCTCCACTTGATAAGTCACACGAGATACAGGTGTATAGATTGAGTCGATCGGAATCACACCGATTGGCTGATCGTCTCTTTTGTTTGCATCAGCAGGATTATACCCGCGACCTCTTTGTGCAGTTAAGCGAACACGGAAGCTCGCATTCTTGCCAAGAGTTGCGATGTGGAGATCTGGATTTAAGATTTCAATATCGCTGTCGTGTGTAATATCAGCAGCTGTTACAGTACCTTCATCTTGTACATCAATTTCAAGCGTCTTCTCTTCTTCAGAGTAGATTTTGAGTGCAAGCTTTTTAATGTTTAAGATAATCGTTGTAACATCTTCAACCACGCCTTCGATCGTTGAGAATTCGTGTAAGACACCATCTATCTGGATCGATGTTACAGCTGCACCAGGAAGTGAGGATAAAAGGATACGACGAAGGGAGTTCCCTAAAGTGGTACCATATCCACGCTCAAGTGGCTCTACGACAAACTTGCCATACTTGGCATCGTCGCTGATTTCAACCGTTTCGATTTTTGGTTTTTCAATTTCGATCATCTAATAAAACCCTCCTTCAAAACGTCGAAACCTCGAATAGAATCATATGAGATTCCATCCGAAATTCCTCATTGTTTAGTCCCGTATGTGCTCAGGCAACGAGTCGTGTATTCGTCTCATAAATAACTGTATCATAACCCATTATTGACAGGGACACAAAATCTATACAAACAAATTACACGCGGCGACGTTTTGGTGGACGGCATCCGTTATGAGGAACTGGAGTTACGTCTCTGATTGCAGTAACTTCAAGACCTGCAGCTTGAAGTGCACGAATTGCAGCTTCACGACCAGAACCAGGACCTTTAACAGTTACTTCAAGTGTTTTAAGACCATGTTCGATAGAACCTTTAGCAGCAGTTTCAGCAGCCATTTGTGCAGCGAAAGGAGTAGATTTACGAGAACCTCTGAATCCTAATGCACCAGCACTTGACCAAGAAATTGCGTTTCCATGAACATCAGTAATCGTTACAATCGTGTTGTTGAAAGTGGAACGGATATGAGCGATTCCAGCTTCAATATTCTTTTTCACGCGACGTTTACGCGTATTTTGTTTACGAGCAGCAGCCATTCTTTAACTACCTCCTTTACTTATTTTTTCTTGTTAGCTACAGTACGACGCGGACCTTTACGAGTACGCGCGTTGTTTTTTGTGTTTTGTCCACGAACAGGAAGTCCTCTACGATGACGGATTCCGCGGTAGCTTCCGATTTCAATTAGACGCTTAATGTTAAGTGAAACTTCACGACGAAGGTCACCTTCTACTTTAAGTTTGTCAATGATATCACGGATTTTACCAAGTTCGTCTTCAGTTAGATCGCGAACGCGAGTGTCTTCAGAAACACCTGCTTCTTTAAGGACTTGTTGCGCAGTCGTACGACCAATTCCAAAAACATATGTTAAAGAAATGACAACACGTTTATCACGTGGAATATCTACACCAGCAATACGAGCCATGATTTGGGCACCTCCTTGTTATTAGCCTTGTTTTTGTTTATGTTTTGGGTTTTCACAGATCACCATTACTTTTCCTTTTCTGCGAATAACTTTACATTTTTCACAGATAGGTTTAACAGATGGTCTCACTTTCATGTGTTTCCAACCTCCTTCTTCCGGAGTTGCTTTATTTGTAACGGTACGTAATTCTACCACGAGTTAAGTCATATGGAGATAATTCTACCGTAACTTTGTCTCCAGGTAAAATGCGAATGAAGTGCATACGGATTTTTCCTGATACATGAGCCAAAACTGTATGACCATTCTCTAGTTCAACTTTGAACATTGCATTTGGCAAAGTTTCTGCTACAGTACCTTCCACTTCAATTACATCGTCTTTCGCCATTCAAGTGTTCTCCCTTCTTCAAATCAGTAACTTGCTCTCTGACAAATGTCCAAATGAGATCATCTCAATTGTCCATCTATCACCCGACCTGTTTTGAATATACTGTTCTGAACTTCCGGAGATACGCAACCATAAAAGGTTATATGATTGATATTTTTTCTTAGGAGAATGAAATTTACGCTTTTCTCCGTCTGCGATTAGTACATGGCAGCCACCGAACATGCCGATGACACCTGTATACTGATCTTGTTCTTTCCTTTGGACTATACAGACAACCTGCCCGATTTGGGCCTGAAAGGCTTCAGTGAAGACCTAAATCTTAGTCAGTATATCAAAACCTGTATCTGTAATCGCAATCGTATGCTCAAAGTGAGCACACTTTTTCCCATCAACCGTTACAACCGTCCAGTTATCAGCCAATGTTTTCACATATCGGCTGCCTGCGTTCACCATCGGTTCGATGGCCAACACCATTCCAGGTTTTAGCCGCGGGCCTTTGTTGGGCGGACCATAATGAGGAATTTGAGGGTCCTCATGAAGATCCTGTCCGACCCCATGTCCAACATATTCTCTAACAACTGAGAAATTCTCGTTTTCTACATACGTTTGTATGGCATGGGAAATGTTCGACAGACGTTCGCCTGGCTTTGCTTCCTGTAAGCCTTTATATAGAGATTCCTCTGTGACTTCCAGTAGTTTGCGGTCTTCATCACTGATTACCCCAACTGGATAAGTCCAAGCAGAGTCACCATGATAGCCATTTAACTTTGCGCCAATATCGATACTAATGATGTCGCCATCACGTAAAACCCGTTTACCAGGAATACCGTGAACGAGTTCTTCATTCACCGAAACGCAAATGCTCCCGCGAAAACCATTATACCCTTTAAAAGATGGGATTGCACCCTGCTTTGTAATAAAACGTTCGGCAATTTGATCCAATTCTTTTGTCGAAATACCTGGTTTTATGTGTTTCTTCAGCTCTTCATGAGTCAGTGCGACAATGCGTCCAGCTTCTCTCATAATCTCAAGCTCGCGAGGAGTTTTACAGATAATCATTTATTTAATCCCCCAAGCAGGTTCTTGATATCTGCATATACATCGTTAATGTGCTTCGCACCATCAATGTTTGCAAGATATCCTTTTTCTGAATAGAAGTTCAGTAAAGGTTCAGTCTGCTTTAAGTTTACTTCAAGTCTAGTCGAAACGGTTTCTGCATTATCATCTGCACGTTGATAAAGTTCGCCTCCACACTTATCGCAAACATTTTCTTTCGCAGGTGGATTGAATACTAAATGATATGTCGCTCCGCAATTTTTGCAAATTCTTCGGCCAGTCAGACGCTCCATCAAAGCATCTTTATCGACTTTAATATTAATGACATAATCAATCGTTCTGCCAAGGTCCTTTAGAATTTCTTCTAAAGCTTCAGCCTGAGCGACTGTTCGCGGAAATCCGTCCAGAAGAAAACCTTGTTCACAATCATTTTTGCCAAGTCTTTCTCTAACAATACCGATTGTGACCTCATCAGGAACAAGCTCTCCTTTATCGATAAAGGATTTTGCTTCGAGCCCAAGTTGTGTCTCCTCTTTCATAGCAGCGCGGAACATATCTCCTGTTGAGATATGAGGGATCCCATAATCATCAACAATTCGTTCTGCCTGAGTGCCTTTACCAGCACCCGGAAGCCCCATTAAGACTAAGTTCATTTCGGATTTCCCCTTCCTTACTTAGAGAGGTTGGGCAGAAGCCCAGCCCTCTGTTTTATTTCATAAATCCACGGTAGTTTCGTTTCACTAATTGGCTTTCAAGCTGTTTCATTGTTTCAAGTGCAACACCTACAACAATGAGAAGACTTGTGCCGCCAATTTGTGCAGCGGAAGGTAATCCAGCGAATTGAATGAAAAAGATAGGAAGTATTGAAATCACGGCTAAGAAAATGGCGCCCACAAACGTGAGTCGGTACAAAATGCTCGTAATTCTATCTTGAGTCATTTTCCCTGGACGAACTCCCGGGATATAGCCACCCTGCTTTTGCAGATTTTCAGCCATTTGTTCAGGATTCACTTGGACAAAGGCATAAAAATATGTGAAAGCAACAATCAGTGCTACATAAATCGTCATACCGATTGGCTTAGTATAGTCAAAGTTGTTGGTTATCCAAGTTGTCACATTATTGGTTCCGAAGAACGATGCAACCGTCTGCGGAGTAATAATGAAAGAAACGGCAAAGATGACTGGAATCACCCCTGCTGGATTCACTTTCAATGGAAGGTGCGTTGCTTGACTAGCAGACATTTGTGCACGGCCAGTTCCTTTTGAATATTGAATCGCAATCTTTCTCACTGCCATTTGAATGTAAATAACACCGATAACAATGACAAGGATAGCAATAACAATAAGGGCAATTTTCAGGATTTGCATGAACAGCTGTCCATCTCCACCCACAAATTGCTGAGCGTACACTTGTTTTAATGTTTGAGGGATACCTGCGATGATACCGGCAAAGATAATAATCGAAATACCGTTACCAACACCGTGAGCAGTAATCTGCTCTCCCAGCCACATTAAAAATGCTGTTCCCGCAGTGAGTACGACCGCAATTAAGAGGTACGTTGAAACACCTGGGTTTTCAATCAGCATGCCTCCTGCCATATTGTTGAATCCATATGACATTCCTAACGCCTGGATAAAACCTAGAACAATTGTAAAATACCTTGTGAATTGTGCTAATTTTCGGCGGCCAACCTCTCCTTGCTTTGACCACTCAGTAAACTTCGGAACAACATCCATCTGCAAGAGCTGAATGATGATCGAAGCAGTGATATACGGCATAATCCCCATTGCAAGAATGGAGAATTGGAAAAGTGCCCCGCCCCCAAACGTGTTGAGGATCCCGAAAACACTCATTTGATCCTGTGCCTGGAGAACTTCGGCGTTCACATTAGGCACAGGGATGAAAGCACCTATACGAAAGACGATTAACATTAAAAGAGTGAATATAATCTTATTCCGTATATCTTTCACGCGCATAAAATTGGAGATTGTCTTAAACAAGTTAGATCACCTCGGCTGTACCGCCAGCAGCTTCAATAGCTTCTTTCGCAGAAGCAGAGAATTTATTGGCTTTTACAGTTAATTTTTTTTCTAATTTACCGTTGCCAAGAATTTTTACTCCTGCTTTTAACTTGCTTATTGCACCAGTCTCTAGAAGAAGTTCAGGAGTTACTTCCGTTCCTTCGTCAAAACTGTTTAATCTGTCTAAGTTGATAACCGCGTAATCTTTACGGTTGATGTTTGTAAAACCACGTTTTGGAAGACGTTGGAATAAAGGCATTTGACCACCTTCGAAACCAGGGCGTACACCGCCGCCAGAACGAGCGTTTTGACCTTTATGACCTTTACCAGAAGTTTTACCGTTACCTGATCCAATACCACGACCAACACGGTTGCGTACTTTACGTGAACCTTCTGAAGGCTTCAATTCATGAAGTTTCATTTGGGCACCTCCTTATCGATTAAAAATGTTTTATTGTTCTTTAACAGAAACTAAATGAGACACCTTGTTAATCATGCCGCGGATCGCTGCATTGTCTTCATGTACGACTGTTTGGTTTGTTTTCTTAAGACCAAGAGTACGAACAGTGACACGCTGATCTTCTGGGCGACCGATTACACTGCGTTTGAGGGTAATTTCTAATTTATTTGCCATTAATGTTCCCTCCTTATCCTAACAGGTCTTCTACAGATTTTCCACGAAGCTTCGCAACGTCTTCAGCACGTTTAAGTTCACTTAAACCCTGAAGTGTTGCGCGGATCATGTTGATCGGTGTATTAGAACCTAGAGATTTAGAAAGGATATCAGCTAGACCAGCAAGCTCAAGAACCGCACGCACTGGGCCTCCAGCGATAACTCCTGTACCTTCTGAAGCAGGCTTCAATAGAACGTTTCCTGCACCGAATCGACCGATGATTTCATGTGGAATTGTAGTTCCAACCATTGGTACTTCAATTAAATTCTTTTTCGCATCTTCAACAGCTTTGCGGATCGCTTCTGGTACTTCTTGTGCTTTACCAGTACCGAAACCTACATGACCGTTTTTGTCACCGACAACAACTAAAGCTGCAAAACGGAAACGACGTCCACCTTTAACAACTTTCGCTACGCGGTTAACCGTAACTAAGCGTTCTTCTAACTCTAATTTGCTTTGGTCAATACGACTCATTCGGATGTGTCCCTCCTTCTTTTATTAAAATTTAAGTCCAGCCTCACGAGCAGCTTCAGCTAGAGCTTTTACACGTCCATGATATAAGTATCCTCCGCGGTCAAATACCACGTTAGAGATTCCTTTTTCAACAGCACGTTTTGCAACAAGTTCGCCAACTTTAGTAGCAGCTGCAGCGTCAGAACTATTCTCGATCTTTAACTCTTTATCAAGAGTAGAAGCACTTACAAGTGTTACACCGTTAACATCATCAATTACTTGAGCGTAGATGTTCTTGTTAGAACGGAAAACGTTAAGGCGAGGTCTTTCAGCAGTACCTGAAAGTTTCGCACGAACACGAGCGTGTCTTTTAAGACGAGTAGCGTTTTTGCTAGTTTTCGTAATCATCCGAGTCACTCCTTTCTTCACATTAAGCGATCTTACTTACCAGTTTTTCCTTCTTTACGGCGAACGAATTCACCTTCGTAACGAATTCCTTTACCTTTGTAAGGCTCTGGAGAACGGACAGCGCGGATGTTAGAAGCTAGAGCTCCCACACGCTCTTTATCGATACCTTTAATGACTACTTTCGTTTGAGATGGAACTTCGACTTCAACTCCAGCCTCAGGAACGATTTCAACTGGATGAGAGTATCCAACGTTAAGAACAAGTTTGTTTCCAGATTTAGCTGCACGGTAACCGACACCGATAAGTTCTAAACCTCTTTCGAAACCTTTAGATACACCTTCAACCATGTTTGCAATTAAGCTACGTGTTGTACCATGTAAAGCACGGTGTTCTTTATGATCAGACGGACGGCTTACAGTTAAGACGCTGTCCTCAATTTTAATTTCCATATCAGGGTGAAATGTACGAGTTAGTTCACCTTTTGGTCCCTTTACTGTCACTGTGTTATCGTTGTTTGTCACAGTAACTCCTGAAGGGATCTCGATTAGTTTTTTACCTATACGAGACATACCAAGCACCTCCATTCATCTTAAACTTTTTTTACCATACGTAAGCAAGTACTTCTCCACCAGCTTGTTTAGCACGGGCTTCTTTGTCCGATAAAACACCTTGTGATGTAGAAATAATTGCGATTCCAAGTCCGTTAAGTACACGTGGTACTTCATTTGATTTCGCATATACACGTAAACCAGGTTTACTGATTCTTTTTAGACCAGTGATAACACGCTCGTTGTTTTGGCCATATTTAAGGAACATACGGATAATTCCTTGTTTGCTGTCTTCAACATATTCAACGTCACGGATAAAACCTTCACGCTTTAAGATTTCAGCAATTTCTCTTTTGATTTTTGAAGCCGGTACTTCTAGCTTCTCATGACGTACCATGTTCGCATTGCGAATACGAGTCAGCAAATCTGCAATCGGATCTGTCATAACCATTATTTAATAACCTCCTTCCCATTTATGGGGATTACCAGCTGGCTTTTTTAACGCCAGGAATTTGTCCTTTATATGCAAGTTCGCGGAAACAAATACGGCAAAGTTTAAACTTGCGAATTACTGAATGTGGACGTCCACAACGTTCGCAGCGCGTATACTCTTGAACTTTAAACTTTTGTTTGCGTTGTTGTTTCGCAATCATAGACTTTTTAGCCACGATTTCGCCTCCCTTTCATTGATTATTTCTGGAACGGCATACCTACTTGAGTTAATAACTCACGTGCTTCTTCGTCCGTATTGGCAGTCGTAACGATAACGATATCCATACCACGGACTTTTGTTACTTTATCGTAATCAATTTCTGGGAAGATTAACTGTTCTTTAATACCAAGCGTGTAGTTTCCACGACCGTCGAAAGATTTCTTAGAAATCCCGCGGAAGTCACGTACACGTGGTAAAGATACAGAAATAAGTTTATCAAGGAAATCGTACATGCGCTCTCCGCGAAGTGTTACTTTCGCACCGATTGGCATTCCTTCACGTAGACGGAATCCAGCAATAGACTTCTTCGCACGAGTAACGACAGGTTTTTGACCAGCGATAAACGTTAATTCTTCAACAGCAGTATCGATTGCTTTAGCGTTTTGAACAGCGTCACCAACACCCATGTTGATCACGATTTTTTCGATTTTTGGCACTTGCATTACTGATTTGTATTCAAACTTAGAAACTAATGCAGGTGTAATTTCTTTTACATACTTTTCTTTAAGGCGGTTCATGAGAAAGACCTCCCTTCCTTATTTACTATTTATCTAGAACTTGCCCAGACTTTTTCGCTACACGGACTTTCTTTCCGTCCTCAACTTTATACCCAACACGTGTCACTTCACCCGTTTTAGGATCAAGCGGCATTACGTTTGATACGTGGATCGGCGCTTCTTGTTCAGAAATTCCGCCTTGAGGGTTAGCTTGGGTTGGTTTAGAGTGTTTTTTCACAAGGTTAATACCTTCTACTAAAACACGGTCATTCTTAGGGAAAGCAGCAAGGATGACTCCTTGTTTACCTTTATCTTTACCAGAGATAACCACTACTTTATCGCCCTTTTTAACATGCATTTAATCGCACCTCCTTGAGTCGCGGATTGTATTCATTAAAGTACTTCTGGTGCTAGAGAAACAATTTTCATATAGTTGTTTTCACGAAGTTCACGTGCTACTGGTCCGAAGATACGAGTTCCACGCGGGCTCTTGTCGTCACGGATAATGACACATGCATTTTCATCGAAACTGATGTAAGATCCATCGTTTCTGCGAGCTCCGCTCTTTGTACGAACGATAACTGCTTTCACAACTTCACCTTTTTTGACAACGCCTCCTGGTGTTGCTTGTTTAACCGTACAAACAATGACATCACCGATGTTAGCCGTCTTACGTCCAGAGCCACCAAGAACTTTAATCGTTAGTACTTCGCGTGCGCCAGAGTTGTCAGCTACTTTTAAACGAGTCTCCTGTTGAATCATTAATGTTACCTCCTTTCGGAAAAAGAAATCCGAACTTTATTAGATAATAACGGCTTCTTCGACAACTTCAACTAGACGAAAGCGTTTAGTCGCAGATAAAGGACGAGTTTCCATGACCTTTACGATGTCTCCGATTTTTGCTTGGTTGTTTTCATCATGTGCTTTGAACTTCTTAGAGTATCTTACACGTTTGCCATAAAGTGAATGCTTTTTGTATGTTTCAACTACAACAGTGATGGTTTTATCCATTTTGTCAGAAACAACACGACCTTGATACACTTTACGTTGGTTACGTTCGCTCATGTTTGCGGGGCCTCCCCTCTAATTATTATTTATTAGCAGCGATTTCTCTTTGACGAATCACAGTTTTCATGCGTGCGATTGATTTACGCACTTCACGAATGCGAGCAGTGTTTTCAAGCTGCCCAGTCGCTAATTGGAAACGAAGATTGAAAAGTTCTTCTTTAAGAGACTTTACTTTTTGTTCAATTTCAGCAGTGGTAAGGTCACGAATTTCATTAGCTTTCATTTGATTCACCACCAATTTCTTCACGTTTTACGAACTTCGTTTTAATTGGCAATTTGTGAGATGCAAGACGAAGAGCTTCACGAGCAACTTCTTCAGACACACCAGAAATTTCAAATAAAACTTTGCCCGGTTTTACTACAGCTACCCATCCTTCTGGAGCACCTTTACCGGAACCCATGCGGACTTCTAGAGGTTTAGCTGTGTATGGCTTAGAAGGGAAAATTTTAATCCAAACTTTACCGCCACGTTTCATGTAACGAGTCATAGCAATACGAGCAGCTTCGATTTGACGGTTCGTGATCCAAGAAGCTTCAAGAGCTTGGATACCGTACTCACCGAAATGTACTTCAGTGCCACCTTTTGCACGACCACGCATTTTCCCACGATGTTCTCTGCGATACTTCACGCGTTTTGGCAATAACATATTATTTTCCTCCTTCCGCAGTATTCTTCTTAGTTGGAAGGACTTCTCCACGATAGATCCATACTTTTACGCCAAGCTTACCATAAGTAGTGTCAGCTTCAGCAGTAGCATAGTCGATGTCAGCACGAAGTGTGTGCAACGGAACAGTACCTTCACTGTAATATTCAGAACGAGCAATATCTGCACCGCCAAGACGACCAGAAACCATTGTTTTGATTCCTTGTGCTCCAGCACGCATTGTGCGTTGGATTGTTTGTTTTTGTGCACGACGGAATGAAATACGATTTTCAAGTTGACGAGCGATGTTTTCAGCAACTAGCTGAGCATCAAGATCTGCTCTCTTGATTTCAAGAATGTTGATGTGTACACGTTTGCCAGTTAGGCTGTTAAGAGCTTTACGAAGTGCTTCAACTTCAGATCCGCCTTTACCAATTACCATACCTGGTTTAGCCGTGTGGATTGTGATATTTACGCGGTTTGCAGCACGTTCGATTTCTACTTTAGAAACAGACGCGTCAGACAAACGCTTGCTGATGAATTCACGGATTTTCAAGTCTTCATGTAAGAAGTCAGCGTAATCTTTTCCTGCGAACCATTTAGATTCCCAATCACGAATGACGCCAATACGAAGACCTACTGGATTTACCTTTTGACCCACGGATTATCCCTCCTTCTTTTCTGATACAACGATTGTAATGTGGCTAGTACGTTTGTTAATTGCGCTCGCACGACCCATAGCACGTGGACGGAATCTCTTAAGTGTTGGACCTTCGTCAACGAATGCTTGAGTAATCACTAGGCTGTTAGCGTCCAACTCGTAGTTGTGCTCAGCGTTTGCGATAGCAGATTTTAATACTTTTTCAATAATTGGTGAAGCAGCCTTAGGTGTAAGGTTTAAGATAGAAACTGCTTCTCCTACTTGCTTACCTCGGATCAGGTCCATTACTAGACGTGCTTTACGAGGAGCAATACGGACTGTTCTTGCGACAGCTTTAGCTTGCATTTAAAAGCCTCCTCTCATTAGCGTCTTGTTTTTTTATCGTCACTAGCATGACCTTTGTAAGTACGGCTTGGTGCGAATTCGCCCAATTTGTGACCTACCATATCTTCAGAAATGAAAACAGGTACATGTTTGCGTCCGTCATAGACAGCGATTGTGTGACCGATGAATTGTGGGAAAATTGTAGAACGACGAGACCAAGTTTTTACGACTTGCTTTTTGTCAGTTTCATTCAATTTCTCGACTTTAGCCATCAAATGATCATCAACAAATGGTCCTTTTTTTAAGCTGCGAGCCATTGTGGAACCTCCCTTCGTGATTGAACTACGGTCCTAAATGAACCGTAGACAACCCCGTTACTTGTTTTTACGACGACGTACAATGAATTTATCAGACTTGTTGGTTTTCTTACGAGTCTTGAATCCAAGAGTCGGTTTACCCCATGGAGACATTGGTGATTTACGTCCGATTGGAGCGCGTCCTTCACCACCACCGTGTGGGTGATCGTTAGGGTTCATTACAGAACCACGAACTGTTGGGCGTACGCCTTTCCAGCGAGAACGTCCAGCTTTACCGATGTTAATTAATTCGTGTTGCTCGTTTCCAACTTGACCGATAGTCGCACGGCAAGCAGAAAGAATCATGCGAACTTCTCCTGAGTTCAAACGTACAAGAACGTATTTACCTTCTTTACCAAGAACTTGAGCAGAAGTACCAGCAGAACGAACTAATTGTCCACCTTTACCTGGTTTTAATTCAATGTTATGCACAACTGTACCAACTGGGATGTTGATAAGTGGAAGAGCATTACCTGGTTTGATGTCAGCTTCTGGTCCAGAAGTAACTTCAGTACCAACTTGGATTCCTTTCGGAGCAAGAATGTAACGTTTCTCACCATCTGCATAGTTTACAAGAGCGATGTTCGCTGAACGGTTTGGATCATACTCGATTGTAGCAACGCGTCCAGGTATACCGTCTTTATCACGCTTAAAGTCGATGATACGGTATTGACGTTTATGACCGCCACCTTGATGACGAACAGTCAATCTACCTTGGTTGTTACGTCCGCCTTTTCTGTGAAGCGGTGCAAGCAACGATTTTTCTGGTTTGTCAGTCGTGATTTCAGCAAAATCTGAAGTAGTCATGCCACGACGACCATTACTGGTTGGTTTATACTTTTTAATCGCCATTTTGAATTTCCCTCCTTCTTTTTAAGATTTACGCTTCAAAAATTTCGATTTCTTTGCTGTCAGCAGTTAATTTCACGATCGCTTTTCTGCGACGGCTAGTCATACCAGTGTAGCGTCCAACGCGTTTAGATTTTCCTTTGTAGTTTTGAACGTTGACTTTCTCAACTTTCACTCCAAAGATTTCTTCAACAGCGTCTTTCACTTCTGTTTTGTTAGCTCTGACATCAACTTCGAACGTGTACTTCTTCTCTGTCATTAGATCAGCAGAACGTTCAGTAATGATAGGGCGCTTTAGAACATCACGAGGATCTTTCATTATGCAAGTCCCTCCTCTACTTTTTCAACCGCTGCTTTAGTGATCAGAAGTTTGTCGTGGTTGACAACGTCAAGAACGTTGATACCGTTAGCTTCAACAACTGTTACTCCAGGGATGTTACGAGCAGATAAAGCAACTGTTTCGTTTGCATCCGCAGTGACGATCAACGCTTTCTTCTCAACAGATAATCCTTTAAGGATGCCTGCGAATTCTTTCGTTTTCACTGCATCAAGAGTCAAATCTTCAAGAACGATGATGTTGTTGTCGATTACTTTAGAAGACAATACTGACTTGATAGCCAAGCGGCGAACTTTTTTAGGTAATTTATATGAATAACTGCGTGGTGTTGGACCGAATACGATACCGCCTCCGCGCCATTGTGGTGAACGAATAGAACCTTGACGAGCACGACCTGTACCCTTCTGTCTCCAAGGCTTACGACCTCCGCCACGTACTTCAGAACGAGTTTTTACTTTATGAGTTCCTTGACGTAAGGAAGCTCTTTGCATAAGAATAGCATCGAATACTACGCTTTCGTTTGGCTCGATTCCAAACACAGAAGCGTTTAATTCGATTTCACCGTTAGTAGAACCGTTTTGGTTAAATAATGCTACTTTTGGCATGACTTGTTTCCTCCTTTCCTAAGAGAGTTATTTAGATTTAACTGCACTCTTTACAGTTACTAGAGATTTTTTAGCTCCTGGTACATTTCCTTTGATCAATAGAAGATTGCGTTCTGCATCAACTTTAACGATCTCAAGGTTTTGGACAGTGATTTGCTCTCCGCCCATACGACCTGGAAGAAGTTTACCTTTGAATACTCGGTTTGGATCAACAGGTCCCATTGAACCAGGACGACGGTGGTAACGTGAACCGTGAGTCATTGGTCCGCGTGATTGTCCGTGGCGCTTGATAGCCCCTTGGAATCCTTTACCTTTTGATGTTCCTGTTACATCTACGATATCTCCATTTGCGAAAATATCAACTTTGACTTCCTGACCAACTTCATACGCATCTAACTCCGCACCGCGTAATTCTTTTACGAAGCGCTTAGGAGCAGTTTCCGCTTTAGCAACGTGGCCCTTCTCTGGTTTGTTAGAAAGCTTTTCACGTTTGTCGTCAAAACCGATTTGGATTGCTTCATAGCCATCCGTGTCAGTAGTCTTCTTTTGAAGAACAACGTTAGCAGCAGCCTCAACAACAGTTACAGGGATAAGATCACCGTTTTCTGCGAATACTTGCGTCATACCAATTTTTCTACCTAAGATTCCTTTGGTCATTAGTCACACCTCCTATAATATGTGTTTTCTATTTGAATTAAAGTTTGATTTCGATATCTACACCAGATGGTAAATCTAAACGCATAAGTGCATCAACTGTTTGTGGAGTTGGATTCACGATGTCGATTAGACGTTTGTGAGTACGCATCTCAAATTGCTCACGAGAATCTTTGTACTTATGCACCGCACGAAGGATTGTGTAAACTGATTTTTCAGTTGGAAGCGGGATTGGACCAGATACACTAGCACCAGAACGCTTAGCCGTTTCAACAATCTTCTCAGCAGATTGATCAAGAATTCTATGATCATATGCTTTTAAACGAATACGAATTTTTTGTTTTGCCATTATTTTCCCTCCTTTTCGCCTACTTACGTTAGACAGTTCTCCGTGAGAAAAACCTGATCACCTTGCCATGGCAAAGCGGCCGGGTGTGTCAGCAACCTCTCACTTCATCGCAGTCAAAGACCAACATGCACTATTGTACCAAATTGGCCTGCGTGTTGCAATAATAAATCGGATAAATTTATGATTTGCACACTTTTCATATTATACAGGGGTTCAGCCTATAAATCAAGCTTTCCCTGAAGATGATGTACAGCAGTCTTTTTTATGGTACGGATAAATTCTTCTGGTTCTTCTAGATGCGGGGAATGTGCAGATTCTTTAAAGGTGAACCATTCTTTGATTGGTGCTGTTAATTGATCAACATATGGTTTTGATACAGCAGCTGGTGTAATCATGTCATATGCGCCAATGATAAAGTAGCAAGGTATTAATATAGTAGAAACTCGGTATTCAATGCTCTCATTCATCAATTCATCCCATAGCATGTCCTGACTAAACTTCTGTCCTTTAAGGAACTTCCACTTATCTTTCAGCTGATATTCCTTACTAAAAAGAAATCCGCGCAGCATTTGAATAAGCGGCCTCCACCTATGTGTGAGACCTACGCTTCCGACCTCTTTATAGAGAGAGAACAGAGCATGAGCTGATATTCGTTTCCACGGAGGAGGCGTCAGTAATCGCAGGCACCAAGTAAACATCCGATTCCGATGGTATTTCTCCAAAAGGAGCTCGTACGACACAATATCTTCTTTTAATACATCTACTACCTGACTAATTCCATAATAAGCATGATATAGATCTGGACGCTTATGTACTGCTTGTATGGCGATTAATGATCCCCATGAATATCCTGCGATGTACAATTTTGATTGACCTAGATATGAAAGGACTTTCTCTGTCAGTTCAATCGTATCTTCAATAAATTGCTGAATGGTCATGGAAGTATCGGGAAGATTCTTTTGATAGGAAAGTCCTGCACCTCGCTGATCCCAATGAACTACTGTAAAATCTTGATTAAGTTCCTCATGAAACGAGTCGATATAGCTGATTTGAGCGGAGCCGGGCCCACCGTGTAAAAATAAAAGAACAGGCTTCGCTTCATTTGTGTGATCTTCTTTGATCATAATCCATTGGTCAACCCCGCCGATTAACCATTTCTTCAAATATATCTTCGTCATTCCAGTGATCCTCTCGGTTCCAATTAGATTCTATAGCTTATAGTAGCCGTTCTGATCTGGAAAAGCAAAAAAAGAGACCCTTTTGCAAGGAGTCTCTTTTATATGTTTTATTACTTAATGATAGTTGAAACGACGCCAGAACCTACAGTACGTCCACCCTCACGGATAGAGAAACGAGTTCCTTCTTCGATAGCGATAGTAGAGATAAGTTCAACTTCCATCTCAGTGTTATCGCCAGGCATTACCATTTCAGTACCTTCTGGAAGATGTACGATACCAGTTACGTCAGTTGTACGGAAGTAGAACTGCGGACGGTAGTTAGCGAAGAATGGAGTATGACGTCCACCCTCTTCTTTAGAAAGTACATAAACTTCAGCTTTGAAACGGCTATGTGGAGTGATTGTACCTGGTTTAGCAAGTACTTGACCACGTTGGATATCTTCACGAGATACACCACGAAGTAGTGCACCGATGTTGTCACCAGCTTCAGCATAGTCAAGAAGCTTACGGAACATTTCAACACCTGTAACAGTTGTTTTACCGTTTTCTTCTTGAAGACCGATGATTTCAACTTCGTCACCGACTTTAACTTGTCCACGCTCAACACGACCAGTAGCAACTGTTCCACGACCAGTGATTGAGAATACGTCCTCAACTGGCATCATGAATGGCTTCTCAGTGTCACGCTCTGGAGTTGGGATGTACTCATCAACTGCATCCATAAGTTCAAAGATTTTTGCTTCGTAATCAGCATCACCTTCAAGAGCTTTAAGAGCAGAACCTTTGATAACAGGTACATCGTCACCAGGGAAGTCATAGTCAGAAAGAAGGTCACGAACTTCCATTTCAACAAGTTCAAGTAACTCTTCATCGTCAACCATGTCACATTTGTTAAGGAATACTACGATGTATGGTACACCTACGTTACGAGAAAGTAGGATGTGCTCACGTGTTTGTGGCATTGGACCATCAGCAGCAGATACTACTAAGATCGCGCCGTCCATTTGAGCAGCACCAGTGATCATGTTTTTAACATAGTCAGCGTGTCCTGGGCAGTCTACGTGTGCATAGTGACGAGTTTCAGTTTCATACTCAACGTGTGCTGTTGAGATTGTGATTCCACGCTCGCGCTCTTCTGGAGCACCATCGATTTGGTCATAAGCCATAGCCGTACCTTTACCAGATTTCTTATGAAGAACTGTTGAGATAGCAGCAGTTAGAGTTGTTTTACCATGGTCAACGTGTCCAATTGTACCAATGTTAGCATGCGATTTGGAACGGTCGAATTTTTCTTTAGCCATTCTAAAAATCCTCCTTAAAGGTTCATTGTATTTGGTATAGAGTGATAGAAAGTGAAGAGTTACCTCTCACTTTCTGATCTTCAATAGTAGTTATACTTTAGTTTAAAGGCAAAATCAATTATTCACCTTTATTTTTTTTGATGATTTCTTCACTGATGCTCTTAGGCACTTCTTCGTAGTGATCCATGTGCATAGTGAAAGTACCGCGTCCTTGTGTATTAGAACGGAGTGCAGTTGCATATCCGAACATTTCAGAAAGTGGAACCATTGCGCGAACAACTTGAGCGTTACCGCGAGCTTCCATACCTTCTACACGTCCACGACGAGATGTGATATCACCCATGATGTCTCCCATGTATTCTTCAGGGATAACGACTTCCACTTTCATCATTGGCTCAAGTAGAACTGGGTTACATTTGCTGACAGCATTTTTCAATGCCATAGATGCAGCAATTTTAAACGCCATTTCGTTAGAGTCAACATCGTGGTAAGATCCATCAAATAATTTTGCTTTGATGTCGATTAATGGGAATCCAGCTAATACACCATTTTCAAGTGAATCTTCAAGACCTGCTTGAATAGCTGGAATGTATTCACGAGGAACAACCCCACCGACGATTGCATTTTGGAATTCGAAGCCTGCGCCTTCTTCGTTTGGTTCGAATTCGATCCAAACGTGTCCGAACTGACCGCGTCCACCAGACTGACGTACGAATTTACCTTCAACTTTTGCACCAGAACGGAATGTTTCACGGTACGCAACTTGAGGAGCTCCTACGTTAGCTTCAACCTTGAACTCACGCTTCATACGGTCAACAATGATATCAAGGTGAAGCTCACCCATACCAGAGATGATCGTTTGACCAGTTTCAGTGTTTGTTTGTGTACGGAAAGTTGGATCCTCTTCAGCTAGTTTAGCTAAAGCGATACCCATTTTATCTTGGTCAGCCTTAGACTTAGGCTCGATTGCTACATCGATAACTGGCTCTGGGAATTCCATAGACTCAAGGATAACAAGACTTTTCTCGTCACAAAGAGTGTCACCAGTTGATGTATCTTTAAGACCTACAGCTGCTGCGATATCCCCTGCATATACAGTAGAAATTTCTTCACGGCTGTTTGCGTGCATTTGAAGGATACGTCCAACACGCTCACGCTTGTTCTTAGAAGAGTTCTTCACGTAAGAACCAGAATCAAGTGTTCCAGAGTATACACGGAAGAAAGTTAGTTTCCCAACATAAGGGTCAGTCATTACTTTAAAAGCAAGGGCTGCGAATGGTGCGTCATCAGTAGACTCACGTACAACCTCTTCATTTGAATCTGGCAAGGTACCTTTGATTGCAGCAACATCAGTTGGTGCAGGAAGGTAATCAAGCACAGCGTCAAGTACAAGCTGAACACCTTTGTTTTTGAAAGCAGATCCAACAAGAACTGGATAGAATTCAACATTCAACGTTCCTTTACGGATTGCAGCTTTCAATTCAGGAATTGTAATTTCTTCACCCTCAAGGTATTTTTCCATAAGCTCTTCGTCAAGCTCAGCGACAGCTTCAATTAGGCTGTTGCGAAGCTCTTCAGCTTTGTCTTTATACTCAGCAGGGATTTCTTGTGCATCAGAGCGAGTTCCAAGGTCATCTTCGTAGAAGTATGCTACGTTTTCTACAAGGTCGATGATTCCTTCGAATTGATCTTCAGCGCCGATCGGCAATTGAATTGCATGAGCGTTCGCTTGAAGACGATCTCTTAATGTGCCTACAGAGTAAAGGAAGTCCGCACCTGTTTTATCCATTTTGTTAATGAATACGATACGAGGTACTCCGTAAGTTGTTGCTTGGCGCCAAACCGTTTCAGTTTGTGGCTCTACACCTGATTGTGCATCTAGAACAGTAACCGCACCATCAAGTACACGTAAAGAACGTTCAACTTCAACTGTGAAATCTACGTGTCCTGGTGTATCGATGATGTTTACACGGTAACCTTTCCATTGTGCTGTAGTAGCAGCAGAAGTGATTGTAATACCACGTTCTTGCTCCTGCTCCATCCAGTCCATTTGGGAAGCTCCTTCGTGAGTTTCGCCAATTTTATGGATACGACCAGTGTAGTATAAGATACGCTCAGTCGTTGTCGTTTTACCGGCATCGATGTGAGCCATGATACCAATATTACGAGTTTTGTCTAAGGAGAACTCTCTTGCCATTGGGTAATTTCTCCTTCCTTATTAGGGAATAGTTTTTTTAGTTTGGTATAAATCCTACCAGCGGTAGTGAGCGAATGCTTTGTTCGCTTCTGCCATTTTGTGTGTATCTTCACGTTTCTTAACAGCAGCACCAGTGTTGTTAGCTGCGTCAAGGATTTCGTTAGCAAGACGCTCTTCCATCGTTTTTTCTCCACGAAGACGAGCGTAGTTTACTAACCAGCGAAGACCTAAAGTAGTACGACGGTCTGGGCGAACTTCTACAGGAACTTGGTAGTTGGCTCCACCTACACGACGTGCTTTAACTTCAAGAACTGGCATGATGTTTTTCAAGGCTTGTTCGAAAACCTCCATCGCTTCATTACCAGTACGTTCTTTGATGATATCAAATGACTTGTAGAGAATTGTTTGTGACTTTCCTCTTTTACCGTCGATCATCATTTTGTTGATCAAACGAGATACAAGTTTAGAATTGTAAATTGGATCTGGCAATACGTCTCTTTTTGCTACAGGACCTTTACGTGGCATCTGATAGCCTCCCTTCTCATTTAAAAGGATTTCTATCTGTCTCTCATCTCAATATCATTGTCAGTTGCCTGACTCCACTGATCTGATATCAACTTCTAAAAACCCTTATGTTTGTTTGTATTATTTGCTTTGTTTAGGGCGTTTTGTTCCGTATTTAGAACGTCCTTGCATACGACCGTCAACTCCGGCAGTATCAAGCGCACCACGAACGATGTGGTAACGTACACCCGGTAAGTCTTTTACACGTCCGCCACGGATAAGTACTACACTGTGCTCTTGTAGATTATGTCCGATACCAGGAATGTAAGCTGTTACCTCAATCAGGTTAGACAAACGTACACGAGCATATTTACGTAGTGCTGAGTTTGGTTTTTTCGGTGTCATTGTACCGACACGAGTACAAACCCCGCGCTTCTGTGGAGATGTTACGTTAGTGTGCTCTTTTTTGAAACTGTTGTATCCTTTGTTAAGTGCAGGAGACTTTGAGTTTTCAACTTTACTCACGCGTCCTTTGCGTATTAGCTGATTAATTGTAGGCATGTTGTTATTCCTCCCTTCGTTGCTTTTTTTATAACCCACATACCCAGGTGGTTCATCAAAAGGCAAAAAACAATGCTTTTGCATTTACACATGCAAAAACAAAACAAGTACGCTATAACATAATGGCAACAGCTGCTGCCCCAACTTCAATTCCGCAGGCTTTGCCGAGCTTTTTCATGGAATCTACCACTAAAATGTCTACACCCTTCTCTTGCGCTAGTTTTATTACACTAGCTGTTAAAGCAGGATCAGCATCTTTCGCTACGACGATTTCCTTTACTGAATCTCGTTTCAGAGCTTTTACTGTTTGCTTCGTACCAATAATAATGGATTGAGCCTGTGATACTTTATCATAAGACATCGAATATCCTCCAAAGTAACAGGTTTTATTTTGAGCACCTTGGTTATATTATCATCATGGCAGAAGGATGTCAATATCATATGACAGATTATCTTGACATCCTTCACCATTTTTTGATGATTTTATAGGAATCTCACGAGAAAGATTACTCTACAGGAACCATATCGTCAGACGGCTGCACTTGTGAAACCGGCTTAACTTTACGGTAGTTTGGCATTCCTGTTCCAGCTGGAACAAGTTTACCGATGATAACATTCTCTTTCAAGCCAAGCAGTTCATCACGTTTTCCTTTGATCGCCGCATCTGTTAGGACACGAGTCGTTTCTTGGAAGGATGCCGCAGACAAGAATGAGTCTGTTTCAAGCGATGCTTTTGTAATACCAAGAAGAACTGGACGGCCTGTTGCAGGACGTTTGCCTTCGAATAGTACTTTTTTGTTCGCTTCAGTGAATTGATGTACATCCAGAAGTGTGCCTGGTAATACATCTGTATCCCCTGCATCAGCGACACGCACTTTACGAAGCATTTGGCGAACCATTACCTCAACGTGCTTATCTCCGATTTCTACCCCTTGCATACGATATACTTTTTGTACTTCATGAAGCAGATATTCTTGAACAGCTGTCATGTCAGTCACTTTAAGAAGTTCTTTCGGATCGATCGAACCTTCTGTCAGTACTTGACCACGAGTGACTTTGTCACCTTCAACAACTTTCAGACGCGCATTGTAAGGAGCTGTGTAAGAACGAGTTTCAACGTCGCCTTGAACCACAATTTCCTGCTGCTTGTCACGAACATCGTTAATTTCAGCAACGACACCATCAATTTCAGAAATGGTCGCTTGCCCTTTCGGATTACGCGCTTCAAATAGCTCTTGGATACGAGGTAAACCTTGTGTGATATCGTCTCCTGCTACCCCACCGGTGTGGAACGTACGCATTGTAAGCTGTGTTCCTGGCTCACCGATTGATTGAGCAGCGATGATTCCAACTGCTTCACCGACTTCAACGTCAGTACCAGTTGCAAGGTTACGGCCGTAGCATCGTTTACATACACCATGAGGCGTGTTACATGTAAATGCAGAACGGATCCATACTTCCTCAATTCCTGCTTCAACTACTTCAAGTGCTTTATCTTCATCAATTAGTTCGTTTTCGTCCACAATGACTTCGCCCGTTTCAGGATGAACAATTGGTTTTCTTGCAAAACGTCCGATCAGACGTTCTTCAAGCTTCTCAATAATTTCATTTCCTTCTCTAATGGACTTCGCCAAGATACCACGGTCTGTACCGCAATCTGTTTCACGGATGATAACATCCTGTGCAACATCGACGAGACGACGCGTAAGGTAACCTGAGTCAGCTGTTTTAAGGGCTGTATCGGCAAGACCTTTACGCGCTCCGTGAGTGGAAATAAAGTATTCCAATACGGTTAAACCTTCACGGAAACTAGATTTAATCGGAAGTTCAATGATACGTCCAGCCGGGTTGGCCATCAGACCACGCATACCAGCCAGCTGAGTGAAGTTAGATGCGTTACCACGCGCTCCAGAGTCACTCATCATGTAGATTGGGTTGACTTCATCAAGGGACTTCATCAGTTTACCTTGGATGACATCTTTAGAAGAACTCCAGATCGAAATGACTCTCTCGTAACGCTCTTCTTCAGTAATCAAACCACGTCTGAATTGCTTCAAGACGTTATCTACTTTTGCTTGTGCTTCTTCGAGGATCTTCTGCTTATCATCTAATACGACGATGTCAGACACACCAACCGTAATACCCGCTTTAGTAGAGTATTTGAAACCAAGATTTTTCATGCGATCAAGCATTTTAGATGTCTCAGTGATATGGAATCTCTTAAAGATTTCCGCAATGATTTTACCTAAAATACCTTTTTTGAACGGCGCATTGATTTCTTGTTTCTCGATCGCAGCTTTGACATCCTCACCTTTTTCAAGGAAGAAGCGGTCAGGCGTTTTTTCTTCAATATTGCTCTTTGTCGGCTCATTCATGTAAGGGAATGATTCCGGTAAGATTTCGTTAAAGATCAGTTTTCCGACTGTTGTAATCAACAATTTAGAACGCTGTTCATCAGTGAATGTCACATTCTTCAACGAGCTAGCTGCAACAGCTACACGTGTATGAAGATGCACATACCCATTTTGATAAGCTAGAAGGGCTTCGTCAGTATCTTTGAAGACCATACCTTCTCCGATAGCACCTTTACGCTCAAGTGTAAGGTAGTAGTTACCAAGCACCATATCCTGAGATGGCGTAACAACAGGTTTTCCATCTTTCGGGTTCAAAATGTTTTGAGCAGCAAGCATTAAGATACGAGCTTCAGCTTGAGCCTCAGCAGATAATGGTACGTGAACCGCCATTTGGTCACCGTCAAAGTCAGCGTTGTAGGCTGTACATACAAGTGGATGCAGACGAATTGCGCGTCCTTCCACAAGTGTAGGTTCAAACGCTTGAATACCAAGTCTGTGAAGAGTCGGTGCACGGTTTAGTAAGACTGGGTGCTCACGAATAACTGATTCTAAAACATCCCATACTTCCGGCTGCACGCGCTCAATTTTACGCTTCGCACTCTTGATGTTGTGAGCTAAACCTTTTTCAACAAGCTCCTTCATCACGAATGGTTTGAATAATTCAAGAGCCATTTCTTTCGGAAGTCCACACTGATACATTTTCAAATGTGGTCCTACGACGATAACGGAACGTCCAGAATAGTCAACACGTTTACCGAGCAAGTTTTGACGGAAACGTCCTTGTTTCCCTTTCAGCATATGAGAAAGAGATTTCAATGGTCTATTTCCTGGTCCTGTTACTGGTCGGCCTCTACGTCCATTATCAATCAAGGCATCGACAGCTTCTTGAAGCATACGCTTCTCGTTCTGAACGATGATGCTTGGCGCACCAAGATCTAATAAACGTTTCAGACGATTGTTACGGTTGATAACACGACGATAAAGGTCGTTTAAGTCAGAAGTAGCAAAACGTCCACCATCAAGCTGGACCATTGGACGTAATTCTGGCGGAATAACCGGAAGTACATCAAGAATCATCCATGATGGTTTGTTTCCTGAGTTACGGAAGGCTTCTAGCACTTCAAGGCGTTTAATCGCACGTGTACGACGCTGTCCTTGAGCAGTTTTCAGCTCTTCTTTCAGTGTATCTACTTCTTTTACAAGATCGATATCTTGAAGAAGTTTATTGATTGCTTCTGCACCCATAGCTGCTTGGAACGTATTACCGTATTTATCTAAATAAGCACGGAATTCCTTCTCAGAAAGAAGTTGTTTCTTCTCAAGCGGTGTGTTGCCCGGATCTGTTACAACGTAAGAAGCGAAGTAAATCACTTCTTCTAACGCACGTGGTGACATATCAAGAACAAGACCCATACGGCTTGGGATACCTTTGAAATACCAAATGTGGGAAACTGGGGCAGCCAGTTCGATATGCCCCATTCTCTCACGACGGACTTTTGCCCGTGTTACTTCTACACCACAACGGTCACATACAACACCCTTATAACGAACGCGTTTATACTTTCCACAATGACATTCCCAGTCTTTTTGCGGTCCGAAGATACGTTCACAAAAGAGACCATCTTTTTCAGGTTTCAGTGTACGATAGTTAATCGTTTCAGGCTTTTTCACTTCACCAAAAGACCAAGAACGGATTTTATCAGGTGATGCGAGACCGATGTTCATATACTCAAAATTGTTCACATCTAGCAAGGGGCCTACCTCCCTTTTAATCTTCGGGTTATACCCTAGTCACTTGCTCTAATCGTTTCATTCTTTTGTGACTGCGTCACGTTCAAGATCGACAGGTGCGAGGTCTGCAGCATCTTCGTCATTAGATAACGCTAATCCGTCTGCTTTCTTCGTTTCCTCATCGTCTTCTAAATCTCTCATTTCTATCTCTTCTTCATCGCCAGATAGGATTTTGACATCCATACCTAAACTTTGAAGTTCTTTAATTAACACTTTGAATGATTCAGGGACACCTGGTTCAGGGACGTTATCCCCTTTGACGATGGCCTCGTATGTTTTCACACGACCTACAACGTCATCCGATTTAACTGTTAAGATCTCTTGAAGTGTGTATGCTGCACCGTAAGCTTCAAGCGCCCATACTTCCATCTCTCCGAAACGCTGACCACCAAACTGGGCTTTACCGCCAAGTGGCTGCTGCGTAACAAGTGAGTATGGTCCAGTTGAACGAGCGTGAAGTTTATCGTCAACCATGTGAGCCAGTTTGATCATGTACATGATTCCGACTGATACACGGTTATCGAATGGTTCACCAGTTCGACCGTCATAAAGGACTGTTTTTGCATCACGGGACATACCTGCTTCTTCAAGCGTTTCCCAAACATCTTCCTCGCGCGCACCATCAAATACTGGTGACGCAATGTGGATGCCAAGGTAACGTGCAGCCATACCCATATGAAGCTCAAGTACCTGACCGATGTTCATACGAGATGGTACCCCTAGAGGGTTTAACATGATATCAATCGGTGTTCCATCTGGAAGATACGGCATATCTTCTTCTGGAAGGATTTTAGAGATAACCCCTTTGTTACCATGTCGTCCGGCCATTTTGTCACCTTCAGAAATTTTACGCTTCTGAACGATGTATACGCGGACTAACTGGTTTACACCTGGAGGTAATTCATCTCCATCTTCACGGTTAAAGACTTTGACGTCGTGGATAATTCCGCCGCCGCCGTGTGGAACACGTAGAGACGTATCACGCACTTCACGAGCCTTTTCACCGAAGATTGCATGTAATAGACGTTCTTCAGCTGTTAGTTCTGTTACACCTTTAGGCGTTACTTTCCCTACAAGAAGGTCTCCGTCTTTTACTTCTGCACCAATACGGATGATTCCGCGCTCGTCAAGGTTGCGTAAAGCATCTTCCCCAACGTTTGGAATATCACGAGTGATTTCTTCCGGTCCAAGCTTTGTATCACGAGCTTCTGATTCATATTCTTCAATATGAATAGACGTGTAGACGTCATCTTTTACAAGGCGCTCACTCATGATGATCGCATCCTCGTAGTTATAACCGTCCCAAGTCATGAAGCCGACCATGACGTTACGTCCTAGAGCCAATTCACCTTTTTCCATTGAAGGACCGTCTGCAAGGATTTCTCCTTTTACGACTTCATCTCCAACACTTACGATTGGACGCTGGTTGTAGCAAGTCCCTTGGTTAGAGCGGACAAATTTCAGCAAGCTGTATTTGTCTAGATTTCCTTTGACTTGTTGTCCGTCAACGTCTTCATAGCGACGAACCCAAATATTTTTCGCTTCAACACGTTCTACAACACCAGGGTAGCGGCAGATAACAGCAGCACCAGAGTCTTTCCCTGATACATACTCCATACCTGTACCAACAATCGGTGATTCCGGCTGCATCAAAGGCACAGCCTGACGTTGCATGTTCGCTCCCATTAGAGCACGGTTAGAGTCATCGTTTTCTAAGAATGGGATACATGCTGTCGCTGCAGAAACAACCTGCTTTGGCGAAACGTCCATGTAGTCAACGCGGTTTCGAGGAACAACTGTGTTTTCCCCTCTGAAACGAGCAATGATATTATCATCGATAAACGAACCATCTTCACCTAATATAGCATTCGCTTGTGCTACAACGTAGTTATCCTCTTCATCAGCAGTTAAGTAATCGATTCTCGGTGTCACTTTACCTGTTTCAGGGTCAACCCGGCGGTAAGGTGTTTCAATAAAGCCGAAGCGATTCACTTTTGCAAATGAAGATAGAGAGTTGATCAAACCGATGTTTGGACCCTCTGGTGTTTCAATCGGACACATACGGCCATAGTGAGAGTAGTGAACGTCACGAACTTCCATTCCTGCACGCTCACGTGTCAAACCACCCGGTCCAAGCGCCGACAGACGACGTTTGTGCGTCAATTCAGCAAGCGGGTTTGTTTGATCCATGAACTGAGAAAGCTGAGAGCTACCAAAGAACTCTTTGATAGAAGCGATCACAGGACGGATGTTGATCAGTTGCTGAGGTGTGATCGTGTTTGTGTCTTGGATCGACATTCTTTCACGAACAACACGCTCCATTCTGCTTAAACCAATACGGAATTGGTTTTGCAGAAGCTCACCTACAGAACGCAGGCGACGGTTACCAAGGTGATCGATATCATCTGTGTCACCTACACCATGAAGAAGGTTGAAGAAGTAACTGATCGATGCAATGATGTCAGAAGGCGTGATGTTTTTCACAGCTTCCTCTACGTATGCATTCCCGATCACGTTGATCACTTGCTCGCCTTCTTGATCAGACGGTGCATAAATCTTAATAGATTGAAGTTCTACTTCATCTTCTACTACGCCACCATTTGGATAAAGCTTTCTAAATCCGATGCCGTTTTCTAAGTATGGAAGAACTTTATCAAGAACTCTTCTGTCTAAAATTTGACCTTTTTCTGCTAGAATTTCACCTGTTTCAGGGTCAACTAACGTTTCAGCCAATTTTTGATTGAACAGTCTATTTTTAATATGAAGCTTTTTATTAATCTTGTAGCGTCCAACATTAGCTAGGTCATATCTCTTCGGATCGAAGAAGCGAGAGTCTAGCAGGCTTTTCGCATTTTCAACAGTTGGCGGCTCTCCAGGACGGAGGCGCTCGTAGATTTCGAGAAGTGCTTTATCCGCATTCTCTGTATTGTCTTTTTCCAGCGTGTTGCGTAAGTATTCATTCTCGCCAATGAGGTCAAGAATCTCTTGATCAGAGCTGAAGCCGAGAGCACGCAAAAGAACCGTAACCGGCAACTTACGTGTGCGATCGATGCGTACATAGACTACATCCTTCGCATCAGTTTCGTATTCTAACCATGCGCCACGGTTTGGAATGACAGTCGCAGTAAAACCTTTTTTACCGTTTTTGTCTACTTTACCACTGAAATATACACTTGGAGAACGCACTAACTGAGAAACGATTACACGTTCCGCACCGTTAATGATAAAAGTACCTGTGTCTGTCATGATTGGGAAATCACCCATGAACACATCTTGGTCTTTTACTTCTCCAGTTTCTTTGTTAATTAAACGAACTTTTACTCTTAGTGGAGCAGAGTAAGTTACATCACGTTCTTTTGATTCTGCTACAGGATACTTAGGATCCCCTAGGCTGTAATCAATGAATTCAAGAGAAAGGTTACCAGTAAAATCCTCAATTGGGGATATATCTTGAAACATCTCTCTAAGACCCTCATCAAGAAACCACTGATAAGAAGAGGTTTGAATTTCAATGAGATTTGGTAATTCTAACACTTCGCTTATGCGTGCGTAGCTTCTGCGCTGGCGGTGTCGTCCATACTGAACTAGTTGACCTGTCAACTGATTCACCCCTCAAATCATGCGTATTATATGTGTAAAAAGTATTTCAGCCTTTCAAATGTCAGTAAAGAAATACTTTTACAAGACAAAAGAAAAAAGGGTTTCTAAAATAAGAAAACCACATCCAAAAACAAATACCGATTTTATTAGTTTTCCCAAGTATGCATAATTTATACAAAATAGTTGTTTTTTAAGCCTATCAAGCAAAATATACACATTGGCATTTTATAATGTTAACACAGCTAGGAAACTGCGTCAAACTTTTTTAGCTTTGATAATATAGTAGCCCTTTTTTTTCAATACAACCTCGACTTCTCCAAAGAGCTGTTCTAATTTTTCAATCGCAGATGGTCCGCCCTGCTTTTTCTGAATAACCACCCACAACTCACCTTCCGGCAATAAATGATCAGCACTTTTTTCAAAGATCGCATGTACAACTTTCTTCCCTGCCCGTATTGGGGGATTGGTCAGTATAGAGGCAAAAGCAGCTGATGAATGAACATTCGAGAACAAATCACTTTGATAGATGCGGACATTATCAATGCGATTATGTTTAGCGTTTTCCTTTGAAAGTTCGACTGCTCTTTCGTTCACATCAATCATATGAATGGTGCGGCTCGTCATTTCGTTTGCTAACGATAAGCCAATCGGTCCATAACCGCAACCGACATCTAAGACATCGCCATCCACGTCAGGTTCTTCAAAAGCTTCAATTAAAAGCCTTGAACCAAAGTCGACTTCTTTCTTAGAAAACACTCCACTGTCACTTGTAAAAGTAAAGGTACGGTTTCTCAAGGTGAAGTCCCATGTCTGTTTATTGCTTTTCACTGATGGCTTTTCCGTATAATAGTGGTCACTCATGATGAATGGACCTCCTCTGGATTCAATCGTTTCAGGAGAATAGAAAAGAAAAAGCCCGCCAGTAAAAGCGAGCTTTCCCAAAAGATTAGGCGAAGATTACTTAACTTCTACAGAAGCGCCAACTTCTTCAAGCTTAGCTTTAAGTTCTTCAGCTTCTTCTTTAGCAATACCTTCTTTAAGTGGTTTTGGAGTGTTGTCAACAAGTTCTTTAGCTTCTTTCAAGCCAAGACCAGTGATTTCACGAACCACTTTGATAACTTTGATTTTTTGGTCTCCAGCACCAGCAAGTACTAGATCAAAATCAGTTTTCTCTTCAGCAGCGGCACCACCAGCTGCAGCTACAGCTACAGGAGCAGCAGCAGTTACGCCAAATTCTTCTTCGATTGCTTTTACTAAGTCGTTTAACTCAAGTACAGTTGCTTCTTTAACTGAAGCAATGATTTCTTCGATATTTAAAGCCATTTGTAATTCCTCCATTTTAAGTTTTTTACGTTAAGTACGCATTAAGCGCCTTGTTCTTCTTTTTGTTCTGCAACTGCTTTAGTAGCAAGAGCAAGGTTACGAACTGGAGCTTGAAGAACGCTAAGCAACATAGAAAGTAAGCCTTCGCGAGACGGAAGTTCCGCAAGAGCCTTCACTTCTTCTACAGTCGCTACGTTTCCTTCGATGACACCAGCTTTGATTTCTAAAGCTTCGTGGCTTTTCGCAAATTCGTTGATGATTTTCGCAGGTGCGATAACATCTTCGTTACTGAATGCGATAGCGTTTGGACCTGTTAAGAAATCGTTTAAACCCGTTAGTTCAACTTGTTCAACTGCACGGCGAGTCAAAGTATTTTTGTAAACTTTGAATTCTACGCCAGCATCACGAAGCTGTTTACGAAGTTCAGTCACTTCAGAAACTGAAAGACCACGGTAATCTACAATTACAGTAGACATACTGTCTTTAAATTTAGAAGTAATTTCATCAACGACAACTTTTTTAGTATCGATTGCATTGCTCATGGTTACACCTCCTGTACATTCTTTGTGTAACACTTATACCGATCAGGCCATCACGTTCCTAACGAACGGTTCTCCATATAAAAAGCCTCCATTAAGACATGGAGGCTGTATATACAAGCATACGTTAACGTAAGACTGTGACATATACACCTCGGCGGGTTAATTAAGCCATAAGGCCCCTGCTGTCTACGGTATAAATGGACATATTCTATTTTACAACATTTTGATATTATCAAAACGATTGTGATAAGTCAAGATTTATTTTGCAGAGAAAGAAGATGGATCCACTTTCACGCCAGGGCCCATAGTAGTTGTAACAGAAACGTTTTTCACGTATACACCTTTAGCCGCTGCAGGTTTTGCTTTAAGGATTGTATCATAGATTGTTGCAAAGTTCTCAACAAGCTTTTCGTCCTCGAAAGAAACCTTTCCGATTGGCGCGTGGATGTTACCAGCTTTATCAACGCGGTATTCTACTTTACCAGCTTTGATTTCATTGATTGCTTTTTCTACTTCGAATGTAACAGTTCCTGTTTTAGGGTTTGGCATAAGACCTTTTGGTCCAAGTACACGACCGATCTTACCAACTTCACCCATCATGTCAGGTGTTGCAACGATTACATCGAATTCGAACCAGCCTTGTTGGATTTTAGTGATGTAATCAGAATCTCCAACGTAGTCTGCTCCAGCAGCTTCTGCTTCTTTTGCTTTTTCGCCTTTAGCGAACACAAGAACGCGTTGAGTTTTACCAGTTCCGTTAGGAAGTACAACTGCACCGCGGATTTGTTGATCGTTTTTACGAGGGTCTACGCCCAAACGAAAAGCAACTTCTACAGTCGCATCAAATTTCGCTGTATTTGCTTTTTTTGTAAGAGAAACAGCTTCAGCTACATCATACGCTTTAGTACGTTCGATCAGCTTAGCAGCTTCTACATACTTTTTACCTTTTTTAGCCATTATAAAAATCCTCCTTATGTGGTTTTAGCGGAATAACCTCCCACGAATAAGGGTTGCGAACTTGTCAAAACCAAACTCGCAACCCAACAAGACAATAAATTAATCTTCGATGACAATACCCATACTGCGTGCAGTACCTTCAACCATGCGCATAGCTGATTCAACGCTAGCAGCGTTTAAGTCAGGCATTTTTGTTTCCGCGATTTCGCGTACTTTATCACGCTTAACAGTTGCCACTTTATTACGGTTAGGTTCACCAGAACCAGACTCAATACCAGCTGCTTTTTTAAGTAAAACTGCAGCAGGTGGAGTTTTAGTAATAAATGTAAATGAACGGTCTTCAAAAACCGAAATTTCAACAGGAATGATAAGACCAGCTTGGTCAGCTGTACGAGCATTAAACTCCTTACAGAATCCCATGATATTAACACCGGCTTGACCTAGTGCAGGTCCAACTGGTGGAGCTGGGTTAGCTTTTCCAGCAGGAATTTGCAATTTAACAACTTTAACTACTTTTTTAGCCACGAGACACACCTCCTTAAAGTCCGTGATGTGGTAATAGGGGAATCCCCCTCCCACTCAACAACTTCATTCTTTATATGAATGACGAAATAACTAGCTAGCGATCTTGAGCGAACTCAAGACGTACCTTTGCTATATTACCACTTCTATACACTCATTTCAAGCTCTTTTGAATTACAATTTATCGATCTGCGTGAACTCAAGTTCCACGGGTGTTTCTCTACCAAACATATTAACGAATACTTTGACTTTGCTTTTATCGTAATCAATCTCTTCGATAGAGCCTGTGAAGTTAGCAAATGGTCCGTCGATTACCTTGACTGTTTCTTTCAATTCAAAGTCGATTTCTGTTTTGCGTTCTTCAAGACCCATTCTCTTCAGAATGGTTTCGGCTTCGCCTGGCAGCAGCGCTGTCGGCTTTGAGCCTGATCCAGCTGATCCAACGAATCCTGTGACACCTGGTGTATTACGAACAACATACCAAGAGTCGTCAGTCATCACGATTTCCACTAGGACATAGCCAGGGAATACTTTCTTTTTGACGACTTTTTTCTTACCATTTTTAATATCTGTTTCTTCTTCTTCTGGTACGACAACGCGGAAGATTTTATCCTGCATGCCCATTGATTCAACACGCTTTTCCAAGTTTGCTTTTACTTTGTTTTCATAGCCAGAGTACGTATGCACAACATACCAATTCTTTTCCATTTCGTTCAGGACTATTCAGTCCTTCCCTCCCCACATTTCGTAATGTCTATTTGACGAATCTCGAGTACCGGTAAATATTTTCAAGCAATTGAAAAAACCCGTAAAACGGGTTTTTTGGCAAGTCATATTATGATCTATTATAGCACGTTCAGCAGACCATTATTCAAGTATTAATGAATTAATTCGATTAATTGTGAGATTCCTATATCAAGAAAAGAGAAAAAGATTGCAAAGAATACGACTGTTAAAATAACCGTGATTGTGTAGCGAATCATTTCGTTTTTCTTTGGCCAGCTGACCTTTTTCATTTCTTTCCCGACACTTTTTAAGAAACTGATAATACGCATGTAAAAGACCTCCACAGATTAAAGAACGCAAATCTTACTTCGTTTCTAAATGTGTTTTATGTGAATTACAAGTCTTGCAATATTTCTTAACTTCTAATCTTTCAGCTGCTGAAGCATCACTTTTCATTGTCGTATAATTGCGGCTTCCGCAGTCTTTACAGGCTAGAGTAATCTTTTTCCTCATATTTACACCTATTTTCTCGACATCATTTCCTTAGTACCTTATCACAGTGTCGAAAAAGCTGTCAATATAGGTTTGATTAGAGACTAATCTCGCGAAGCTCTAAATATTTCTCTAATTTTCTCTTTACTCTTTGGAGTGCGTTATCAATTGATTTCACATGACGGTTTAAATCTTCAGAAATCTCTTGATAGGATCTGCCATCAAGGTAAAGCACAAGTACCTTTCTTTCCAGCTCACTTAGTAGTTCCCCCATTTTCATTTCAATATCATCAAATTCTTCTTTGCTAATGATTAAATCTTCTGGGTTAAGCGCTTTAGCACCGGAAATGACGTCCAACAATGTTCTGTCTGATTCTTCATCATATATTGGCTTGTCTAATGATACATAGGAATTTAACGGGATATGTTTTTGGCGAGTAGCTGTTTTAATTGCGGTGATAATTTGGCGGGTAATACATAATTCTGCAAAAGCCTTAAATGAAGTAAGCTTGTCCTCTCTGAAATCGCGGATAGACTTATAAAGTCCGATCATCCCCTCTTGGACAATGTCCTCTCGATCCGCTCCAATCAAGAAATAAGATCTTGCTTTTGCACGTACAAAATTGCGGTATTTCGTTATTAAGTAATCTAGCGCATCACTATCTCCGACATGAACCCTTTCAATGACTTGTTCATCTTCCAACTGGCAAAATTGCTCTCTGATGGATTTATCCTTGCTGTTGTTTAGATTCACTTCGATCCCCCCGACCGCACCTAGATAGAAATATTATACATTAATGGTTGAAATATCGTCAAGCTATTCCAGATTCCCACGCCGCCATTTTTCAAACGTTTTCAATACATCTTCTGACAATTCAATCTTGGATACTGGTTTATCAGAAGTAATCTTTTTGACTCTCGTCTCTATCTTTCGTTCGATCACTTCAATCTCTCTCAAAAGCTCTCGAGCCGACTTCCGAAGAGCTCCTTGTCCAAAAATTGCCCATTGTTCTGTGAAGTCTGAGGTCGCCACATGAATTTGCGTCCGAACATTATTCAAATCCTGGGCCAGCTTTTCAATCCGCTCATCAGCTGTTTCATTCTCTCTCGTAAAGATGACCTCTACTCGGTGGTTGATCCGCTTTTTTTCGATTCCTTTGACCATATGGGCATCGAATACGACAATGACTCGATACCCTGTGTATGCTTGATATTCTGCTAAATTTTGAATCAGCACGTCTCTGGCTTCTTCAAAGCTGTTTTCCTTTAAGTGCTGCAGCCGAGGCCATGCACCTATCATGTTGTATCCATCGACTAAGAGGATGTCCATCTCTATTCTCCTAACGGATAACGTTTTCGATACACTTCATACATCAATAGACTAGCGGCAACTGATGCGTTTAACGAAGTGACCTTCCCGGCCATAGGCAGCTTAATCAGAAAATCACACTTTTCCTTGATCAATCGGCCAATCCCTTTTCCTTCACTGCCAATCACAAGAGCAAGCGGCATCGTACCATCAAATTGTCTGTAATCCTGTTTGGCAGACGCATCTGTTCCCGCGACCCAGATTCCTCTTTCTTTCATCTCATCAAGAGCTCTTGAAAGATTGGTGACCTTGGCAACAGGAATATGTTCAATCGCCCCAGTAGATGCTTTGGCAACGGTTGTCGTTAAGCCGACCGCTCTCCTTTTCGGAATGACAATCCCGTGTGCACCTACAGCATCTGCTGTACGCATAATGGATCCTAAATTATGCGGGTCTTCAATTTCATCTAAGATAAGAAAAAACGGCTGTTCATTCCGCTTTTCGGCGATTTGATACAGATCGTCCAATTCCGCATATTCATATGCTGCTACTTGTGCAACGATTCCCTGGTGCTGACCTGTTACCATTTGATCAAGCTTTTTCCTCGGAACATACTGAATGGTGATATTTTGTTTTTTAGCGAGTTCAATGACCTGCTGGGCTTGTCCTTTTACAGTGTTTTCTGCCATCCAGAGCTTGTATAACTCCCGATCTGACTTCAGTGTTTCAATCACTGCATTTTTCCCAATCACATAATCATGTTGCTGACTCATTTGTCTTCCTCCCTGACGTTCCGATTTCAATCGCCTGACTAATCAGCTCTTCTAAGCGTTCGTCCTGCTTTTCAATAAATAAATAACCCATGAGCGCTTCAAGCGCCGTACTATAACGATACGTTTGAACGTCTGTGTTTTTAGGCACTGTGCCTGATTTTGCATTTCTTCCTCTTTTCAGCACTGCTTCTTCTGCTTCAGTGAAAAAGCCTTGTTGCTGAAGCGTAAATAAAATAGCTGCCTGAGATTTAGCTGAAACAATCTTGCTTGCTCGTTTGTGCAGCTCATTTGGTTTTGTCGCCCCCGTTTGGAGGAGGTGATGCCTCACATAGACTTCAAAAATGGCATCACCCATATAAGCAAGCGCAAGTCCGTTCAACTGTTTACCGTCTTTCAGCTTTTCAAAATTCAACATGACCTATTCTCCTCTTTTCCAGCGAGTACCTTGAGGAGTGTCCTCCAATACAATATTCATGCTCTTTAACTGGTCACGAATTTGATCAGATAGCGCAAAGTCACGATTTCTTCTAGCCTCATTGCGTTTTTCAATTAACGCTTCTACTTCTTCGTCAAGCGTGTGCTTTTCTTCTAATGAGAAGCCAAGAACAGACGTGATTTCTTGGAATAAGCCGATAAATGCCTTGATCACTTCCTCCGAAGTATGATCATTTTCCATATAATAATTCGCCTGTTTCGCAAGTTCGAATAAAACAGAAATTGCATTTGCCGTATTAAAGTCATCATTCATTTCAGAAATAAATGTCGCACGCTGCTCCTCAACCTTCGCCAGCCATTCAGCATTGTCTTCTGTGATATTCGTGCTGCTCTCGAGGCGATGATGTAAATTAGCATACGACGTTTTGAGTCGGTTAAACGCACTCTTTGTACTCTCTAGTAAATCCATTGAGTAGTTAATTGGATGACGGTAGTGAACCGACAACATAAAGAAGCGTAGCACATCAGGATCTTGTTCTTTCACAATGTCATGCACGAGCACAAAGTTTCCAAGTGATTTTGACATTTTTTCATTCTCAATATTAATATATCCGTTATGCATCCAATACTTCGCAAAAGGTTTCCCTGTCAAAGCCTCGGATTGAGCGATTTCATTTTCATGGTGAGGGAAGGTTAAATCCTGTCCGCCAGCATGAATGTCGATCGTATCCCCTAAATATTTTTTAACCATGGCCGAGCATTCGATGTGCCAGCCTGGGCGTCCTTCGCCCCACGGGCTATCCCATGAGATTTCTTGATCCTTTGCAGCCTTCCATAAAGCAAAGTCCAGTGCATCTCGTTTCTTCTCACCTACACGAATACGAGCACCTGTCTTCAGTTCATCAATCGACTGGTGAGAAAGCTTTCCGTAGCCTTCAAATGAGCGTGTGCTGTAATACACGTCGCCATCCGCTTCATAGGCGTAGCCTTTTTCAATCAATGTCGCAATAAATGCAATGATATCATCCATATTTTCCGTCACTCGCGGGTGAAGGTCAGCTTTTTTGCAGCCTAGTGCACTAACGTCTTCAAAGTAGGCTTGGATAAAGCGGTCAGCAATCGTCGGAACATCTTCTCCGAGTTCATTGGCTGCTTTGATGAGTTTATCATCCACATCTGTAAAGTTTGATACAAAGTTCACATCATAGCCGCTGTATTCTAAATACTTACGTACAGTGTCATAAACAATAGCAGGTCTGGCATTCCCGATATGAATGTAGTTATAAACGGTTGGTCCGCACACATACATCTTGACCTTTCCTGGTTCAAGCGGGACAAATTCTTCTTTCTTACGTGTCAATGTATTATAAATATTGATTGTCATGATTGTTCTTCCTTTCTGCTCAATGAAGCCAGCTCACCTTTTAGCTTTTCCATTTCTCGTTCCAATTCTTTGAAACGATCGGAAATCGGATCTGGCAAATCTTGATGATTGAGATCACGATTGATTTTCTTCCCATTTTGAACGACGACTCGCCCAGGTATACCGACAACGGTGGAATGGTCTGGTACGTCCTTTAACACAACTGACCCCGCACCAATCTTGGCCCCTTTTCCGACTGTAATGGAACCAAGCACCTTTGCACCTGTCGCAATGAGGGCATCGTCTAAAATGGTCGGGTGCCGCTTTCCCTTTTCTTTCCCTGTTCCCCCTAGTGTCACGCCTTGGAAAACAGTGACGTTGTCTCCAATTTCACATGTTTCCCCAATCACCACTCCCATGCCGTGGTCAATGAAGAAGCGCCTGCCAATGGTTGCCGCAGGGTGAATTTCCACCCCTGTGAAAAACCGGCTGACCTGAGAAATGATCCGCGCAAGAAAGTACAGCTTACGCTTATAAAATGCGTGCGCGATACGATGAGCCCAAATCGCATGAAGCCCTGAATAGGTTAGCACTACTTCAATATAGCTTCTAGCAGCAGGATCTTGATCAAACACAGTATCAATATCTTCTTTCAGCATTTTGAAAAACACATGCTCCCCCCGTTCTTCCCCATCAATCTCTCTTAGGACTTGCTCTCTTTTTTGGACAAATAAAAAACGCCTCTGCCAAATGACAGAGACGTTTTGAAAACGCGGTTCCACTCTGTTTAGAAAGCCCTCATTTTGCAGCCTTCTCAACTTAATCCCATAACGGAGGGTACCGCCCTTGCATACTAACGTACACGTGTTCCTCAAGGGTCTTGAGGGTGCATTTCCAACGTCTGCCCATAAGTCTCTTTCAGCCGGTGAAGACTCTTTCTGTGATGGACGAAAACATTGTACTTCTCCCTCGCAACGATTTCCTTATATTTGCTTAATGCGGTTTAATACCGTTTCTTTACCTAGTAGTTCAATACTTTGCGGAAGTTCTGGGCCATGCGTTTGTCCTGTGACAGCCACACGAATTGGCATGAATAGTTTCTTGCCTTTATGCCCTGTTTCTTTTTGTACCGCTTTAATAGCAGTCTTGATTTCATCAGGTGTGAAAGACTCAAGCCGTTCAAGCTGACCAGCAAAAGATGCCATGACTTCTGGTACTTGCTCCTCTGCTAAAACTTCCTTTGCCTCTTGATTATACTCAATTTGCTCCTTAAAGAACAACTCTGTTAACTCAACAATTTCTGCTCCATAGCTTAATTGTTCGTGATACAGAGAAATAAGCTTGCGCACCCACGTGTTTTCTTCTTCTGTCAGCTGCTCGCTTACCTTGCCTGCCTTTTGAAGATGCGGAAGCGTTAACGCAACAACCTGATCAAGATCAAGTGCCTTCACATATTGGTTATTTACCCATTTTAGTTTATGCATATCGAATAGAGCTGGTGACTTAGAAAGTCGGTTTACATCGAAAATGTCGATGAATTGCTCTTTTGTAAACAGTTCTTCTTCGCCCACCGGAGACCATCCAAGTAGTGCAATGAAGTTGAACAGGGCTTCTGGTAAATAGCCCAAGTTTTTATATTGCTCGATGAATTGAATAATGGATTCATCACGCTTACTTAATTTTTTGCGGTTCTCGTTCACAATCAGCGTCATATGTCCGAATAGCGGAACATCCCAGCCAAATGCGTTGAAGATCATGATTTGTTTAGGCGTATTCGAAATGTGATCCTCTCCGCGAAGAATGTGAGTCATTTTCATCAAATGATCATCCACTGCTACAGCGAAGTTATAAGTTGGCGTGCCGTCTTTCTTCACAATGACAAAATCACCGATGCCGTCTGTCTCAAATGAAATATCGCCTTTGACCATGTCGTCAAATTTGATGATTTCTCCTTTTGGCACTCGGAAGCGGATACTTGGCTCTCTTCCTTCAGCGATCAGCTTGTCCTCTTCTTCTTTTGATAAATGGCTGCATTTACCAGAATATCGAGGCATTTCACTTCGGGCGATTTGTGCTTCACGCTCTTCCTCTAGCTCTTCAGCCGTACAATAGCACTTATACGCCAAGTCTTTCTCTAGCAGCTCATCATAATATTTTTTGTAAATCTCATTACGCTCTGATTGTCTGTAAGGACCATAGCCGCCATCTTTATCAATGCTCTCATCCCAATCAATACCGAGCCATTGCAGGTGGCGAAGCTGGCTTTCTTCTCCGCCTTCTACATTACGCTTTTGATCCGTATCTTCGATTCGAATAATAAATTTGCCGCCTTGACTGCGTGCGAACAAATAGTTGAAAAGAGCCGTTCTAGCATTCCCAATATGTAAATGACCAGTTGGACTCGGTGCATAACGAACACGCACTTCATTTCCCATGAGTTTAACTTCCTTTCATCTGCATCATGTTGTCTGACACCAATTTTTTATAAACGTATTTTATCATCAAATCCCATTCTCATCAAAATGGATTTCACTTTTTCTGAAGAAGCACTGTTGCCTGAGAGGCAATTCCTTCGCCTCTTCCTGTAAATCCAAGTTTCTCTGTCGTTGTTGCTTTCACATTCACCTGTGTGACATCTGCCTCAAGCGCTTCTGCAATCTTCTCACACATTGGTTGAATGTAAGGTGCCATTTTGGGCTTTTGCGCCATGATTGTGCAATCAATATTCACAAGTGTGTAGCCTTTTTCCTTTACTAGTGCCCACACATGCTGCAGTAATTTAAAAGAATCCGCATCCTTAAACTCAGGATCTGTGTCTGGGAAATGTCTGCCGATATCTCCTTCAGCAATCGCACCTAGGCAGGCATCTGCCACTGTGTGAAGCAGTACATCAGCGTCTGAATGCCCAAGCAGCCCCTTTTCATAAGGGATGGTGACCCCGCCGATAACCAAAGGTCTTCCCTCTGTTAATTGATGTACATCAAAGCCTTGTCCTATTCTCAACATGATCTAGTACCCTCTTTCCGCATCCATAATTGCCTTGGCAACCAATAAATCATCCGGTGTCGTCAGCTTAATATTGGTGTAATCTCCTTGGACAATATACACGTTTTCACCATGTAATTGTTCCACAAGACTGGCGTCGTCTGTTCCAAGAAAGCCGGTCCGCTCCGCATATTCATGCGCCTCTTTTAAAATAGAATGACGAAAAGCTTGTGGGGTCTGGACTGCCCACAAGCTCTGACGTTCAATGGTTTGTTCCACTTTGCCTTCTTGAACGCGTTTGATTGTGTCTTTCACTGGTACCGCTACAACTGCGGAGCCTTTTTCAATCGCTGCTTTAACGAGCAAGTCAATCTGTGTATGCTTAATAAAAGGCCTTGCCCCATCATGAACAAGCACGATGTCTGCATCTTTCACAGCCTTTAATCCTTCGTATACACTTTGCTGACGTTCTTCACCGCCAGTGACAAGTGAAACAGGCGTTTGAAAAGCGTGTACCTTGAGTAGCCTTTCAAAGTCTTGACGCTCCTCTTCATTGATCGCTAGGATCATGCGTTTGCATTGCGAATGAGCGTCAAACACCTTTAGTGTATGAATAATGACCGGCATTCTTTTCAGCTCAATAAAAAGCTTATTGCGGCCGGCCTTCATTCGTTTCCCCTGCCCCGCAGCCGGAATAACTACTTCATAATACATGTTCGTTCTCCCTTTAGAGCGCCTTCTCCAGAAGTTTTGGCTTCGCAAAAATCATTCTTCCAGCAGCAGTCTGCAGCACACTTGTGACGAGCACATCGATGTCTTTTCCAATGTAATTGCGTCCTTCTTCGACCACAATCATCGTACCGTCATCTAAGTAAGCAACACCTTGGTTATGCTCTTTCCCATCTTTAATGACCTGTACCTTCATTTCTTCCCCAGGTAGCACAACCGGTTTCACCGCATTGGCTAGATCATTGATGTTTAACACTGCTACTTTTTGAAGTTCGCATACTTTATTTAAATTAAAATCATTTGTCACAACAACACCTGAAGTTAATTTAGCGAGCTTCACAAGCTTGCTATCAACCTCTTGAATGTCTTCAAAGTCACCTTCATAAATTTCAACTTTGATATCTAATTCTTTTTGAATACGATTTAAAATATCAAGACCTCTTCGGCCTCTATTTCTCTTTAATACATCAGAAGAGTCTGCAATATGCTGTAATTCCTCGAGCACAAATTGAGGAATGACCATGACACCTTCTAAGAATCCAGTTTGACAAATATCTGCGATTCTTCCATCAATGATAACACTTGTGTCTAAAATTTTCAGCTTTTTATCTTCTATTTCAGGTTCATCATCAGCTGCTCCTTTTTTCTTGGTGACCTTTGCAGATCGGGAGAACAGCCCCATCATTTCATCCTTCTTCTTAAACCCTACCTGAAATCCAAGGTATCCTAAAAAGAAAGCCAGGAAAATCGGAATAATGGTACCAAAAATATGATATGGGATATTGTTTAGCGGGATCACGTTTACAATAAGATATGCTAGAATAAGTCCAAATACTAATCCGAAACTTCCAGATATAAGATCAGGAAGAGGCGCCTTTAATAGAGAATCCTCGATCCATTTCACCCAATTAACCACATAGCCTGTGCACCATTTGCCGATGATAAAGAACACAGCGGCTCCTATTAGTGCTGAAGAGTAAGCATTTGTTATGAAAGGTATGTCCTTTACATTTAACAGCAGAAATAACTCTGGAATGATAAAAATCCCTACAACTGCACCAAAAATGATAAAAAACGCCTGAACGATTCTTTTTAACATACCTTCACCTCCTTTATTTTTCATCTGTCAATCCACCCTCACCTGACATTGATATATGTTTAAGTTTCCTATCATAATCAACAGAAAACAAAAGCATCATTAATATACCCATATTCATCCATTTTTAACCGTGTTTAAGAAAAATTTCTCTCCTTATAGCTGGCGGTCGATATAATGTTTTTCTTGCAGTCTTTTTAATCCTTTTTTTATCTTTTTCGCTCTTACTTCTCCAATTCCTTCTACTTCATCCAAATCTTGTACATCCGCTTCCATAATTCGATCTAACACACCGAACGCTTCAACCACGTTTTCGACGATTGGCATAGGCAGTCTAGGGATTTTGTGAAGCAATCTGTAGCCTCTTGTGTACACATATTCGTCAATATTTGTAGAAGCTGGATAGCCAAGTAACTTGTACAGAATGGAGTCATCTAAAAGCTCAAAGCTAGACATATCTTGTAGCTGTTTAAGCAGAACATATGGATCTTTAATCTTTTCTTTCACGTAATCTTTAATAAATAAAGCCGCTTCCTGCTCCATATCTGTAATCAGTTCATTGACTTGCAGACGGATCAAATGTCCTTCTGTTCCGAGCTCTTTGATATACATATTGATTTCATTTTTGATTCTAAGCACCATCTCGTAACGATGCAGCACGGATAATACATCACCAAAGGTCACAAGCTCTTCAAATTCTAGGGCGCTTAGCGCAGAAATGGCGTGATCTAAAATGGTTTTATATTTCTCAAGTGTTTGTATGGCTTGGTTGGCCTTAGTTAAAATAAAGCCAATATCTTTCAGCGTATAACGACGATTCCCTTGGTATAAGGTAATGACGTTCCTCCGTTCAGAAATCGCAATGATTAAGCAGCCTGTCTGCTTCGCTACACGTTCAGCAGTACGGTGCCTCATGCCCGTTTCCGATGAATGGATGGTTGCATCTGGCATCAGCTGTGTATTCGCATACAAGATCTTTTGACCAGAATCGCTTAAAATAATGGCTCCATCCATCTTAGCCAATTCATATAAGTGTGCTGGGGAGAAGGCAGAGTTAATATGAAACCCTCCATCTACAACACTCTTGACTTTGTCGTTATAACCAACAACAATGAGCCCGCCAGTATTGGCCCTCAGGACATTTTCGATCCCAGCCCGAAGAGGTGTCCCTGGTGCCACAAACTGTACGATATCTAAGAGATCGAGTTCTCTCGCTCCTTTTTTCTCTTTTTCCATTTCTATGATCCCCCTAGTGAAATTCGAAGTGCCTCCGCTACATTTTCTACACCGACTAACTCAATCCCTCTCGGCTTTTTCCATCCATCTATATTCGCCTGAGGAATAAACATTCGCTTAAATCCTAGTTTCGCAGCTTCCTGCACACGCTGTTCAATTCTTGATACTCTTCTGACTTCTCCCGTCAGACCGACCTCTCCTATAAAGCAATCCGCTTGATGCGGCGCTGCGTCTTTAAAGCTTGAAGCAATACTGACCGCAATGGCCAAATCAATCGCCGGTTCGTCAAGCTTCACACCGCCTGCGACCTTTAAATACGCATCTTGGTTTTGCAGCAGCAGTCCGACACGTTTTTCTAAAACCGCCATGAGCAATGACACACGATTATGATCAAGGCCTGTAGCCATTCTCCGTGGATTTCCAAAGCTTGTCGGTGAAATTAATGCTTGTATCTCGACAAGAACAGGTCTTGTTCCTTCCATTGAGGCAACAACACACGATCCAGATACACCTGCCGAACGTTCTTCTAAGAAAATTTCGGATGGGTTTAATACTTCCGTGAGTCCTTCCTCTCTCATTTCAAAAATCCCTAGTTCATTCGTCGAGCCAAATCGGTTTTTCACCGCACGTAAGATACGAAACGTATGATGACGCTCGCCTTCAAAATAAAGAACCGTGTCCACCATATGCTCTAAAAGGCGTGGACCAGCGATCGAGCCTTCTTTGGTTACGTGACCAACGATAAATATTGGAATACCATTTGTCTTGGCAATTTTCATCAGCTGTGCTGTACATTCTCTCACTTGAGATACAGACCCAGGAGCTGACGTAATATCGCTTTGATAAACGGTTTGAATCGAATCCACCACGACAAAAGCGGGTTTCATCTCTTGTATAGCAGACGTTATATACTCCATATCGGTTTCAGCCAAAACATGTAAAGAGGTGCTTTTTATGCCGAGGCGGTCCGCTCTTAGCTTCGTTTGTTTAATGGACTCCTCACCAGATATGTATAATACATTCTGATTTTTGTCTGAGAGCTGTGCTGATACTTGTAATAATAATGTGGACTTCCCAATCCCAGGATCTCCGCCAATGAGAACAAGAGAGCCTTTGACAATTCCACTTCCTAATACTCGGTTAAATTCTTCTAAATTCGTTTTGATTCGGGGTTCATCTGATGTTTCAATTGCAGATATAGGTGAAGGTTTTTGAATGGTTTGAACAGAATGATTAAAAGCGCTTCGACGGTTTGCCGGCTCTTTGCGAACGACCTCTTCTGTCATACTGTTCCACGTGCCGCAGCCTGGACATTTCCCCATCCATTTGGCTGACTCATAACCGCACGATTGGCATATAAATTTTGATTTTGTCTTAGCCATAGATTGAAGAATACAACTCCTTATACTGATCAGAAAATAAGTAAAGGGAGGCATACACTTTACTGGTATGCCTCACACTTTTTTCTTACTATATTAGTTCGTAGCAGCCGTCGTTTTTACGACAATTTCTCCATCTTCCACATCTAATACGATATGTTGACCTTTTTCAATATTACCCTTCAGAAGCTCCTCAGAAAGTCGATCCTCCACATGCTTTTGAATCGCTCTTCTTAACGGGCGCGCACCGTACTCAAGATCTACACCTTCGTCGGCAATCTTCGCTTTTGCTGCTTCCGTCAATTCGATTGAAAGGTCTTGTTCTTTTAATCGTTTCGTCAATTGATCAGACATGAGAGACACGATCTCTTTTAGATGTTTCTTTTCAAGTGAATGGAAGACAATGATTTCATCAATACGGTTGATGAATTCTGGTCTAAATGCACGCTTCAACTCGCCCATCACTTTGCCTTTCATATCCTTGTAATTTTGACCTTCATCCTGCACGTTAAAGCCAACATATTTATTTCGCTTCAGTTCACTAGCTCCAACGTTGGATGTCATGATCAAAATCGTATTTCTAAAGTCAACGGTACGCCCTTTAGAATCAGTCAGACGGCCATCTTCTAACACTTGCAGCAAAATGTTGAATACATCTGGATGTGCCTTTTCAATCTCGTCTAAAAGCACAACAGAATAAGGTTTTCTTCTCACTTTTTCAGTCAGTTGTCCGCCTTCTTCATAGCCAACATAGCCTGGAGGTGACCCAACAAGTCTAGATGTAGAGTGTTTCTCCATGTATTCAGACATATCAATACGGATCATCGCTTCTTCATCACCGAAAATAGACTCTGCGAGTGCTCTTGCAAGCTCCGTTTTACCAACCCCTGTTGGGCCTAAGAAGATAAAGGAGCCGATTGGACGTTTTGGATCTTTTAGGCCAGCACGCGCACGTCTCACAGCTTTTGCTACAGCGACAACCGCTTCATCCTGCCCGATCACACGAGAATGGAGCAATTGTTCCATATTGAGAAGCTTATCTGTTTCTGTTTGTGCAATTTTTGAAACAGGCACTCCCGTCCAGCTAGAGACAACCATTGCGATATCATCCACTGATACCTCTGAATTCTCCTGTCCTTGCTTTTCTTTCCAAGATTTCTTTGTGACTTCTACTTTTTCACGCAAACGCTGTTCCGTATCGCGAAGAGAAGCTGCTTTTTCAAATTCCTGACTTTGAACAGCAGCATCCTTTTCCTTGCGTACTTCATCGAGCTTTTGCTCTAGTTCTTTTAGGTTAGGCGGTGTTGTGAAAGAACGTAAGCGGACTTTCGAACCTGCCTCATCAATTAAATCAATCGCCTTATCTGGAAGGAAACGATCAGAAATATAACGGTCAGACAGCTTCACCGCCGCCTCAATCGCTTCATCCGTAATGGACACACGGTGATGTGCCTCATAACGATCTCTAAGTCCTCTTAAGATTTGAATACTTTCATCAACAGATGGCTGATCCACTTGAATTGGCTGGAAACGTCGTTCAAGCGCAGCATCCTTTTCAATATATTTACGGTACTCATCTAACGTTGTCGCCCCGATACATTGAAGCTCTCCACGTGCTAAGGATGGTTTGAGAATATTAGATGCGTCAATCGCACCCTCTGCTCCACCAGCACCAATGAGTGTATGAAGCTCATCAATGAAGAGAATGATATTTCCTGCCTGACGAATTTCGTCCATGACTTTTTTCAAACGATCCTCAAATTCACCACGATATTTCGTTCCCGCTACAACGGTTCCCATATCAAGTGTCATCACTCGTTTATCGCGCAGGATTTCAGGCACTTCATTATGAATAATTTGCTGCGCAAGACCTTCAGCGATGGCTGTTTTACCAACACCAGGCTCACCAATCAGCACAGGGTTATTTTTTGTTCTTCTGCTTAGGACCTCAATGACACGCTGAATTTCTTTGCTTCTTCCAATGACAGGGTCCAAGCTGTCTTCTTTCGCAATAGCTGTTAAATCTCTTGCCAAGCTATCTAATGTTGGTGTATTTGCATTGCTGTTAGAGCCAGCGGCAGATGCACCTGTTTCATTGCTGCCAAGCAGCTGCAGAACTTGCTGACGTGCTTTATTTAAGCTCACTCCGAGGTTATTTAAAACGCGGGCAGCTACACCCTCTCCCTCGCGAATAAGACCTAATAGAATATGTTCTGTCCCTACATAGGAATGACCTAGCTTTCTTGCTTCATCCATTGAAAGCTCAGTGACCTTCTTCGCTCTAGGCGTATAATGAGGAATAGCTTGAGACACCTCTTGCCCTCTTCCAATCAAGCTTTCGACTTCTTTTTGGATTTTATCTGAAACAAGACCCAGTGCTTCTAACGCTTTTGCGGCGATGCCCTCACCCTCACGTACTAGACCAAGTAAAATGTGCTCAGTACCAATGTTCTTATGGCCTAGGCGAATGGCTTCTTCTTGTGCAAGTGCTAATACCTTTTGAGCTCTTTCAGTGAATCTTCCAAACATCATATCGTTTCATCCTCCTGTCCATTCCTATGCATTTCTAAACGCAGCCTTTCTCTAATAATCGCTGCTCGTTTTATATCTCGTTCATTTGGCTCCAAAGCTCCTCCTGAGTACTGTTGAAGAAAGCCAGGCTGAGTCAAAATCATGAGTTCATTCAGTATATTACTTGAAAGCCCCTTAATGATACCTAAATCAATTCCAAGGCGCACATCTGACAAACACTTTGCTGTTTCCTTTGATTCAATCATGCGACAATTGGCCAAAATCCCTAAGGAACGGTACACTCTGTCCTCAAGTTCAATTTGAGATGTTTGATATAACGCCTTTCGTGCAGATCGCTCTTGTTCAATGAGCTGAGCGGTCACACTATTTAAGTCGTCTACAATATCTTCTTCTGATTGACCAAGTGTGATTTGATTTGAAATTTGAAAGATGTTCCCTATTGCTTCGCTGCCTTCACCATAAATTCCTCTGACTACAAGACCTAATTGATTAATGGCCGGAATAATCCGATTCATTTGTCTTGTGAGGGCTAAAGCTGGTAAATGCATCATGACCGATGCCCTAATACCTGTACCTACATTAGTTGGACAGCTTGTTAAGTATCCCCGCTTTTCCGAAAACGCATAATCCACTTGCTCTTCAATCCAGTCATCTATCTGATTAGCCGCTTTTAATGCATTGGCTAGTTGGAATCCTGGGAATAAGCATTGGATTCGAATATGGTCTTCTTCATTCAGCATCACACTGATTTCCTCATTTTCAGAAAGCAAACAACCGCCAAATCTTGATTCAGCTAAGTTTGGGCTGATCAAATGTTTTTCAACAAGTACTCTCTTTGCTAAAGGTTGCGTTTCATTCATACGAATCAGAACAAAGTTTCCGATGTCCTTCACTTCCTGGCTAGCAAACTTTTGCTCGAATTGCTGGAGGACAGCTTCAGCCTCTTCTTGAGAAAACTGAGTTGGGAAACGAACATGCTCTAGGTTGCGTGCTAGCCGGATTCGACTGCTTAGAACAATGTCACTTTCTGGTCCTTTTTGTTTCATCCATTGACTTAAAGCGTCTTGAATAAAATGCTGGAGCGACATGTTGTTAATCTCCCTCCCTCTGCTGAGATTGCTCATGCTCTAGTGCACGAATTTGATCTCGAACTTCCGCTGCTTTTTCGAACTCTTCTTGTTCAATTAACTGCTTCAGCTCTTGCTGCATCAACTCAAGTTTCCGGCGGACATGAAGACTGCCGGCAATCCGTTTAGGCACTTTTCCATTATGGACTGTATTTCCACTATGGACTTTCCGTAAAACAGGGTTCAGATACTGATCAAATGAACGATAGCATTCTGCACAGCCAAAACGGCCTGTTTTTCTGAATTGTTGAAAGGTTAAGCCACACTTAGGACATTGATCCACTTCTCTCGCTTCTTGAAAAATAGAAGATCCCTTATTAGCACTTGTGGTAAAGCTAGGATCAATATTCAATAAACCTGATAATAAGTTGTGAATCGAGAAACCTTGGTTTCCACTCATAGCATATGAATCACTGTTTTCTTTTGCACATTGTTCACATATGTGCATTTCTTGTTTTTCTCCATTTATAACTTTCGTAAAGTGAAAAGTGGCTGGTCTCTCATTGCATTCTTGACAAATCAATCTTTTCACCCGCTTTACTTTAATTTCAAAGCATTTAACATCGCTTTCATCATCCGAGCTCTCAATTCATCTCGTTCAGGTAAATCAATGTGCAAAACAGAACGGTCCATGACACTGATCATCATCTTTGCTTCTCTTTCAGATAAAATATTATTTTCTACAAGACGCATGATGATATGATCAGAGGCAGCCTGTGATAAACGATGATATATTTGGGAAATAATGTTGTTCAATAAGTCGACTTCATCATTCATTTTGACTTTAATGATGCGGATATAGCCACCGCCGCCACGCTTACTTTCAACGATATAGCCTCTCTCGCTCGTAAAGCGTGTATTGATAACATAGTTAATTTGTGAAGGTACGCATTGAAACTTATCTGCAATTTCATTGCGCTTAATTTCTAATATTTCTCGACCATTCTGATCCAAGACTTCCTTCAAATACTGCTCGATGATATCAGAAATATTTTGTGCCACTCCGCCTCCTCCTCCATTGACTTTGACTATATTTGACTTTAACCTTACTATAAATTTTTTCAATCGATTTTTCAAGATAATCGCTCAACTAAGAATATTATTTCCACATTTATATGGTGTCAAACCTCTCAAAAACACAAAAAAAACCAGTTCCGTATGGAACTGGTCCTTAGAAGAGCTTGGCGGCGTCCTACTCTCACAGGGGGAGACCCCCAACTACCATCGGCGCTGAAGAGCTTAACTTCCGTGTTCGGTATGGGAACGGGTGTGACCTCTTCGCTATCGCCACCAAACCTGATGGAGAGAATGTTCTCTCAAAACTAGATAACAATGTTCATGCTTCACATTAGAATATAGGTTAAGTCCTCGATCTATTAGTATCTGTCAGCTCCACGTGTCACCACGCTTCCACCTCAGACCTATCAACCTGATCATCTTTCAGGGATCTTACTTCCTTGCGGAATGGGAAATCTCATCTTGAGGGGGGCTTCATGCTTAGATGCTTTCAGCACTTATCCCGTCCGCACATAGCTACCCAGCGATGCCCTTGGCAGAACAACTGGTACACCAGCGGTGCGTCCATCCCGGTCCTCTCGTACTAAGGACAGCTCCTCTCAAATTTCCTGCGCCCGCGACGGATAGGGACCGAACTGTCTCACGACGTTCTGAACCCAGCTCGCGTACCGCTTTAATGGGCGAACAGCCCAACCCTTGGGACCGACTACAGCCCCAGGATGCGATGAGCCGACATCGAGGTGCCAAACCTCCCCGTCGATGTGGACTCTTGGGGGAGATAAGCCTGTTATCCCCGGGGTAGCTTTTATCCGTTGAGCGATGGCCCTTCCATGCGGAACCACCGGATCACTAAGCCCGACTTTCGTCCCTGCTCGACTTGTAGGTCTCGCAGTCAAGCTCCCTTGTGCCTTTACACTCTGCGAATGATTTCCAACCATTCTGAGGGAACCTTTGGGCGCCTCCGTTACATTTTAGGAGGCGACCGCCCCAGTCAAACTGCCCACCTGACACTGTCTCCCTGCCCGATAAGGGCAGCGGGTTAGAAGGTCAATACAGCCAGGGTAGTATCCCACCGATGCCTCCACCGAAGCTAGCGCTCCGGTTTCCAAGGCTCCTACCTATCCTGTACAAGCTGTACCAACATTCAATATCAGGCTGCAGTAAAGCTCCACGGGGTCTTTCCGTCCTGTCGCGGGTAACCTGCATCTTCACAGGTACTATAATTTCACCGAGTCTCTCGTTGAGACAGTGCCCAGATCGTTGCGCCTTTCGTGCGGGTCGGAACTTACCCGACAAGGAATTTCGCTACCTTAGGACCGTTATAGTTACGGCCGCCGTTTACTGGGGCTTCAATTCGCACCTTCGCTTACGCTAAGCGCTCCTCTTAACCTTCCAGCACCGGGCAGGCGTCAGCCCCTATACTTCGCCTTACGGCTTCGCAGAGACCTGTGTTTTTGCTAAACAGTCGCCTGGGCCTATTCACTGCGGCTTCTCGGGGCTTTAACACCCTAAGAAGCACCCCTTCTCCCGAAGTTACGGGGTCATTTTGCCGAGTTCCTTAACGAGAGTTCTCTCGATCACCTTAGGATTCTCTCCTCGCCTACCTGTGTCGGTTTGCGGTACGGGCACCTCTCACCTCGCTAGAGGCTTTTCTTGGCAGTGTGGAATCAGGAACTTCGCTACTAAATTTCGCTCGCCATCACAGCTCAGCCTTTACGGGAAACGGATTTGCCTATTTCCCAGCCTAACTGCTTGGACGCGGATATCCAATACCGCGCTTACCCTATCCTCCTGCGTCCCCCCATTGCTCAAATGGTGAGGAGGTGGTACAGGAATATCAACCTGTTGTCCATCGCCTACGCCTTTCGGCCTCGGCTTAGGTCCCGACTAACCCTGAGCGGACGAGCCTTCCTCAGGAAACCTTAGGCATTCGGTGGACGGGATTCTCACCCGTCTTTCGCTACTCATACCGGCATTCTCACTTCTAAGCGCTCCACCAGTCCTTCCGGTCTGACTTCACAGCACTTAGAACGCTCTCCTACCACTGTTCGTCAGAACAGTCCGCAGCTTCGGTGATACGTTTAGCCCCGGTACATTTTCGGCGCAGAGTCACTCGACCAGTGAGCTATTACGCACTCTTTAAATGGTGGCTGCTTCTAAGCCAACATCCTGGTTGTCTAAGCAACTCCACATCCTTTTCCACTTAACGTATACTTTGGGACCTTAGCTGGCGGTCTGGGCTGTTTCCCTTTCGACTACGGATCTTATCACTCGCAGTCTGACTCCCAAGGATAAGTCATCGGCATTCGGAGTTTGACTGAATTCGGTAACCCGGTAGGGGCCCCTAGTCCAATCAGTGCTCTACCTCCGAGACTCTTACCTTGAGGCTAGCCCTAAAGCTATTTCGGAGAGAACCAGCTATCTCCAGGTTCGATTGGCATTTCACCCCTACCCACACCTCATCCCCGCACTTTTCAACGTGCGTGGGTTCGGGCCTCCATTCAGTGTTACCTGAACTTCACCCTGGACATGGGTAGATCACCTGGTTTCGGGTCTACGACCACGTACTCATGCGCCCTATTCAGACTCGCTTTCGCTGCGGCTCCGCATCTTCTGCTTAACCTTGCACGGGATCGTAACTCGCCGGTTCATTCTACAAAAGGCACGCCATCACCCATTAACGGGCTCTGACTACTTGTAGGCACACGGTTTCAGGATCTATTTCACTCCCCTTCCGGGGTGCTTTTCACCTTTCCCTCACGGTACTGGTTCACTATCGGTCACTAGGGAGTATTTAGCCTTGGGAGATGGTCCTCCCGGATTCCGACGGAATTTCACGTGTTCCGCCGTACTCAGGATCCACTCTGGAGAGAACAACATTTCAGTTACAGGGCTGTTACCTTCTTTGGCGGGCCTTTCCAGACCTCTTCGCTTATATCGTTCCTTTGTAACTCCGTATAGAGTGTCCTACAACCCCAAGAGGCAAGCCTCTTGGTTTGGGCTGTTCCCGTTTCGCTCGCCGCTACTCAGGGAATCGCATTTGCTTTCTCTTCCTCCGGGTACTTAGATGTTTCAGTTCCCCGGGTATGCCTTCTCATACTCTATGTATTCAAGTATGGATACTACTCCATTACGAGCAGTGGGTTTCCCCATTCGGAAATCTCCGGATCAAAGCTTGCTTACAGCTCCCCGAAGCATATCGGTGTTCGTCCCGTCCTTCATCGGCTCCTAGTGCCAAGGCATCCACCGTGCGCCCTTTCTAACTTAACCATTTCTTACTTTAGAAAGAATCACTATGTGTGATGAACTTTGCATTGCATTCAATGTGAATGTATTACTTATTGTTATCTAGTTTTCAAAGAACAATCCTGTCTCGCTAGAGACATATCTTGAAGGAATGATCCTTCAAAACTAAACAAGACGAAAACGTACGCTGCTCCATATATCCTTAGAAAGGAGGTGATCCAGCCGCACCTTCCGATACGGCTACCTTGTTACGACTTCACCCCAATCATCTGCCCCACCTTCGGCGGCTGGCTCCATAAAGGTTACCTCACCGACTTCGGGTGTTGCAAACTCTCGTGGTGTGACGGGCGGTGTGTACAAGGCCCGGGAACGTATTCACCGCGGCATGCTGATCCGCGATTACTAGCGATTCCAGCTTCACGCAGTCGAGTTGCAGACTGCGATCCGAACTGAGAACAGATTTATGGGATTGGCTAAACCTTGCGGTCTCGCAGCCCTTTGTTCTGTCCATTGTAGCACGTGTGTAGCCCAGGTCATAAGGGGCATGATGATTTGACGTCATCCCCACCTTCCTCCGGTTTGTCACCGGCAGTCACCTTAGAGTGCCCAACTAAATGCTGGCAACTAAGATCAAGGGTTGCGCTCGTTGCGGGACTTAACCCAACATCTCACGACACGAGCTGACGACAACCATGCACCACCTGTCACTCTGTCCCCGAAGGGAAAGCCCTATCTCTAGGGTTGTCAGAGGATGTCAAGACCTGGTAAGGTTCTTCGCGTTGCTTCGAATTAAACCACATGCTCCACCGCTTGTGCGGGCCCCCGTCAATTCCTTTGAGTTTCAGTCTTGCGACCGTACTCCCCAGGCGGAGTGCTTAATGCGTTAGCTGCAGCACTAAGGGGCGGAAACCCCCTAACACTTAGCACTCATCGTTTACGGCGTGGACTACCAGGGTATCTAATCCTGTTCGCTCCCCACGCTTTCGCTCCTCAGCGTCAGTTACAGACCAGAGAGTCGCCTTCGCCACTGGTGTTCCTCCACATCTCTACGCATTTCACCGCTACACGTGGAATTCCACTCTCCTCTTCTGCACTCAAGTTTCCCAGTTTCCAATGACCCTCCCCGGTTGAGCCGGGGGCTTTCACATCAGACTTAAGAAACCGCCTGCGAGCCCTTTACGCCCAATAATTCCGGACAACGCTTGCCACCTACGTATTACCGCGGCTGCTGGCACGTAGTTAGCCGTGGCTTTCTGGTTAGGTACCGTCAAGGTGCGAGCAGTTACTCTCGCACTTGTTCTTCCCTAACAACAGAGCTTTACGATCCGAAAACCTTCATCACTCACGCGGCGTTGCTCCGTCAGACTTTCGTCCATTGCGGAAGATTCCCTACTGCTGCCTCCCGTAGGAGTCTGGGCCGTGTCTCAGTCCCAGTGTGGCCGATCACCCTCTCAGGTCGGCTACGCATCGTCGCCTTGGTGAGCCATTACCCCACCAACTAGCTAATGCGCCGCGGGTCCATCTGTAAGTGACAGCCGAAACCGTCTTTCATCCTTGAACCATGCGGTTCAAGGAACTATCCGGTATTAGCTCCGGTTTCCCGGAGTTATCCCAGTCTTACAGGCAGGTTACCCACGTGTTACTCACCCGTCCGCCGCTAACATCCGGGAGCAAGCTCCCTTCTGTCCGCTCGACTTGCATGTATTAGGCACGCCGCCAGCGTTCGTCCTGAGCCAGGATCAAACTCTCCGAGGTATGCAGGATGCATATCACACATGCGTTGCTACACGATGTAGCGAACTTAGCATGTGATCATTTCCTGCCTCGCCAGTTTGACTGACTACCTATGATATATCATAGGATTTTTTTATAAAAACTCGAATTAACAGGTACGTTTTGTCTTGTTTAGTTTTCAAAGATCATATTGGTGGAGCCTAGCGGGATCGAACCGCTGACCTCCTGCGTGCAAGGCAGGCGCTCTCCCAGCTGAGCTAAGGCCCCATAAAAGATGGTCGGGAAGACAGGATTCGAACCTGCGACCCCTTGGTCCCAAACCAAGTGCTCTACCAAGCTGAGCTACTTCCCGATCTTAATGGCGCGCCCGAGAGGAGTCGAACCCCTAACCTTTTGATCCGTAGTCAAACGCTCTATCCAATTGAGCTACGGGCGCTTATTTTTATAATGCCGAGGGCCGGACTTGAACCGGCACGGTAGTCACCTACCGCAGGATTTTAAGTCCTGTGTGTCTGCCAATTCCACCACCCCGGCGTGGATGGTATAAGCGGAAGACGGGATTCGAACCCGCGACCCCCACCTTGGCAAGGTGGTGTTCTACCACTGAACTACTTCCGCATTACAGGATTTCTTTATGTTATTTGGCAATGCGGGTGAAGGGACTTGAACCCCCACGTCATAAAGACACTAGATCCTAAGTCTAGCGCGTCTGCCAATTCCGCCACACCCGCATGAAACATGGTGAGCCATGAAGGACTCGAACCTTCGACCCTCTGATTAAAAGTCAGATGCTCTACCAACTGAGCTAATGGCTCTCTTTAAAAGCGACTTGTCTATCTTACCATATGAAAGTGGTGCCGGCAAGAGGACTTGAACCCCCAACCTACTGATTACAAGTCAGTTGCTCTACCAGTTGAGCTACACCGGCTTTATCTATTCTAACATTATGTAAGAATAAATATGGTGGAGGATGACGGGCTCGAACCGCCGACCCTCTGCTTGTAAGGCAGATGCTCTCCCAGCTGAGCTAATCCTCCATATTGTGTTGTCATTTCGAATGTCTCTCGATCCGACAAATAGTATTATATAACGATAAGATATTGTTTGTAAAGACTTTTTTAAAATAATTTTTGAATTTATTTTAACGTTGTTTTTTCATCTTTTCGTTAAGGCACCTAAAGAATTCTACCACTTGTCTCATCATTTTAAAAGTCTTTTTTTCATCTTTTTATGTTTTTTTGTTAAAAAGGGCTCTAATAAAGCTTTATTGATGGGAAATTACCCTTTTCAAGCTTTTTACATGCTTATTTTATTCAATATATCTTCTCATACAAATCATTTAGAGAAGGAATTCTTTTATTATTTTATTTTTCTGAGAAATCATTTTCATGTAAAAATATCCTTAAATGATGCTGTTTCTTTACTATCTTCAATATCAAAGTGTTACTAGGGTATCAAGTTAGTGTTGATTCTTTCTTATTCTTACTTAGAGCGAGCGAAAAATTCAACTGTAAGTGTTGCGATACTCAGTCATCTAGTGTGTCTCTAAATAGTCCTCTGTATCTGGCTGCCAAAGAAAATTCTTATTAGCTGCTTTCTATGCTTTTGATCTTCATCCTAAACGAATTGAACGGCCGACCCACAACAACAGCTGCGTTGTTCAATGAAAATACATGAAAGTGAGACGGACAGAAAGATCAACTTATCGATAAGGCATTTACTAAATCATCACTTCTCACTTTACAAAGTGATTTAATAGAAGTAATTTTTTCAAAAACACAAAAAAGACCAGTTCCGTATGGAACTGGTCCTTAGAAGAGCTTGGCGGCGTCCTACTCTCACAGGGGGAGACCCCCAACTACCATCGGCGCTGAAGAGCTTAACTTCCGTGTTCGGTATGGGAACGGGTGTGACCTCTTCGCTATCGCCACCAAACCTGATGGAGAGAATGTTCTCTCAAAACTAGATAACAATGTTCATGCTTCACATTAGAATATAGGTTAAGTCCTCGATCTATTAGTATCTGTCAGCTCCACGTGTCACCACGCTTCCACCTCAGACCTATCAACCTGATCATCTTTCAGGGATCTTACTTCCTTGCGGAATGGGAAATCTCATCTTGAGGGGGGCTTCATGCTTAGATGCTTTCAGCACTTATCCCGTCCGCACATAGCTACCCAGCGATGCCCTTGGCAGAACAACTGGTACACCAGCGGTGCGTCCATCCCGGTCCTCTCGTACTAAGGACAGCTCCTCTCAAATTTCCTGCGCCCGCGACGGATAGGGACCGAACTGTCTCACGACGTTCTGAACCCAGCTCGCGTACCGCTTTAATGGGCGAACAGCCCAACCCTTGGGACCGACTACAGCCCCAGGATGCGATGAGCCGACATCGAGGTGCCAAACCTCCCCGTCGATGTGGACTCTTGGGGGAGATAAGCCTGTTATCCCCGGGGTAGCTTTTATCCGTTGAGCGATGGCCCTTCCATGCGGAACCACCGGATCACTAAGCCCGACTTTCGTCCCTGCTCGACTTGTAGGTCTCGCAGTCAAGCTCCCTTGTGCCTTTACACTCTGCGAATGATTTCCAACCATTCTGAGGGAACCTTTGGGCGCCTCCGTTACATTTTAGGAGGCGACCGCCCCAGTCAAACTGCCCACCTGACACTGTCTCCCTGCCCGATAAGGGCAGCGGGTTAGAAGGTCAATACAGCCAGGGTAGTATCCCACCGATGCCTCCACCGAAGCTAGCGCTCCGGTTTCCAAGGCTCCTACCTATCCTGTACAAGCTGTACCAACATTCAATATCAGGCTGCAGTAAAGCTCCACGGGGTCTTTCCGTCCTGTCGCGGGTAACCTGCATCTTCACAGGTACTATAATTTCACCGAGTCTCTCGTTGAGACAGTGCCCAGATCGTTGCGCCTTTCGTGCGGGTCGGAACTTACCCGACAAGGAATTTCGCTACCTTAGGACCGTTATAGTTACGGCCGCCGTTTACTGGGGCTTCAATTCGCACCTTCGCTTACGCTAAGCGCTCCTCTTAACCTTCCAGCACCGGGCAGGCGTCAGCCCCTATACTTCGCCTTACGGCTTCGCAGAGACCTGTGTTTTTGCTAAACAGTCGCCTGGGCCTATTCACTGCGGCTTCTCGGGGCTTTAACACCCTAAGAAGCACCCCTTCTCCCGAAGTTACGGGGTCATTTTGCCGAGTTCCTTAACGAGAGTTCTCTCGATCACCTTAGGATTCTCTCCTCGCCTACCTGTGTCGGTTTGCGGTACGGGCACCTCTCACCTCGCTAGAGGCTTTTCTTGGCAGTGTGGAATCAGGAACTTCGCTACTAAATTTCGCTCGCCATCACAGCTCAGCCTTTACGGGAAACGGATTTGCCTATTTCCCAGCCTAACTGCTTGGACGCGGATATCCAATACCGCGCTTACCCTATCCTCCTGCGTCCCCCCATTGCTCAAATGGTGAGGAGGTGGTACAGGAATATCAACCTGTTGTCCATCGCCTACGCCTTTCGGCCTCGGCTTAGGTCCCGACTAACCCTGAGCGGACGAGCCTTCCTCAGGAAACCTTAGGCATTCGGTGGACGGGATTCTCACCCGTCTTTCGCTACTCATACCGGCATTCTCACTTCTAAGCGCTCCACCAGTCCTTCCGGTCTGACTTCACAGCACTTAGAACGCTCTCCTACCACTGTTCGTCAGAACAGTCCGCAGCTTCGGTGATACGTTTAGCCCCGGTACATTTTCGGCGCAGAGTCACTCGACCAGTGAGCTATTACGCACTCTTTAAATGGTGGCTGCTTCTAAGCCAACATCCTGGTTGTCTAAGCAACTCCACATCCTTTTCCACTTAACGTATACTTTGGGACCTTAGCTGGCGGTCTGGGCTGTTTCCCTTTCGACTACGGATCTTATCACTCGCAGTCTGACTCCCAAGGATAAGTCATCGGCATTCGGAGTTTGACTGAATTCGGTAACCCGGTAGGGGCCCCTAGTCCAATCAGTGCTCTACCTCCGAGACTCTTACCTTGAGGCTAGCCCTAAAGCTATTTCGGAGAGAACCAGCTATCTCCAGGTTCGATTGGCATTTCACCCCTACCCACACCTCATCCCCGCACTTTTCAACGTGCGTGGGTTCGGGCCTCCATTCAGTGTTACCTGAACTTCACCCTGGACATGGGTAGATCACCTGGTTTCGGGTCTACGACCACGTACTCATGCGCCCTATTCAGACTCGCTTTCGCTGCGGCTCCGCATCTTCTGCTTAACCTTGCACGGGATCGTAACTCGCCGGTTCATTCTACAAAAGGCACGCCATCACCCATTAACGGGCTCTGACTACTTGTAGGCACACGGTTTCAGGATCTATTTCACTCCCCTTCCGGGGTGCTTTTCACCTTTCCCTCACGGTACTGGTTCACTATCGGTCACTAGGGAGTATTTAGCCTTGGGAGATGGTCCTCCCGGATTCCGACGGAATTTCACGTGTTCCGCCGTACTCAGGATCCACTCTGGAGAGAACAACATTTCAGTTACAGGGCTGTTACCTTCTTTGGCGGGCCTTTCCAGACCTCTTCGCTTATATCGTTCCTTTGTAACTCCGTATAGAGTGTCCTACAACCCCAAGAGGCAAGCCTCTTGGTTTGGGCTGTTCCCGTTTCGCTCGCCGCTACTCAGGGAATCGCATTTGCTTTCTCTTCCTCCGGGTACTTAGATGTTTCAGTTCCCCGGGTATGCCTTCTCATACTCTATGTATTCAAGTATGGATACTACTCCATTACGAGCAGTGGGTTTCCCCATTCGGAAATCTCCGGATCAAAGCTTGCTTACAGCTCCCCGAAGCATATCGGTGTTCGTCCCGTCCTTCATCGGCTCCTAGTGCCAAGGCATCCACCGTGCGCCCTTTCTAACTTAACCATTTCTTACTTTAGAAAGAATCACTATGTGTGATGAACTTTGCATTGCATTCAATGTGAATGTATTACTTATTGTTATCTAGTTTTCAAAGAACAATCCTGTCTCGCTAGAGACATATCTTGAAGGAATGATCCTTCAAAACTAAACAAGACGAAAACGTACGCTGCTCCATATATCCTTAGAAAGGAGGTGATCCAGCCGCACCTTCCGATACGGCTACCTTGTTACGACTTCACCCCAATCATCTGCCCCACCTTCGGCGGCTGGCTCCATAAAGGTTACCTCACCGACTTCGGGTGTTGCAAACTCTCGTGGTGTGACGGGCGGTGTGTACAAGGCCCGGGAACGTATTCACCGCGGCATGCTGATCCGCGATTACTAGCGATTCCAGCTTCACGCAGTCGAGTTGCAGACTGCGATCCGAACTGAGAACAGATTTATGGGATTGGCTAAACCTTGCGGTCTCGCAGCCCTTTGTTCTGTCCATTGTAGCACGTGTGTAGCCCAGGTCATAAGGGGCATGATGATTTGACGTCATCCCCACCTTCCTCCGGTTTGTCACCGGCAGTCACCTTAGAGTGCCCAACTAAATGCTGGCAACTAAGATCAAGGGTTGCGCTCGTTGCGGGACTTAACCCAACATCTCACGACACGAGCTGACGACAACCATGCACCACCTGTCACTCTGTCCCCGAAGGGAAAGCCCTATCTCTAGGGTTGTCAGAGGATGTCAAGACCTGGTAAGGTTCTTCGCGTTGCTTCGAATTAAACCACATGCTCCACCGCTTGTGCGGGCCCCCGTCAATTCCTTTGAGTTTCAGTCTTGCGACCGTACTCCCCAGGCGGAGTGCTTAATGCGTTAGCTGCAGCACTAAGGGGCGGAAACCCCCTAACACTTAGCACTCATCGTTTACGGCGTGGACTACCAGGGTATCTAATCCTGTTCGCTCCCCACGCTTTCGCTCCTCAGCGTCAGTTACAGACCAGAGAGTCGCCTTCGCCACTGGTGTTCCTCCACATCTCTACGCATTTCACCGCTACACGTGGAATTCCACTCTCCTCTTCTGCACTCAAGTTTCCCAGTTTCCAATGACCCTCCCCGGTTGAGCCGGGGGCTTTCACATCAGACTTAAGAAACCGCCTGCGAGCCCTTTACGCCCAATAATTCCGGACAACGCTTGCCACCTACGTATTACCGCGGCTGCTGGCACGTAGTTAGCCGTGGCTTTCTGGTTAGGTACCGTCAAGGTGCGAGCAGTTACTCTCGCACTTGTTCTTCCCTAACAACAGAGCTTTACGATCCGAAAACCTTCATCACTCACGCGGCGTTGCTCCGTCAGACTTTCGTCCATTGCGGAAGATTCCCTACTGCTGCCTCCCGTAGGAGTCTGGGCCGTGTCTCAGTCCCAGTGTGGCCGATCACCCTCTCAGGTCGGCTACGCATCGTCGCCTTGGTGAGCCATTACCCCACCAACTAGCTAATGCGCCGCGGGTCCATCTGTAAGTGACAGCCGAAACCGTCTTTCATCCTTGAACCATGCGGTTCAAGGAACTATCCGGTATTAGCTCCGGTTTCCCGGAGTTATCCCAGTCTTACAGGCAGGTTACCCACGTGTTACTCACCCGTCCGCCGCTAACATCCGGGAGCAAGCTCCCTTCTGTCCGCTCGACTTGCATGTATTAGGCACGCCGCCAGCGTTCGTCCTGAGCCAGGATCAAACTCTCCGAAAAAGTACAAAACCGAAGTTTTGTTTTTCGTCAGTGTTTGACTGACTACCTATGATGTATCATAGGATTTTTTTATAAAAACTCGAATTAACAGGTACGTTTTGTCTTGTTTAGTTTTCAAAGATCATTTTCGTTATCGCTCGTAAGCGACTTTAATATCATAACATTTCGTATCGGTTAAAGTCAAGAACTTTTTTCAATTTCTTTTTTAACCTCGTTGCTGTTTTGCGGCAACGAATAATAATATACCATCTTGATTCTTTCCTTGCAATAGTTTTTTTAAAAAAAGTTTCATTTTATGAAAAATAAAAAGCACCATAGTTAAAATGGCGCTTTGAGTGATGTATTAACGGTTTCTCATTTGTGGGAAAAGCAGTACATCTCTGATTGATGGAGAATTTGTTAATAGCATGATTAACCGGTCGATACCGATTCCTAGACCGCCTGTTGGAGGCATACCATATTCTAATGCTTCAACAAAATCGTCATCCATTAGATGCGCTTCGTCATTCCCTTCTTCACGTTCTTTTAATTGAGCTTCGAATCGTTCTCTTTGATCGATTGGATCGTTAAGCTCTGTGAATGCATTAGCATGCTCACGGCGTACGATAAATAGTTCAAAGCGATCAGTGAAGCGAGGGTCTTCAGGATTTTTCTTAGCTAATGGAGAAATCTCCACTGGGTGTCCGTAAATAAATGTAGGCTGAACCAATGTTTCTTCTACTTTTTGCTCGAAGAACTCATTGATGATATGACCTACTGTCATGTTTTTCGTGATTTCAATTCCGTGATCAGCGGCATGCTGCTTCGCTTCTTCAACAGACATCTCCTGCCAGAAGTCTACACCAGTTGCTTCTTTGACCGCTTCAACCATATGGAGTCTCTTCCATTCAGGCTTGAGATCAATTTCATCTTCTCCATATTGAATAGTGGTTGTTCCTAGTACCTCTTCGGCAATATGAGCAATCAGGTTTTCAGTTAGGTTCATGATGTCTTTGTAATCTGCGTAAGCTTCGTACAGCTCGATCATAGTGAATTCTGGGTTATGACGAGTTGATACACCTTCGTTACGGAATACACGGCCAATCTCGTATACTTTCTCTAGACCACCGACAATCAGGCGTTTTAAGTGCAGTTCAATCGCAATACGCATATAAAGCGGCATATCCAGTGCATTGTGATGAGTAATGAAAGGACGTGCTGATGCACCACCAGGGATGCTGTGCATTGTTGGTGTTTCAACTTCTAGGTATCCTTTAGAATCTAAGTATCTTCTCATGGATTGAATGATCTTGCTTCGCATGATGAACGTCTGCTTACTTTCTGGATTTACAATCAGGTCAAGGTAGCGCTGACGATAACGTTGTTCAACATCTTTGAGTCCATGATATTTATCAGGAAGCGGGCGAAGTGCTTTTGTGAGAACCTCAAAGCTAGTCGCTTTAATAGAAAGTTCTCCTACGTTCGTTTTAAATACCATTCCTGTTACACCGATGATATCGCCTAGGTCTGAGCTTTTGAATAACTCGTAAGCTTCTTCTCCTACACTATCTTTACGAACGTATATTTGAATTTGTCCTTCTAAGTCTTGTATATGCGCAAAGCCAGCTTTCCCTTTTCCTCGCTTTGTCATCATACGTCCAGCGATTGTCACTTGGGCAGACTTTTCTTCTAAGTCTTCTTTAGAAAACTCATCAAATTCAGCGATAATTTGTGCGGATTGATGAGAACGGTCATATCGTTCACCGAATGGATCGATACCCTCTTCTCTCATTTTATTCATTTTGTCACGTCTGACCTGGAATTGGTCATTTAATTCTTCGTTATTAAGCCCTTCATTACTCATTTATATCACTCCAATAATTTATTTTGCAGAGAAAAGCAGAAAAACTGCCAGTACATGCACTAGCAGTGAGCTACAAAAAGAAAGATAGTCTTATCCTACTTTTATACTTTGAAGCTCTTTTGCCTCGGCTTCGATCGTAAAGTCATCAAGAACTTGTACAAGCTCCGCTCTCGTTTCACTTTGATTGATTTGATTTCTTACGTCCGCATTGCCTCGGACACCTTTTAAGTACCATGCTGCGTGCTTTCTCATTTCTCTGACAGCCACGTGTTCGCCTTTTAGGTCAATGAGTCTGTCTAAGTGAAGTTTGCACACTGACATCTTCTCACGTACATTTGGCTCTTCTTTTAGTTCACCCGTTTCTAAATAATGAACCGTTCGATAGATCATCCACGGGTTTCCTAGCGCGGCTCTTCCGATCATGACAGCATCTACACCCGTTTCATCAAGCATTCGTTTTGCATCTTGAGGGGTTTTGACATCTCCATTGCCGATGACAGGAATGGAAACAGATTGTTTGACCTCTTTTATAATATCCCAATTCGCTGTTCCTTCGTACATCTGCACACGTGTCCGTCCGTGAAGCGCAACCGCTTGTCCACCTGCTCGTTCAACAGCACGGGCATTGTCGATAGCGAAGATATGATCTTCGTCCCAGCCCATTCTCATTTTCACCGTAACAGGTTTATCTACAGCATCTACAACAGCAGAGACCATTTCATAAATCTTGTTTGGATCAAGCAGCCATTTCGCTCCTGCATCACATTTCGTAATCTTCGGTACAGGACAGCCCATGTTAATATCAATAATGTCCGCTGTGGTGTTCTGGTCTACAAACTTTGCCGCTTCGACGAGTGTGTCTTTTTCACCTCCAAATATCTGAAGGCTCAAAGGCTTTTCCCGTTCATCAATGTATAGCATACCCATTGTTCTTGCATTGTTGATCAGGATCGCCTTGTCACTGACCATTTCAGCGCAGACTAAACCCGCTCCAAACTCTTTAACTGTCAGTCTGAAGGCAGAGTTGCACACACCAGCCATAGGCGCGAGCACCACTTTGTTTTTAATGTCGATATCTCCGATTTTAAACATCATTTCCCCTCCTTCCTTCTTCAAGAATTGGCGAAAGTTCTTCCACCGTTATATTTAAAGCATCTGCTATTTGACCAACCAATTGGTTTGTTGGTAATCGATTGCCTCGCTCAATTTCTCCTAAGACAGAGACAGAGATGCCTAGTCTTTTCGCGAACCCTTCCTGAGTATACCCTTTTAGCTTTCGGTATGCACGAATTCTTCTACCCCACATGTCTTTTTCCATATGCTTACACCTTCTTGGTCTGTTACGGCATTTATTTGTACTTCGCCGATTTCTGGGCAAATCTCACTCATCGGAACAAGAACGAATAAACGTTCGTACATTCTAGGATGTGGTACTACAAGCTGTTCTGTTTCAATATTTTCACGATTATAAAGTAAAATGTCAAGGTCAGCCGTTCGCGGTCCCCATCTCACTTCTCTTGTTCTGCCTAACTCTTGCTCGATTTTCTGAGTAAGTGCCAGTAGTTCATTTGGACGAAGCGAAGTGGAAATTTTCACAGCCATATTTAAAAAGTCATCTTGGTTTTCGTAACCTACAGGTGTTGTTTCATATATAGAGGAGATCAATTCTACTTGAACCTCTGGATGTTCGTGCAGTTTTTTGACAGCTTCTTTTAAATAGGTTTCCTTTTTACCTATGTTCGATCCTAAAGCGATGTATGCAGTATTGTTCATGTGCGTGATCTCGTCATTTCAATTGCAACGGACTGATAGTGTCCTGGAATTGGCGGATCTGGTTTGATTACCTTTACTGTACATTCCTGAACTGTCGGAAAGTCCTTTAACACTTGGTTCGCAATTCTTTCTGTCAGTGTTTCAACGAGGTTGACTGATTCACCTTCTACAATGCTTTTGCAGATTTGGTAGAGCTCTGCATAATTAATGGTCTCATTGAGGTCATCAGTTTGTCCGGCTTTACTTAAATCAAGTGAAGCTGTTAAATCCACACGGAATCGCTGTCCTAATTTATTTTCTTCTGCAAATACGCCGTGGTAGCCGTAAAATTCCATTCCATTTACATATACTTTATCGATGATAAGCGCCTCCCTTATTCAGCATGGCATCCATCATTTTTGCCATTCTTGCGATTTCTTTTACATCATGTACGCGAACCATCGCACTGCCTTTTTGAATCCCAAGGCAGACCGTAGCCCCCGTTCCTTCCGTACGTTCTTCAGGCGGCAGGTCTAAGACAGCTCCGATGAATCGTTTTCGAGATGTAGCTAAGAGCAGTGGATAACCAAGGTGACAAAAATGTTCGAGCTCATTCATGACCATCAGGTTGTCCTCTTTATTTTTCGCAAAACCTACACCTGGATCTAATATGATCATGTCATCACGGACACCCGCTTGTTTCGCAATTTGAACACTTTCTTTCAAATCTGCGATCATATCTGAAATCAGATGTGTGTAGTTTCGCTCTGGCCGATTGTGCATTAAAATAATCGGCACATTGTGCTTCGCTGCCACATGCGCCATTTGAGGATCTGCCTTCGCTCCCCATACATCATTAATGATGGAAGCTCCAGCTTTCACCGCTTCATCTGCAACATGGGCTTTATACGTATCAATGGAAATCGGTACATCCAATTCTTTAGTGATCTTTTCAATGACGGGAATGACTCTTGAAAGCTCCTCTTGTTCTGAGACAAGTGCCGCTCCTGGGCGAGTCGATTCTCCGCCAATATCAATCATATGCGCCCCGTCTTCTATCAGCTGTGCTGCATGAGCCAGCGCTTTATCCACTTGATTAAACTTTCCTCCATCTGAAAAAGAGTCAGGTGTGACATTTAAAATGCCCATGACCAATGTCTTTTCTTCATAACTAAGGGTGTGGTGCTTGGCTTGTATGATTTTAGGCTGTTTTATCACTTGTTGTGTCATTGTGTCCACCTACTCTTTATGATCTAGACGTTCTTTTGTATATTGCGTTCTCAACTTTGTTGAGATGATCCGGCTGTTTTGAGGCAAGGAAATTTCTCCTATACTGCTGAAGGGCACAATCCCCTGAACAGAATTGGTCATCCATGCCTCATCAGCTGATAGCAATTGCGAGACTGGGTATCGCCCTACTTTTAGTGAAGTCCCCATAGCTTGAAGCGTTTCAATACAATATCGGCGAGTGACTCCATTTAAAATTCCTGTATCAAGTGACGGTGTATAGATCACATCACCTTTTCGCCAAAATATATTGGAGGTAATTCCTTCTGCCACATCATTTTCTTTTGTTAAAAAGATGCCTTCTAACGATGCATCATTTCCCACTTCTCTTTTAGCCAGCAGGTTGTTCATATAATGATGAGACTTGAGGCGCCTTGGACCTTCCGGCGTATTTCTCCTCGTTTGAAGAATGACTCCCTGCTTCTCATCTAAAACAGATTCGGGCCGGAATGGAGAGATCATGACAAAAACGACAGGCTCTTCATAAGGATCTGCAGAAAATCCATTGCCTCTGCCCGCAGAAACATTGAAGCGAATTCTCGCATGACCACCGGCTATTTCGTTTTTATTCAGTAAGGTATGAATGATGTCGAGTACAAATGGTTTCTCTATTGTGGATTCGATGCAAAGGTCACGCAATGATTCATTGATCCTTTCAAGGTGCCAATCTAACAGAAAGACTTGTCCTGCCAGGCTGGTAAATGTTTCGAATACACCGATGCCATATAGAAAACCATGATCAAAAGGAGAAAGAGTCGCGTCTTTCTCCTCTATATACTGACCGTTCAGATAAATGATCATGCGTTTACTTCATGCCCCTTTTTACGATAGGTTTCAATGAAATTTTTAAGCATTTCTTTTCCGAAGGACGTCATAATCGATTCAGGATGAAACTGTACACTTTCAATTGGCAGCTCTTTATGGCGAATGGCCATGAGCTCGCCTTCCTTTGTGCTGGCTGTTGCGTCAAAGCACTCCGGCAGCGTCTCGTTTTTGACAATTAATGAATGATATCTCGTTGCGACAAGCGGATTTTGGAGTCCAGTGAAGACGCCTTTTCCGTCATGTGCAATCTCTGACGTTTTACCGTGCATTAAGCGCTCTGCACGAACGACATCCCCGCCAAAGACTTGCGCAATGGATTGATGACCTAGACACACACCGAAGATCGGAATACTTCCCGCAAAGTGCTTGATCGCCTCCATACTAATTCCCGCTTCATCAGGACTGCATGGCCCTGGAGAAATCATGAGAAAATCTGGTTTAAGCTCTTCGATTTCTTGAATGGTTACTTGATCATTCCGTTTCACGATCAATTCTTCTCCAAGCTCACCTAAATACTGGACCAGGTTGTACGTAAATGAATCATAATTATCAATCATTAATATCATGCTCTGCTCACCTCTAACTCAAAATAGTCTCTTCTTTGCTCAACTGTAATGCTTTTTTCACTGCATAGGCTTTTTTAATCGATTCTTTGTATTCGTGCTTTGGTACAGAATCGATGACGATCCCAGCACCCGACTGCATAAAGGCTTTGCCTTCAGTACAATACGCCGTACGAATGACGATGTTAAAGTGCATATCTTGATTGAATCCAAACCAGCCTATAGATCCAGTATAAAGCCCACGCCTTGTCGGCTCAAGCTCTTCTATGATTTCCATTGTTCTCACCTTTGGAGCACCTGTAATTGTTCCGCCTGGGAATACAGCTCTCATGACATCTACTGCATCACAATCATCACGCAGTTCCCCTTGTACGTTGGATACAATGTGCATCACGTGTGAATATTTCTCAATCGCCATAAATTCGTTCACTTTTACTGAGCCATAAGTAGACACGCGTCCAAGGTCATTCCGCTCAAGATCCACGAGCATCACATGCTCTGCGCGTTCTTTTTCATTTTCAATGAGCTCTTTTGCCAGCGCTTGATCCTCAGCGTCGTCTTTGCCTCTTGATCTTGTACCCGCAATCGGTCTTGTTTCTAATTGATTCCCCTTTTTCTTAATAAGCAGCTCTGGAGATCCACAAACAATCTGGAAATCAGGCGTGTGCAGATAAGACATATACGGAGATGGATTGACTTGACGTAACGTTTTGTATAAATCATACGGATGTGTGTGGAGCTGTTCATCTTGTCTGATGGATAAATTCACTTGGAACACATCACCGCTTGCGATATATTGCTTAATTTTCTCTACTGCTTCTCCAAAGGTTTCTTCGGTAAACGGTGCTGCTGGTACAAATTCTGCAGAAGATTCATGAACAGGAGATTGCGCTGATTCTTCTGAAGAGCTTGTCCACTTTCGCTTCAAATCTTCGAGTCTTTGATGAGTGTCACTCACAGGTTCCGTTCCTTCTGTGTGAGTGATCAGCCACAGCACGTTTTCTTCATGATCAAAGACCGCAACATCATTAAATACGAGAAAATAAAGATCAGGTGTTTTCAGGTCATCAATGGACAGCATTTTAAAATGCTCGATATATCTTGCATAATCATAGCTTAAAAATCCAATCGCCCCGCCTTGAAAATCAGGATATTCCTCATTCATTTCGGTTTGAAGGGTTTGGAACCAATCCGTAAACGCTCTGAATGGATCGCCTTCTTTGAACAGCACCTCATCTTGATAATGGATGGTTGTCATCCCGTCTTTCCCCTTCGCTTTAGCGATCGGGTGAATGCCAGCAATGCTGTATGAACCGCCGCGAGCACTTTCAAGAAGAACATGGTGTGTTTCGCCAGTAGTTAATTGTTCGTATCTTTTCAGGAAAGCATCTTTCGTAAAAGGAATTTTGATGCCCATCGGCCTGCGTTGTGTCATGTTATCATCCTTTTTCATTTTCATTAATCTTATTGTAATGCAATCCAATTTATTTAGAAAATAGTATTTGCTTTCCATCTACAGATTTCACAAAAAAACCCCAGCAAATGCTGGGGTAATTGGTTTAATCGAATTGATAAAGAGGTGTACTGAGGTAACGCTCCCCATTACTTGGGATGATTGCCAGAACCTTTTTCCCTTTACCAAGCTTCTTCGCTGTTTGAAGTGCTGCGTAAATAGCTGCTCCTGAAGAAATACCGCCAAGGATCCCTTCCTCTTTCGCTGCTTTTCTAGCAAGCTCAAATGCATCTTCGTTTTTCACTTGGATAATACCGTCATATACTTCCGTGTTCAAGATTGAAGGGATAAAACCTGCTCCTATCCCTTGGATTTTATGCGGGCCTGGCTTTCCGCCTGATAATACAGGAGAATCTGTCGGCTCTACCGCATAAAGCTGAATCGATGGGATGGCTTCTTTTAGGACTTCACCAGCACCCGTAATCGTGCCGCCCGTACCAACACCTGCAATAAATGCATCAAGCTCGCCGTCAAACTGTTCAAGAATTTCTTTTCCTGTAGTACGACGGTGAATCTCCGCATTGGCTTCGTTGCTAAATTGCTGAGGCATGAAGTAACCATGCTCTTCTGCCAATTCTTCTGCCTTTTTGATGGCACCTTTCATTCCTTCTGCACCTGGTGTTAATACAAGCTCTGCTCCATAAGCGCGTAAAAGGTTGCGGCGCTCCTGACTCATTGTGTCTGGCATCACTAGAATTGCGTTAATTCCTTTAGCTGCCGCTACCATCGCAAGACCGATCCCTGTGTTTCCGCTTGTTGGTTCGATGAGCGTGTCGCCGGCTTTTAAAGTACCTTTCGCTTCAGCATCTTCGATCATCGCTAACGCAATACGATCTTTTACACTGCTGCCCGGGTTCATATATTCAAGTTTCAAGTAGACATCCGCACTGTCTTCATCTACTAAACGGTTTAATTTAACGACTGGTGTATTTCCTATTAGTTCAAAAACTGAATTTGCAATACGAGCCATCACTAACACCTCTATCTCCGAGTAATTTTATTGCATTAATATTAAATTATCAATTTCAAAAAATTTTGTCAATGCTTTTAGTCCTGCTCGCCATCGTAAAACCATGTGACTTTTGCTTCTTTCCACAGGGTTTTGACATTCGCCTTTTCACCTAGGTCTTCCATGGCAATCTGCCTTTTGATCTGATCTTTGACTTCTTCATAAGAGAAGGAGCGGCCATCTAATTTTTCTTTTAGTTGAATAATGGCATACCCGTTTTTGGTCTCGATCGGTTCTTTTGTCCATTCGTCTGGCTGAAGCTTTTGAGCTTCCTGTATGTATAGGGCTGGGATACTTTCTTGTTCTTCTGTCACAAACCCAAGATCTCCGCCATATGGAGAGGTGTAGCGGTCAATGGAGCGTTCAGCTGCCACCGCTTCGAAGCTAGATCCGCCTTTCAGATCCTTCAATACATTTTCAGCTTCGCCTTTTGTCTTCACGACGATATGACGAATACGGTATGAATCATCATATTGATATAAGTCCTTGTTTTTTTCATAAAAGGATTTCGCTTCTTTTTCAGAAACAACAGCATCTCTCGTTAAAAGCTGCTCTAATAAAATTTGATAACGAATCTGTTCTTTCCAATCTTTTTCACTTGTATGTCCATCTTCGTAGAAATTATTAGATACCGCTTTAAGCATGAGCAATTCACGATTGATCTCTTTTGAAGACACCTCAAGCTTGTTTTCTTTCGCAAGCTGATTGACCACCTTCTGATTAATCATTTGCTCAAGTGTTGCCTTGCCATAGCGGTCTTCCATCTTCTTTAACCATTCTTGACGCGTCACCTTCTCTTTTCCAATCGACGCAATTTCTTCACCGCTCTTCCCATTTGAAGAAGCCTGTGACATTTGCGACTTTGTTAATACATATGCAATGACAACGGCATTGATCATAAGCAACACGAGGATAAATGTCCATACCACTCTTGCTTTTAGTCTCATTTTTCGTCTCCTTTCCATTCTAAAAAGAAAACCCGCTGCTTAGAGCTTAGCGGGTTATTTCTTCACGCAGCTCTTCTAGCTCTTCTTTTGTAAATACATACGTTTCGTTACAAAAATGGCATTGAGCTTCTGCTTGTCCGTCTTGTTCAATCATGTCGTCAATTTCGGCTTTCCCTAGGCTGATAATGCCATTAGCAAAACGTTCTTTTGAGCAGTTACAAGAGAATTCGACAGGTACAGTTTCTAAAATTTGAGGTTTTTCTCCGAGTACTTCTTCTAAAATTTCTTCTGGTGTCATCCCTTTTTCAATGAGTTTAGAAATGGGTTCAATGGTTGAGAGCCGCTTTTCTAATCTTTCGATGACAGCATCTTCTGTTCCAGGCAGCAATTGAATGATGAAACCGCCTGCTGCAAGGATCGAGTTATCTGGATTGACCAGAACCCCTACGCCTACAGAGGAAGGCACTTGCTCAGAAGAGACAAGATAATAAGTGAAGTCGTCTCCAATTTCACCTGAGTCGATCTCCGTTTGTCCTGTAAAGTGATCTTTCAGTCCGATATCTTTGACAACACTCAACGTTCCAGATGTCCCGACTGCACGTCTGACATCCAGCTTGCCATGTTCATTTAAGTCAAAGTGGACTTGTGGGTTTGAGACATATCCGCGCACCTGACCTTTTGCGTTTCCATCAGCAATGATGGCACCGATTGGTCCACCGCCTTCAATTTTGACCGTTAGCTTATTTTCGCCTTTCAGCATAGCACCCATCATGACTGTAGCTGTCATTGTTCTGCCAATCGCTGCTGATGCTGTTGGCCATGTATGGTGTCTTCTTTGTGCTTCATTGATTGTATCTGTTGTGTTTGCAGCATATGCTCGGACTTTTCCGTCATATGCTAACGCTTTAACTAAGTAATCCATTCGATTTTAAACCTCCTATAGTACACCGACACGATTACGCTCATAAATGAGTTGAAGTCCTTTTAATGTTAAGAACGGATCGACAATATCAATGCAGTCTGATTCATTTCCAATCAATGTCGACAAACCGCCTGTTGCAATGACTTTCGGTGTTTGTTTCGCTTGCTGCTTCATCCGTTTCACTATTCCCTCGACTTGCCCAACATATCCATAAAGGATGCCGGATTGCATCGCACTAATGGTGTTTTTTCCAACAATGTGATCTGGACGGACAATTTCAATTCTCGGCAGCTTCGCCGCTCTTGTATATAAAGCCTCTGTTGAGATGGTAATACCAGGTGCAATTGCCCCACCCATGTATTGTTTTTGTTCATTGATATAGCAGTAGGTTGTCGCTGTGCCAAAGTCTACAACAATGAGAGGTGCCCCATATAGGTGAATCGCCGCTACTGCATTCACAATTCGATCAGCCCCGACTTCCTTTGGATTGTCACACATAATGTTTAATCCCGTCTTCATTCCAGGCCCTACAATTTGGGGTGTTAAGTGAAAGTACTTCTCGCACATTCTTTCTAGTGCAAACATCATTGGCGGGACAACAGACGAGATGATAATTCCTTCTATTTGATCAAACATCAGCCCCACATAATCAAATAAAGACCTGATGGCCATACCAAATTCGTCTTCTGTTTTATGACGGCTTGTTTCAATTCGCCAATGGTAGTTTAGATCGCCGTTATGATAAACACCTAAAACGGTATTTGTGTTTCCTACATCTATCACGAGTAACAACTTCATCACCACTTTGAATAGTTTCTCAAAAAGAGCATTTTTCGACTTTCTATCATACCATACACGAATTGAGTTCCATTTGTAAACAATTCGAAACCGATCCATTCATGAATCGAAATAAAAAAAGCTGCCGGTGATCCCGGCAGCTTTCACAGAAGGAGATTAGATCTCCTCATCTTCTTCTTTTTTCTTGATGTTCACTTTCACATCATCGTTTTTCTCTTCGTCATCTGCGTATATACGCTCTGGAAGCTTTCCAGTTTCGTAAAGAGATTTAATTTGCTCAGCATCTAATGTTTCAACTTCTAGAAGGGCTTGTGCGATAATTTCTAGCTTATCTTTGTTCTCAGTAAGAATTTGTTTCGCACGTTCGTAGCTGTCCTTGATGAAACGCTGAATTTCTTGGTCAATCTCGTAAGCAATGGCTTCACTATAATTCGGCTCGTTGTTAAAGTCACGGCCTAGGAACACTTGACCACCTTGTGCTTGACCGAACTGAAGCGGACCAAGCTTATCAGACATACCGAACTCAGTAACCATTTTTCTTGCAATGCCTGTTGCACGCTGGAAGTCGTTGTGAGCGCCTGTGCTTACTTCACCAAACGTAATTTCCTCTGCAACACGACCGCCGAGCAAGCCGACAATTTTATCAAGAAGCTCTGGCTTCGTTTGGAAATAACGGTCTTCTCTTGGAAGCATGACCGCATATCCGCCTGCCTGACCACGAGGAACGATCGTTACTTTATGCACCATGTCCGCTTCGTCTAGGATAAGTCCAATCACAGTATGACCTGCTTCATGGTAAGCCACGATATTACGTTCTTTCTTCGAAATGACGCGGCTTTTCTTCGCCGGTCCAGCGATGACACGGTCAGTCGCTTCGTCGATATCACGCATATCGATTTTCTTTTTGTTATGACGGGCAGCAACTAGCGCTGCTTCGTTTAGTAAGTTCTCAAGATCTGCTCCAGAGAACCCAGGTGTTCTGCTTGCAATGGCTTTCAAGTTGACTGTATCATCAAGCGGTTTGTTTTTCGCATGAACCTTCAGTACTTCTTCACGGCCAATGACATCTGGTCGGTCAACCGTAATTTGACGGTCAAAACGTCCCGGACGCAGCAATGCAGGATCTAGGATATCTGCACGGTTCGTCGCAGCAATGATAATAATACCTTCGTTCGCACTAAAACCATCCATTTCAACAAGAAGCTGGTTAAGCGTTTGTTCACGCTCGTCATGACCACCGCCAAGACCGGCTCCACGCTGACGACCCACTGCATCAATCTCATCAATAAAGATTAAGCAAGGTGCATTCTTTTTCGCATTTTCGAATAAATCACGTACACGTGATGCACCGACACCGACGAACATCTCGACGAAGTCAGAACCACTGATGCTGAAGAAAGGAACGCCTGCTTCTCCTGCAGATGCTCTCGCAAGCAAAGTTTTACCTGTACCTGGAGGCCCTACTAGTAAAACCCCTTTAGGTATTCTTGCGCCAAGCTCCGCAAATTTACGTGGGTCCTTTAGGAATTCAACCACTTCTACAAGCTCTTGCTTTTCTTCATCTGCACCGGCAACATCTTTAAATTTCACACGTTTCTTCTCTTCTGTGTAAAGCTTCGCCTTACTCTTACCAAAGTTCATAACACGGCTTCCACCGCCCTGAGCTTGGTTCAATAAGAAGAAGAACAGGATAAAGATGATGATAAACGGAATGATGGTTGTCAGAACTTGCAGCCATCCATTTGTTTCAGGTGCTGGTTCTACTTTTACATCTGTATTCTTCAGTGCACTGTAAATCTGGTCAACACCTTGACCATCTGGAACATGGGTAATGAAGTATTGATCTTTTTTCGCGCCATCTAATTGACCACGAATTTCATAAACCCCTCTTACAGGCTGAATGGAGATACTCTCCACTTTTCCCGCACTTAGATTTTGCGAAAATTTGCTGTAAGACATGTTCTCAGGCTTTTGATTAGGGGATCCTAACCAACTGACTACCCCTATCACAAGTAATAAAATAAGTATATAAAAAATCGTATTACGAAAAACCCGATTCATTCCTTACCTCCTCCCACAGTAAGCACAACTATGTTCAATAGTATCATAGAAAATCATTCCAATACAACCAATAACCTCATGTATACGTATGCTGATTAGCCTTCGTAAACAGATGGTTTTAACACTCCAATATACGGGAGGTTTCGGTAACGTTCAGCGAAATCCAATCCATAGCCGACAACAAATGCATCTGGCACTTCAAATCCAACATAATCTGCTTTGATGTCTGCTTTACGACCGCTTGGTTTATCAAGCAATGTCACAATTTTTATGGAGTTTGCTTTACGGTATCGGAAAAGCTCTACCAGATAGCTCAAAGTTAACCCACTGTCGATGATATCTTCCATAATTAAAATATCTCTTCCTTCAACAGAAGTATCAAGATCTTTAATGATCTTTACTTCTCCTGAAGATACGGTAGATTTTCCGTAGCTAGATACATCCATAAAATCAAGTTCTAAATATGTATCAATGTGTTTGATCAGGTCTGCCATGAATGGAAGAGCCCCTTTCAAAACACCAATAGCCAGGGGAAATTTACCATCATAATCGCTGGTTAATGTTGCACCCAGTTCCTTCACTTTTTGCTGGATCTCTTCTTCTGAGATCAAAACCTTTTCAATATCTTGTTTCATGCTTTTGCTTGCCCCCTACAAATTTTCATGCTGTCTATATTGTAATACAATGAGATCGCTGTTTGTCATATCAATTTCTTCAAAAACGGATTTTTTCAGACCTGGGATCCAGATGATTTGATGATCCGAGTCAGTGACGATCGGCCAGCTGTCTCTTTCTGCAAGAGGCACTTTTTTATCAATAAATATATCCTTCACCTTTTTTGATCCATTCATCCCTTTAAGTTTGATTCGATCACCATTTTTTCGTGAGCGAATGATCAAAGGGAGACGAACATGATCTTTTTGAAGCAAGAAAAAATGGTTTCCGTTCCGTGCATCCTTCGGAACATGATTTGATACCACGATAGACTGCCCATTCGGAAGGAAAAGCTCCTCTCCAAGCTCACCCTTTAAGTGAAGAGCATAAGACTGGTCTAGTACAAGCGATCGTTCAAAGGTAAACATACAGTAATCATAAGACTTGACAGCTTGTAAACCTTTTGGCAAATCTAATGATCCAGACGGTTGTTCGGTATGAGATAACCAGTCCAAAGTCCCTAGAATATGCTGGTTTGAAAACGCTGATTGAGTGTTTTCATAAAGATAGTTTAATATTAGTTGAATGCCTCTTCTTTGTAAAGGCAAAGGCAGGTCAAGCAAAGGCTTCGTTTTGATCTTAATTTGCTTAGGCGATTGATTCGTTATCACTTGGTTCATTTGTTCCTTTGTTAATGCCTGCAAATATTGCTCATCCTCAGTCAGCATGTCACTTACAAACTGAAAGCTTTCATGTACATGAGGTGCCTCTTCTTTTAACACGGGAAGAATGTGTCTTCTTATCCGGTTTCTCAAGTAGTCATCAGTGTGATTGCTTTGATCAATGACATAGGGAATATGTTCTTTTTCACAAGCTGTCAGCACGTCGTCCTTGGAATATCCAATGAGCGGCCGAATCAGCCATCCATCTTGAAAAGGACGTTTTGCTTGGATACCGGCGAGTCCTATTCCAACAGTCCCTCTCGCAAGCCTCATCATCATTGTTTCTACTTGGTCGTCTCCATGATGTGCAAGCGCTATAAATTGAGCGTTGTATTGCTCCATCAATTGACGAAAGAAAGCATATCTGCACTCCCTTGCAGCTGCCTGTTTGTTTAAGCGGTTTTCTTTTGCATATTGGGTGACCTGTATGCGGGCCGATTCAAAAGGAATCTCTTGCTCCTTGCAGTAAGCCTCAACAAATGCCAAATCAGCAAAGGATTCTTCTCCTCTGAACATGTGATCTACATGGGCTGCAATCAGCTGATAGGAACCTTTTCGACGTTTGTTTAGTTCGTGCAGTAAAAGCATGGAATCTGGTCCGCCAGAAACCCCGACAATGACTGTCGTATTTTCAAGGTAAACATCATGTTTTTTCAAAAATGATTCAATTCTATTCACAACTTCCTCCTCACAAAGAGCAGGTAATTTAAAGATATACATATCCTATCACTTTCAGTAGCTCCAAGCAAAGATGAAGCCTGCTTTTTTACAGGTCTATAGCAGGAACAAAACTACATATGCACAGTAAAGAGCAAGTACACTGCACACGATCAGAACAGTTTCAAAAAGCCCGCCTGATTTTTTGCGTACTGGTGTTCTTTTTGCTGCTGCAACTCTCGATCGTGAAGTCACCTGTTGATTTTGTTGAACAGCGGGCTTTTGCCCGTTTTTTTGCTGCTGCTTCTTTTGACTCGCTTTTCTTGAAGCGATCAGCTGTCCTTCTTTCAGCATCGCACTCTTCATAGCCGCCGCTGATTGATATTTACCTTGTAGAGCAGCCTTTAACACCCTTTCATAACGCTTTAATAAAGGATGTCCTTCAATCGCTCTGTAAAGCTGCTTTTCCGGTTCTGCTCCTTTTTTGAATTCTTTCTTATACGCACAATTCACCATCACCATACTTAAGGCAAACAGATCATAGGATGGCTCTGCCTTTCTTGTGCCGAATCCCCAATAGCCTCGATCAAAAAACTCTGTATACTCCTTGATTGCCCTGCCTGCTTTTGTCGTTCCCCCTACATCAATGCACCGGATCGCGGCTGGGGGACCTGACACGATGAGATTGTCTGGCTTCAAGTCACCAAAAATCCAGCCTTCCTGATGTAAATGAGCCAGGTTAGATAAAAGCTGAACCATTAAAACGACGATCCACTCATCACCTTTTTGTTTTACAAATTCAAGCAGTAACGGGCCTCTGACATACTCCATCACATAAAAGGAACGCTTTTGAAGCATACCGGGATAAATCGCATCATCCATATCATAAAAAGAAGGCCCCATGGTTTTCACAGGAGCCTTAGAAAAGGATTTTAATACATTGACTTCAGATGCAATGAGCATACTGTCATCACTCACTTTAAGGGCTACTTGACCATTTTGCGATTCGGCTAGATAGACAATACCGTTCGCCCCTTTTCCCAGCTCTTTTACAATGCGGTAATGATTGTGATGCCATTTCCCTTGAATCACCGTGCCTAACGGAATGTTAGAAGCCGAATTCATTATCATGCTCTTCCTTTGCTTCAAGCAGCCCTTTACGCGAACGAACTGATTTGAAATGCTGGAGTGCTTCTCGAAGCGCTGGTCCAGTTGGAGTAATTCCTCCCGTGGTCAGTTTCGGGAAAATAGATGATAACGAATCGAATCGAGGCGTCCAATTCAACACAATTTCAGCATCTGAGTTTTTCCCGGGAAATATACACATCCCAAACTGATTTTCACCAATTCTTGAATTTAAACTAATAGAGAGATCGATGAGTGCTTCTTTAACGGTCGGCAGCTTCGGTTTCATACTTGCACTTGTATCAACAAGCACAAGTACTTGAAGATGAACCGTCTCTCCTAACTCATCGACTACTTCCATCACTTCCCCACGCTTATCAGGCGGAAGCTCTTCAATTTCAGTGTCTTTGCCAAGTATTTGCTGCAATTCTTTATTCACAACACCTTGTAAGGTTTGTGTCATCGCTTTTTTTGTGACCATTTGTACCGTTTGAGATAACTGCTGGACGTAGACAACCTGATGGATGCCTCCGCCTGCGAGGGCAATCCCCTCGACTTCTTTCATCGCTTCATGATCGTGTCTGTTTTCCTCCATAATGCCAATGACATTGACTGTAATCCCTTGTTCCTTTGCCAATGAGGCAATCGCAAGTGGATCTTCCCCGTGATTTGAGCAGCCATCTGTAATCAATAAGATTTGGTTTACGTGACCTTTTCGCATCTTCATTCCTCCTGGGATCGTAACTGAATGCTTTATATCCCCATCATCGCCAGAAGAAATTCATATTATACGATATTTTAAGAAATCTCTTGTTTCTCAAGATAGAATGTACCAGTCGGAATGGATGCCCATTTTGGTGTGTTGTGATCAAGCCTGATGACAACAACCGTCATATCGTCGTCAATTTGACCCGCTCTTGTTCGAATGACCTCTTCCATTAATAAATCAGCAATCTCTTGCGGATCTTCTGTTTTAAAGCTTTTCATTTTGCGCTTCACCCACAGATCATGATTTTCAATATGCTTTGGTCCTTCAAAAATGCCATCACTCATCATAATCAGCAGATCTCCTGCCTTCATCTGTTCACTCACTACCTCCACTTCAAATTCATCAATAATCCCAATCGGTAAGTTGCTCGCTTGTACCTTCATCACCTGTTCACCTCGTTTAATAAAGCTGGGTGTTGAACCAATCTTGAGGAACTTACAGCTCGCATCCTGTAAATCAATAATTGATAAATCTAATGTAGAATAGATTTCATCCGTCGTTCGTAAAGATAAAATACTATTAATGGTTTTGATTGCCACTTTTTCATTGATACCTGACGCCAATATTTTTTCTAACAGCTTAATCGTTTCATTGCTTTCAAAATGAGCCCTTGCTCCATTGCCCATTCCATCACTAATAGCTGCGGCATATTTGCCCGCACCCAGCTCCATCATGCTGTAGCTATCCCCAGACACTAACCCTCCGCCTTTCGCTGCATGCGCTACGCCTGTAGCCACTCGATATGATTTTGCAGAGCCAAATACAACGTGGCAATAGCCTGTTGGGTGCTCTGCACACTGCTCTGCTTTGACTAAAATCTGTTCTTCTAAAATATCTGAGAGCATGGGAGCGATGATTTTTTCACATTCACCATGTCCTTGGCAATATGGGATTCTCATTTCAATATCGACATTCCCCTGCTCCAAGCTATAAATTTCTACTTGCTGAATTTCAATCCCAAAGTGCTGAAGTGCTTCTATCATCTGCTCTTCTTGAATAAAATGCTGTTCTCTTTCTCGTTTTATTTCCCGGGAAAAATCCTCCATCACTTGTGAGACCCCCATCAGCTGTTCGGCTACAAGTCGTCTGCTGTCTTGGACCTTTTTCTTCAGGGTCTGGTTGGCTTTATAGTAAGCGATCTCCTCTTCAATCAATTCCTCGACATGTTTTGATTTTGAGCAGTGCTGGCTAAATTTCTTCTTCAATTTCCGGTTATGCTCGTAGGTTTTTTCATCAGATTCATGCATAACTTGTTTCATCAGTTCATAGGTTGTATCAAAGTTCTGCACCCAGCATTTATTTTTCTTATAGCACGTTTGACAGGATCGTTCTGTGATCGTACTTAAAAAAAGATCTACATCCTCTTCCTGCTTCTTTTCTTCAGGAATGGATTCGTAAAATGTCGCAAAACTCTCAGACAGCGCATGAAATACATTAGAAAATTGGTCTACCTTTTTTGCTGTCACATCTCGTACTTTCCGGGCGTATTGCTGCTGTTCCTGTACATGCTCTACCGTACCAGGAATATATTTCGCTACCTTAGAGGTCACTGATTGTGGCGTGAGTAAGAAGAGCGCAACTGCAATAAGTGATTCATACAGCGTGGTCACGAGACCTGCTGATCCTTCTCCGTATAGGGAAATAAGTAAGGAACCCACAATTAAGCCAATGGCTGCGCCTGCTTTCTTCCCCTCTTTCAGCAGTCCCCCTAATAAGCCTGAAAAGGCAAGAAGACTCATCTGATAAAGGTTTCCGATGTTAGCGAGACCGAGAATTAATCCTGTCACGACACCCACCGTACAACCAATACTGGCTCCTCCAATAAAAGCAAAGCTCAGCACTACATAACGTGACAAAATATGCTCTGCCTGCATCCCTTGAAATGTGATGCCAGCCAGACCTGTTAAAACTGAGGCAATTAAAATCATAAAGCAAATAATTTCTTCAACCTTTAAGGAGTGTTTGATTTTCCTGACTGTAAAAATCGGCAGGCTTTGAAGGAAAATCAGTGTCAAAATGAAGGCAAGTCCTGCTTCAACACCCGCCATGACGTAATCGTAGCTTTGCACAGCACCTTGCTCTAGGTAAACAAATGCTCCTCGGGTGATCAGCATCGACAGCACAATGACAACCGGCAATGTTTTCACTGGGTCTTTGATGATGAAAGAAACCACCTTGGACATAAGGAGAAACACGATTAACGACGCAAACACAAACAATGCGTTTTGAGGTGATATCGTCATGGCTCCAGCGAGTAAAGCGAGACAAGCAAGCATGGCCTTATCTCTTTTGATAAGCAGCATGGAGCCAAAGAAAGGCAGAGCAAACGGCATAATTTCAGATAAAATAAAGGCTCGTCCTAATAAAAAACCAAGAACAACATAAATAAACCCTTTATAGAAAAAAAGAGAATGCGTGTGATGAAGAAACAGGTTTTTCATCTTTTTTAACCCTGCACTGATTCTTTCAAACCCCGCTCCTGTTAAATCAGTTCTTCTTTCTAGTTTTTCCATCTTTTCATCCCCCACCTGATATTCGTTGCTTGTCATTATAGCGAAGGTGAAAAAGAAATTTTGTCAAAAGAAGTTGTCGTTTCCATAAAACGTTCGACGCTTTATTCGTCAAAGAGGCATACTTTCATGAAAGTCGATGTCTTTCATCAGAATTTTACGAAGACACAAAAAAACAGCCTTCCTAAAGAAAGCTGTTTTGAAGATGACCCGTACGGGATTCGAACCCGTGTTACCGCCGTGAAAGGGCGGTGTCTTAACCGCTTGACCAACGGGCCTTGCTTTTATGTTCTACTAAAAAGGATAGCGGCGGAGGGGATCGAACCCCCGACCTCACGGGTATGAACCGTACGCTCTAGCCAGCTGAGCTACACCGCCATAATAAAAATGCGCTAAGAAGCACAAGATCTATAATACAAAGGAATCGCTTGTCCGTCAATAGAAAGTTTTAAATTAAATGACGAAATCTCAAAAAATGTCGTATGGATCAAGAAAAAAAGCACCTGCGGACAGCAGGTGCTTTGTTGTGAAAGATATATAGAAAGCAGCAACAAGTTAACCTCTTCTTGCTCCGCGTCCCCCACGTTTTGATTCCGTGTTACGTTTTAAAGATGTTAAGCGGTCTTCACTATCTTTTAAGAATTTGTTCATTTTTTGCTCAAACGATTCCTTCGGACGGAAATCATTTCTGCTCGGTCTTGATTGTTGTTGTTGAGGACGATCTTTTGCTTTTTTAATGGACAAGCCGATTTTACCGTCTTTTTCAACGTTAATCACTTTCACTTCAACTTGTTCACCGACTTTTAAATGCTCATTAATATCTTTTACATAGTTATCGGCTACCTCACTGATATGAACGAGACCAGTTGAACCGCCTGGCAACTCCACAAAAGCTCCAAAATTTGTAATGCCCGTAACTTTCCCTTGTAACTTGCTGCCAACTTCAATCGACATAAAAAAAGTGCTCCTCCTTAGACTTATAAAAAAATCTCATTTGTTCAATTATACATAAACTGAATTTTAAGTGTCAACAAGGCTAATCGCTCTTATTGCCCACATCAAAGATTTTTTCGCCTTTTTTGGACATATAATAGTCTCGTCGTGCCAGTTCGAGTACGTATTCTTTGCTTTTCAGCTTTTTAATTTCATCAGAAATATCTTCCTGCTTTGTTTGTAATTGCTTCAATTCTTTTTCAAGCGCAACCTTCTTCTCTTCTTTTTCCTTTAATGAGGACGATTGCGACCAGAGGGCACTTGTCACCAAGACAGCAAACATGAGCACAATCACACCAAACACGGTAAGCCTTCTAAGGAGTCCACGGCGTTTGCGTTTTAAGCGCTGTGCTTGCTGTTCCATTTGTTTTTGGTAATCATTTTGAATTTGTGCGATATTTCTTTTTCTCTTGTTCAAGGTTGAAGGCCTCCTCTCTTACTTTGTCCAGAATTGTTTCCATTTCGTTTTGATGGTACCAGATAATTTCTTGGTCCCTTGTAAAATTCCTGCTCCTTTAGAGAAAAACAATCTCATTGATGTTCGCCATTTTTCGGGAATCCGATGAATAATGGTCACATTAAGTAACCAGATGAGCGGATAACAAACAATGGACAGCACCTTCCACACGAGCCGAAACGTAAAATGAACAAGACGTAAGAGCAAGTGGAGCAAGAACATAATAGCACTTATAATCAATGTCAGCAGCCAGCGGATTGGCTGGAATACGATGGACATGACCAGCCGTTTAAGGACGAGAGCGGTCTGATACACACACATCATCATAAACTTGAGAATGTTCATATACAGCTGTTTCATCAATGCCTGATACATCGAGAAACCTAGTGCAACGGCTAGAAAGATATAAAGCCTGAATTCTCCCTCATTTGTCAGCAGCAGGACATAAAAGAATAAGAGGCCCTGTACCAGCCAAAAAAGGAGATCGTGTATGACCAAAAGCCATTTTGCTGTCTTTTCCCGATTCACAAACAGCTTGTACGTATCAAGCGATGCGCCCAGCCAGATGCCCATCGCTACCATCGAAAGCATCGTATAAAACTGGACTGTCAGCGTCATTTAAACAGCTTGCTAAAAAACCCTTTAGCTTTCTCCCCGTGCTGCTCATCTACATAAATTAAGTCAAAGACACGTCCTTTAATCGACACAACACCTTTTTCGACGTCTAGGTTTTTCATTTGCAGATTTTCTCCACGGATAGCGAGAATCCCCATGACTGTCTCAAGCAGAAATTCTTCATTATCAAAGCTTTCCACCTGTTTGACGCCGGTAATATCTAAATGCTTTCTGTTTCGCATTGTGATATTGTGCTCCGCTTCTGATGACAGCTTCGTGCCTTGAGGTTGATTATAATATTGATTCATTTATACATCCCCCATATCTCATACTTGCATTGTTACTGCATTGTATGTGACAGGAGGATCATTTAGAACAAGCCCTATTCTGCTGTTTTTTCTTCTTTTAGCACAGTATACATGCCAGCGGCTTCTTCTTTTTTCGTCGTGTCCTTTAACTCGTTGACTTGAACCGTCACAATTTTTTGACCAAAACGGATTTGAAGCTCGTCTCCTTCTTTCACGTCAGAGCTGGCTTTCGCCTGTGTGCCGTTAATAGAAATTCTGCCTTGATCAGCTACTTCTTTTGCCAATGTTCTTCTTTTAATTAAACGGGACACTTTTAAAAATTTATCTAGTCTCATGTATGCTCACCTCTTTCTATACGTTTGGCATCGTTCCATAGATCGTCCATTTCCTCTAGCGTTAAGTCCTCTAATGAACGTCCCATGTCCTTTGCTTTTTGTTCGATATGCTGAAAGCGACGCATGAATTTTGTGTTGGCGGAAGCGAGTGCCGTTTCAGGCTCTAGCTGATAGAACCTTCCAATGTTGACGAGAACAAACAAAAGATCTCCAAATTCATCTTTCATCTGCTTCGTTGCACTTTCGTCCGGCTTCTCTGCCACTTCAACGAGAAATTCCTGCTTCTCTTCTTCGTATTTGTTCCAAATATCTTTCACATCTGTCCAATCAAAGCCTACTTTGGCGGCTTTCTTTTGGAGCTTATATGCCTTTGTTAGTGCTGGAAGCGCCGCCGGGATGGATTGCAAAATGGAGGCTGCCCGCTCCGGCTTCTCCTGCTGCTTGATTTTTTCCCAGTTGGCGACCACATCTGCTGCTTCAGAAACATTTGTGTCACCAAACACATGGGGATGTCTACGAATCATTTTTTCTGTGACATGCTGGATGACGTCATCAATTGAGAAAAAGCCGTCATCTTCACCAATTTGGGCGTGAAGTAACACCTGCAGCAGCACATCTCCGAGCTCTTCCACCATATGGTCTGGATCATCTTCATCGATCGCTTCAAGCAGTTCATAGCATTCTTCAATTAAATATGGTTTAAGTGACTCATTGGTTTGTTTTTGATCCCATGGACAGCCGCCCGGACCTCTTAATGTACGTATGACGTCACGGAAAGTGTCAAATTGTTGATAAAGCAGCTTTTCATCTTGAATCGGAGGTACATAAACACTCGTTAAGTTATTTATCGACACATCTCGATCAAGTTCAAATAAAGGAACGGCAGTAATCTGTTCCTGACTGCTTCCAGCCGCAGTCACAATATAGACTTCATAATCGTCAGGAAGCTTTTCCATCAGCGTGAGTTTCACATTCGAAGCGGTCAGCTGATCATATACCTGACAAATGAGGACATGCTGGGTCAATTTCAGATCGTCCGCTCTCATATCTCCTGCATCAACGAATTGTAATCCCTCGATTGGGTCAATCTGCAAGGAGTTAAACGTCGCATCCAAAAAGCTTTGTCCACCAGCAACAGACACATCAATCCCGCGTTCGTGCTGCTGAGAAACTAATAGCTGGACAGTCTTTTCTGCGACAAATGGGTGACCTGGTACTGCGTACACAATCTCCTGTTCCGCAGCCTCTGTAAATAAAATTTCAGTGATTTCCTGATATACCGAATCAAACTGATCGTGCTTTTCATAAATTTCATCAAAAAAGGTCAGCGATGAGACCTCCTGCATCAACTCTGCGGTAAGCGGATGATCCTGCGTTCTCATAAATACTTCTTTCGCCTGCTTCAGCTGCTTGTATACACCGAGCGTCAGCTGATCCATGTCGCCTGCCCCGAGACCGACGACGGTAATCTTACCTGCCATTTCGATTCCCTCTCATCTGTTTAAAATATAAAATCTTTTCTCCTAATGGAATGAGTCTCCATTCCTCGTCCGTAAATACTTCTAGCTTAAGAATACTATATAAAAAGGCGAAACCACCAATAAAAACTGACGTCAGGCTCTCTAAAACGAAAAAAGGACGTTTTTCAAAGGGAATGACCCAAGAAAACAGTGCCTGATACCCTATTAAGACAATGGCCATGAAAGCAGCCGATAAAAGAATTTTCACTGGGAACAGCTCTCTCAAAGAAATCCATCCTTTATGCCTCAAATAAACGGCATTGAGCAGAGCCGCAGCGAGAAAACCACATACGGTTGACCATGCGGCACCGTAGATGCCAAATAGCGGGACAAGTGCAAGCGTTAGTATCCATTTCACCAGCACACTGAGAATCACCACAACAGCTGGATACACAGTATGCCCGAGCCCTTGAAGTAAAGATGCTTGCGTAATCGCAATCGATGTAAATGCGATGGAAATACAGAATATTTGCAGCGCATCGGTGCCTAAGTCATTACGAAAAAGCATGGTATTGACTGACGCTAGAATACAAATCAGCCCAACTGCTGAACCAATCCCTAAAACCGACGTGGTCTTAAACGATGTACGCACTTTTTGCCTTATCGCTTCATGCTCTCCATTCCTCATAGCCGCCGATAAAAATGGCACAAGAGAGGTTCCGATGCTAATGGCAAACACCGTCCCTAGCTGTAAGAACGGCTGTCCTCGGTCATACACACCTTTTGCCGCCTTTGCCGCGGCTTCACTCAGACCCTCACTGCGCAGCAACGCATACAGATGAAAGGCATCAACCATTTGCATCCATAAAATGAGCAGTCCGCTGACACAAATCGTGAATGTATACAGCACCAAACTCTTCAAAACATCCTTTTTCCGAAGTGTCGCCTGTTTGCTTGTCATACTTGCAGCAGACTGTTTTCGGTATGTCAGCCAAAGAAAAAGAAGTAGTATAAGCGAGGCCGCACTCCCCGCTATGGAGGAGAAGACCGCACCCGCCCCTGTTTCATAAAGCGAATAGCCGCGCCTCACGAAATAGAAGGATAAAACAAGCAGGACGCCTACCCTGATGAGCTGCTCCACCAATTGAGAAATAGCCGTTGGAAGCATCATACCGTCACTCTGAAAAACTCCCCTCAGCATCACGGTAAGCGGAAGAAATAAAAACACGAAAGCACTCATTTGGATGAGCAGGATTAATTGACTGTCCGCCATAAGGCTCGCAATTCTGCCTGCTCCTATGTAAAGACAAAGAAATAAGACCAAGCTCAGTAAAGTGATATAGACCAAGGATACCCTTGTAATGATCCTTCGATTCTCTTCCCCATGCTCACTCAGAAGCTTGGACACCATGACAGGAAACCCTGTGGTGCCGAGCATGATGGCAATGCCAAGGAAGGGATACACTTGCTGATAAATATAAAACCCTGTGTCTCCTACGATGTTCTGGAATGGAACACGATAAACGGCACTTAGAACCTTTGATAACAAGCCTGCGATGGTCAAAATCACCGCACCCTGGAAAAGCCAATGCGGCTGATTCACAGCATTTTTCATGGATGACTCCTTTAAAAATAGATCTACAGTTAAACGCACTCATTATATCATACGTGAATGAAAAGCCGTTTCTTTCTAAGGAGTAGACGGCACATTCCTCGTTTTGTTTCATCCCATATAAAAAACGCCGACAAAATCAAATGATTTCATCGGCATTCTTTCGTTTTATCTATATGATATAGAATTATTAGACCTAATGTTCCATTTGACGGGCTAAGAAGCCAGCTGCCGTTTCTGCCGCTTTATGCTCCACTTCTCCCATTGAACGCTCTTTAGAAAATAAGACGACGGCGCCAATAGGATCTCCGTTTGCAACAATAGGTGCAATGGTATAAGCAGATACGTCATCATCAATACCATCGACAAGTTGAATTTCTTTTTTGCTTTCTTCTAATACAGAATTACGCTGGTCCATTGTTCGTTCAAGTAAATCACTGATGGATTTGTTTAAGTACTCTTTTTTCGAACTGCCGGATACAGCAATATACGTATCTCGATCACAGATCAGGATGGAATGACCCAAACTGTCGAATAATGCATCAGCATATTCCTTCGCAAAGTCTCCTAGCTCACTAATCGGCGAATATTTCTTCAAAATCACTTCTCCATCGCGGTCGACGAAAATCTCAAGCGGATCTCCTTCCCGGATGCGCAATGTTCTGCGAATCTCCTTCGGAATAACCACTCTACCTAGATCATCGATGCGGCGTACAATTCCAGTTGCTTTCATTCACTGCTGCCTCTCTTTCGTTTGATGATGTGTTGGGTGAATGGAACAAAAGCGTCCACTTTATGCAACATTCACCACTTGACCCTGAGTTTAGTATCCGTCACATCAAATGTAATATACACGAGAGACAAACAAAATTTTATGAAGATGGAATGGTTTCTTTTTTCACTTCTTGAAGGCCTCGAAGCATATTCAGAACGATCTCAAGCCATTCCTCAGTCTTCTTGCCTTTCGTTTGAACAGAAATAATCAGCTTGCTGCCTTCCATTCCCAAGCCTATATCACGACCATATTTACTGCTGAGCGCAAATAATTTTTGACCGTCGATTTCACTGCTTGCTTGCTCTTCAAGAGTAAGCCTGACAATGCCTTTCTCCATCTTGATCAGTTCGACACGTTCCTGCACTGCGTATACTTTCATCGTCGCAATCGTGAACAAGTCCGCCACTTCTTGCGGATATTCACCAAATCGGTCGATCATTTCATCTTGAAGCTCTTTTCGCTCTTCGATTGATCCAATCGCTCTGAACTGTTTATACATCTCGATCTTTTGCTTCCCATCCGCAATGTAAGTGTCCGGGATGTAGGCATCGATTTGCAGATCGATTTCCGGTTCGAATTTATCTTGAGCCGTTGTATCGCCTCTTCTTTCCTCAATGGCTTCTTTCAGCATTTGAGAATAGAGGTCGAATCCAACAGAATCAATGAATCCATGCTGCTGTGCACCAAGTAAATTTCCTGCTCCTCGAATCGTTAAATCACGCATCGCAATTTTAAATCCTGATCCGAGCTCTGTGAATTCTTTAATAGCTTGAAGTCTCTTCTCTGCTACTTCAGACAGAACTTTATCTTTTCGATACGTGAAATAAGCATATGCGACACGATTCGAACGTCCTACTCGTCCTCTTAGCTGGTACAGCTGAGAAAGCCCCATTTTATCCGCATCGTGGACGATGAGCGTGTTCACATTTGGAATGTCGACTCCCGTTTCAATGATGGTGGTACTGACCAATACATCTGATTCACCTTCAAGGAAATTGATCATCACTGATTCCAGCTCGTTCTCACTCATTTTCCCATGTGCATAGCTGACTTTCGCGTCTTGGACTAGCATGGAGATTTCATCTGCTTTGCGTTCAATATCTTCAACACGGTTGTAAAGAAAGTACACTTGACCGCCGCGTGCTAGTTCTCGCTCAATCGCTTCTCTGACTAAAGCGCCATTGTACTCAACCACATAGGTTTGAACAGGGAAACGGTTTTCAGGCGGTGTCTCAATAACCGATAAATCCCGTACGCCAAGCATAGACATATGCAGCGTACGCGGAATTGGCGTAGCCGTTAATGTCAGTACATCGATATTGGCTTTCATCTGTTTAATTTTCTCTTTATGCGTCACACCAAAACGCTGCTCTTCGTCAATGATCAACAAACCTAAGTCTTTATAGACAATATCTTTAGAAAGCAAACGGTGTGTGCCGATGACCATATCAATCGTTCCGTTTTTCAGCCCTTTTAACGTTTCGGTTGTTTCTTTTCTTGTACGGAAACGGCTCAGCTGAGCGATTTTGACAGGGTAGTCTTGGAATCGGTCCATAATCGTGTCAAAATGCTGCTGCGCTAAGATGGTTGTCGGTACAAGCAGAGCAACCTGTTTTCCGTCAGCAATGGCTTTGAAGGCCGCTCGAATCGCCACTTCTGTTTTTCCATATCCCACATCTCCACAAAGCAGGCGGTCCATTGGACGCTCCCGCTCCATGTCTTGTTTGATTTCGTGAATCGAACGGATTTGATCATCTGTTTCCTGGTAAGGGAACGCTGATTCAAACTGGCGCTGCATCTCATGATCAGGCGAGAAGGCATACCCTTTGCTTGCCTCACGTTCCGCATACAGCTTAATGAGATCATCTGCGATGTCCTGTACAGATGTTTCCACTTTTTTCTTCACACGTTTCCAATCGCTGCCGCCTAGTTTGTACAGCTTTGGTTCTTTACCTTCTGATCCGACATACTTCTGCACCTGATCAATTTGTTCAACCGGTACATAAAGCTTGTCGCTTCCTTGATAATGAATATTTAAATAATCTTTATGAATGCCGCCGATTTCAAGCGTTTCAATTCCTAAATACTTACCGATCCCGTGGTTAATGTGCACCACATAATCGCCGACTTGAAGCTCTGAATAGCTCTTAATTCGCTCTGCATTGGTCAGCTTTTGCTTACGTGCCTGCTTCTTCACACGTTTCTTGAAGAGCTCGCCTTCTGTGATCACGGCAATTTTCGATAACGGCAGTTCAAAGCCTGTTTGCAGCTCACCTTGTAAAATATACACCTGTCCGCTTACAAGCTCGGCGTCCGGCTTGGCAAGAGCGGCTTCAATGTCATAATCATGTAAGACAGAAGATAGTTTATCTGTCCGCTCTTCATCCGCACCTAAGAAGACAACTGTATATTGTTGTTTTTTGTAGCGTTCAATTTCACTCGCAAGCACATTCATCTGCCCGTGGAAATTCTGCATTTGCTTACTAGATACATTGACGATATTTTGCGGATTTGTCTGCTGGACATGTCTCAGGAACAAGGAGTAGTACAGAATAGACCGCGATTGCTGATTGATCAGTTGTTGGAACGGGAAAGAAAGGGATAAATCATGAAGGATATTGCCTTCTTCAAGCAGGCTAATTGTCCAATCAGCTTCTTCCTGTTCAAGCTGTTCTTCCATCTCCTGAATTCTGCTAATTTCATCTAAAATAATAATCGTATCCTGTGATGTGTAATCTAGCAAACTAGCAGGCTTTTCATAGAAATAGGACAGGTACTTCGTCATTTCCTGTGTCACGATACCTTCTAGCAGCTTCTCTCGATCAGCAGAAATATGTTGATGAAGCAGTTCTTTTTGCTGGTCTGAGTTAAATTTCTTTAAGCTCTTCGCAAGTCCTTGATCAAGCTGTTCAATGGCTCTCACTCGTTCAGGACCTCTCACAATCAGCTCTTTTGCGGGACCGATTTTAATCTCTTGAAGTGTTTCTAATGAACGCTGTGTATCTGAGTGGAACGTTCGAATCGAGTCTACTTCTGTATCAAACAGCTCAATACGGATCGGATGATCTTCCGTTAACGAATAAATATCAATGATTCCTCCGCGCACACTAAAATCTCCGGGCGCAGCAACCATCGACGTCCGGTCATAACCGATTTGTACAAGTTGTTTTGAAAACGCCTCCAAATCAATTTCTTCACCGAGCTTTAAATGGATCTGACTCTCCTTCCAGAGCTCAACTGGCGGAAGCATTCTGCGCACCGCTGCAGCCGGTGTGACGATAATGGGGTTTTCTCCATTCGCCAGCCGGTTCAGAACATCTAGACGCTGTGCTCTGAGCTCAGGGCTGGCAACGGCAATTTCTGAAGCAATGAGTTCATTAACAGGATAAAGAAGGACCGAGCGATCTGAAATCACACTGGCAAGATCATCTGTTACCTTCTGCGCTTGATACAAGTTGTGAGTCACAATAAACATCGGCCGCTTAAGTTCGTCTGATATAGCGGCTGTAAATAAAGATCTGACGGAGCCTGATAGTCCGGCGAGCAGCTGTTCTTTTAACCCTTCCTTTAGCCCATTAAAAATGGACTGAAAATCATCACTTTGTTTGATAAATGATTGTATATTTTTCATTTGGCTCCTCCTCCCTGCTTGTTTAAAACAGAAAAACGCTTTGGTCTATTATCTACACCAAAGCTTTTTATTGAATAAAGGTATGATACTGATGGTAATCAGGATTTCTTTCGAGCGCCTCTTGGCAATCCTCACAAATGGTTTGTACATGTAGATCACCATTTTCCCTATAAGAAATCATATCGTTTCTTTCCTCATTTGTTAAGTGATGAAATCCAAGTGCTTCACTTTGAACAGCGGATTCATCTAGACTGCCAACCTTTACACCACAATGCCGGCAGTAATAATGCAAAGCCATACGTGATCCTCCCATGCTGAGATTTTATAATCAGTATGTGCTTTGCTTATCATTCTTATACCTTCTTGTTAAAATCATTCATCACTTCTAAAAATGGCTTTGTTAAAGCCGCCTCGCAAGCTTCGACAGACGCCTGAATGGCTGATGCAATGTCAGGCTGCTCCTCTTCAGAAAAGCGTCCTAGCACGTAATCGACGACCTTCATGCCATTTTGAGGACGTCCAATGCCGATACGGAATCGGTCAAACTCAGGTGACCCTAAATGCTGAATCAACGATTTGATTCCATTATGCCCGCCTGCACTTCCTTTTGTACGCAAACGAATCCGCCCAGTTGGCAAATCAAGATCATCATAGATGACTTTCAAATGTTCAAGTGGAATATCATAGTAATCCATTAGCGGACGCACGCATTCTCCTGATAAGTTCATATATGTAAGCGGCTTTACAAGTAGAACCTTTTGCCCTGAAACAAACCCTGTTCCAAATTGTCCATGGAATTTTGATTGATTTAAGGGGATGTCCCATTTTTTCGATAATTCATCTATTGTCATAAACCCGACATTATGTCTTGTTTTTTCATATTCTTTTCCTGGATTACCTAATCCAACGAATGCAATCATGAAACCAATAACCTCCTTTGTCACAAAGCACACGCCTAAAAAATGAGCCAATAGGATTGCCCCATGTAATAACGTATGAATTCTTTTCATTCTAGCACAAAAGACGCAACCGCGGGAGGGTTACGTCTCTAAATGACCAGTTATTCTCCATCGTTATCCTTTTCTTTAATGGCCTCAGGTTCTTTTGGTTCGTCTTCGCTATCTGGCTCAGGAACCTCTGATTGCTGAGGCGGCAAAATGGATGCAACGACTTCTTCTGGATCGTTATTCACTTGATATGATGACTGAACAGACAAATCAGCGACTGTTAGGACATCATTTACTTCTAAGTTTGTAATATCTGCTTCAATATGCTGCGGGATATCTTTTGGTTTCGCTGTAATGGATAGTTCAAATAGTGGCTGCTGAAGCACACCGCCATCTTTTACCCCTTTAGATTCGCCAATCAGCTGGACAGGTACATCTGCTTCAATTTCACGCTGTAAGTCGACCACTTGGAAATCTGCATGGACAAGCTCATTTTTCAGCGGATCTGTTTGTAATTCTGTGACCATCACGGATTTTGTTTCACCGTTCACGTCTAATGTGATGATTGTATTCTTTCCTTCATCACGTAAGGTCTTTAATAAATCGATGCTGTCTAGTGAAACAGCCAGGTTGTCTGTATTTTTTCCGTATATGACACCAGGAACGTGTCCTGAATGACGGATTTTTTGCAGTGTGGAACGTTTGAAATCAGTTCTTTTATTTGCTTTTAAAGTTGCCATATTCAGCACCATCCTATTTCATTTTTGTCACTACTCTCATAATTACCCATAAGTGAATCATTTTAAACCTATTTGCTCTGAATGATGACAGCAAAAAGACCCCAAGCTGATGCCTAGGGCCTTTTTTAATCAGAAAATTAGCTAAAAAGGTAGCTCACAGATTCTTCTTCATGTACACGGATGATGGCTTCTGCTAGCAAAGGCCCAACTGAAAGCGGAATGAATTTTTCAACTTTCTTGTCATCTGTTAAGTGAATACTGTTTGTCACAACCAATTCTTTTATTTTAGAATTTGTGATACGTTCTACTGCTGGTCCAGACAATACTGGGTGAGTACAGCAAGCATATACTTCAGCCGCTCCATTTTCCACAAGTGCATTTGCAGCAAGTGTAATGGTACCAGCCGTATCAATGATATCATCGATGAGAATCGCCGTTTTGCCTTCAATGTTACCAATGATGTTCATCACTTCAGCAACATTTGGCTTCGGACGACGTTTGTCGATAATAGCGATTGGCGCTTTCAGGCGGTCTGCCATTTTACGCGCACGTGTCACACCACCGTGGTCTGGAGACACAACGACGATATCATTCAAATTTTTCTGTTCGAAATAGTTTGTTAAGATTGGCACAGCCATTAAGTTATCGATTGGAATATCAAAGAAACCTTGGATCTGCGGCGCATGAAGATCAAGTGCAATGACACGAGTAGCACCTGCTGTTTCAAGCAAGTTCGCAAAAAGCTTCGCAGTGATTGGCTCACGAGGTTTTGCCTTACGATCTTGACGTGCATATCCGTAATAAGGGATCACAATATTGACCGTTTTCGCAGAAGCGCGTTTTAGTGCATCCACCATAATGAGCAGTTCCATAATGTGCTCATTGACTGGCGCACTAGTTGATTGAATGACATAACAATCACAGCCGCGAATACTTTCTTCAATATTGATTTGGACTTCACCGTCACTAAAGCGTTTAACAGAGCTCTTTCCTACATCAACTCCGATACGATCGGCAATTTCTTTAGCAAGTTCAGGGTTTGAATTCAAAGAGAATATCTTTAAATTCGCATCAGCATAACGATTAGACATGGTAAACCTCCGGGTATTTGGATTATTTTTTATGAATATTTTTCACATAATCTTCTTTATTGACTTGTCTTGCTCTAGCAATAGACAATGCATCCTGCGGTACATCTTCTGTAACCGTTGAACCAGCTGCAACATATGCCCCTTTTCCGACAGTGACTGGTGCCACGAGATTTGAATTACAGCCAATAAAAGCGCCATCTTCAATCTTCGTTAAGAATTTGTTCTTCCCATCATAGTTGACTGTAATAGATCCACAGCCAAGGTTTACATCAGTTCCGACCTCTGCATCTCCAATATAGCTTAGATGAGATGCTTTGCTGCGGTCACCGAAAACCGTTTTCTTGATTTCGACAAAATTCCCGATCTTCACTTCATCGCCAATTTTCGACAACGGGCGAATATGAGCAAACGGCCCAATTGTCACATCGACTCCAACCTCACTATCGCAGACGACAGATTGCTTAATCACTGTGCGATCTCCGACGATGCTGTCAACAATTTCAGTGTTTGGCCCAATAGTAGCGTCTGCACCGATTTTCACATTCCCTTTGATGACCGTCCCAGGATAAATGATTGTATCTTCACCGATGACAGCATCTGGTGAAATATACGTGTTCTCAGGATCAATCAAGGTCACACCATTCTTCATATGCTGATGATTAATACGTCGCTTCATGAATTGCTCTGCTTGTGATAGAGCGATACGATCATTGACTCCAAGTGTTTCTTCAAAATGCGGTGTTTGATATGCTGCAACCGTTTGCCCTTCATTCTTTAAAATTTCAATGACGTCTGGCAAATAGTATTCACCCTGTGCATTTTCATTCGATACTTGCTCAATCACACGGAAGAGATCTTCATTTGAAAAACAATAGGTCCCTGTATTAATTTCATTCACTTGACGTTCCGCATCATTCGCATCTTTATGCTCCACAATTTTCACGACAGCACCGGTTTCGTCACGAATAATACGACCATAACCTGTCGGGTCATCCGCATGTGCTGTTAAAATAGTGACTTTCGCTTGATGTTTTTGATGCTCGCTCAACATAGCTTCCATTGTTTCCGCTGTCAATAATGGCGTATCACCACAAATGACAATGGTTGTTCCCTTTTCCTGCGCAAGGAACGACTTTGCTTGTTTGACGGCATGTGCTGTTCCCAGCTGTTCTTCTTGAAGTGCATACTCACTTCTGTCTCCAAGCTGCTCTTTGACGTTCTCTGCTCCATGACCGACGATCGTCACTAGCTTGGCTAAAGAAAGCTTTAACGCTTCATCTGCCACATGCTCGACCATTGGCTTTCCGCAAACTGGATGAAGTACTTTGTATAGCTTTGACTTCATTCTCGTTCCTTTTCCCGCTGCTAAAATCACTGCGAACCGCTTATCCATTGATTGGCCTCCAATATCCCTATTATCCATAGAAAAATATATCCTAAATAAGGACTGATTTCAAGGATACAAGAGGAAGTGCAATAATTTTCTAATGGTTGAAAGACATAAGAAACAAGAGAAAAAACGCAAAAAAGACAGCATTTAAAAGAAAACATTCCATTTTCTCTTAAAGCTGTCTTTTTGGATTCACATATGATTAAGAAGCTCCAGCTTCTTCATATTCAATTGTTTCTTCCTCTTCGCCTAAGCGATGATATTCATTTAATACAGCATCTTGGATTTTACCCCGAGTACCTGAATTAATTGGGTGTGCAATATCGCGAAACTCTCCATCAGGCGTGCGTTTGCTAGGCATTGCCACAAACAACCCATTGTTTCCATCAATCACACGAATATCATGAACAACAAATTCGTGGTCCAGCGTGATGGATGCAATCGCCCTCATGCGACCATCGGTATTCACGCGGCGTAATCTTACGTCAGTAACTTCCACAGTAGTTCACCACCTTTTCCCAATATAAAAGCATTACTTAGGTATTCAACGATTGTGGTGATTCTCCTGCTCTTTTTTTAAACTTTTTTTGAAATATCGGGATATTTATACATTATTTGTCATTTTGGTGACGATGCTTACATTCTCTGCGTGAAAAAAAGACATCATGATGATGTCTTTTCCTGCATATGATGAAACCAAACGGCTTTCGTTGAGACTGCCTGTTTACTTTACTAATGCAATCACTTCAATTTCTACGAGTGCATCCTTAGGAAGTCTTGCTACTTCCACACATGAACGAGCTGGCTTATGTGTATGGAAATACTCACCGTACACTTCATTTACTTCTGCGAATTGTTCCATATCTTTGATAAAAACTGTTGCTTTCACGACTGTCTCAAAGGAAGCACCTGCTGCTTCAAGTACGGCCTTAAGATTACGGAACACTTGATGTGTTTGTTCTTTAATATCTCCATTTACAAAGTCTCCAGCTGGCGTTAATGGAATCTGCCCTGAGCTGTAAAACATGTTATTGACAATAATCCCTTGAGAGTAAGGTCCAATGGCTGCTGGTGCATGTTTGGTTTGAACAACTTTTGTCATATCAATCTCTCCCATTCAACTACATGTTTGATCAAAGCTTAAGCTTTCGAATGAAAAAACTCGTGGAAATTACCTTCATTGATCTCAATGATCTTCTGCTTCATATCAATGGTTGAAAGCTTTAAAAGCGATACATATTCATCAACGAGACGTTCATTTACGCCTTCATCTTCTAAAAGAACACCGATCCCTGCAACATTTGCATTAAATTCCTCAAGCAAATTCATCATGCCGTTAATGGTTCCGCCCGCTTTCATAAAGTCATCAATGATTAGGACATTGGATCCTTTATCTAAACTCCGCTTTGCAAGTGACATGGTTTGAATTCGGTTAGACGAACCTGACGCGTAGTTAATACTTACAGTTGATCCTTCGGTTACCTTATTATCTTTTCTAACGATCACAACAGGCACATTTAAATAACCCGCAACAGAATAGGCAATTGGAATACCCTTTGTCGCAACGGTCATGACGACATCAATCGCACGGTCTGCAAAGATGGTCGCAAACAGCTTACCGATTTTCGCAAGAATTGATGGATTACCTAAAACATCGGTTAAATATAAATAACCGCCAGGAAGTACACGTTCAGGAGTCGATAGAGCCTCTCCGATATCGTTTACTACGTCGTCTGCTTCTTTTAGGTGAATCTTTGGAATATATTTCACTCCGCCAGCAGCACCAGGTACAGTAAGCAATGTGCCTATTCCCTGCTGTTCGAAGGTCTGTTTGATAATCGTTAAGTCTTCACTAATGGAGGACTTCGCAGATTGATATCTTTCTGCAAAAAAAGTTAACGGTACTAGTACGTGCGGGTGGGCTAACAAATAATTTGTTAAGTCCACCAATCTGCCGCTTCGACGAAACTTCATGAACTTACCCCCAGAACCCGAATAATTTATGATAAATATAACTTAATATACGGATTTAATCAAGGGCATTTTGTTCGCCGATCATGCGGACAGCGTATACTTGATCACAAAATCCTCTCAGTCCGTTATATATTCTTTGTACCTTCGATTCATATTGAATCAAGCCAAATACTGTAGGGCCGCTTCCACTCATTAAAACAGCGTCAGCACCGAAACGCTTCATCTGTCTTTTGATCATATCTACTTCTGGGTACATCTTTAATGTCACAGACTCTAGAACGTTGCCGAGTGAGCCGCACATCTCTTTATAATCTTTCGCTTCAATCGCTTCAATCATACGCTTTACATTTGGGTGTTCTACTTTGCTTGCGTCATATTGTCTATAGACTTCAGCTGTAGATACCCCAATCACCGGCTTCGCTAAAATCACCCAGCAATGCGGCGGTGTCGCAATATGCTTCAGCTTTTCTCCACGTCCTGTCGCTAGTGCTGTGCCTCCGTGTACACAAAAAGACACATCTGAGCCGATCTCCGCTCCAAGATCAGCTAGTTCATCTAACGTGAGGTTTAATTTCCACAAACGATTTAAGCCGCGAAGAGCTGCTGCCGCATCACTGCTGCCCCCAGCTAAACCTGCTGCGACTGGAATTGCTTTTGTGATGACAATTGATACACCTTTTTGAATACCGAACCTTGTTTTGAGTAATTTAGCCGCCTGATAAGCCAAATTACGCTGATCATCTGGCACGAATCGATTATGAGATGATACACGGATTTCATCCTTGTCCAGCTCCGTCAGCTCTAGTCGATCTGCAAGGTCTATTGTTGTCATCACCATCTCCACTTCGTGATATCCATCCGGTCTTTTTCCATGAACATCAAGTGAGAGATTAATTTTTGCCGGTGCTTTTTCTAAAATACGCAAACATTTCACCTACTTCTCCATCTAAACATAAGTATCAATATTGTATCACATTTGATGGATCTGATGAATATAGGCTTTTACGCCGAGCACACTGACTTTTTCATCAAAAAAAGCCAGAGACACCCGAGGTATCCCTGACCGTTTTTCTATCGTTGATTCTCATCCTGAGCCATGTGCTGTTGAGCTAATTCAATGGCACGTTTGACCATATTACCTGCGTCACGCGCACGAATCTCTCCCCAGCCTCCATTTTTGACGGTATCATAAAATCCAAGATCCTTCGCCAGCTCGTATTTGAACTCATCTGACATAATGCCTCGGCGTCTACCCAAACGAAACAGCCCCTTTAGTCGAGAATTCGAATCAGTGCCACTGCTTGTGTGGCTTTCTTATTTTGTATCGATTCCTTCCTTTTACCCCTTTCAAAAAATGGACAGACTCCCATTCAGAAAAAAAGGCAAAACAAAAAGCAGTAAACAAGAAGTTCACTGCCCATTAATAGGCGACTGAGCTAGCGGTATCATCGAACGTTAATTCGACCGTCTCAGTCAGTATATCTGCATAACTATAAGAAACTCTTTCAAACGAATTCTCATCTTGATCTAATTGAATCACAAATACAGAAGGGTACGTTTCAGCTAAAATGCCCGAACGCTCAATTGTTTTACGGCGGCCCCCGTTAGCCTTTAACGTCAAACGTTTACCTAAGTTACCATCAAGCGATCTTTTGATGTCGGACAAAGTCTTCGCCATTGCATCCACCTCACTGAGATAATTATACAACAACGGCCCGTTTTTGTCAAATAAAAATTAAATTATATCAACGAACACGAGCCATTGTCAACAAAATAATTTTGACAAACTTCTACCTTTTCTTCTCCCTATTTTTCTCAAATTCCGGTGAATTATGTATCCTTTTGAAATTTCTTTTTGAACATAAAAAAAACCAGACTGAAATCAGTCGGGTTATGTCGATTCATGGTCTCTTTTATATGGCATACCTACCCTTAGAACACCCTTCGTCTCGATGCCTCCGAGGCCTTTTTCTCTTGTTAATGTATTTCGGAGCACATCCCACACGTTGATTCGATCTACAAATGGAGTGAAGCTGATCTTCGCAACGATATAGACGGGGTCGAGCGCATGGATATTCACACGTGAAGGCGAGCTCGCAAAATTGGCACCTGCTTGGATCAATGATTCAAAATGAGATTGACAGGCACCTGCAAAGATCACAAGCTGATCTAAATGAGGAATTTTCCGTCTTGCTTTTTGAACCGTTTCAACGAAATGACGAGAATGGCGATAGGCACCGATATCATGTACGCCGCCCTTTTGCTTGGAATACGCATCATGTCCTGTGATGACCAAAATATCAGGTCGATATTGATCAATTAACGAGTCAATCATGCTTGGCATTTTCTTCTCATGGCAATGTACACCATACACAGGTACACCAATTCGTTCATATACATCTAAGCATTTCTTTAAGTATGAAGCATCTCCATCTAAATGAAGGACCTTTCCAGGCATGTGAAAATACTGCTCTTGATGCTGATATTGTCCAGAAGTATAATACTCTTGTTTTTCCCGCAGCAGCTGATAATCCTGTCTTAGTAAATCGAGCGATTCATTGATTTTTCGCTCGTCATCCTTCTCTCTAGTCAGCTGTTCCTCTTTTTGAATCTTGACGAGATCTGACACCTTGGCATCTGCAATCAGCCTCACTTCATTCCCATGCAATATGGCGGTGGCTTCGTGCTGATCGGTCTCATCAATTCGAATGATTCGAAACATAATATCCATTTGATAGGATGCCCTTGTCACCATATCTCCTATTTGAAATTGCATGCTTTTCACTCCACAATCAGGCTCATATCCTGTTGGTATCGTCTTACGCTAAAATATGTTCTTCTTTCATGTGTGCTGTTCTTTCTAGCCTATGCCCGAACGAACAAAGTGGTGAAAAACAAAAGAAAAAAGCCCTTAAGACAGGGCTTTTTGTAAAACGTTCGACAAACGGGCAAATTCCTCAATGGATAATGACTCGCCGCGGCGCTTTCCATCAATGTCTGCTGTTTGAAGTGCTTCTTCGATGATGGCTTTATGTTTTTTTCCATCAGGTAAATTGTTCATGAGATTATTCATCAATGTTTTTCGGCGCTGACCAAAGCTCGCACGGATCAATTGAAAGAAAAAAACATCATTTTCTACTGAGACAGCAGGCGTTTCACGAACGGTTAGTTTAATCACAGCCGAATCCACATTAGGCTGTGGAACAAAAACAGTTTTAGGCACAACCATTACTGTTTTCGCTTCCGTATAGTATTGAACTGCGATAGACAGCGAATTGTATTCCTTTGATGAAGGGACTGCTGCCATACGATCTGCTACTTCTTTTTGCAGCATGACCACAATCCCTTTCAATGGAAGGTTTTCTTCAAGCAGTTTCATAATAATCGGTGTCGTCACGTAATATGGAAGGTTGGCGACAACCATCACTTCTTTACAGTCAGCAAAATTTTCCTCAATGACCTTCCTCACATCTGCCTTTAATACGTCTTGATGAATGATCGTGACATTATCATATGGAGAAAGCGTATCGTTTAAAATGGGCAATAAACGCTGATCGATTTCAAAAGCAGTGACTTTCTTTGCACGCTTAGCGAGCTGCTCGGTCAATGCACCGATACCAGGCCCAATCTCAATCACGCCGGTCTCATCCGTCACCTCTGCGTGATCGACAATACGATCGAGTATATTTGTATCAATTAAAAAGTTCTGCCCTAAGCTCTTTTTAAAAGAGAAACCGTATTTCTTCAGTATTTCCTTCGTTCTGATGGGTGTCGCAATATCTTTATTCATCGGCTTCCTCCTGCATGACGGTCTTTAAGGCCGCAATAAAATCATGTTTGGTTATTTGGAACATGTGAAGGCGCTTTTGCAGCTGCTTCGCATTGGTATATCCTATATTTAAAAGCACACCTAGTCGTTCGCGGCGGCGTTTCGACGATTCGCCTCCGATAAGGCCTGCGTCAAATAAGTCATCTAATGTAATGTCACTTTCCGATTCTTCCATTTCCTCATGGACATGGGCTAGGCATTCTCGAATACTGTCCAAGGAAGCATGCTCGACGCCAATTCCTTTGTCCCGCTTCGCCTTCGCAAGATGTTTTGGCAAAAATGCGTGCTTACAGCCAGGAACCGCTTCTGCGATGGTTTTCCGGATCTTCTCTCCAGGGAAATCAGGATCAGTTAAAATAATGACCCCTCTCGTCTCCTGAGCAAGACGCACTTGTTGAATAACTGTATCACCAATAGCTGATCCGTTTGTTTCGATCGTATCTGCATCAACTGCCATCTTCACTCTGGCAGTGTCATCACGACCTTCCACCACAATGATTTCTTTGATTTTCATGTATTCCTCCGCTTGCAAAAACAATAAACAATTTTTGGTTAAAAAATGAAACCTTTCATGCTGTTTTTGCGTCTAATTAATTAGAAAACAGTGCTTCTATTATAACCAAAAAAACAGAGGGTGCGCAAAGCCCTCTGTTCATATAAATGATTGGATGTGTTTATTTGAGTACTCTAATTTTCACTCGTTTATTTCCCCATTGATAAGCTGCCGACTTATTTGGGACGAACACATCGATTTTATTCCCTTTTATAGCAGATCCAGTGTCTGATGCAACGGCATATCCATAGCCTTCCACATACACTTTAGAGCCTAGCGGAATGACACTCGGATCTACTGCTATAACCTTTGCACCCGGATTTGCTTTTAAATCAAAGCCTGTTGACGTTCTGCCAGTACATCCAGCACAGCTCGCTGTGTAGGCTGTCGACGCCACATAAAATTCTTTTCCAGACGATTCATTGCTTCTTGAAACGGCAGGTGTCGCTTTAGGCTCTTTATTGGACACTTGTGTACCAATAGCCACTAAACGATCCTTGCTATCTTTTTCAGTCACTTCTTTAATCAATTCTTTAGACACCACTTTGCCGTTTTCTTTCACAATGGCATAGTGCTTCTTCAATTTACCTTCTTCACCTTTTTTAAGCACCTTCTCTTTTCCTTTTTCAAGAGAACGATCCTTTTTATGTTTGGTATCAAAAGCAATTTTCTCTTCCACTACATCGGTGACTTTTTCCACCCGAGTGATCTGGATATCTGCGCTTTTTTTAGAAATATGACTATGTAACGCAGGCTTGATCTTATCGTGCTTCTTGAGCCTCAGCTCTTGTTGCTTTAAAAAGTCAGCGACCGTAGTCGAAGTGGTCCACACCTTTTTAACTTTTCCTCCATCATTTACGCTGACCTGGAAGGCCTGCTGAACCACAAGATTCATATCCTTTTTAATCTTGTCATTCTTTCCTGGAGTTACTTGATCGTGCTTCCCAATATCTATCTTCTCATTCTTCAATAATGCTCCAACCGTCTGATCTGTTGTCCATATCGTTTTCTCTTTCCCATCTAGGGTCAGATGAACCGGTATAGCCGCATCATACACAATGTTCATGTTGTCTTCAATTTTTGTATTTAGACTTGGAGAGATATGATCCTCCGCCCTGGTCTTTATTCCAAGGTCTGAAAGCAGCTGTGCTACTGTCTCTTCATGTGTACGAATTGTCTTCTCTTTACCATTGATTGAAATGGTAATAGACTGCTTAGTGAGCTCATGCGCACCGTAAGCCGTCCCAGTTCCAGCTAAAAGCAAGCAAACAACTAGTAATAAAACCTTGCCTTTTCCTAGCTTAACAGAAAACAGATTTTTCATTTTTTGTACGATGAAAAACGCCTCCTTCTCCTCGGAGAGATTATATAGAGTATCTCAAAACCTGTCAACCCTTCCTCCCACTGTACAAAAATGCTCGATTGTAACCCTATTATGGGAGATTGATGGAAGGAAGGGAAGAAAGACTTATCGACAACTTATCCTATGAGGAGGCGCAAACGTGTAGAACATTTTCGTTATGTTTCACAATTGGACAAGCTTAAACAAGGATTGACATCATATACTGTCAGTTTATACCGAAAACTTTTTTCGCATTTTTTGTGGTCAATTCAGCAAGCTCTTCAAAGCTTGTTTCTCGTAACTCCGCGATCTGTTCTGCGATATATTTCACATAACTTGGCTCGTTACGTTTCCCTCTAAATGGCGCTGGCGTTAAGTAAGGGCAGTCTGTTTCAATTAAAAGCCGGTCACTTGGTATGTCCTTGACAACTTCCTTCGGTTTTTTGGCATTTTTAAATGTCACGGGTCCACCGAATGAAATATAAAAGTTCATATCCATACACGCTTTTGCGATTTCTAGGCTGCCCGTAAAGCAATGCATAATCCCTCCAACATCAGCCGCTCCCTCTTCCTTTAAGATCGTCACGACATCTTCCGTTGCGTCACGATTATGAATAATGATTGGAAGATTCACTTCCTTCGCAAGAGCAATTTGACGTCTAAAGACTTCCTTTTGTACATCTTTTGGCGACTTGTCCCAATAGTAATCCAGACCCATTTCTCCAATCGCAACGACTTTTTCATGTTGAGATAATTCTTTGATCCACAGCAAATCCTCATCTGTCATATCAATGGCATCGACTGGGTGCCAGCCAATGGCTGCATAGATGAAATCATACTCTTCAATTAATTCCATTGCTCTCGTAATTGTCGGGCGGTCAAACCCTACCACCACGATTTTTTCGACTTTTTCACTTTTCGCTCTTTCGATCACCTGCTCTAAGTCTTCATTATATTGTTCAGCATTTAAATGGGCATGTGTATCAAATAACATCGTTGATTGCTCCTTTCGACAATTCTTCTAAAAAACAAAAGGTGTTCGACGAAATGTTACACGTGGAACACCTTTTGTTGATTTATAAAATTTTTGTTCCATTTGCTAGAGATCGGTCTACTTCAAGAACCTGCAATTTCCCGTCAGTTTCTCCTGTTAAAATCATTCCCTGGGAAATTTCCCCTCTGAGTTTGACTGGTGTCAGATTCGCTACGCAAACGAGCTTTTTCCCTACTAAATCCTCAGGTTGATAATGCTTGGCAATCCCTGAAACAATTTGTCTTTTTTCAAATCCAAAATCAAGCTGAAGCTTTAAGAGACGATCCGCTTTTTTCACTGGGGCTGCTTCCAGTACCTGTGCTACTCGAAGATCAACTTTTGAGAAATCATCAAATACAATTTCTGCTCCAAGCTCAGGTAATTCCGTTTCTTCTATTTCTACTTTCTCTTCTTCCTTTGGTGCACTTCCCTGCATTTTCTCTTTAATATACGCTACTTCTTCTTCAACCTCTAAACGAGGGAACAAAGGCTCTCCTTTTTGTACCGTCGCTTGTTGAATGGCACCAAAAGATAGAATGCTATCCCAGCTTTTAAGCTTCTCTTCTTCAATGCCAAGCTGGAAGAAGATTTTCTCAGGTGTTTTCGTTAGGAATGGCGTTAAGAGAACCGCTGTGATGCGCAGTGATTCTGCTAAATGATACATGACAGAATGCAGCTCTTTTCGTTTTGTTTCATCCTTTGCCAGCACCCATGGAGCTGTCTGGTCAATATATTTATTGGTTCTGCTGATTAATGTCCAAACATTTGAAAGAGCCACCGAGAATTCAAGGTTTTCCATCGCTTCTTCATAGGCTTTGACTGTTTGCTCAGCTACCGCTTTAAGTTCCTCATCAAACTCATTAACTGGACCCTTATAGCTGCTTAATGTACCGTCAAAATATTTTTGTACCATCGCAACTGTACGGTTAAGCAAGTTACCTAAATCATTGGCAAGGTCGTAGTTTACACGTTCCACGAATCCTTCTGGTGTAAACACACCATCCGCACCAAATGGTACTTCACGAAGGAGGTAATAACGAAGGGCATCAAGGCCATAGCGATCAATTAATGTGACGGGATCTACTACGTTCCCTTTTGATTTAGACATCTTACCATCTTTCATCAGCAGCCAGCCGTGTGCGAAAATTTGTTTCGGCAGCGGCAGATCTAGTGCCATCAGCATAATTGGCCAATAAATCGTATGGAAGCGTACAATTTCTTTCCCTACGAGATGCACGTTAGCAGGCCAATATTTTTTATATTTTTCATCCTGATCAGTTCCGTAGCCAATCGCAGTTAAATAGTTGAATAACGCATCAATCCATACATAGATGACGTGTTTTGGATTGTTAGGAACTTTAATTCCCCAATCAAAGGTTGTTCTTGATACAGCCAAATCCTCTAAACCGGGTTTAATGAAGTTATTGATCATTTCATTCTTTCTTGATTCAGGCTGAATGAACGTTGGATTCTTTTCGTAATAGTCTAGTAAACGATCCGCGTACTTACTCATACGGAAGAAATATGATTCCTCTTTAATTAATTCGACAGGATGTCCGCTGTCAGGGCTCTTCCCGCCAATGACTTCTCCTTTTTCATTCCGCTCAACATCCACAAGCTGTGTTTCCGTATAGAATGTCTCATCAGGAATACTGTACCAGCCTTCATATTGATCTAAATAAATATCACCTTGATCAAGCAGCTTTTGAAACACTTGCTCAATGATTTTCGTATGTCTTTTTTCTGTTGTACGGATGAAATCATCATTCGAAATGTCGAGTTTCTTCCATAATGATTGAATGTCTGCTACGACCGGATCTAAATACTCGATCGGTGTAATATTTTGTTCTTCAGCTTTTTGCTGAATTTTTTGTCCGTGCTCATCTGTACCCGTTAAATACATCACATCATAGCCTTGAAGACGTTTATAACGAGCCATAGCATCCCCTGCTACTGTCGTATAAGCATGTCCAATATGTAATTTTCCGCTCGGATAGTAAATAGGTGTTGTCAGATAAAACGTTTTTTTCTTTTCCGGCATGTCGGAACCTCCTGCGTGTGTGTAAATGTCAAAAACTCCCGCCCAATGGACGAGAGCGGTTATCATCATTACATGAAAATGTGTTAGATCAATTCATTAAATTTTGCACTTGTGCTTTCTCTATGATACCATCTTAGCCTTTAAGATCAAGCATATATACATAGAACAAGATGAAATGATCGAAAAAGATGAGTTTTTCGAAAAAAACGACAAACCTGTCGTCATTTTGTCGAATATTGTCGTATGAAATATATCTCCAGATTTACAATTGTCTAATTTAGGGCAAAAGTCTTGTTAATCTGAACTCGTCATTTCTCATATTTTCATAGAAAAAAGCCACAAAACCCTTATAAATCAGTAGTTTCAAGGTCTTTTGACTTTAAGAGTCATATTTTACAAACAATAGTAAACAAAATGATTGACGATTTATGGAAACCTTGTTATGCTATGAATGTAAGGAATTTGTCGAATAATGACGAAGATAATATTATATTAAGAATAAGAACTCTTTGGGAGGAGAATGAAGATGAAATCTACAGGTATTGTACGTAAAGTTGACGAATTAGGGCGCGTGGTGATTCCAATCGAACTTCGCCGTACTCTAGGAATCGCTGAAAAAGACGCTTTGGAAATTTATGTTGATGATGAAAAAATTATCCTAAAAAAATATAAACCAAACATGACTTGCCAAGTTACAGGTGAAGTATCAGACGATAACCTTAAACTTGCTAATGGGAAATTAGTTCTTAGCCGTGAAGGTGCAGAGCAAATCATTAACGAAATCCAAAACCAACTTCAATCACAAAAATAAGTTTGATATAAAAAAGGTTCTTGCACCGTTTGCAAGAACCTTTCTTTATTGTCCAATATGATAAGCATCGTATATGGTGCGCTTTGGTACACCACGTTCGACGGCTGTACGTTTAATGGCTTCCTTCGACGTTAATCCTTCTTCTATGTAATGGATCACGTGTTCCTTTTCAGATAAGGACTTCCACCAGACATCTTCATTTAACTCTTCTTCATCTTGATCATTACCTTGTACGACAAGACAGAATTCACCCCGGATTTGATGTTCTGCGGCCCATGTCAGCACAGACTCTAAATCTCCACGAATAAACTCTTCAAATTTTTTCGTTAGTTCTCTCGTAATGGCGATATTCCGGTTGCCCCACACTTCCTTCATCAAAGTCAGCGTTTCTTTTAATCGATGGGGCGCTTCATAGAAAATGATTGTTTCTTGACGCTTCTTCAAAGCTTCGAGCTGTTTTTTCTTTTCCTTTTTTTGTCGGTCAAGAAAACCATAAAAGAAAAATGGCTGAGGTGTAATCCCTGATGCAATGAGTGCTGTAAGTGCAGCATTTGCTCCAGGTAACGGAACGACATAGCCGCCGATATTAGTAAAGTCTCGAACCACTTCAGCACCTGGATCTGAGATCGTCGGTAAACCAGCATCGCTCACGAGTGCGATGTTTTTTCCTTCTTTTAACCATTCGATTAACTTGTGGCCGCTGCTGTCTTTGTTATGCTCATGATAACTCGTTAATGGCGTATCAATTTCATAGACATGACAAAGTTTTTTCGTTTGTCTTGTATCTTCTGCGGCAATATAGTCTACATCTTTTAATGTTTGTATGGCTCGAAACGTCATATCTTCTAAATTGCCAATTGGGGTTGGGACGAGATACAGAATGCCCATATCTGATTGACCATCAAAGCTTTTCTGTGTTTTCATGTGCCGCCTCCTTTTCTATTCGCATTTCTTCTATATAAAGGTCTTTCTTTTTCCGCGTCCACGTTTTAAAACGATATTCTTGCTGCATGGCTTCTCTTTTGGTTGCAAAACATTCATGATAATACAGCTCAACCGGCCGTCTCGCTCTTGTATACTTTGCTCCCTTTCCACTATTGTGGGTCGTCAGTCTTTTTTGCAAATCATTTGTATAACCTGCATACAGGCTGCCATCTGCACATTTCAATACATAGAAGTAATGATTATGCTTCTCCATACAGTATCGTCCTGATTTCTTCTGTATACTCTTGATCATCTCCATAAACAAAAAGAGGCGGGAGAATTTTCAGATCTGGTTTTCCATCTTTTATACCCTCTACTAAGATGGTATTGGCATCTTTCCCCTGTTTGGGATAAACAAATTGAATTCGTTTTGGCTCAATTCGGTACTTCTTCATCAATTCCACAATCTCAAGCAGCCGACCCGGCCGATGAACCATCGCCAGTTTACCCCCTTGCTTCAGCAGCGTGGAAGAAACGCGAATGACATCTTCTAATGTACAATGGATTTCATGCCGAGCAATTGCCAAGTATTCATTTTCATTGATTTCTTCCTTAGAAGGTGTCTTAAAATATGGCGGATTACATGTGATGACATCTACTTTGTGGTTGCCGTAGCGTGCTGGCATATCATTCAAATCACCATGAATCAATTTAATTTGCTTTTCAAGTTGATTATACGCCACACTTCTTTTTGCCATATCAAACAGCCGTTCTTGAATTTCGACCCCAGTAATGGAGGCCTTAGATCGAGTCGAAAGCAGCAATGGCACAATGCCATTTCCCGTACAAAGATCAATGATCTCTCCTTTTTGGATTGGCACATACGCAAATTTCGCTAATAATACTGCGTCCAATGAAAAGGCGAAAACCGTTTTACTTTGAATAATCTTCATATCTTCGGCGAGCAAGTAATCTAATCGTTCATCTTCTCTTAACGAAACCATGATGTATCCTTTCTTTTCCTGTGAAAAAGGCTTCCGATTCAGCGGAAGCCTTTTCTCATTTTTTATTTAAAAATGACAGACAGAACAAACAGTCTCCCTCTTTACGAATGCTCCCATAATGTACATTACAAATATGGAAGCCCTCCTGATATAACCGAGCCAGGTTATCATGACCTTCTCCTATATCAGAATGACCTGGCTTCTGAGCAGAATCATTCTCTGTCTCAGACGATTTGTCCCGATCAGACTGATCCAGACGTTCACGCAAGTGCTGATTCTCCATCTGCAGCTGATGATTTTCTTCAATCACTTCACCGATATGATTTTTCAAATCACCTAACTGGCGATAAAGAGAACCGATTTGTTCTTCTAAATTGATCACCGTATCAAATAGTTCCTTTTTATCCAAGGTGGCACACCTCGTTACTCAGTTGTTTGTGCAGATACAACGCCTTCTTGTAATAATTCTTCCCAAGTATATTCTATCACTTTTTCTTGCCCGGTTAATTCAACTTGCAAAATTCGTTCTAAAATGTTGAGCCCTACTACCTTTGCAGAGCCACTAGATGTCTGAATCGTTTCACCGATATCGGGCAATTGTTCTTTCGCTGTTTCATACTCATCATTCTCATATTTCAAGCAGCACATCAAACGGCCGCAAAGCCCTGAAATTTTTGTAGGATTTAGCGACAGGTTTTGATCTTTTGCCATCTTAATGGATACTGGTTCAAAGTCTCCTAAGAATGTCGAACAGCAAAGCATTCGCCCGCAAGGACCTATGCCACCCAGCATTTTTGCCTCGTCTCTTACACCAATCTGGCGAAGTTCAATTCTCGTCTTGAAAATTGAAGCAAGATCTTTCACTAGCTCGCGGAAATCTACTCTGCCATCCGCTGTGAAGTAGAAGATGACCTTGTTTCGGTCAAATGTAAATTCAACATCGACCAGCTTCATTTCTAGCCCGTGTTCACTTACCTTCTGAAGACATGTATCAAAGGCTGTCATCGCTGCTTCTTTGTTTTCCTCAACGATGAGCCGGTCTCGTTCGTCTGCTACACGAATCACCTTACGCAGAGGAAGAACGACATCGTGTTCATCTACTTTTTTATTAGCGATGACCACTTGTCCGTACTCAACTCCTCTGACCGTCTCTACAATGACACAACTATCATTTTCTATATGAAATCCATTAGGATCGAAATAATAGATTTTGCCCGCTTTTTTAAAACGAACACCAATTACGTTGTACAAACTTATCCCTCCTGCAACATCAACACCAATTGCTCCATCAGCCCTTGGGCATTCACGTTGGATTGAAGTCTCTTTTTCGCTTCTAATACAGCAAGGATCTGGTTCGTCACCATCTGCTGTGTGGAATGCAGCGCGTGCTGCTTCATTGTCTGGAATAAGTCTTGATAAATGACTTTATCTTCATTTCCTATTTGAATCGACAATACATCACGATATATATATAAAAGCATATCCAGACCTGTTTCTTGAAGGTCTTTCTCTTTGAAAAAAGGCATCCATTGATCCTGTATATAAAAAAATGCATGTTCTTTTCGCTGGTGTAAGACTTCATACAATTTTATCACTTTCGCTCTAGACTCTGCAAACTGATCATTTCGACTTAATTCGAGTGCTTCTGCTAAATTATTGGTTAAATTCGACAAAAGCCTTGCAAGATGCTGAGATACGCCTTCTTGTAATAGCTGCTGCTCCAAGGATTGCGGCTGCAGCGGCTGAAAGCTAAGCATCTGACATCTTGAAATAATCGTATCCAGCATTTTATGCGATTGCTCAGTGATTAAAATTGCCATCGTTTCCCGGTTAGGCTCCTCTAGGAACTTCAATAAACTGTTCGCGGCATTGACCGTCATTTTGTCCGCATGAAGAATGATATACATTTTTCGGTGAGATTCCACACCTGCTTTTGTAAATTCCTCTTGCAATGCCTGCACTTGCGCTTTCTTAATCGATTGACCATCAGGCTGCACGAGATGTAAATCGGGATGGTTTCCTGACTCAATCCTTTTGCAGTTTTGGCAGGATTCACATGGTTTCACTCCTGCTTTCAAGCAAAAAAAGCTCTTAGCCAAAAGCATCGCAGCATCCAGCTTTCCCGTCCCCTTTTTTCCTTCAAATAAGTAGGCATGCGCAAGTCGGTCTTTATCAATACTATTAAAAATCAGCCGCATGACGCGCGGCTGCAAATCATTCATGTCATCCCAGCTAATTGCCATGTTATCACTCTCTATGTGTAAAGGTTAATCAATAAACCTTTTATTTCTCCAATACGTTCAAGCAAATCAATAGAAGGTTTCTCTTGGTCCATCATATCCTCTGTTAATTCAATCAGCTTTTCATCTAATGCTTTGACTAAAGCGAGTGTACGCGTGTTGCCATAAATGTCAAAGCTCCTTGATGTTTCTATATTGAATCCATTATCGACTGTCTCTTTTACAAAGCGCTTCACAAGCCCTTTAAACCTAGCCAAGTCCTTTAGGTTTCGTGACTTTGTCAGCTTTTTACCGAACACTTCGATATCACTCAGCATGACCGTCAGCTGCTCTAAGCGCATTTTGCCGCTTTGCGTCTCCATCGATGCTTTAAAGGAGGCAGATGTTTGGCTTCCTTTAATGCCTTGGAGTTCACGCTTTTCTAAAAGCAGCCGCATATCTTGATTAATTTTCACAGCAACCCATCCTTAGAATTGATGAAATTGTTCAACTGGCAGAATAAAGACAGTAGCTCCACCAACTTCAACCTCAACAGGGTATGGTACATATGAATCTGCGTTACCACCCATTGGAGATACAGGTGCAATCATTTGATCACGTTTGCGGCAATTTTCTTTTATAAGCTGTAATGCTTTATCCACTCGGACATCATCACAACCAATGATAAAAGTCGTATTCCCAGACTTTAAAAACCCACCAGTTGAAGCTAATTTTGTCACGCCGAAATGATGTTCAGTCAATATTTTCAACAACTTGCTGCTATCTTGGTCCTGTACAACGGCAACAATTAATTTCATTTGATTGGCCTCCTTTGTTTTAGGCACAGGTGACATGCCGATGTCTTCCTCTATATTATAACAACGATTGGGAATGAGGTCATATTTGATTTTTCTTTAATGTGTCCTGAATCACCCGAAGTACTTCTTCATAGACATCCTGTATCGGCTGAGACGCATCTACTACACGGAATCGTTCTGGCGATTGCGCAATAAGCAGTTCATATCCTTCTCTGACCAACTGGTGGAAATTCAGCGTCTCCATGTCTAATCTGTTTTTTTCTCTTCCTTGATTGGCGTGAATTCGTTTTAACCCTTCTTCAGGTGTAATGGAAAAATAAATGGTCATTTGCGGCATCGTACCATCAATAGCAAAGTCGTTAATTGATCTGACTTGGTCAATTCCAAGCCCTCTCGCATAGCCTTGATAAGCGAGAGAGCTATCAACAAAACGATCACATAAGACTGTGTCTCCGCGCTGCAATGCCGGTTCTACCTTTTCAGCCAAATGCTGCCTTCTCGCTGCTGCATACAGCAATGCCTCTGTTTTCGCATCCATTTTCGTGTTTTTTTCATTTAAAATGACTTCACGAATCTGCTCAGCAATCTCAATGCCTCCCGGCTCACGTGTCGCCATGACTGCGTATCCTTGACGTTCCATTTCTTCGTACACTTTTCGAATCACTGTCGTTTTTCCGGCGCCCTCTGGCCCTTCAAACGTAATAAACATACCGCTCATAGTGTCTCCTCTTCTATATAAACATATAATTTTCTCTGATGAATGACCTGACTTGCTTGAACATGAACCTGATGTCCAAGCAAACGGCTTAACGCCTCAATTTGATCTATCTCAATACGCTCTCCCTTAATCATCAAAGGAATACCAGGCGGATAGGGAATAATTGATTCTGCACTCATCCGGCCTGCTGCATGTTCAAATGGGACAGCCTCTATGTCTTGATTTTGCTCATCAGTCTCAATAGATAACGTCTCATTTTGGATATGTTTTTTTCCTTTGAGCAATGAATCACTTTGCTTAAGAGCCTGCTCGATCCGCTTGAAAGGAACGTCCTTCCTCTGTTCTAAGCTAAGAATAAGTAAAACCTGATGTTCGTCCGCAAGCTCTGGATGAACATCCACTGATTCAAGCACCCGTTTTAGTTCGTAACCAGTCAGTCCTTTTGTTGATCGAATGACGCATTTTAATGGATCGGAAAGCAGCGAGTCAGGCTCAACCACTTCAAGATGAGTCAGACGGTTGAACTGATCTTTCAGCTCTGTCAGTTCTTTCATGATTACATGCAATGTCCCTTTTCCTTTGATCTCCTCGACATAAGCTCTCGCCACATCTAATGAGGCCATAATTGGATAAGACGGCGAACTGCTTTGAAGCATCGTGAGCAATGTTTTCAATCGCTTCGCATCGATTCGGTCCCCTTGAAGATGAAGATAGGAACCCATCGTCATTGCCGGAAGGGTTTTATGTGCTGATTGTACCACCACGTCCGCTCCATAGGAAAGAGCAGATGGAGGAAATGCGCCGCCTAATACAAAATGCGCGCCATGAGCCTCATCAACCAGAACAACCACATCTGCTTCATGACACATGTGAATCAGCTTTGATAAATCAGCTGCATGTCCATAGTAGTTCGGATAAGTCAAAACGATTGCTCGGCAATTAGGATGTCTTGCTATGGCTTTTCTGACTGTATCATCCGTCACATGTGTTGGAACATGCAAGTGTGGGTCTATCTCAGCGTCTACCAGAATAGGCGTTGCCCCTGCAAGCTCGATCGCATGGAAGACAGACTTATGGCAATTACGCTGGACAAAAATCTCGTCTCCCGTGCGGCATGCCGCCATCACCATCGCCAAATTTCCGACTGTTGTGCCATTTACAAGGAAAAAGCTTTGATCTGAACCATATAGCTTAGTCAATAAATTTTCTGCCTCTTGAATCACACCAGTCGGGTGATGGAGGTCATCTAGACCTTCAAGCTCCGTCACATCCAGCTGAAGGATTGAAGCATAGTGGGACCGTGCCTCATCAAAAAAGACATCTCCATTGTGATGTCCTGGAACGTGAAAAGAATAAGGCTTCTTTTCCGCATGCTGTGCTAATGCTGTATATAAAGGTGTTCTCAATCAAATCGACCCTTTTCACTTTAACGATATCTTAAGTCTATTATAACGTTCAAACAAGTGAACCGAAAGATGGTTTCTCATTCCTTTATTGGATTCGCCAGCTGCTGCTCTGCCTCATACATACTGCTTTTCAATTGAGCTCGCTCTTGGCTTCCATGCTCTTTCACCTGTAACGTTTCCTGTAATGTTTCAGCTAATTGACGTTGGACCTTTTTCAACGTATCTATAGGAGCAAAAGATGCCTCTTCAAGAAGCTGTTCCTGTTGCTTCGATACCTTTTCATATGTTTTTTGGATTCGGTTCTCAAGAGCTGAATTGGCCCGTTGCTGAATATGCGTTAACGCAATCGACATTTGGTTGATCCATAGAGGAATAGACGCAGAAACAGTTGATTGAATATGATTGGCCAATGTATGATTCGTATGCTGGATCATCCGAATTTGTGCATTACATTGCAATGCAATTTGCCGGCTTAACAGCAAATCATACTTTCGTTCCTTTAGTCTCTCCACATACTCTTCTTCATTGACTTCTTGACTCATCAATTGCTCCTCTATTGTCCGGTCAACAGAAAGTTGCGTTTCTGAAATAGGCCGTTGCTCTAACGTTGTCATTTTCGCTTCAACTGCTGCGACCTGCAGCGTCATCTCTTGAAAATAAGTTTGATTTTCTTCAAATAAACGCTCTAATAACATATGATCCGAGATTAATACGCCTCTTGCATAACGAAGCCTTGCTGACAATCTCTCGATCTGTGATTTTGCATGTTGAAAACGCGATATGATCTCCTGAGTAGATCGTTTATCCCGTTGAAACCATTTTAAAAAAAAGCCTTGTTTCTTTGGCAGTAAATCCTCAGGCTCCACTACATGCAGCTGCTGCAAAAAGGTCTCAAGCACGTCTCCTATTTGATCGATATCTTTTTTCTCAACATATTTCATCATCTGTTGTGATTGTTCCAATAGTCGTTCCTGCACACGTGTACCATAGAAAAGCAGTTTTTGCGGATTGTCAGGGATCTGCTTAGCACGCTGCACGGCTTCTTTTTTCTCCTCATCAGATAAGGTATCAAACACCCGAAACTGAAGATCTGTAGTGGAGGCAGGTGATGGTGTGGCGTGATCTTCCGGTTTCATCGAGTTTGACTCCTTTCATCTATTTCTTCATCATTTTATCTGCTACTTCAAGCTCAATATGAAGAGCTTCTATGTCTCTTCCTAAAACTTGCTGCAAATCATTGGTCAATTGCTTTTGCAGCTCTGTCAATGTCACTCGGGTTTGGCTCAATGTCATTTCCAGCTCATGACTACGATTAGGCTGATTATACAATAGTGCATATTTCTCAGTTAGTTCAACGACAGAATCCAAGCTTTCGAAATAAAAACGCTGTGCATCATAAAATCGATTTGGCTCTTTTTTTGTTATTGTATAGATTCGTCGTGCAAGCCGAAGAACTTCATAATTATGTTTGATCGTTTGTACGTTTTTCACAGCAAATAAAGCTTTTTTTAAACGCACAAGTTTTTGCCCTGCTTCTTTTAAATGCTGTTTGATATATACATAATCACTACGAGACAGTCCGTGTTTCTTTAAAAACAATTGGAAAGCAGCCCATCTGCCCCCTGCAAACATCACACCCCATCCAATCATCGCATACAGTATCGATAATCCAGCATGATGATGGAAAACCCCTATACTGACGGTTAAAATCACAACCGAAAAAAAAGTAGAGAGGATGGCCCATATAAATGTATAAAAGATTGATTTCATGTTCATCGACTCCTATGAATAATCAGGCTCTCTGTTTATCTTATTATGAATTACGGATGATGTCCAAACTAAGTTCCAAAAAACAAGACCAATCCTTTATAGCTCATAAAAAAAGACCATCTAGTGGTCTATGAATACAAAGGCGGCGTATGAAGATTTTTAAGCTTTCTCACATAATCGGAATAGCTAGGATCCGAGGTCGATGTAGAAATTAACTTTCGCTCACAGTCTCGGCACAAAAACTGATGATATAAATAAATTCCCTTTGTCTTTTTCTCTTCACAAATCAAACAAATCGCTTCTCGCTCTTTTTTGCTCATTGTGACACCTCCACTTATAGCTTCAGTATGCCCTAGCGCTTTCAATTGTATACAAAATTAAGAATGTTTTAGATGGTAGTTTAGTATATGTATCCATGTCAGATCGGGTGTTTGTTCCTTTTCTTAAAAAACAAAAAAGACCAGTTCCGTATGGAACTGATCCTTAGAAAAGCTTGGCGGCGTCCTACTCTCACAGGGGGAGACCCCCAACTACCATCGGCGCTGAAGAGCTTAACTTCCGTGTTCGGTATGGGAACGGGTGTGACCTCTTCGCTATCGCCACCAAACCTGATGGAGAGAATGTTCTCTCAAAACTAGATAACAATGTTCATGCTTCACATTAGAATATAGGTTAAGTCCTCGATCTATTAGTATCTGTCAGCTCCACGTGTCACCACGCTTCCACCTCAGACCTATCAACCTGATCATCTTTCAGGGATCTTACTTCCTTGCGGAATGGGAAATCTCATCTTGAGGGGGGCTTCATGCTTAGATGCTTTCAGCACTTATCCCGTCCGCACATAGCTACCCAGCGATGCCCTTGGCAGAACAACTGGTACACCAGCGGTGCGTCCATCCCGGTCCTCTCGTACTAAGGACAGCTCCTCTCAAATTTCCTGCGCCCGCGACGGATAGGGACCGAACTGTCTCACGACGTTCTGAACCCAGCTCGCGTACCGCTTTAATGGGCGAACAGCCCAACCCTTGGGACCGACTACAGCCCCAGGATGCGATGAGCCGACATCGAGGTGCCAAACCTCCCCGTCGATGTGGACTCTTGGGGGAGATAAGCCTGTTATCCCCGGGGTAGCTTTTATCCGTTGAGCGATGGCCCTTCCATGCGGAACCACCGGATCACTAAGCCCGACTTTCGTCCCTGCTCGACTTGTAGGTCTCGCAGTCAAGCTCCCTTGTGCCTTTACACTCTGCGAATGATTTCCAACCATTCTGAGGGAACCTTTGGGCGCCTCCGTTACATTTTAGGAGGCGACCGCCCCAGTCAAACTGCCCACCTGACACTGTCTCCCTGCCCGATAAGGGCAGCGGGTTAGAAGGTCAATACAGCCAGGGTAGTATCCCACCGATGCCTCCACCGAAGCTAGCGCTCCGGTTTCCAAGGCTCCTACCTATCCTGTACAAGCTGTACCAACATTCAATATCAGGCTGCAGTAAAGCTCCACGGGGTCTTTCCGTCCTGTCGCGGGTAACCTGCATCTTCACAGGTACTATAATTTCACCGAGTCTCTCGTTGAGACAGTGCCCAGATCGTTGCGCCTTTCGTGCGGGTCGGAACTTACCCGACAAGGAATTTCGCTACCTTAGGACCGTTATAGTTACGGCCGCCGTTTACTGGGGCTTCAATTCGCACCTTCGCTTACGCTAAGCGCTCCTCTTAACCTTCCAGCACCGGGCAGGCGTCAGCCCCTATACTTCGCCTTACGGCTTCGCAGAGACCTGTGTTTTTGCTAAACAGTCGCCTGGGCCTATTCACTGCGGCTTCTCGGGGCTTTAACACCCTAAGAAGCACCCCTTCTCCCGAAGTTACGGGGTCATTTTGCCGAGTTCCTTAACGAGAGTTCTCTCGATCACCTTAGGATTCTCTCCTCGCCTACCTGTGTCGGTTTGCGGTACGGGCACCTCTCACCTCGCTAGAGGCTTTTCTTGGCAGTGTGGAATCAGGAACTTCGCTACTAAATTTCGCTCGCCATCACAGCTCAGCCTTTACGGGAAACGGATTTGCCTATTTCCCAGCCTAACTGCTTGGACGCGGATATCCAATACCGCGCTTACCCTATCCTCCTGCGTCCCCCCATTGCTCAAATGGTGAGGAGGTGGTACAGGAATATCAACCTGTTGTCCATCGCCTACGCCTTTCGGCCTCGGCTTAGGTCCCGACTAACCCTGAGCGGACGAGCCTTCCTCAGGAAACCTTAGGCATTCGGTGGACGGGATTCTCACCCGTCTTTCGCTACTCATACCGGCATTCTCACTTCTAAGCGCTCCACCAGTCCTTCCGGTCTGACTTCACAGCACTTAGAACGCTCTCCTACCACTGTTCGTCAGAACAGTCCGCAGCTTCGGTGATACGTTTAGCCCCGGTACATTTTCGGCGCAGAGTCACTCGACCAGTGAGCTATTACGCACTCTTTAAATGGTGGCTGCTTCTAAGCCAACATCCTGGTTGTCTAAGCAACTCCACATCCTTTTCCACTTAACGTATACTTTGGGACCTTAGCTGGCGGTCTGGGCTGTTTCCCTTTCGACTACGGATCTTATCACTCGCAGTCTGACTCCCAAGGATAAGTCATCGGCATTCGGAGTTTGACTGAATTCGGTAACCCGGTAGGGGCCCCTAGTCCAATCAGTGCTCTACCTCCGAGACTCTTACCTTGAGGCTAGCCCTAAAGCTATTTCGGAGAGAACCAGCTATCTCCAGGTTCGATTGGCATTTCACCCCTACCCACACCTCATCCCCGCACTTTTCAACGTGCGTGGGTTCGGGCCTCCATTCAGTGTTACCTGAACTTCACCCTGGACATGGGTAGATCACCTGGTTTCGGGTCTACGACCACGTACTCATGCGCCCTATTCAGACTCGCTTTCGCTGCGGCTCCGCATCTTCTGCTTAACCTTGCACGGGATCGTAACTCGCCGGTTCATTCTACAAAAGGCACGCCATCACCCATTAACGGGCTCTGACTACTTGTAGGCACACGGTTTCAGGATCTATTTCACTCCCCTTCCGGGGTGCTTTTCACCTTTCCCTCACGGTACTGGTTCACTATCGGTCACTAGGGAGTATTTAGCCTTGGGAGATGGTCCTCCCGGATTCCGACGGAATTTCACGTGTTCCGCCGTACTCAGGATCCACTCTGGAGAGAACAACATTTCAGTTACAGGGCTGTTACCTTCTTTGGCGGGCCTTTCCAGACCTCTTCGCTTATATCGTTCCTTTGTAACTCCGTATAGAGTGTCCTACAACCCCAAGAGGCAAGCCTCTTGGTTTGGGCTGTTCCCGTTTCGCTCGCCGCTACTCAGGGAATCGCATTTGCTTTCTCTTCCTCCGGGTACTTAGATGTTTCAGTTCCCCGGGTATGCCTTCTCATACTCTATGTATTCAAGTATGGATACTACTCCATTACGAGCAGTGGGTTTCCCCATTCGGAAATCTCCGGATCAAAGCTTGCTTACAGCTCCCCGAAGCATATCGGTGTTCGTCCCGTCCTTCATCGGCTCCTAGTGCCAAGGCATCCACCGTGCGCCCTTTCTAACTTAACCATTTCTTACTTTAGAAAGAATCACTATGTGTGATGAACTTTGCATTGCATTCAATGTGAATGTATTACTTATTGTTATCTAGTTTTCAAAGAACACGTTGGTGGAGCCTAGCGGGATCGAACCGCTGACCTCCTGCGTGCAAGGCAGGCGCTCTCCCAGCTGAGCTAAGGCCCCGATTTAATAGAAGATGGTGGGCCTGAGTGGACTCGAACCACCGACCTCACGCTTATCAGGCGTGCGCTCTAACCAGCTGAGCTACAGGCCCATCTTTCATATCGAAGATATGATATTGTAGGATCTTTTGCAAGTTCCTTCAAAACTAAACAAGACGAAAACGCACACTGCTCCATATATCCTTAGAAAGGAGGTGATCCAGCCGCACCTTCCGATACGGCTACCTTGTTACGACTTCACCCCAATCATCTGCCCCACCTTCGGCGGCTGGCTCCATAAAGGTTACCTCACCGACTTCGGGTGTTGCAAACTCTCGTGGTGTGACGGGCGGTGTGTACAAGGCCCGGGAACGTATTCACCGCGGCATGCTGATCCGCGATTACTAGCGATTCCAGCTTCACGCAGTCGAGTTGCAGACTGCGATCCGAACTGAGAACAGATTTATGGGATTGGCTAAACCTTGCGGTCTCGCAGCCCTTTGTTCTGTCCATTGTAGCACGTGTGTAGCCCAGGTCATAAGGGGCATGATGATTTGACGTCATCCCCACCTTCCTCCGGTTTGTCACCGGCAGTCACCTTAGAGTGCCCAACTAAATGCTGGCAACTAAGATCAAGGGTTGCGCTCGTTGCGGGACTTAACCCAACATCTCACGACACGAGCTGACGACAACCATGCACCACCTGTCACTCTGTCCCCGAAGGGAAAGCCCTATCTCTAGGGTTGTCAGAGGATGTCAAGACCTGGTAAGGTTCTTCGCGTTGCTTCGAATTAAACCACATGCTCCACCGCTTGTGCGGGCCCCCGTCAATTCCTTTGAGTTTCAGTCTTGCGACCGTACTCCCCAGGCGGAGTGCTTAATGCGTTAGCTGCAGCACTAAGGGGCGGAAACCCCCTAACACTTAGCACTCATCGTTTACGGCGTGGACTACCAGGGTATCTAATCCTGTTCGCTCCCCACGCTTTCGCTCCTCAGCGTCAGTTACAGACCAGAGAGTCGCCTTCGCCACTGGTGTTCCTCCACATCTCTACGCATTTCACCGCTACACGTGGAATTCCACTCTCCTCTTCTGCACTCAAGTTTCCCAGTTTCCAATGACCCTCCCCGGTTGAGCCGGGGGCTTTCACATCAGACTTAAGAAACCGCCTGCGAGCCCTTTACGCCCAATAATTCCGGACAACGCTTGCCACCTACGTATTACCGCGGCTGCTGGCACGTAGTTAGCCGTGGCTTTCTGGTTAGGTACCGTCAAGGTGCGAGCAGTTACTCTCGCACTTGTTCTTCCCTAACAACAGAGCTTTACGATCCGAAAACCTTCATCACTCACGCGGCGTTGCTCCGTCAGACTTTCGTCCATTGCGGAAGATTCCCTACTGCTGCCTCCCGTAGGAGTCTGGGCCGTGTCTCAGTCCCAGTGTGGCCGATCACCCTCTCAGGTCGGCTACGCATCGTCGCCTTGGTGAGCCATTACCCCACCAACTAGCTAATGCGCCGCGGGTCCATCTGTAAGTGACAGCCGAAACCGTCTTTCATCCTTGAACCATGCGGTTCAAGGAACTATCCGGTATTAGCTCCGGTTTCCCGGAGTTATCCCAGTCTTACAGGCAGGTTACCCACGTGTTACTCACCCGTCCGCCGCTAACATCCGGGAGCAAGCTCCCTTCTGTCCGCTCGACTTGCATGTATTAGGCACGCCGCCAGCGTTCGTCCTGAGCCAGGATCAAACTCTCCGAAAAAGTACAAAACCGAAGTTTTGTTTTTCGCCAGTTTGACTGACTACCTATGATATTTCATAGGATTTTTTTATAAAAACTCGAATTAACAGGTACGTTTTGTCTTGTTTAGTTTTCAAAGAACTTGTTTACCGCTTCAGAAGCGACTAGAACATCATACCATATTTAAATTGTTAATGTCAACAACTTTTTTGTTATAATGTTTTTTCGTTTCTTCGTCATCAGCGACGTATATTAATTTACCACCATACAGGATCAAAGTCAACAATATTTCTCATTAAATAATAAATTTTTCAATTACGACTAAAGCTGCTACGCCTGGGATGCCCAATAAACCACTGATTCCACTCGTTACAGGGTTAATAGAGACATGTAATCCTAGACTCTCTCCAAATAGATTGAGGCAAAATAAAAAAAGAGCACCTGCCACAAACTTTACTCCGATCAGCCCTAACCATTTGAAGGGGTTCGCTTGAACACCTGACATAAACAACAATAGTACAGCTAGCAAAATTGACCCGATCACAATAACAGGTTCCATAATCCTCTCATCTCCTCTTCATATGAATAGTACAAGCATATGAGAGGACTATGTAAAATAGACCTGCTATCTCCAGTTGTTTAAACGTAAATTCCTCTTTTTCGCTTCTCTTAGATAGAAAAAGTACTTCGCTTGAGCAAGCTTTAATTCGAATAGAATGTCCGGTGAAGGCTCAACGCTATTTGCGACAAGCTTTTTTTGTCTGTTCCATTCTTCCTTTTGCTTAAAAAGCTGTTGAATTAATTTCTCATCGAATTCTTTTCGAATTGATTTTCTGCGAAGAAAACCCATGTACCGTACTTCTCCTTCCTACATCTCACGTCTGCCTTCTAGAGCTTTAGACAGTGTGACTTCATCCGCATACTCTAAGTCTCCACCTACTGGAAGTCCGTGAGCAATGCGAGAGAGTTTAATTCCTGATGGTTTCAACAGTCTAGAGATATACATGGCTGTAGCCTCTCCTTCAATGTTTGGATTGGTTGCAAGGATCACCTCTGTCACTTGATCGTCTTGCAATCTTTTTAACAGGTCAGGAATTTTAATATCCTCTGGGCCAATTCCGTCCATCGGTGAAATGGCACCATGAAGCACATGGTATAAGCCGTTGTATTCTTTCATCTTTTCCATTGCGATCACATCTTTTGGGTCTTGCACTACACAGATAACAGATTGATCTCTTCTTGTATCTTCACAAATATAGCAAGGATCTTGGTCTGTGATATGGCCGCATACCGAACAATAAGTTAAATTACGCTTTGCATTAACAAGCGCTTTCGCGAAATCTAGTACGACATCTTCCTGCATACTAAGAACAAAAAAAGCCAGACGAACCGCAGTTTTCGGTCCGATTCCTGGCAATTTCATAAAGCTGTCAATCAGCTTTGATATTGGTTCAGGATATTGCATCTTCAGTTATTCCTCCTAGAATAAACCTGGCATGTTCATTCCTTTTGTGAATTGACCCATTGTTTCATTCGTTAACTCATCGACTTTTTTCAATGCGTCGTTTGTTGCTGCAAGTACAAGATCTTGAAGCATATCGATATCTTCTGGATCAACAACTTCTTCATTGATTGCTACATCAACAACTTCTTTTTGTCCATTTACTTTTACAGTGACCATACCGCCACCCGCTGTACCTTCAAGGACTTTTTCAGCAAGCTCTTCTTGAGCCTTAGCCATATCCTTTTGCATTTTTTGCATTTGTTTCATCATTTTTTGCATATTTCCCATTCCACCGCGCATATGAAAACCACTCTCTTTCATTTTTATTAATCTTTAATTTCAATTAAATCGTTTCCTACTAACTTCTTTGCTTCTGCAATCAATGGATCCTCTTCAGCAGAAGTCCCCTGACCATCTGCCTGTTCATCCGGCTGATGATCTCTTAAAAATTCTTCTCTTATTTTACCCCATTGAGCGTCAGGAACGCCAACTAATTCCACTCTTTTTCCTAACATAGACTCTAATAGCTGCTCAAGGTTGGTTCGAACACCGCTTTTATCTTCGGCAACCATTTTACAGTGTATTTCAAACTTGAATTTTAAAACAAAGGCATGAGAAGCAGCAGCAACTGGTTCACTATCCGTTAATAGTGCAGCGTGAGACACCTTATTCTGCTGTTTCAAGTGGGCAAGGAGTTCTCCCCATTTGCCTTTAATTTTTTCTAACTCTGGACGTTTTGCTTCTTTTAGAATCTCGTGAATTCGGCCGACAGGTGCACGGTATCCATTTTTGTTACTCGTTTGTGGTCGAGGTGCTTCCTTTTTTTCTTGAGGATGATGAGAATGAGACATTGGCACACCCTCAGCTCTTATCCTCGATAGCTCCTGTTCCAACCTGTCTATTTTATCCGTTAGCGCCGTTAAATCAGCGTTAGCATGAGCTTGTGTTATTCCAGCCGTTGATTGACATAGCTTGACAACAGCTACCTCAAAGAAAATCCTTGGATGATTCGTCCATTTCATTTCTTGGTGGCTTTTATTCAGCACTTCAATTGTTTCATATAGAAATTGAGGTGTCACACGATCCGAAAGCGTCACGAAATTTTCATCGACCTTTACCTTTTCAAGGACCCCCTCCAGATCCGGTGCCGTTTTATAAAGCAGCATATCTCTAAAGTAAAAGATCATGTCCTCTATTAATTTAGCAGCATCTTTCCCCTGCTGAAGTAATTCATTTAAGGTATCTAACGCTACAGCAATATTTTGATCAAAAATTGCTTCGGCTAGCTGACTAATGAAATGCTGAGAAACAGCTCCTGTAATGAGCAGCGCATCATCAATTGTCAGCTGCTCACCACTAAATGAGATCGCTTGATCTAAGAGGCTTAGTGCATCACGCATACCGCCATCTGCTGCACTAGCGATAATCTCGAGCGAGCCCTCTTGTACATTTAGGCTTTCTGCATCTACAATTTTCTTCATTCTTCCAACAATATCTTTTGTCGTGATTCGTTTAAAATCAAATCTCTGACAACGGGATATGATGGTAAGAGGAATCTTATGAGGCTCTGTGGTAGCCAAAATAAAGATACAATGAGCAGGCGGCTCCTCTAACGTTTTAAGGAGGGCATTAAATGCCCCGATAGAGAGCATATGTACTTCATCTATAATATAAACCTTATATGTAACCGCCGAAGGAGCAAATTTCACTTTATCACGTATATCACGGATTTCATCAACCCCGTTGTTTGAGGCAGCGTCTATTTCAATCACGTCTGAAATCGAGCCGTTTGTAATCCCTTTACAGGCATCACATTCATTACAAGGTTCACTCACAGGTGACTTTTCACAGTTCACTGCCTTCGCAAAGATTTTGGCAGCACTTGTTTTACCTGTCCCTCTAGGACCTGAAAATAAGTAAGCATGAGAAAACTTCTTCTGCAAAAGGGCATTTTGCAACGTTTTTGTGATGTGTTCTTGTCCAACAACATCCTCAAAAACTTGAGGTCTGAACACTCGATATAAAGCTTGATAACTCACAAATACGCCCTCCTCCATTTATCATCATTTTCATTATACATGATGCACCGATCAATTCAAAAGCACACCTTTATTTTCTAATAAGCGAAAATGATGATTTCAACTATAGATTTTCTACTTTTTATGAATCAAAAACGTGTTTTCTAGATTTTCGAATTGTTCTGCAACACCATGGAGAACTTTTGTTCCTATTGTGATTAATGAAAAAACAAAAAGACTCTAAAAAGGTTTTTTGCCTATTTGTATAAACAAAGCAGCTGAACTATTCTTTAAACAGCAACAAAAAACTCACCTAGATTAACTAGATGAGTTACATTTAATATTGATTTACCGTGCACCTTCTGTCGATTCGCTACCCCAAGCGTTACTTAAACAGTTAGCTCGGCCCAGGCAACCCTGCGGCACATGAGAGGTTTCACTTAATGCTGCTTCCTTCCGGACCTGACATGGTTCATGAATTCCCATTGCGCAGGACCCAGACGTCAACACCACTTATTTAAGGCAGACCTTGAAGTAAACGAACCTTGAGAAGGGATTCGGCCTCGCTAGAGCGGATTGCGAGTACAGGGCACCGCTACCTCCCCGCTTAGCACGGCAAAATGAATATTAAATTGTTAGTGACGCAGACATAAGTATACCTTTTTATAGCTGAAATTGCAAACGACATCCATTCATTTACTTTTGGCTTGTTTCTTTCGCTGACGGAGATTTCGGAAGAACTGACTTAACAGCTCACCGCACTCATTTTCAAGTACACCACCAATGACTTCAGACTGATGATTGAACCGTTCATCATCCAGTAAATTCATTAAAGTACCTGCACATCCACCTTTTGGATCGTATGCACCGAAAACGACCTTTTTCACTCTAGAAAGGACAATCGCTCCCGCACACATAGGACACGGTTCAAGCGTCACATAAAGTACAGCATCTTCTAAACGCCAGCTTCCAGTCGTTTTACACGCTTCATCAATAGCAAGTAATTCTGCATGTGCAATTGAACGCTGCTCTGTTTCCCTTAAATTATGAGCGCGGCTCACAATTTGGTCATCAACAACGATGATGGCACCGATTGGTACTTCTCCTATTTGTTCTGCTTTTAAGGCTTCAGAAATAGCTTCTTGCATAAACTGTTCATCTCTCGTCATAGCACGGCTCTCTTTTCATGTTTTTTAAAAGGATATTGAGGTTAACATATTAGCACAATCTTTTAAAGGGGGTCTTACTTTGTCAAAGCACCAAAAGGCACTGCTTATTATCGACATGATTAATAATTTTGATTTTGAAATGGGACATGTGCTCGCTGATAAAACAGAGCAAATGACCAATAAGATTTTAGCTCTTAAAGATCATGCTTTCAAGGAAAATTGGCCAATCATCTATATCAACGACCACTACGGTCTCTGGAAGGCTGATATTCAAGCTGTGATGGAAACATGCAAAAACGAAAGAAGCGCCCCTATTTTAGAGAAAATGGCACCATCTAAAGATGATTACTTCTTAATTAAACCGAAGCATTCGGCCTTCTACGGAACTGCACTAGAAACACTCTTAAATGAATTAGGTGTACAAGACATCATTTTGACTGGAATTGCAGGAAACATTTGCGTTCTGTTCACTGCAAATGACGCATACATGCGAGAATACAACTTAATTGTACCTAAAGATTGTATCGCATCAAATGACGACAGAGATAACGAATATGCTTTAACGATGATGGAGAACGTTCTACTAGCAAAAATCACCACTGCTAAAGAGATCACGAATGAAAATCAAACATGATTTATCCATAACCCTCATAAATTGTTAGCAATAACAAAGGGGGCGTTGACTATTCAAATTTATGTTGTCAAAAGAGGAGATACTTTAAACGAAATTGCCATGCGCTTTAAAACAACAGTCAATGAAATCATCCGTACCAACGATATTGAAACACCAAATCAACTCGTCATTGGACAAACAATTGTCATTCCAATTAGAGGACAATTTTATGAGGTCAAACAAAATGACACACTTTATCAAATTGGAAGACGATTTCGAATTTCAGTGGAGGAGTTGGCACGTGTGAATAGAATTCGGCCTGAAGCGATACTACCTATTCGCTTCTTGCTCTATATTCCTCAAAGACCGAAAAGGAACATTAATTCGAATGCTTACATTGAACCAAGGGGAAATCAAGTCAGTGAAAACTTAAAACAAGCAGCTAGAGAGGCCTCTCCATATTTAACCCATTTAGGCGCCTTTAGTTTCCAAGCGCAAAGAGACGGAACACTGAAAGAACCACCGTTAGATCAGCTACCTCAAATAGCCGCTCAGAGCAGAACCGTTTTATCCATGGTAGTGACAAACCTAGAGAATGAAAAATTCAGTGATGAACTTGGGCGAATTCTTTTAAATAACCAATCTGTCAAAACCACATTTTTAAATGAAATCGTTCGTGTTGCTAAAAAGTATCAATTAAAAGAAATCCATTTTGATTTTGAATATTTACGTCCTGCTGATAAAGATGCTTACATTCAATTTTTAAGAGAGGCAACAACCCGCTTCCATCAAGAAGGATGGACAATTTCTGTTGCACTTGCCCCTAAAACAAGCAGTCAGCAAAAGGGAAAATGGTATGAAGCTCATGACTATGAAGCCATTGGGAAGATCGTCGATCATGTTGTGTTAATGACCTATGAATGGGGATACAGCGGCGGCCCTGCGCAAGCTGTCTCTCCCATTGGACCTGTCCGCCAAGTCATTGAATATGCACTGACCGTCATGCCGGCCAATAAAATTGTTATGGGGCAGAATTTATATGGCTATGATTGGACGCTTCCTTACGTCCAGGGCGGCCCCATTGCTAAAGCCGTCAGTCCTCAACAAGCGATTGCCATTGCTAGAAATAATAATGCCTCCATTCTATACGACGAAACAGCACAAGCACCTTATTTTCGTTACACAGATGCCACTAATAAAGAGCATGAGGTATGGTTCGAAGACGCTAGATCGATTCAAGCAAAGTTCAATCTCATCAAAGAGTTAAACTTGAACGGAATTGCTTATTGGAAATTAGGTCTATCCTTCCCACAAAATTGGCTCTTATTATCAGATCAATTTAATATTGAAAAAAGAACGACATCGTAACCCATTCGCTCTATCTCTCGGAAGGGGTATGGTACAATATACATTGGTTTGACAACTTTATAGATAGAGGAGAACGCCTATGTATCCTGCCCCTTTTATTGCAGTGGAAGGCCCAATTGGAGCCGGAAAAACAACTTTGGCTACAATGCTTGCGAAGGAATTTCAATTTCCTTTAGTAAAAGAGATTGTAGAAGAAAATCCATTCTTAGATAAATTTTATGAAGATATGGAACAATGGAGCTTTCAGCTTGAGATGTTCTTTTTATGCAATCGGGTCAAACAGTTAGAATCTATTGAAGAAAACTATGTGAGTCAACAGCAGCCGATTGTCACTGATTATCATGTCTATAAAAATATGATATTTGCAGAAAGAACATTATCAAAAAAGCACATGGACAAATACAGAAAGATCTATCACCTGCTAACAGATGATCTGCCTAAACCAAATGCCATAATCTATATAAAAGCCAGCCTTCCTACCTTACTTGAAAGAATACAGATGAGAGGACGCTCTTTTGAAGAAGACATCGACCCAGCTTATTTAAAAACACTCATTGAAGATTATGAGCTGGCCATTGAACATTTAAAACAGACTGACCCAGGGCTTCCTATCATTACAATTGAAGGAGATCATACAGACTTCGTTTCCTCACAGCAAGATTACCAGCAAATTGTACAGAACATAAAGGAGCAAGTACTATGAACAATATCGAAATACCAAAGGATGCAGTGATCACAATCGCCGGGACTGTTGGTGTCGGAAAATCAACTATGACTAAAACGATAGCGGACAAGCTAGGCTTTAAAACCTCTCTTGAAAAAGTAGATGATAACCCATACTTAGAGCCCTTTTATTCAGATTTCCAAAGATGGAGCTTCCATTTACAGGTCTATTTCCTAGCTGAGCGTTTTAAGGAGCAAAAGCGGATTTTTGAATCTGGTGGAGGATATGTGCAAGATCGTTCAATTTATGAGGACACAGGCATTTTCGCGAAAATGCATGCGGACAAAGGTACGATGTCTGAAGTAGATTATGAAACGTATACGAGTCTATTCGAAGCGATGGTGATGACACCTTACTTCCCTCACCCTGATGTTCTCATCTATTTACACGGGGATTTAGATCATATTTTGAATCGTATTGAAGAACGCGGCAGAGAGATGGAAACTCAAACTGATCGAGCCTATTGGGAAGAAATGTACACTCGATATACGGAATGGATCGAACAATTCGATTTATGCCCAGTGATTAAAATTAACATTGAAGATTACGACTTACTTCATGATGAAAGCTCACTTGAACCCATTCTTCATGAAATTGCTTCTGTTATACAAAAAAATCGCTCTAAAACAAAATAAAAAAAACCGCTGCATTTCGCGAATGCAGCGGTTTGACAATTCCAATTTTTATGCTTGCGTTTCAATTCAACTAAGGTAAAAAATCAATATGGCGGAGGAAGAGGGATTCGAACCCCCGCGGGCTTTGACACCCCTGTCGGTTTTCAAGACCGATCCCTTCAGCCGGACTTGGGTATTCCTCCGTATCGACAAGAATTAATATACCATATCATTTTAATTCAAGTCAACATCTTTTCGAAAAAAATTTCAATAAGTTGTTTTGGTATGAGAATCTGCCCATAAAAAAGCAGCCATTAACGGCTGCTCTTGATCTATTTTGTATCCTGTCTAATCTCTTCAATAAACTGATTCATCTCTTCTTTAAACTCATTTAATGATTCAATAATTTTCGTAAAGTCTGTCACTTGTTTGGCTTGTTCATTTGTTGAGCTGCTGATTTGTGAGATGTTTTCAGACAAAGTGCTAATACTGTCTTGGATTTCCTTTAAGAAGGTATTAATGGTTTCTGCCGCTTCCTTTGAGCCATCTGATAATTTACGAACTTCATCAGCTACGACAGCAAACCCTTTTCCATTCTCGCCTGCTCTTGCTGCTTCAATTGCAGCATTTAGACCTAGCAAGTTTGTTTGTCTAGCGATCCCGCCAATGGTTTTGACGACTTCTTCAATATTTGCAGATTTCTCTTCCGCTCTTCCTGCCTGTTCGCTTATTTCTAAACTTGTGGCAGCCAGCTCTTGTGAATGCGCAGCAATTTGCTCGATTCCACCTTGGAGTTCTTTCGCTACATCATTGATATGCTCCATATAACCGCTTAATTTCTTTTCACGATGATGTGAAAATGCCACTAAAAAAGAGCCAATCACTTTTCTATCTTCATCAAAAATCGGGTAACCTTTTACAGCAATTTCATAACCATATAAAGACTCTGGTAAATGACCGTCATATTCTTGTCCTCTTAATGTCGTCGCCACGTTTTGGTCTTCTGGGTTCAATAGGTCCCCAACTTTCACGCCAAAATCTATTGTGTTAGACGGGTAGTAACAAAGCACCTTCTCTGTATCAGTGATGCCGAAAAGAATACTTTCATCTAGAACTTTTCTAATTAATTGAGCCATTTCAACATAATAGTCAAGCCTATTCAAGGTTATTCCTTCTTTCCTAGAAGCTTTTATTTTTTTATCGGCTAAATTTAGGAAAACTGTAGGACTTTTGGTAAAAAGAAATAAGATACCATAGCGGCATCTTATTTCATCACTTCTTTATTTCCCATATAAGGACGCAGTACTTCAGGAATAATTACTGTGCCGTCCTCTTGTTGATAGTTTTCTAAAATGGCCGCCACGGTTCTTCCTACTGCTAAACCAGATCCATTTAACGTGTGGACATGCTCTGGCTTCGCTTTAGGCTCTGGACGGAATCGAATGTTTGCGCGTCTTGCTTGGAATGCTTCGAAGTTACTGCAAGAAGAAATTTCACGATACGTATCTTGGCTCGGAATCCATACTTCGATGTCGTATTTCTTCGCAGCCGTGAAGCCTAAATCTCCCGTACACATGCTCATGACACGGTATGGCAGGTTTAATAGCTGAAGGACTTTTTCTGCTTGATTTGTTAGTTTCTCTAATTCTTCATAAGAATTTTCAGGTCTAACAAATTTCACAAGCTCTACCTTATTAAATTGATGCTGACGGATGAGTCCGCGTGTATCTCTTCCGGCAGATCCAGCCTCTGATCTAAAGCAAGCACTGAATGCTGCATAATTGATTGGCAGCTGTTCCCCTTCAAGAATTTCATCACGGTGCATGTTAGTAATAGGTACTTCAGCTGTTGGAATGAGGAAATAATCTTCTTCACGGATTTTAAAGGCATCCTCTTCGAATTTTGGCAGCTGCCCAGTCCCTGTCATGCTAGCTCTATTGACCATGTAAGGTGGGAGCACTTCAGTAAAACCAAACTCATCGACATGTAAATCGAGCATAAAGTTATATAGTGCGCGCTCTAAGCGTGCGCCAAGCCCTTTATAAAAAACGAATCGGCTTCCTGTGACTTTTCCTGCGCGTTCAAAATCAAGAATGTTTAGCTCATCCGCTACATCCCAATGTGGTTTTGGCTCAAATGAGAAGGCCGGCTGTTCGCCCCATTTTCTCACTTCCACGTTGTCATCTTCTGTTTCCCCAACCGGTACAGTGTCATGAGGGATATTCGGAATAGAGAAGAGGATGTGCTGCAAGCTTTCTTCTACTGTTCTTAGCTCATCATCCAGCTTTTTAATCTCATCTCCTACCTCACGCATTTCTTGAATAATGTGATCGGCATCTTTCTTTTCTCTTTTTAGAACGGCCACTTGCTGTGATACTTCATTTCTTCGGCTCTTTAATTCTTCTGTTTTCCCGATTAGTTCTCTTCTTTTTTGATCCAGTTCACCAAACTTATCAAAATCTGCTAAATCTTCGCCTCGGTGTGCTAATTTTTCTTTAATTTGATCAAAGTCCGTGCGCAGTTGTTTAATATCCAGCATGTGTAACACTCCTTTTTTTATCGAAAAATAAAAAGAGCCCTCATCCCATGAAAGGGACGAGAGCTCTCGCGTTGCCACCCTGATTGAAAACATGCAGAAGCATGCTTTCCTCTTTCCTCTGTAACGGTATCACCGTAAATGCTTACTTCTCGTGTTTCAGCATTTCGCTCAAGGATGGATTCAGACTGCATCTTTCACCGATTCGCACCAACCATCGGCTCTCTGAGAAAGAGGGGCTTCTTACTATTTCCCGTCAACGCTTTTTCGATCTTTGATTGTGATTTTAATGTACTATAAGTTTTATCTCTTTTCAACCGTTTTATACAGCGAGCTTCGTTTTGTAAGACTTCACCATTTCAACAAACAGCTGTGTTAACCGATGATCGTCTGTCAGCTCTGGATGAAAAGAACAGCCTAAGATATTGTTTTCTTTCGCCATCACAATCCTGCCATCATATTCAGCCATGATTTCTACGCTCACATCTGCGCTGATGATATGAGGCGCACGGATGAACACCCCTGTAAACGGCGCATCCAGCCCTTTTACTTCTATATCTGCTTCAAAGCTGTCTACCTGTCTGCCAAATGAATTCCGTGCAACTGATACATTTAACAATCCAAGATGGGCATCTTCTCGATCTTCAATATGTTTTGCGAGCATAATCAAACCGGCACATGTCCCGAAAATCGGTTTCCCTTCTGCAGCGAACGCTTTAATCGGTTCAATGAATTGGTACGTATCCATGAGTCTCCTCATCGTCGTGCTTTCTCCACCAGGGATAATAAGACCGTCAACGGATGCTAGCTCTTCTGCTCGTTTAATGATCTTACCTTCTGCATCGCAGGCTTCAATCGATTGAATATGCTCTCTCACGGCTCCTTGAAGCCCTAGTACACCAATTGTTAGCATGTTCGTTTGCGCTCCCTTAATTACCAGCCACGCTCTTGCATACGCTCTTCTGGCAGTAGATTTGAGATTTCAATTCCTTTCATGGCTGTTCCAAGCTCTTTTGAAAGTTCTGCAATGAGACGGTAATCTGTGAAGTGAGTCGTTGCTTCAACAATCGCTTTTGCAAATTTCGCCGGATTGTCTGATTTAAAAATACCAGATCCAACAAATACACCGTCTGCTCCAAGCTGCATCATTAACGCAGCATCTGCTGGTGTCGCAACGCCTCCAGCTGCAAAGTTAACAACTGGGAGCTTTCCGTCTTTTTTGATTTGAAGCAATAATTCATAAGGTGCTCCTAGGTTCTTGGCTTCTGTCATCAGTTCATCTTCACTCATTGCTGCTACTTTACGAATCTGAGCATTGACCTTTCTCATATGACGGACAGCTTCTACAATGTTGCCTGTCCCAGGTTCCCCTTTCGTACGAAGCATCGAAGCGCCTTCTGCGATACGGCGGGTTGCTTCACCTAAGTCACGGCAACCACAGACAAAAGGTACTGTGTATTCATTTTTATTTAAATGGAATTCCTCATCTGCGGGCGTCAGCACTTCACTCTCATCGATATAATCAACACCAAGTGCTTCAAGAACACGAGCCTCGACAATGTGGCCGATACGTGCCTTTGCCATGACTGGAATCGTTACTGCATTTTGTACTTCCTCTACGATTCTTGGGTCTGCCATACGGGCTACACCGCCGGCTGCACGGATATCAGCTGGTACTCGTTCTAGTGCCATAACTGCCACCGCACCTGCTTCTTCTGCGATCTTTGCCTGCTCAGCATTGACGACATCCATAATGACGCCACCCTTTTGCATTTCTGCCATTCCACGTTTCACTCGTTCAGTTCCCTTATTGCTCACAATAGTTTCCTCCCATTTGTCAATTCGATTGATTTACCTCTTTATCATACAATCGAGACAGTATAACAATAAAGAGAATAGTATAACAATTCAATCAGCCGACAAAAAAGCCTAAACCCTTGTATATAAACGATTTCTGGCTAAAAATAAGTCGTTTTTTCTTTGAAGTGTGATTTACATGCTATAATGCAACTATAACAATTCAAATTCATGTATAACAATTTTGCACTCAATGGAGGTTTCTCATGCATATTGATATCCATCGACATTCTGATACATCTCTTTCGAATCAGATTTACTTTTCGATCATTGATCATATCCAATCGGGTTTGCTTCAGCAGGGAGATAAGCTGCCAACTGTACGTGATTTAGCAAAGCAGCTGAATGTGAGTCTTGTCACGGCAGCAAAGGCATACACACGGCTGAAGGACGACGGATATTTAACGACTGTGCAAGGTAAAGGGACGTTTGTGGATGAGCTGCAAAAGCAGTCAGATATTCCGGTTCCATCATCTACCTCTTTTGATTGGCAGTTATCCATTCCGGATTATTTACCTCGGTCTCAATTTGCTCAGTATCACTATGTCGAAGAAGCGATCAACCTTTCTTCCTCTATGATTGATCCAGGGCTTTTGCCAAACCGGTATTTAGAAAAAGAAATGCAGCACGTACTAGCCAGACATCCTCAAATCATGTCGAAGTATGGGGAAATTCAAGGGGATCTTCAGCTTAGGCAAGTCATTCAGTCTTTTTTAGAAAAGCTGGGTGTGCCTTCTACTCCTGAAAATATCCTTGTAACTAGTGGTTCTCAGCAAGGGCTTGATTTGGTCGCACGTGCGTTTATCGGTCCTGATGATGTAGTTGTCATGGAAGCACCGACTTATCCAGGCGCCATTGATGTCTTTATGGGCAGAGGGGCAAGAATTATTACAGTCCCTGTTGATCATGAAGGCATGAACATGAAGCAGCTTCAAAGCATTTGTGATAAATATAAACCAAAGCTCATCTACACGATTCCTACTTTTCACAGTCCGACAGGGGCCAGTATGTCAATGAAACGCAGAAAACAACTTCTCTTACTGGCTCAAAGCATTGATTGTCTCATTGTAGAGGATGATCCTTATCGTGAGCTTTATTTCGAAAAGAAGCCGCCAGCACCTATCAAAAGTCTTGATCATGATGGACACGTCATTTATTTGCGAGGATTAAGTAAAACACTGGCTCCAGGATGCAGAATTGGGATTATCACCGCCTCAGGCTCGATATTTAATCGTTTATTAGCTGCAAAGGCCAATAATGATTTAGGCAGCCCTCTTCTCACACAAAAAGCCATTCTGCCATTTCTGACTTCGAAGAAGATGATTGATCATACGAAAAAGCTGAGAACCGCCTTGAAGGTGAGACGTGATTTAATGATAGATGTATTAACGAAGCATGCACCAAAAGATGTGACGTGGCAAATCCCTCAGGGCGGGCTCAATTTATGGCTTAGCTTTCCTTCCTGGGTCGATACACGTGCACTGCTGCATGAGGCACGTAAGCAGCAAATTACCTTTCTGCCTGGCTCTGTGTGCTATCCTGGAGAGCCGAAGCAAAACTATATCCGCCTCAGCTTTTCTTATGTGAATGAAAAGGCACTGACCGAGGGCGTGGAAAAGTTATGTGGTATTTTTCAGCAAGCCTTGTCCACTCCTCAAAATCAAAAACAATCACTTTTCTTTTAACGATAAAAAAACTGCTCTCTATGCATAGAGAGCAGTTTTTTATTAGAACCAACCTTTTACTGTGTCAACGATTCCGCCCCAAATGCCAGCGAAGAATCCACCTACACTACGCATTGCAAGGATGAACCAGTTTGCTTTTTCATCGCCTGTTTTCGTTATAAGCTCAACACCTGATTGATCTTTATTCAAATAGCCGTAGTCCTTCTCATCACCAGAATAAGAAGTCGTCAGCATGCCAACCTTCGTTCCTTTTTTAATAGGAGCTTCTAGTTTCTTTTTCTCGATATTTACTTTTGCTTTAAAGCTCTTTTCGTCGCCATTTTTTACTGGCACAGAGAAAGCTTCTTTCGTGACGACAGGTACTTCTTTGTCTTTGCCTTTATCGACTTCGATGTTTTCATGTCCTTTGATCTGTTGACCTTTTTTGTACATTTCTTTCATCGTGAAGTTTTTAAATGCATAGTCGAACAGTTTTTTCGCCACGTCGAAACGTGCTGTATGAAGATTACCTTTTGCATTCAAGATCACAGCGATGACACGCATGTCACCTTGTTTTGCGGTACCTGTGAAGCTAGAACCAGCTGAATCCGTAGAGCCTGTCTTCAGACCGTCTACACCTTCATATTCCTTCACAAGTCCTTTAAGCATGAAGTTCCAGTTAGGCATGTCCATTTCATCGTCTGTGCCTTCTCTGAACTTTGTTTTCGCGATACTTGATGTTTCAAGAATTTCTGGATGGTCTTTGATGAGATGCTGTGCAAGCAATGCCATATCTTTCGCAGATACTTCACTTTCTTCATCAGGGCCTGTACCTTTTGGCTGTTTGCCATGTAAATCTTTATTTTCTAGTCCAGTTGCATTCACGAATTTGTAGTTAGTTAAACCAAGTTCTTTCGCTTTTGCGTTCATTTTTTCAACGAACTTCGATTCTGATCCAGCGATCACTTCTGCTAAGCCAATCGCTGCTGCATTTGCCGAATAAATAGCCGTTGCTTGATAAAGTTCTTTCACTGTATACGAGCCATCTTTTCTCAAAGGAACGTTTGATAAACTGCGGTCCTGAGAAATTTCGTATACATAATCATCTGGCGTATACGTTTGATCCCATTTCACTTTGCCTTCAGCAATCGCCTCTAGTAATAGATACTCTGTCATCATCTTTGCCATACTTGCAATAGGCAGTCTTTGTTCTGCGTTTTTACTATAAAGAATTTTACCTGTAGAAGCTTCAATTAGGATCGCTGCTTTCGCATTCACATTGAATGGATCTTCAGCTGCTTTTGCTTTGGACATTGGTGTAAATGCTGTCACAATCAATGCCAGTGCAAGGATAGAGACCATAAGCTGTTTCAACATCTTGCTGTTCAATCGTCATACCTCCGTATTCATCTTTTTTCGACGTATTTCATATATATTTAATCCACAAGGGCTTATTTCAACACAACAGTATAAATTTTATCACAATAAAGACAAAAAAAATAGACAGAGTCATAGACCCTGTCAAATGTAATTTGATTGTCACAATTTATCAAGAAATTGTGTAGTTTGGTGATTCTTTTGTAATTTGTACATCATGTGGATGACTCTCACGAAGTCCTGCACCAGTCATGCGAATGAACTGTGCGTCTTCTCTAAGTGAGCGTAAGTCCTGTGTTCCACAATAGCCCATACCAGAACGGATACCGCCAACTAGTTGATACACTGTATCAACGACTGGTCCTTTGTACGGTGTACGGCCTTCAATACCTTCTGGAACGAATTTTTTATTATCTTCTTGGAAGTAACGATCTTTACTTCCTTTTTCCATTGCAGCGACTGAACCCATACCGCGATAAACTTTGAAGCGTCTACCTTGGAAAATTTCTGTGTCTCCTGGGCTTTCAGATGTACCAGCTAGAAGGCTTCCAAGCATAACAGCATGTCCACCAGATGCTAGAGCTTTTACGATATCACCTGAATATTTAATTCCACCATCTGCAATAATAGCTTTACCATGTTTTCTTGCTTCTGTTGCACAGTCATAGATTGCTGTGATTTGTGGTACACCAACACCTGCAACAACACGTGTTGTACAAATAGACCCTGGTCCGATACCGACTTTCACAATATCTGCTCCTGCTTCAAATAATGCTTTAGTTGCTTCGGCTGTTGCAACATTACCAGCAATGATATTAAGAGAAGGATACGTTTCACGGATTTTCGATACAGTGTTTAGAACACCTTGTGAATGACCATGTGCAGTATCAATGACAACGACATCAACATTGGCTTCGACTAATTTTCTCACACGAGTCATTGTATCGCCAGTGACACCAACAGCGGCACCAACAATTAAACGGCCATGTGCATCTTTAGAGGAGTTAGGGAATTCGATCACTTTTTCAATATCTTTGATGGTGATGAGACCTTTTAACGTTCCTTCGTCATCTAAAAGAGGTAATTTTTCAATTTTATATTGCTGTAGGATTTTTTCAGCTTCTTCTAACGTCGTACCTACAGAAGCTGTCACAAGTTCCTCTTTTGTCATCACGTCGCTAATCTTCATTGAATAATCCGAAATAAAACGAAGGTCACGGTTCGTAATAATACCAACAAGCTTTTGATCTTCTTCGTTATTTACAATCGGTACACCTGAAATACGGTATTTACCCATTAGGTGCTCTGCATCAAATACTTGATGCTCAGGTGTTAAGAAGAATGGATTTGTAATAACGCCGCGCTCTGAACGTTTTACTTTATCCACTTGTTCTGCTTGTTGCTCAATAGACATGTTCTTATGAATGATACCAAGACCACCTTGACGTGCCATTGCAATCGCCATTTGTGATTCCGTCACCGTGTCCATTCCTGCACTGATAATTGGAATGTTTAGTTTTAATGTGCTTGTTAACTCAACTGATAAATCGACATCACGCGGAAGTACTTCAGACTTAGCTGGAACAAGCAAAACATCGTCAAACGTCAAACCTTCTTTTGAAAATTTACTTTCCCACATTAGTAAATCCCCCTCTTTTCGGCAAAATATTATATGTAGATTATCAACTAGGAAACAGCATGTCAAGGAAGCAACAAACAGTTGCAATTTTTAGAAAATATAAAGAGAGTTGAGGAAGAAGATGAAAAGTTCAGGATGGAAGGATTTAAAACGTTTTTACTCACTCGAAACTTCCCAAAAGTTTCTATATCAACAATATGAGAAACGAAGCATTCAAGATGCAAACCAGCAAGCCTATAAAAACTGTGAACGGTTTATTTACTTTTTAAAGCATGGCCATACGTTCTATGAACAGGCAGCTATCGCTCCACTCGAACTGAAGCCGATTTTATTGTTTTATGGAATGGCTCAGTTGCTAAAGGCATGTTTACTGACAGTTGATCCTCACTATCCTTCTCAAACCTCTGTTTTGGCCCACGGCGTAACATCGAGAAAGAGAAAGAAGCAGCACTACCGTTTTAGTGAAGATGAAGTGAAAATTCAGCGAAATGGACTATGCATGCATGTGTTAAAGCATCTATTTCATTTAAATGGTCTTGAAGATGAGCGATTTACGATGATTCATCTCCTTTCAAAGATACCTGAAATGAGTCATATTCTGGAGTTTCAAAAGCAGCCCTCGACATTAGTTAAAGTGGAAAAGGTTAATGGGATGATGATTCAAGATCATATTCCATTGCTTTATAACATGTCTGCTGAACGCTTTATTGAATACTTTGAGTTCCATACAAGTTGGAAACTCAAGCAAAGAGAAGCCAAAAAGCTGACGTTTGATGTAGCTCTAGAAGAAAATCCAGCGCTCGCTACTCATCTTCATTATGATTTAGAAATGGATCAATGGTTTATTCCGTCAACTCGTGATTCATTTTTAGGGATTCCTGAGATCATCAGCCATTACTTATTAATGTATAACCTCAGTATGATTGCCCGCTACGAAACTGAATGGTGGTACGAGCTGCTGTCTCAATACATTAGTGATGATTACGTCATGATTGAACGCTACATGGAGATTGCCGAAGAGAAGTTCCCAGCTTATATCATGATGCTGTTAGAAGAAAACACAAAAAAGACCAGTTCCGTATGGAACTGATCCTTAGAAAAGCTTGGCGGCGTCCTACTCTCACAGGGGGAGACCCCCAACTACCATCGGCGCTGAAGAGCTTAACTTCCGTGTTCGGTATGGGAACGGGTGTGACCTCTTCGCTATCGCCACCAAACCTGATGGAGAGAATGTTCTCTCAAAACTAGATAACAATGTTCATGCTTCACATTAGAATATAGGTTAAGTCCTCGATCTATTAGTATCTGTCAGCTCCACGTGTCACCACGCTTCCACCTCAGACCTATCAACCTGATCATCTTTCAGGGATCTTACTTCCTTGCGGAATGGGAAATCTCATCTTGAGGGGGGCTTCATGCTTAGATGCTTTCAGCACTTATCCCGTCCGCACATAGCTACCCAGCGATGCCCTTGGCAGAACAACTGGTACACCAGCGGTGCGTCCATCCCGGTCCTCTCGTACTAAGGACAGCTCCTCTCAAATTTCCTGCGCCCGCGACGGATAGGGACCGAACTGTCTCACGACGTTCTGAACCCAGCTCGCGTACCGCTTTAATGGGCGAACAGCCCAACCCTTGGGACCGACTACAGCCCCAGGATGCGATGAGCCGACATCGAGGTGCCAAACCTCCCCGTCGATGTGGACTCTTGGGGGAGATAAGCCTGTTATCCCCGGGGTAGCTTTTATCCGTTGAGCGATGGCCCTTCCATGCGGAACCACCGGATCACTAAGCCCGACTTTCGTCCCTGCTCGACTTGTAGGTCTCGCAGTCAAGCTCCCTTGTGCCTTTACACTCTGCGAATGATTTCCAACCATTCTGAGGGAACCTTTGGGCGCCTCCGTTACATTTTAGGAGGCGACCGCCCCAGTCAAACTGCCCACCTGACACTGTCTCCCTGCCCGATAAGGGCAGCGGGTTAGAAGGTCAATACAGCCAGGGTAGTATCCCACCGATGCCTCCACCGAAGCTAGCGCTCCGGTTTCCAAGGCTCCTACCTATCCTGTACAAGCTGTACCAACATTCAATATCAGGCTGCAGTAAAGCTCCACGGGGTCTTTCCGTCCTGTCGCGGGTAACCTGCATCTTCACAGGTACTATAATTTCACCGAGTCTCTCGTTGAGACAGTGCCCAGATCGTTGCGCCTTTCGTGCGGGTCGGAACTTACCCGACAAGGAATTTCGCTACCTTAGGACCGTTATAGTTACGGCCGCCGTTTACTGGGGCTTCAATTCGCACCTTCGCTTACGCTAAGCGCTCCTCTTAACCTTCCAGCACCGGGCAGGCGTCAGCCCCTATACTTCGCCTTACGGCTTCGCAGAGACCTGTGTTTTTGCTAAACAGTCGCCTGGGCCTATTCACTGCGGCTTCTCGGGGCTTTAACACCCTAAGAAGCACCCCTTCTCCCGAAGTTACGGGGTCATTTTGCCGAGTTCCTTAACGAGAGTTCTCTCGATCACCTTAGGATTCTCTCCTCGCCTACCTGTGTCGGTTTGCGGTACGGGCACCTCTCACCTCGCTAGAGGCTTTTCTTGGCAGTGTGGAATCAGGAACTTCGCTACTAAATTTCGCTCGCCATCACAGCTCAGCCTTTACGGGAAACGGATTTGCCTATTTCCCAGCCTAACTGCTTGGACGCGGATATCCAATACCGCGCTTACCCTATCCTCCTGCGTCCCCCCATTGCTCAAATGGTGAGGAGGTGGTACAGGAATATCAACCTGTTGTCCATCGCCTACGCCTTTCGGCCTCGGCTTAGGTCCCGACTAACCCTGAGCGGACGAGCCTTCCTCAGGAAACCTTAGGCATTCGGTGGACGGGATTCTCACCCGTCTTTCGCTACTCATACCGGCATTCTCACTTCTAAGCGCTCCACCAGTCCTTCCGGTCTGACTTCACAGCACTTAGAACGCTCTCCTACCACTGTTCGTCAGAACAGTCCGCAGCTTCGGTGATACGTTTAGCCCCGGTACATTTTCGGCGCAGAGTCACTCGACCAGTGAGCTATTACGCACTCTTTAAATGGTGGCTGCTTCTAAGCCAACATCCTGGTTGTCTAAGCAACTCCACATCCTTTTCCACTTAACGTATACTTTGGGACCTTAGCTGGCGGTCTGGGCTGTTTCCCTTTCGACTACGGATCTTATCACTCGCAGTCTGACTCCCAAGGATAAGTCATCGGCATTCGGAGTTTGACTGAATTCGGTAACCCGGTAGGGGCCCCTAGTCCAATCAGTGCTCTACCTCCGAGACTCTTACCTTGAGGCTAGCCCTAAAGCTATTTCGGAGAGAACCAGCTATCTCCAGGTTCGATTGGCATTTCACCCCTACCCACACCTCATCCCCGCACTTTTCAACGTGCGTGGGTTCGGGCCTCCATTCAGTGTTACCTGAACTTCACCCTGGACATGGGTAGATCACCTGGTTTCGGGTCTACGACCACGTACTCATGCGCCCTATTCAGACTCGCTTTCGCTGCGGCTCCGCATCTTCTGCTTAACCTTGCACGGGATCGTAACTCGCCGGTTCATTCTACAAAAGGCACGCCATCACCCATTAACGGGCTCTGACTACTTGTAGGCACACGGTTTCAGGATCTATTTCACTCCCCTTCCGGGGTGCTTTTCACCTTTCCCTCACGGTACTGGTTCACTATCGGTCACTAGGGAGTATTTAGCCTTGGGAGATGGTCCTCCCGGATTCCGACGGAATTTCACGTGTTCCGCCGTACTCAGGATCCACTCTGGAGAGAACAACATTTCAGTTACAGGGCTGTTACCTTCTTTGGCGGGCCTTTCCAGACCTCTTCGCTTATATCGTTCCTTTGTAACTCCGTATAGAGTGTCCTACAACCCCAAGAGGCAAGCCTCTTGGTTTGGGCTGTTCCCGTTTCGCTCGCCGCTACTCAGGGAATCGCATTTGCTTTCTCTTCCTCCGGGTACTTAGATGTTTCAGTTCCCCGGGTATGCCTTCTCATACTCTATGTATTCAAGTATGGATACTACTCCATTACGAGCAGTGGGTTTCCCCATTCGGAAATCTCCGGATCAAAGCTTGCTTACAGCTCCCCGAAGCATATCGGTGTTCGTCCCGTCCTTCATCGGCTCCTAGTGCCAAGGCATCCACCGTGCGCCCTTTCTAACTTAACCATTTCTTACTTTAGAAAGAATCACTATGTGTGATGAACTTTGCATTGCATTCAATGTGAATGTATTACTTATTGTTATCTAGTTTTCAAAGAACACGTTGGTGGAGCCTAGCGGGATCGAACCGCTGACCTCCTGCGTGCAAGGCAGGCGCTCTCCCAGCTGAGCTAAGGCCCCGATTTAATAGAAGATGGTGGGCCTGAGTGGACTCGAACCACCGACCTCACGCTTATCAGGCGTGCGCTCTAACCAGCTGAGCTACAGGCCCATCTTTCATATCGAAGATATGATATTGTAGGATCTTTTGCAAGTTCCTTCAAAACTAAACAAGACGAAAACGCACACTGCTCCATATATCCTTAGAAAGGAGGTGATCCAGCCGCACCTTCCGATACGGCTACCTTGTTACGACTTCACCCCAATCATCTGCCCCACCTTCGGCGGCTGGCTCCATAAAGGTTACCTCACCGACTTCGGGTGTTGCAAACTCTCGTGGTGTGACGGGCGGTGTGTACAAGGCCCGGGAACGTATTCACCGCGGCATGCTGATCCGCGATTACTAGCGATTCCAGCTTCACGCAGTCGAGTTGCAGACTGCGATCCGAACTGAGAACAGATTTATGGGATTGGCTAAACCTTGCGGTCTCGCAGCCCTTTGTTCTGTCCATTGTAGCACGTGTGTAGCCCAGGTCATAAGGGGCATGATGATTTGACGTCATCCCCACCTTCCTCCGGTTTGTCACCGGCAGTCACCTTAGAGTGCCCAACTAAATGCTGGCAACTAAGATCAAGGGTTGCGCTCGTTGCGGGACTTAACCCAACATCTCACGACACGAGCTGACGACAACCATGCACCACCTGTCACTCTGTCCCCGAAGGGAAAGCCCTATCTCTAGGGTTGTCAGAGGATGTCAAGACCTGGTAAGGTTCTTCGCGTTGCTTCGAATTAAACCACATGCTCCACCGCTTGTGCGGGCCCCCGTCAATTCCTTTGAGTTTCAGTCTTGCGACCGTACTCCCCAGGCGGAGTGCTTAATGCGTTAGCTGCAGCACTAAGGGGCGGAAACCCCCTAACACTTAGCACTCATCGTTTACGGCGTGGACTACCAGGGTATCTAATCCTGTTCGCTCCCCACGCTTTCGCTCCTCAGCGTCAGTTACAGACCAGAGAGTCGCCTTCGCCACTGGTGTTCCTCCACATCTCTACGCATTTCACCGCTACACGTGGAATTCCACTCTCCTCTTCTGCACTCAAGTTTCCCAGTTTCCAATGACCCTCCCCGGTTGAGCCGGGGGCTTTCACATCAGACTTAAGAAACCGCCTGCGAGCCCTTTACGCCCAATAATTCCGGACAACGCTTGCCACCTACGTATTACCGCGGCTGCTGGCACGTAGTTAGCCGTGGCTTTCTGGTTAGGTACCGTCAAGGTGCGAGCAGTTACTCTCGCACTTGTTCTTCCCTAACAACAGAGCTTTACGATCCGAAAACCTTCATCACTCACGCGGCGTTGCTCCGTCAGACTTTCGTCCATTGCGGAAGATTCCCTACTGCTGCCTCCCGTAGGAGTCTGGGCCGTGTCTCAGTCCCAGTGTGGCCGATCACCCTCTCAGGTCGGCTACGCATCGTCGCCTTGGTGAGCCATTACCCCACCAACTAGCTAATGCGCCGCGGGTCCATCTGTAAGTGACAGCCGAAACCGTCTTTCATCCTTGAACCATGCGGTTCAAGGAACTATCCGGTATTAGCTCCGGTTTCCCGGAGTTATCCCAGTCTTACAGGCAGGTTACCCACGTGTTACTCACCCGTCCGCCGCTAACATCCGGGAGCAAGCTCCCTTCTGTCCGCTCGACTTGCATGTATTAGGCACGCCGCCAGCGTTCGTCCTGAGCCAGGATCAAACTCTCCGAAAAAGTACAAAACCGAAGTTTTGTTTTTCGCCAGTTTGACTGACTACCTATGATATTTCATAGGATTTTTTTATAAAAACTCGAATTAACAGGTACGTTTTGTCTTGTTTAGTTTTCAAAGAACTTGTGTGCCACTCTCTTAAAGCGACCACTTAAATATATCATGTATCTCTATCAACAGTCAACATTTTTCTTAAAAAACATTTCGTTTTTTTAAAGAAGTTTTTACTGAGAATGAGATAAAAAATAGAGCCTCTTTTTGCTCCTTTGAAAGATTAACACATATCTATGAAAAAAGCATTATAAATTTCAAAAAAAATGATGTTTTTTCAAAAAAAAATAAAGCCGGTGAAGAACCGGCTTCATTTTTACTCAGATTGCTCTTGATCTGACTCTATATTTTCTACGTTCTCTTCACTAATCTCTTCATCGTCTTCTTGTGATTGTTCAACTAATGCCACTGTAGCGACATGTTCCTCATCACCGAGGCGGATTAGGCGGACACCTTGAGTGACTCGACCTGTTGTCGAAATGTCAGAAACGGCCATACGAATGATTACACCGCTTCCTGTAATAATCATCAAGTCTTCTTCGGCTTCAGCATTAGTTGCCTTCACTGCGACAAGCGGACCGTTGTTGTCAGTGATTTTGCACGTTTTAAGACCTTTACCGCCACGACTTTGCACACGGTATTCTTTTTCAGGGGTTAGTTTACCATATCCTTTTTCAGTTACAATCAATACGTTTGCATCTGGTTCAAGGATTTCCATACCCACGACAATGTCATCTTCGGAAAGTGTGATACCTTTCACTCCAGCTGCCGTACGTCCCATTTCACGAACATCTGTCTCGTCAAAACGGATCAGCATCCCCTTTTTCGTTCCAATGATGATTTGTTTTTCTCCATTGGTTAAACGAACAGCCATCAGTTCATCTTCGTCACGAAGGCTGAGTGCAATAAGACCGTTGTTTCGAATGTTAGCAAACTGAGACAATGTCGTCCGTTTTGATACACCGTGTCTTGTTGTAAAGAAGAGATACGAATTTTCATCAAATTCGCTTACTGGAATAATGGCGTTAATCCATTCTCCCTTTTCTACTTCAAGAAGGTTAATGATCGGAATCCCTTTCGCTGTCCGTCCGAATTCAGGAATCTCATACCCTTTCGCACGATAAACCTTCCCTTTATTAGAGAAGAAAAGAATCGTATCGTGGGTCGAGGTTGAAATCAACTGTTCAACGAAATCATCTTCGTTGGTTCCCATTCCTTGGACACCTTTACCGCCTCTTTTTTGACTGCGGTATGTTGATGCAGGGAGACGCTTGATATAACCATTATGCGTCAGCGTAATCACGATGTTCTCAACAGGAATCAAATCTTCGTCTTCAATTGTTTCAATACCCGCTGTCACAATTTCAGTCCGGCGCGTATCATTAAAGCGTTCTTTAATTTCTGTTAATTCTTCTCTAATGATTTCAAGTACTTTCTCATTGTCTGCTAAAATGGCTTTTAATTCAGCAATCAAATCAACAAGTCCTTTATATTCATCTTCTATCTTTTCTCGTTCTAGGCCAGTCAAACGCTGAAGTCGCATATCAAGAATGGCCTGTGCCTGTTTTTCAGACAAGCTATAGTTTTCCATCAAACCATTTCTCGCAATTTCCGCAGTTTGAGAGCCTCTAATTAAAGCAATGACTTCATCTAAGTGATCAAGTGCAATTCTGAGGCCTTCTAAAATGTGTGCTCTTGCTTCTGCTTTACGCAGCTCATACGCCGTTCTTCTGCGAATGATCACTTTTTGATGCTCTAGATAATACTCAAGACATTGTTTGAGGGACAAGACTTTCGGCTGTCCATCAACAAGTGCTAATAAGTTGATACCAAATGACGTTTGAAGTGTCGTTTGTTTATAAAGATTGTTTAATAGAACATGGACGTTTGCGTCTCTTCGCAGTTCAATGACAATACGCATACCATTACGATCTGATTCATCACGCAAATCTGTAATGCCATCAATCTTTTTATCACGCACAAGATCAGCAATTTTTTCAATCAAACGGGCTTTGTTGACTTGGTACGGGATCTCATTGATAACAATGCGCTGTTTTCCGCTAGATGTTTCCTCAATATTCGATTTTGCTCTTAATGTAATAGAGCCGCGCCCTGTTTCATACGCCTTTCGAATACCACTTCGGCCAATGATTTGACCTGCTGTTGGGAAATCTGGCCCTGGGATGATATCCATAAGCTCCTGTGTTGTCATTTCCGGGTTTTGACTGATGGCCAATACCCCATCAATCACTTCACCTAATTGGTGCGGCGGAATATTGGTCGCCATTCCTACAGCAATTCCTGTCGCTCCGTTGACCAATAAGTTCGGGAATCTTGCAGGCATCACCATTGGCTCTCTTTCACTGCCGTCATAGTTATCTTGATAATCAATGGTATCCTTTGTGATATCACGGAGGATTTCCATAGAAATCTTCGATAGACGCGCCTCGGTATAACGCATCGCCGCTGCTCCGTCTCCATCGACTGAACCAAAGTTTCCATGACCATCAACTAACATATAACGATAGTTGAAGTCTTGCGCCATACGAACCATTGCTTCGTATACAGCGCTGTCACCGTGAGGGTGATACTTACCGATAACTTCCCCAACGATACGTGCAGATTTCTTAAATGGTTTATCACTTGTCATACCTAGGTCATTCATCGCATACAAAATTCTTCGATGCACGGGCTTTAATCCGTCTCGCACATCTGGTAATGCACGCGACACAATCACACTCATTGCATAATCTAAAAAGGACGTACGCATTTCTTGACTAATATTCACTTCGCGTACATTTGGTGTATGTTGTTCACTCACTATAAGAACCTCCCTTTACGTATCACATGAAATAAATTATGTGGGAGTAAAATATGTATTTATCTTCACAAGACTATTCTCCATTATATCAATAATCTCGTCTTTATACACATTTATTTACTAGAAAATCAACGAAAACACGGAAAAACAGGACATTGGTTATACGCCCCTATTTCTTGAAAAACAACCTTATTCCAAACAAGAAATAAGGTTGTTCTCAGTAGGGATCTATCTAAATATCGAGGTTTTTCACGTATTGCGCGTTTTCTTCGATAAAGTTTCTTCTCGGCTCTACTTTATCTCCCATGAGCATTTCAAATGTCTCATCAGCATCGATCGCATCCTCAAGTGTGACTTGAAGAAGTGTTCTCGCATCAGGGTCCATTGTTGTTTCCCAAAGCTGAGTGGCATTCATCTCTCCAAGACCTTTATAACGCTGAAGTCCAGGTTTTGGTGTTTGAGGAAGTGTTTTTAACAGCTCATCTAGCTGTTTGTCGTTATACACGTACTCAACACGTTTTCCTTGCTGCACTTTATATAAAGGCGGCTGTGCAATATACACATAACCGTTTTCAATAATTTCACGCATGTAGCGATAGAAGAATGTTAAAAGCAGCGTTCGAATGTGCGCTCCATCCACATCGGCATCCGTCATGATCACAACTTTGTGATAGCGAGCTTTCTCTAAAGTGAAGTCTTCTCCGATTCCAGTTCCTAATGCTGTAATCATTGAACGAACCTCGTTGTTCGATAGAATTTTATCTAGTCGCGCTTTTTCAACGTTTAGGATCTTCCCTCTTAACGGTAAGATCGCTTGGAAGTGACGATCACGGCCTTGCTTAGCAGATCCGCCCGCAGAATCTCCCTCTACGATATAGAGTTCAGAGATGGAAGGGTCTTTAGAAGAACAGTCCGCCAGTTTCCCCGGTAAGCTGGAGACTTCCAGTGCACTTTTACGTCTTGTCAGCTCACGTGCCTTTTTGGCAGCCATTCTTGCACGAGCTGCCATCACGCCTTTCTCCACAATTTTCTTTGCAGCATCAGGATTCTCTAAGAGGAATTTCTCAAGTGCTTCGGAGAAAAGGGAGTCGGTAATGGTTCTTGCTTCTGAGTTCCCAAGCTTTGTCTTCGTTTGTCCTTCGAATTGAGGATCTGGATGTTTGATGGAGATAATGGCTGTTAAGCCTTCTCGCACATCTTCACCGCTCAAATTCGAGTCTCCATCTTTGAATACGCCATTCTTACGAGCATAATCATTGATAACACGCGTCAAACCTGTTTTAAAGCCTGCTTCGTGCGTTCCGCCTTCATACGTGTTGATATTGTTGGCGAAGGAATAGATGTTGCTTGTATAGGAATCGTTATATTGTAACGCCACTTCAATCGTGATTCCGTCTTTTTCACCTTCGATGTAAACGGGTTCTTCATGAACGACTTCTTTTGAGCGATTTAAATGTTCTACATAGCTCTTAATACCGCCTTCATAGCAGTATTCATTTCGTCGTTCTTTACCTTCACGTAAATCTTCAATAATGATGTTTACACCTTTTGTTAAGAAAGCTAACTCACGTACACGGTTGGCAAGTGTGTCGTAATCAAATTCAATGGTTTCAGTAAAAATTTCTGGATCTGGCACAAAATGAGTGGTTGTCCCTGTAACATCTGTTTCACCAATGATCTCTAAATCTCCAGCTGGAACACCGCGTTTGAATTGTTGATAATGAATTTTCCCGTCACGATATACGGTCACGTCTAAGGTCGTAGATAACGCATTAACAACAGATGCCCCTACGCCATGCAGACCGCCAGATACTTTATAACCGCTGCCGTCAAATTTACCGCCAGCGTGAAGAACAGTCATAATGACCTCTACAGCAGGACGTCCCATTTTCTCATGAATCCCAACCGGAATCCCGCGGCCATTATCTTTCACTGTAATGCTATTATCCTTTTCAATTTGCACCGTAATATCTGTGCAATATCCAGCTAAAGCCTCATCAATACTGTTGTCGACAATTTCCCATACAAGATGGTGAAGTCCTTTTGCACTGGTTGACCCGATGTACATTCCTGGACGTTTTCTAACAGCTTCTAGTCCTTCGAGCACCTGTATCTGATTTTCATCATAACTATTATGTTGCTGTTCCATTGCCACGTACATTCACCTACACTTTTCTTAAACGATATATTTATATGAATTGAGCTTTTAGACTTCAATTTCAATCACAAATGAAGCACGTTTTTTGAGCGTGCTTGAGGAAAGAGGAGAGTAATAAACAGATTCAGTTGTGACGACGATGGATTTGGGTGTTCCTTGTGATAACGAAATGATTTGTTCTTCTTGTTTTTGGAGAAACTCTTCTACAACAGAAGACGACCTCATTTTGTAATCAACAATTGCGACAATCTCTCGTGTAGAAACAACACAATCATCACCTAAATGAATATACAAGACTCACACCTCATTTATCAGTCAATTACTTTTCCACTGGCTACTCTGAAAATTTCCGCTTCTTTCAAGGTGGCGTGATCGATGCCTTCAACACTTGTTGTGGTGACGAAGGTCTGTACACGTCCCTGAATGGTATGGAGCAAATGAGACTGTCTGTAATCATCAAGTTCAGATAAAACATCATCGAGTAGAAGAATGGGATATTCTCCGATTTCTTCATGTATCAGGTCGATTTCTGCCAGCTTTAGTGAAAGAGCTGTTGTTCTTTGCTGCCCTTGAGAGCCATATGTCTGAACATCCCGACCATTCACAAAGAAAAGAAGGTCATCTCTGTGAGGTCCCCACAGTGTCACTCCTCGGTCTATTTCTCTGTCTCTTAGTTTCTGAAACGATTCTTCATAGCTATTCTTTATTTTCGACAAGTCTGACGCTTCTGATACCTCTATCGCCGTCTGGTATTGGAGCGTGAGTGTTTCTAGCTCTCTAGAAATGCCAAAATGCAGCGGCTGCGCCCATTTCTCGAGCTGTTTCGTAAAAGTCAGTCGTCTTTTGACCACTTTCACTGCCGCATCAATCAACTGCTCTGTTAAAACCTCCAGCATCGCTTGATCCGTTTGCTTTCTTGTCTGCAATTGTTTCAAGTAATGATTCCGCTGAGAGAGGATTTTTTGATAGAGCGATAAATCATGCAAGTAGACAGCCGAAACTTGTCCAATCTCCATATCGAGGAATCTTCTGCGGATTTGCGGGCTGCCCTTCACAAGACTTAAGTCCTCTGGTGCAAACATGATGGTGTTTAACGCACCAACATAATGACTGAGCTTCTGTTGTTCAATGTGATTGACCTTGCCCTTTTTCCCTTTTTTTGAGATCACGAGCTGCATTGGGAGTGGACCATTTTTTTTGATGACTCTACCTTCTATTTTAGCATAGTCTTGGTCCCATCGGATAAGTTCTTTATCATTTGACGTACGATGCGACTTTGCCATCGACAATACATAGATCGCTTCCATCAAGTTCGTTTTACCTTGGGCATTCTCACCGATCATGACATTCACCTTGTTGTCGAATTGAAGCTCAGTGTGTTCATAGTTTCTGTATGAAGTTAACGCCAGACTTTGAATGTACATGTATTGTCACCCGTTTCTAATTCACAACTTGAAATGTGCCATAACCTTCTATCTCGACAACATCTCCTGGGTATAGTTTGCGTCCCCGTCTATTATCTGGCTCTTGATTAATGAACACCTCATGTTCACTTAAAAACCATTTCGCCATTCCGCCAGATTGGATGACTTCGGCTAATTTCAAAAACTGCCCTAAAGTAATCATTTCTTTCTCAATGGTTATAAGATTAGGCATTATATCGACCTCTTTCAATATCACTAATATCTAATTGTACTAAAAAACAAGACAAGAAGGAAAGGGGGAAAGCGAACTAGGATGAAAGAAAGCATGGTAAACGAGAAGAAAAGCTGCTGTGCACTCACACAGCAGCTATTTTAGATTGGATTAATATGTTCTGACTGGGAGAATCAACTGCAAGATTGAATCATCATTTGGCGTGCGCAACAGGAACGGTCTCATGGCACCAGTGAAGCTTACATGAATTTCTGTTCCCTCTAATACTTTTAACGCATCCAGCATATATTTTGGACTGAAGGAGATTTTGAGGTCCTCCCCTTTAATGTCATCCGCTTGAACCGTTTCGACTACTTTACCGATTTCAGGTGAATTAGAAGAAATCTCAAGGCTTTGTTCAGGATCAGCTGACAGCTTTACGACATTATTGCGTCCTTCTCTTGCCAAAAGTGATGCACGATCAATAGCTTGAAGGAATTCCTTCGTGTTGACCACGACATCCGTTTTACTTTCTTGCGGGATCAGGCGAGCTGTATCTGGATAATTACCATCCAGCAATCTTGAGAAGAACAACACGTTTTGTGCTTTAAAGAGAACTTGCGTTTCTGTAATCACGATGCTCACAAGATCTTGTCCGTCATCAAGGATTCTACTTAGCTCTGTTAAACTCTTCCCTGGAATTACGACATTGTATGAGCTTTCCTCGTCAATATCCAACTTCGCTTTTCTTAAAGCAAGACGGTGGCTATCCGTCGCTGTGCATATTAATTCACCTTTCTCTACCTTCCAGTTTACACCTGTCAAGATAGGTCGTGTTTCTGAGGTGGACACTGCAAAAACGGTTTGACGAATTAAGTTTTTAAGCAAATCTGTCGGGACTTGAAATGCATGATGCTCTTCAATTTGCGGCAGATGCGGATATTCCTCAGCATCTAAGCCGTTTAAGTTAAATTCCGCTGAACCAGAACGGATGATCGTGAGGTGATTTTGTTCTACTTCAATTTCGACAGTAGCCATTGGCAGTTTCTTCACAATTTCACTAAAGAAGCGGGCCTGAAGCACAATACTCCCTGGACGGTCAATCGTGATTACTTCTAAATCTCCATCTCTTTGAGGAATAAAGGATTCAATTGAGATATCAGAGTCGCTTCCTGTTAGAGAAACCCCCTCATCAGATGCAACAATTTTAATCCCTGTCAAAATAGGTATCGTTGTTCTAGAGGATACGGCCTTTAATACATCTTGGACACTTTCGACAAGACGATCTTTTTGAATCGTGAATTTCATAGTGGTCCTCCTAAATTTTCTTAATGACATGTATATATATTTTATTAATAAAAATCGTAGAAGTAATAGTAGGGCTTGTGAATATGTGGATAAGTCGGTAAAAAGAAAGGAAAGACAGCCTATCCACATGTGGACAGACTGTGTATGACTATGCTCTAGTTATTCACATTTTCCCGTACTTATTATATCAGCTTGGTTATTTTAATTGTTCTTTGATTTCTTTCACATGCTGCTGAAGCTGTTCATCCTCAACCATTAATTTCGAAATCTTCTCATGAGCATGAATGACAGTCGTATGATCACGACCTCCAAATTCTTCTCCTATTTTAGGCAGAGAGGAATCGGTCATTTCTCTAGAGAGATACATGGCAATTTGTCTTGGATAAGCAACTGACTTCGTACGTTTCTTCGCTTTGAAATCCTCTAAGCGTATATTAAATTGCTGCCCTACAATTCTTTGAATATCTTTAATTGTAATGACTCTTGGCTTCGATGAAGGAATGATGTCCTTTAGGGCCTCAGCTGCTAGATCCGCATTGATGTCTTTATTAATTAAAGAAGAGTAAGCAACGACACGAATCAAAGCACCCTCCAGTTCACGAATGTTGCTGTCGATTTGATTGGCAATATAAAGCATGACTTCATTCGGAATGTCTAAGCCTTCTGCTTTTGCCTTTTTTCGCAAAATTGCAATACGTGTTTCTAAATCTGGCGGGGTAATGTCTGTGATTAAGCCCCATTCGAATCGAGAGCGTAATCTGTCTTCAAGTGTCGGAATTTCTTTCGGCGGCCGGTCACTAGAAATGACGATTTGCTTACTTTCTTCGTGAAGTGTGTTGAATGTATGGAAAAACTCTTCTTGTGTTTGTTCTTTTCCTGCTAAAAATTGAATATCATCTATCAAAAGCACATCTACATTCCGATAGCGATTACGGAAATCGACAGCTTTGTTGTCTCGGATTGAGTTGATAAATTCATTTGTAAATTTTTCAGATGATAGATAGACCACTTTGGCTGATGGATTATGGTCGATGACATAATGACCAATCGCATGCATCAAGTGAGTCTTTCCTAAACCAACGCCCCCATAAATAAAGAGCGGGTTATATGCTTTTGCCGGTGCTTCCGCAACTGCAAGTGAAGCGGCATGCGCAAATCGGTTGCCTGAACCAATAACAAAAGTATCAAATGTATATTTTGGATTCAGCATATTTTGTGGAATATCAACGGCCTCTTCTTTAGACATTTTTTTAATTGGAGACTTTGGCATGGCTTCCACTTCATCCTGATTTTGAGGAATAATAAATTTAATGCTGAGCTCTTCACCTGTCAGTTCGTAGATGGTATCAGCAATTAAGTGGAGATATCTTGATTCCAGCCAGTCTCTAGCAAATTCATTAGGTGCCGTAATTGTAAGCGTATCGCCTTGAAGAGAATGGGCTTTTGTCGATTTCATCCATGTCTCAAAACTGGGTTTGCTCAACTTTGTCTCTATTTTTTGAAGTGCTTTATTCCACAGATCCAAAATATTTTCCAT